>CAWJUW010000011.1:0-355726 GCA_963846095.1 uncultured Acidobacteriaceae bacterium
TCCGCATAAAATCACGGTCAATAACATCGGCCCCGGCGCGATCTTCACGCCCATTGACAAGGAAATCGAAGAAGATCCGAAACTGAATGAGCAGATCCTCAACGAGATTCCGCTGAGGCGATGGGGCAAACCGGAAGAGGTAGCGCGGCTTGCGGTGTACCTTGCCTCGGATGAGGCATCGTATGTCACGGGAAGTACGCACTTCATCGATGGCGGAATGTTACGGAATGCGGGGAGCTTGTAGCGGGCGATGCTCAGGGAAGGAAATCGGGATCGCTGACGTGTGACGCGTCTAACCTGACTGCGAAGAGCGCCAGAGCGATAACCATGCCGCCCGCAATAAGGGCGGCAGCGATGGGAAGCGAGGAATAGCCGAAACCGGCGGTGAGCATAGCCCCGCCCAAGCTCGCTCCCATAGCATTGCCCAGATTGAAAGCTCCTTGATTCAGCGTGGAGGCGAGGTTCGGCGCGCGGCGCGCTTTTTCAACGATGCGGGCCTGCAGCGGAGCGGAAGCGCCAAAGTGGAACATTCCCCAGACGAGCACGCACGTGCCCATGGCAATGGCATGCGGCATGGCGAGGGCATCAAGCAGGAGAATCACGACTACAAGACAGTAACCCCCGACAACGGTGGTCATCTGACGCCAGTCGCCGAGGCGGCCGCCGATCAGGATGCCGATCGTGATGCCCAATCCAAACAAAGTGAGAAACCATGCGATCTGGCGCGGCGGAAGATGCGTGGTGGTGGAGAGAATCGGCGCGATGTAGGTGAAGACGGTGAAGAGGGAGACGGAACTCAGCGTCGACAGCAAAAGCACGAGAATGACTTTGGGATTCTTGACGGCGTAGAACTCGTGGCGGAGATGGACCGGCTCGGTCTCCTGGCGCGGGACCCAGAGAAGCAAGCCAGTCATGGCGAGGAGTCCAACGGGAATAAGGGCGACAAATGTGGCGCGCCAGCCGAACATATGGCCGATTGCCGTTCCGGCGGGAACACCGAGGACGTTGGCGAGCGTGAGCCCGCTGAACATCATGGTGATTGCCTGAACACGTTTCTCCTTGGGGACGATGTTGGCCGCGAGAACGCTGCCTGTCCCGAAGAATGCACCGTGGCAGAGCGCGGTGAGGATGCGCGCGGCGAGCATCAGGTAAAAGCCGGAGGAGAGCGCGCAGCAGATGTTGCCGAGGATGAAGACGCTCATCAGGATGACGAGCGAGCGTTTGCGCTCCTGCCGCGAGAGTGCCAGCGCCAGCAGCGGCGAGCCGAAGGTGACGCTGAGCGCATAGGCCGAGACGATGACGCCGGCCTTTGGAATGCTGATGGCGAACGACTGCGCAAGGTTCGGCAGCAAACCCATGATGACGTATTCCGATGTGCCAATGCCGAAGGCAGAGATGGTGAGAGCGAGGATGGATTTGCGCATGAGCCGGGGATCGTGCGGCTGACGAACAGATGCCGTACGTTGATCTTCTCATCCTGAGATGGTCCAGGATGTATCAGCACCGGCGAAACGGCTGCGGCTACTGCTTGCGCAGCACCGCCGTTCCTTTTTCGTCGGCGAGGATAGCTCCTTCAAGTTTGCGGAGGTCGGCGGCTTTGTCCGCGGGAATTGCGACCTGGCTCACCGTATACTCACGCTCGTAATGAAGCTGATTGTTTTTGGCGGTCACGCTGGAGTGGTAGGCCGCGAAGCCCATGTCGATGTTGACGGGATCGGGTGTCTCGTCGACTGCATAACCAGCGGGAAGCGTGATGTCGAAGGAGTCGCGCCAGCGACCTGTTGCGCCAAGGTCGATGGGGACCGTCCGCGGCTTGTTATCGAAGGGCAACGCATCGGATCCCACGACGCGGGGACGAACAAGGAGAAGTGTACCCGCGTTTCGACCGTATTGCCCGACCTTGATGCCGTAGTGAAACTCTGCGGGGGCCGCGAGGCTTGGCGACTGCACGAAATGGAATGAGTCGAGGGTGACTCCCGGTACATCTTTTCCGATCTGCGCCTCCCAGTATTCTCGGCGTTCTTTCTCATCGGAGTACTTGAGGAACATGCGGAATTCTGCGCCGTCGGGGCCCGAATGCAGCGCATCCACAGAGCCGGTCAACGTGCCATCCGGTGCCAGAGTGAACTGGCCTTTGCGGTCGGTGCCGTTGGCATCTGGGCTTAGGACAGGGAGCTCGATAATCTGGCTCGATGCGCCGGCAGCGAGCGTTCCATATCCGCCTTGAAGGTAGGAAGGAAGATTGCCGACGGGTGTGCGTTCGTTGGTGGGGTCGAAGATGAGATAACGCTTGCCGTCTTTCGCTTTCACAATTGCCATAAGGCGCGGATCCTGGACGTCGGCGGGAACCTCGATGGCGGTGATCATGTGATTGCCGTAGAGGGACGGGTCGTCGGGATCGACGATTCCGCGGTGACTGTCAACGGGGACGTAGTAGGCCTGGATGCCGGCAACCTTCAGCATTGCGATCAACAGCGTGGTCTTATCTTTGCAGTCGCCGAATTTGTTTTTAAAGATGTCGGCAGCGTAATGGGCCTGGAGGCCGCCAATGCCGCGCATGACCACGAAGTAGCGAACGTTTTTCTGAATGTAGTCGGTGATGCGGCTGAGTTTTGTGTAGAAGTCGGGAGAACCGGCAAGCAGGGTCTGCGTTTCGCTTGTGATCTCCGGTGTCGGTTGTGGCCGGTCGGCTTCCAGGGTAGTGACCCAGGCGCCAATTGCTCGCCATTCGTTGTCCGTTCCGTCTACCGCAGCATCGCCCCACTGCACCGACATGCGGCCTGCGAGCGCAGCCCACTCCGGGCGCAAGGGGATATCGCGCAGGTTCAGAGCCGGAGTGTCTTTCAGTTCCCAGCGCAAATGATTGGGGCTGACTTCGACCGGAGCTACGGGTTTGAAGCTGTGCCAGGACTGCGAGTGGGCGCGCCCGGGCGGGAGGTCGATTTCGAGGGCCTGGAAAACGACGGGAATGCCATTCTGGACGGACCAGATCTTCTCTTGTATCCACGGTTCCATCTGCTCTTCGGACTCGCAAAGGATGGTTGCGCCTACGTCGACAGCAGGGGGCCGCGCTACGCGTACCCTGTTCGTGGACAGCATGATGGGTACGCAGGTATCGCCGGCCTCGCCGAAGTCGGTGTCCTGCGCCATGTATTGCTTTTCATCCGCGGCGATGGTCCACACGCGGAAGTAGTTGATTTTTTCGCCTTCGCTGAATTCCACGGAGCATGTATTGCTGCGCCCCTGCGGCTTGAGGATACGGATCGCCTTCCGTTCGCGTTCGGTGGCGCGGCCATTGCCGTCAATGGTTTCCAGGTACTCGTCGTAGAGAATCACAGCATTGGCATCGCCGACGTTGGCCGGGGTTTTGGTTTTGTACGCGTCGAGTCCCCACTGGGGCACGGCTTGCGAATGACCGAAGATGCCGGCCGCACAGGGCAGGCTCGACCCTAAGAGAAGAGAGAGCGCGACCAGGCGGGCGGCAGGAGTGCGAAGTGACGGCGCGGTGTCCATTTTTAAGTCCTTAGAGAATTAATTGCCTTTGGCAACCAGCGCGCGGCTGAGCACGATCTGTTGTTGGTCGGCAGTGGCGACCTTTTGGTAGAAGTCGTGCAGGTTCGCATAATCCGTGGGCTGCAGAAGAGTGAAGTTATAGACCAGCGTGCGAGCGACTTTTACGGTGTCTCCGCTGGATTGACCGGCAATCTTGATGACGGCATGTTCGGGCCAGGATGCAGACGCCGGCTGAAGCGGGCTGTCAACGGTGAAGCCGGGCGGCAGATGATAAGTGACATCATCCTGCACCAATTTGGGGTAGTGCACGTCGACGGGCGTTGTCCGTTTTTCTTCGGCAACGAAGGGCTGTTTGGCGTGCGATTCAAAAAACAGCGCGGGCAGAAAGACATGCTTGCCCGTGGCAGTTCCAAGGCTGCCCGTTACGTTCACGATGGCGATTAGATTGGCCGCGGAATCGTCGAGAGCGAGGAAGTGGTCAAAATCGGTCTGCACGCCATCGGGGTACTCGCCCTGGAGCGATTCATTGAATTGCTTCTTCACTTCATCGGGATCATTTTCGAGACTCAACTGACGCCAGTGAAGGGCATCGGGTCCTGACATGATCATGCGCACGGTTCCGGTGAGCGCACCAGCCGGATCGATGGACAGTTCGGCAACACGCTCAACTGGGCGGCCTTGTACGAGGAAGCGGGCGTGGTGACGGGGGCGGGATCCTTCTCCGTCAGCCGGAAGCCGGAGGCGACCGTGTGCTTCCAATGCAGGCTGCCAAAGGGACACATTTTTTGCCCAGGATCGAGATAGACCTCTTTTCCATCGAGAACGACGATGGCCAGATAGTCGTCCAACTGACTCGTGGAGAGATAGCGGGTGTCGAAGATGGCGCGGTTGCGGTCGACCACTTGCGCGGCAAAGACCTTCAAGCCTGCGGCGCGCGCAAAGGCGATGTAGAGCAGCGCTATATCGTTCGCCGAGCCACTTTGCTGCTTCCAGACATCTTCTGCGTTGTGAATGTCTTTCAGCTTCGATTGCTTGCGCTCCGCTTCAGAAAGCTTGCGGCTGAAGTTGGTGTTATCGAGCTTCTGGACCGCAGCATAGATCTTGCGCGCCTTCTGTTCGTCGGTATCTGTGGGCGCAACGAGTCCTGCAACCGCGTCTTTCAATTTCTCGGAAGGTTTGGTGAAGTCGATGGTTCGGGTCGCCCAGCCTTTGCCGGCATTCCGCCAAAACTCGGCGGCGGAATCGGCGTTGCCGTAGTAGAACTCGACGCGCCAACGGATGGTGTTGATGGGCGGCATCCAGTCGTCCTGAGGAAGGGCAGGAACGTCGGTGAGGTCGAGGGAGTACAGGCCTTTTGCATCATCGCGAACGACCTGAGCGCCGTTGCCCAGGTGCGATGCGAACATGAGCCGATTCAAAGATCCACCGCTGCCGTCGTTGATGTAATGGCCTGGGGCAAGGTAGGAGAGAAAGCTGTAGTGCGCTTTGTGAACGAAGTACGGGGACTGGATGTCCCACTGCGGCTGAGAGATCCGGTAGTCGGGCGAGCGGACCTTCAGGCGGTATTCGAGAACGCTGCCTACTTCAACGCTGGGGAGCGTAAAGACGACTGTATTGACCTGGAATCCCTTGCCTTTGAATTCCATCAGGTCGGATGGCTTGGCGCTCAGGGGGATGACGGTGCCGTCGGCGTGAATGGTGCGCCCCTGAATGTCTGTCACGGTATCAACGCCGTGCTCATAGGGGACGCGGATCGTGGCCAGTTCCTTGCCTTTTTCAGCGAGCACCTTGATGCGCGAGTAAAAGCTGTAGAAGTGGTTTTTGTCGTCCGTCTCTTCTTCCCGATAGAGATAGACGGCGGCAGCGCCCGGTGCCTTGGGGTCGCTGGTCATCTTCAGCTCTTCGTCGGTGGGTTGTTGAAACTGGCAAAAGGCAACGGTCGGACCAAGAGCAAAAGACGACAAGACGACGGTGCGCAGGAACGAAGGAGTCCGCATGTTTTCCCCAGAGTGGAAATCAGCGGAAGTATACGTCAACCTAAAGGTGGCCGGAATACGACTTTAGATACCTTGATCACCTCGTTCCAAATCGGTAACTTCGGGCCAAAATGGCTGTGGGTCACAACCTGGTGTGATTCAGTTGCTAGGCGCCTGGCGGTCTTAGGAGTTACTGGGAAAGTAGCCCGAAGACCGCAACGCCCGAGGGCGTTCCAACATACACCTTGCCGTTGACGATGAGTGGCGTTACGAACTTATTCCCATCGCCAAAGCTGTCGCGTCCGTTGGCGGCCTGATTGCTGTTGTAGAGCTCCGTGGCCAGATTGGTGGCATCGTAAGCGTGAAGGACCGCGGGGTTGCTGGTATTGCCTTCCAGATGTCCACACGATGCCGTTCTGCGTGCCGTTGGCTGAGATGCTTGGCGTGGTGCCGGGGAAGCCGAAGGTGATCGCGGTCTGGCTCGAGAGCGTCGTGGCCAGCTTGGCGTTGGTCATGGGGAAGGCTTTGAGCGTGTCGTAGGCCGCACCGTAGTAAAGCGTGCCGTTGAAGAATGCAGGCGTTCCCCAGACGCCGCCGGGCAGTGCGCCCGGTAACGATCTGATAGATATTGCTGTCGGACGTGTTGGTGGTGAATTTGCCCAGGTTGGATTCATTCGCAATGTAGATGTTGCCGTCTTTGCCGGCGCCGACGACTAACTGAACGGTGCCGCTCGAGGTCGGTTTGGGCAGGCAGAAGAATCTCGCCACCGGAACCGAAGTCCTTGTCCTCGCTCGATTCGGTGACCGTGTTGTAGGTCTCAAAGTAGTCGGCGACGGCGAGCGTTGGAGAGGTTGAGAGCTTGATCATGGCGTTGCCGAAGTCGGAGCTCGTTGGGAATCCACCAGAGTTCAAGGTTGTATCGAAGGTGCCGTTGGCATCGAGAAAGTAGATGTTGCCGGAGCTGTCGGCCGCGGGTCCGTCGCCGCTCATCCAGATGGAGCCTTGCTTTCCGTTGGGGGTGAGGTTGAGGACCTGTGTCTGTGCCAGTGTCGATTCACTGAAGCCCATGACCCAGCCGGTGTAGGGCAAGCCATCGCAATGCGAGGTCCAGGAAGTGTAGATGGTGCCATTGGAGAGAAGCAGCGCTGCGCGCTCCGCGTAGTCGGCGGGTGCGAAGGTAAGGGTGCCACCCGAGGAGCCGTCGCCGCTGCCGGGATAGGTCGCTGTGATCTCGGTAGGCGTAC
This sequence comes from uncultured Acidobacteriaceae bacterium, assembly GCA_963846095.1. Lineage (GTDB taxonomy): Bacteria > Acidobacteriota > Terriglobia > Terriglobales > Acidobacteriaceae > Telmatobacter. The sequence goes on from CAWJUW010000011.1 coordinate 6,735, forward strand.
CGATCGCGGCGCCGGTGGTGATGTCGAGCGCATGCAGCCGCTGGTGATAGGCGCCGGTCGAATCCTTCGACATGGCGACAACGAAGATGGTTCCGTTGGTGCCGGCATGGCGATCGATGACAGGCGTTGCGGTGATGCCGATCTGCGGAGAGATCTGGGCGCAGGAGTGATCGTCGCTGGTGGTTTCGCCGGAGCCGAGCACGGAGGTGTGCCAGATTTGGGCGCCGGTATCGGCGTCGAAAGCATAAACGCTGTCGCCTTCGGTGGCTACATAGAGAACATTGCGTACAGAGCCGCCCGCATTGACGCCTGCCAGGTAGAGCGGCTGCGCGTCCACGTGGCCGTCGGCGGTGTCGAAGGCGATCTTGCCGAATTGCGAGGAGTTGACGTTGGCTGGGGTGAGGATTGTTTCCTGCGCGTTGAGGCCGTCGCGAGCGGCGTCGTCGTGGAAAGTGGTGATGTCGGGGATGGTTGCGCCGGTAGTAGCGGCCTGCACTGTGAGCGCGAGCGGAGCCGAACTGGTGAGAGCGCCGGAGGTGCCGGTGAACGTAACGGTGGATGTTCCTGCGGCAGCGGATGAGGATGCGGTGAGTGTTGTGCTTTGCGCGGTACCTGGAGTCAGGATTCAAGGTTGATGGATTTGCGGTAACTCCCGTCGGCAGTCCGGTGAGAGCAACGGAGACGGCGCTGGTAAAGCCACCGGTCGCGGCTGCATTGACGCTGATCGCGGATCCTGTGGCGCTGGCCGTCAAGCTCAACGTGGTGGGGTTAATGGAGAGAGTGAATCCGGGCGTAGTGGACAGGGAAGTGAGCGTGAGAGCCACGCTAGCGGTGTGACTGAGTGCCCCTGAGGTTCCGGTCAGCGTGAGCGTACCCGTTCCTGCCTTGGCCGTGGAGGTTGCGGTGAGTGTGATGCTTTGTGCCTTCCCCGGCGTGAGCGTGAGCGTGGACGGGCTTGCCGTTACTCCGGAAGGCAGCCCGCTGAGCGCAACGGTTACGGACCCGCTGAAGTTGCTGCTGGGCGCGGCGGTTACGCTGATTTGCTGGCCGCTGCTGCCGATGGAGAGGGTGAGCGTGGTGGGCGAAGCTGAAAGGGTGAAGTCCCCTGAGGCGGAGTGAGATCCGCAAGACGCGAGGAGGAGGCATAAGGGCAACCAAGCCACGAGAGCCAGGGATCGGAAGGAGTTGACGTGCCGCCGTTGAACGCTCTGCGAAATCCGGGTCGATAAAGCTTGCAGAGGGAGCGACCCCAGTGCTCTCGTTTGGTTTTGCATGAATGCCCCGTTGAAAGAAATAGACGCGATTACGACTTTTTCTTGGATGCAGGCTGGCGGAAATGGGGTGGTTCGAAGGAATTGAGTGAAGCCGGCTCAGGGGGGCGTAGGGGGCGGGTTCAGGCCGGCTGCCAAAGCTTGATGAGTGGGCCGGATTTGCCGAAAACCGGGTCAGACTGGGGAAAGGGAAGATGATCCATGCGGGCCTGATCGGACGGCGAGGGCGCGTGGCGGCAGATGTCCCAGTTTTGTTGCGGAGGATACGCGCCGACGACCAGGAAGTTGTCACTGCTTTCGAGTTTGCAGTGGCCTGTCCCGGTGGGAAGAAGGGCAACATCGCCGGCGCGCACCGTGACTTCGTGACCGTTCTCGCCGCCCAGCATCAGACGCGCCTGGCCTGCAGCAAATCCGAGAACCTCGTGTGCGGTGGAGTGGTAATGATGGAAATCGTAAACACCGTCGCGCCATTGCGGTGGCCAGCCATTATGCGTGAAGGCTGCCTCAAAGAGCGCGGCCGGATCGGCCCCTGCAACAGGAATGGCATTGCGGTAGAGAAGCACAGGAAGGCGCTCGTTGTTGGGCATCCAGCCATTGCGTTTGAGTTGCAGCGCTTCGGGCTTCGGCAGATCCCGATGCCAAAGCCGCGCGATTTGAGCCGACACTGAGCATGGCGAGCGTTGCGGTGAATTGCCTGCGACTGAGGGGCACCTTGAGGATCCTCCCTGCCGAATTGCAGATGGTGGATTTGCCGAGGGTGATGCAGCGAAAAATTCGTTTTTGCGCAGTGATCGCGGGTACCGATCAGAATATCGCTCCGCCGCGGGTGCGTTTGTGTTTTCACTCTTGACGACTTGCGGTCGATCGTATGTACTAAATCCATGTGGTGAAGGAGTTCACCCTTAACCGCTGTCCATCCAATAGGCCGGACAGATGATGACTCCTGACAGGGAAGCCTGTTGCGGAGTCATGTCCCGGCTGGTTCCCTCCGAATTTGAAATTGAGGTTCGTGTTGCTTGCATGCAATCGCGCCTTTCCGCCATGCGCGTCAGTGGCAGGCGAAAGCGCCTGGTCAGAGTGCGTTGGAGCGGAGAACGGCCGGCATGGTGCACGGGAGGTGGACGTGGTTAAGTTCGTTCTGATCGGGTTGGGTGGTGCGCTGGGATCCATGACTCGTTACTGGCTGGGGTCAACCATCGCCAACCGCTGGGGCACTCGGTTCCATTGGGGTACGTTGCTGATTAATTTGGTGGCCTGCACGGCAATCGGGTTTCGCTGACTTTCCTGAGCAGGCATATGGAGATCAGTCCTGCATGGAGGTTCCTGGTGCCGTTGGCTTTATCGGCGCCTTCAGCACATTCTCGACCTATGAGTGGGAGACGCTCTCGTCGATCAAGGATGGCGCATTTCGTACTGGCGGCGTTGTACGCTGCTGGAAGTTTGGCCTCGGATTGATGGCGGTCTGGATGGGATCGATGGCTGCGAACTCTTTGCGCTAGAGCGAAGAGTTGCTATTTCGTTTCCTCAGCGCTTTCGATGTTGTAAAGCTGGAATTCGCGGATCATCGCCGCATCGGTACTGGAAAGAATGTTGAGCCGGACGCGGCTCGCACGCACCGCCGCAAAGTGATCGATCTTCTTGTGGCCAATGGCCTGCGCCGAAGCGACGGTCTTCCACTCTTTCCCAGTGAAGACGTCGATGGAATACTTTTGAACGCGCTGCCCGCCGTTCAGCCACTCCATGGTGATGGCTCGATCGAATGTGATCGGCGTTGGAAAAGAAACCTCCAGCGTTGCGTGATGAGAACCTGCTGGTGCGCTCCAAAACGTATCGGGATCGTCGTCGAGCGCGGCGCTTACTTCGGAGGGGGCCGCGCCGTGTTTCAAGGCGAGATTGTTTCCGTAGCGCTTGCGAACTGCCTCGCCGAACTCCTTCAGTCGTGCCACGTCGGACTCAGGAAGCAGGCCGCGCCGATCGGGTGCGAGTCCGAGCATCAGTTGCGCGCCGTGTCCGACGGTCTGCTCGTAGGTGGTCAGCAAGTCATCGAGGCTTTTCAGCGAGGCTTCATCGTTGGGGTGCCAGAACCAATGATCCTTGCGCAACGGCGTATCCGCTTCGACGGGGCGCCAGCGAAGATAGCCATGACGGTCGATGACGTTCCAGTTCTCGTAGGAAACCAGACCGCTCTCGTTCCCGACCCAGCGCGCATCGCCGTATTCGAACAGCCCTGTGTCGGCGAAGACGATGGTGTTGGGCTGGTACGTGCGCAGCGTCTCGATGATCTTGGGAAAGTTGTAAACGTGCCCGGCACTTCCGGCACCATCGAGCCAGAATTCGACGAGGTCGCCGTAGTTTGAGGCAAGTTCGGATAGTTCGGACTGGTAGTAGTCGTCGTAGGCGGCCGAGTCTTTGTATTTCGGTTCGTGGCGGTCCCAGGGAGATAGATAGACGCCGAATTTGAGCCCATATTTGCGTGCCGCGCGCGCCACGTCGCCGACGAGATCGCCCTTGCCGTCTTTCCAGGGGCTCGATTTGACGCTGTAACTGGTTTGCTCCGTGGGCCAGAGGCAGAACCCATCGTGATGCTTGGCGACGAGCACAACATACTTCGCGCCGGAGTCGCGAATGGCTTGCATCCATTGGTCGGGATCGAAAGCAGTCGGATTGAAGGTCGAGGGGTCGGCGGTGCCGTCGCCCCACTCGCGGTCGAGGAACGTGTTCGTCGAGAAGTGAATAATGACGCCGAATTCGAGATCCTGCCATGCCGTTTGCTGCGCCGTTGGCTTGATGTCGGGAAAGTTCTGCGCGCCGGAGCACGTTGCAACGAGGGCAAACAGAAGCGCCGCGAATTGTCGACCGAGAGCACGCATTTGAGCTTGTCCTTTGTGCTTCTGCCGGTCTATTGATGGCGAGGCAGAACCTTCCAAATCTCCGGGTCTTCTTCGCCGAGCACCCAGGAGCAGAATCCCTGCAGGCCATTCTTCTTCACCAGTTCGTAGCGATCCTGAAAGGTGTGCAGATCGGTGAAGAAGATCCACTCGCGCATCTGATCGCGATAGAACCAGACGTAGGCGGTGTGGTCGTAGTCGTCCCACTGCACTTTGCCGTCGTAGGCAGTGGCGAGCTGCATGGCGTTGGCATAGCCGATGTAGTCGCCAGTGGCATTGGGCTTGTCCTGTCCCGTTGCCGCATCATGCGAGGGTGTCCCCGCGTACCAGTGGTAGCCGTAGAGGGGAATGCCGAGCGAGAGCTTCTCACGCGGGACGGTCTTGAGCGCGTAGTTGAGATTCTCGACGGTCCAGTCCCAGCCGGCGACGGGGCCGGGCATGGTCCAGCGCGTGTTCTGGTCGTAGGTCATGAGGCAGAGCAGGTCGACGGATTTCGCGAGCTCCGCGATATCGTAGGCGCCGCGCCAGTCGGTGTAGATCCACTTGGCGAAGCCGCCCGCGCCGGGATAGCCGGGCGCGTTGGGCACGGTGGCGATGCGTGAGCTTGCAAGCCAGCCTTGTGCAGTGCGTCGGCGGAGAGTTTGACGAGCGCAGTAAGCAGGTCGCGGTCAAGGTAGTCGATGTTTTCGAAGTCGAACTGGAAGCCGGTATAGCCGTGCAGCTTGCACTCGCGGATCAGGGCTTCGTTCATAAGGCCCTGCGCGTTCGGGTTGGACGCCAGTGTGTGAAAGCCCTTCTTGTTGAACGCGGCGATGATCGGCATGACGGGCACCTTGTCTTCCTGCGCTTTCTTGAGCACGGTGGGATTGGGTGCGCCGGTGACAAGGCCGTTTTCGTCGACTTCGTACCAGGTGGGCACGAGGAGATCGATTTGCTTCGAATGCGCGAGAAAGTCGCGAATCGAATCGGGGCCGTTGGTCAAGTAAAAGAGCGAGACCGGTTCGGCGGCGAAACAGGGAGCGGCAAGCAAGGCGAATGCGAAAAAGAGTTTTCTCATGGTTCTCCGAGTGGGTGATTGCGCTGCAATGGCAAAGCGTTCAGGCTTTCGCGGTGCCTTCGAAGTGCGCTTCGATTTCTTCCAGCGTTTTTCCCTTAGTTTCCGGCAGGAAGAAGACGATGGTAATGAAGTAGACGACGGTGAACGAGGCGAAGAGGAAGAACATGGACGAATAACCGTACTTGGAAACGAAGGGCAGGAAGATTCCAGCGAGGATGGTGGAGACAAGCTGGTTGACGAGCAGCGTGATGCTCATGCCGTTGGAGCGGATGCGCGTGGGCATCAGCTCTGACAGGGCGAGCCAGACGCAAACGCCGGGTCCCATGGCGTAGAAGGCCATGAAGCAGTAAAGGCCGATGGCGACCAGCCAGCCATGTTGAGCGTCGGGCACCTGGCCCACGACAGCCTTGCGTATCTTGAGCGGCGCGGTGCGGGCCGCGTTGAGGTCGGCGAAGGGATTCTTGAAGAAGGACTCGACCGCGTTGGCGGGGACGGCGGTGTCGCGCGTGATTTGAATGGGCGCGCCGGCGGTATCGTCAGAGCGGACGAAGCTGGTAGCCGCGGTGTAATCGCCGTACGAGTAGATGATGGCCAGCGAGGCGCGATTGCTGTCGATCTGGTTGCCGGCCGCACCCTGGGCTGCGAGCAACGTGCTTGCCTCGGCCGGATCGAAGCGGAGCGTCAGCTCCTGATTGGGCGTCACCATGGACTGAACCTGGGCGCCGGCGTCGATGCTGAGCTTCTCAGTGCGCACAAAAAGGATGCCGACGCCGACCAGGGAAACGATGATGCCGCTGGTGCCTACGGTGAACAGAAACCTGCGCCCTTTGCGATCGACCAGCATCATCCCGACCATGGTCATGCTGAAGTTGACGCAAGTGAACAGCACATAACCCCAGTGGGACTGCAGGTCCGAAAGGCCGCTCTGCAGCAGAATGCCGACGTTGTAGCCGTTGATGGAGTTGATGCCGGTGGCGGTGTTGCAGGCGAGGATCACCAGAGCCAGCAGAAAGGGTATGACGAATTTGCGCTGCAAAAGCGTCTCGCGCACGCGCTTGTCGGCGGGGAGATTCTTCTCGGCCAGCAGCGCTGTCTCTTCCATCTCGCGCAACTCGAGGGCTGCCTGCTCCGCGCTGCGCGAACGAAGCAGGGCGGCGTAGGCTTTATCCTTTTCGCCGCGACGGAAGAGCCAGCGCGGCGACTCGCCCACGATGAGGCTGCCGAGGACGAAGAGCACACCCGGCGGCAGCGAGACCCAGAAGATGCGGCGCCAGGCCTGGTCCTTAAAGGCGAAGAGCGTGGCAGCGTCGGAGGCCATTGAGACTGCCTGCACGCGGTAGCTGTAATAGATGCCGACGAGTGCCGCGGTCACGAGGCCGAGCGTAAGTAGCCACTGAAAGATTCCCGTGCCTTTTCCGCGGCTGGACGCGGAGAGGCACTCCGCCAGGTAGAGCGGCACGACGACGCCGATGAGCCCGCCGCTCATGCCTTGCAGCAGGCGGCCGAAAAACAGGGGCCCGTAGCCTTGCGAGAGGGCGATGACCGGGATGCTGAGGACGAATGTGACGCCCGCTGAGGACCATGAGCGGTTTGCGCCCCATCCAGTCGGCGAGCAGCCCGGCGAAGAGGGTGGAGAAGACGGTCCCTAGCAAGAACCGCCGCAACAATGGAAGAGAGTTGCGCGGCGGTAAGGTGCGAGGTGGCTTCCAAATAGGGAAGCGCGCCCGCGATGATGCCCACATCGATGCCGTAGAGAAGGCCGCCCAGGCCGGCGACCATCAGAAGAAAAAGGCTGTAGCGGCGCTTGGCAGCGGCTTCAGCCGATGGGACAGCAGGATTCCCGACGGTCATGGGTGTGGCTTACCTTTTCTGACACTTGTGCGGTCGCGTTTCGAATGCGATCAGTATACAGTGACCGATTTGAGGCAAAACGATCAACGCATCGCGAAGCACAGGGAGATCGGGGTGGCTGCGCGGTCCATTCAACCGGCAGAATTCAGCGGGTTCATGTCGGCGCTGAGAAAGTGCCGCACGCGTTTGGAGACCTCTTCCGCGTCGCAGGTCATGATCAGGTGGGCGCAGCTGCCGTGGGAGACGTAGACCTCAGCATGCAGCTGCAGCGGCCCAGTCGAGCGCAGGCTGTGGATTCACGAGGTGATCTTCGGCGCTGACGATCACAAGGAACTTCGGGCGTGCGGCGCGAGCCACTTCGGCAATGGTGCTCGTGCCTATAACGTCCTGCGTCATGATGGCGCGTAGCTGCCAGAGGCGGTCGTTTGCGTCGATCGACAGCGGCGACTCGGCCTGAGCGTAGAACGCATCGAGTTTGTCGCGGGGAGTCGCCTGATTGCGGAACTCCGGACTGGTGACAACAAGAACACCGAAGAGGTTGGCTAGTTTCAATGGCGGTTCCTGATCGTAATGGCCATTGTTATACGCCGGGTCAGCGAGGATGGTCTCGACCATGATGCGTTTGACCTGGAGATCGTAGGACGTAAGGCGTGGTGTGCCCAGGACCGGAATGGCGCGATCGAAGAACTCCGGATGCATGACGGTCCACACGAACGTCTGCTCGCCGCCCATGGAGAGGCCGAGCACCGCGTGGAGATGGTGAAGACCAAGAACTTCAGTGACGACACGGTACTCCGCAGCGACCATGTCGCGGAGCGTGAAGTCGGGAAAGCGGGTTCCGTGCTGAGTGCTGCTGTTCGAGGGCGACGACGAAACTCCGTCTCCCAGGGCATCGATGGCGATGCCGAAAGAACCGCGTTGTGTCGACAAGATGCGGCGAAGTGTCGCCGATTGCCGAAGAGGGAGACAAGGTCAGACAGACCGGCCATACAGCCAGGTGGGCATCAGCACAGCATTATCGCGTGCCGGATTAAGTTGCCGAAGGTGCGATACCCGATGCGGCAGTTCTCGATCACCTGACCGCTTTCGAGCTTGCATTGACCCAGGTGCCGCGAATTGCTGGTCTCCATCGGCTAGCTCCAGCGGAAGCAGGAAGAAAGGCAATACGAGTGCCGCTGCAGAAAGCAATCCCAAGACAGAAAGCGCTCGTGGAGCGGAATAGCGTCAGGAATCGATGAAGCGAAGCACTGACGACTTCATCAGTCGGCAACCATCGGTTTGCGGGCCGAATCGCAGCGCATGCACCAAGGCGCGCACCGTTTCGGATCGTACGACGAAGCGGCTGTACTCGCGGTCGGGAACATCGCCCATGGCCATGCCCGGCTTACGGAATTGCATGGGACTGGAGAAGGAAGTACGGGCGCTGGCATGAAATTCGCGGGCGCCCGTGGCGAGGGCGAAGGCCGCGATGTTTTCAGCGCGGAGACCGCTGCCCGGCATGATGAGGATGCGTTTGCCCGCAGCTTCTACCAGGCGGGTAATCACATCGACGGCTGCTGGCACGCTGGGCACGCCTCCCGAAGTGAGGATGCGTGCTGCGCCTGTCTCGAATGACGTCTTCGAGAGCGGCAACGAGATCGGGAGTCATGTCGATGGCGCGGTGAAAAGTAACTGACAGGGGCGAAGCGCGATCTCGACAAGCTTGCGGCTGCGAACGACGTCAACGCGGCCGTCAACGCGTTAAGGAGCCCGAAAACAACGCCATCGACTCCCAGAGCGCGTGCGCGTTGAATCTCCTCGGCCATGACTTCAAATTCCAGATCGGAGTAGCAAAAATCTCCGCCGCGGGGTCGAATCATCACATTCAGGCCGATGGAAATATGATGGCGTACCGACGCAATCAAGCCCGCGCTCGGCGTGATGCCGCCTTCCAGCAGATCGGAACAAAGCTCTACACGTTTGGCGCCGCCCTGTTGTGCCGCAATCGCTGACTCAACCGAATCGATACAGACTTCCAGCAGCATCCTGAACTCGTCTCCGTATGAAACAGATTCTATTCGATCGGTTTGATGCGTGGCGCTCTTGAATTTTATCGTTCACAGGCCTCATGCGCGCCTGCGATGCTGCAGATCTCTTGCCTGGCAGAGACAATTCAATCGTCGGCGACTCTGCGCCAGTTGGCGTGTTCGGCTGCAGAGAAGTCAATCCGCGTGCGGGGAACGAGGACGAGGTCGACGCGCCGATTCTGTGACCTGCCCTCGGGTGTCTGGTTCGAAGCGATGGGATGAAAGCCGGCGTATCCCGCTGCCGAAATCCTGTCAGGCGAAACTCCCGAGAGATTCAGGACCATCCTGGCGATACAAGTGGCCCTGGCGGTCGAGAGTTCCCAGTTCGAATCGAATTCCGCGCTATGCATGGGCACATTGTCGGTGTGGCCCTCGATGCGCAGGTCGAAAGAGGTTCTGGCGAGCGACGCGGCCACCTGGCGGAGGATCGGAAGGGTCGAGGCGCCGGGGGTTGCGGAGCCGGAAGGGAAGAACCCGGCCTCGCGCAGGCTGATGACAAGGCCATCGCGGCCCATATACATGGAAATGGCGTGGCTGGCGAGTTGACCTGAGAGATTCTGGTTCAAATCGCGCTGCGTTTGCACGAGATTCTTCCCTGACACCGCGCGAGAGAGAGCACGTCCGCATCGAGAATGCCAGCTTGCGGTGCGAAGCGGCCAGGCGGCGTGGACACGAAGGGTGCGGGCTCCGCCGACATGTCGCACACGCGCTGCTGCCGCGGGCTTCTCCACGTGACTGAAGGCTGAGTGGATCGACGCGACGATTGCGGTCTGCCTTTGGCGATCTGCCCGTGCAAAGGCAAACAGAACGACGAAGAAACCGAACATCAGAGTGATGAAATCGGCATAGGAAACGAGCCAGCGATCCTGATTGGTGCGGGTCCGTTGTGGATGACGTCTCACGCGGCACGGGCGTTTCTTGCTGCCGGCAGGGCTGTCGAGAAATCCAGACAGCTTGATTTCGAGCATGCGCGGGATTCATGCCCTCGAGGATCGCGGTGACGGCTTCGAGTATCATCTCGCGCGATAGCTGGCGCTCGCGGATTCGCAACCGCATCTTTCCCGCAAAAGGCAGAAAGAAGAGATTGGCGATGCCGATGCCGTAGATGGTGGCGACAAAGGCTACCGCGATTCCGCGGCCAACTTCGTCGATGTTGTCGAGATGCTGCATGACCTGAATGAGGCCGAGCACGGCTCCAAGGATGCCGATGGTCGGCGAAAAGCCGGCAGCGGATTCAAAAACCGCGGGCAGCCGCTCTTCGCGGTCGGATGCGGAGTCCAGGCTGACCTGCATGATGCGCCGCAATTCCGCGGGCTCGGTGCCGTCCACGGCAAGCATCACCGTCTGACGCAGGAAAGGATTGTCGATGGTTTCGAGATCGCTGTCGAGCGAGACCACGCCATTCCGGCGGGCCTTGTTTGCGAACGAGATGAGCATGGGGATCAAGTGGTCGTCTTGCTTTCGTTGGTGCGGTGAAGACATTGGCAAGGTTCTTGAATGCTTCGAGAACGGTTGTGATCGGAAACTGTAAAAGGACCGCACCGAGCGTTCCGCCGAATACGATCAATGCAGCAGTAGGCTGGAGAATCTGGCGCAGGTTGCCGCCGTCGAGCAGCAGGCCGGCCACGATGCCGGCGACTGCAAGAAAAACTCCTCCAAAACTCGATTTGTCCATGGATCAAGCCTCCTCAACGCACCTGTTTTGATTCGTGACACTCAACTGAGAGGTTCGCGCTTCTGGGGGGTTGCGGGCTGGGCGCTGGGGGAGACGTCGAGGCTAAGAATGGAGGCTGCGCGAACCAGCCCCAGGTCGGACTGAAGATGTTCTGCGACGGCGGCCAGCAGGCGCGCGCGGTAGGCTACCACGGACGCTGCGACCTCCGCGCAGGTCTCGCGCACGATGATCTTCTCGCCGTTGATGAGAGTCAGCATGGTGTCGGGTGAGGATTCGGCGGTCTTGATCAGGTCGCTGTTGAGAACGATGGGATTGCCATTGAGACGGCTGAGTTGAATCATCGTGAAGCCTCGTCACGGGTAAATATCGGCGGCGCGGTGCGAAGGTTAAAAAGAATCAACAAAACTGGGGTAATTGCCCTGCAGAAGACAGTGACGTAACTTGAGCTAAAGTTGACGGCTGCCATGCCGAAGAAGGGGCAAGATGCGGCGCATACCCGCTCCGGAAGCAGCAGCCCAGGGTAGCTAAAAGAATTGGGAGCGCGTCCGTGGGGGCCGCAAATCCACGCATCGATAAGGAGAAACCCATGTCCCTGGGCGTCCTGAATAATCTTTCCGCGATGTATGCGGAAAACAATCTGAACAATACTACGAACAGTCTGAACACGGTCCTGCAGCAGTTGTCGTCCGGATCGAAGATCAACTCCGGAGCAGACGATGCGGCAGGGCTTTCGCTGGTGGATGGTCTCAAGGCAAACTCGCAGGCCCTCACCCAATCGGAAACCAATGCGACCGAAGGTGTCGGCCTCCTCGACGTCGCGGATGGCGCTCTCGCGCAGGTGACGAGCCTGTTGAACCGGGCGGTGACGCTGGCAACCGAGGCCTCGAACGGAACCCTGAGCGGAAGCCAGGACACGGCGGCCAACCAGGAGTATCAGTCGATTCTGTCGGAAATCTCAAACATTGGCTCCACGACAACCTACAACGATGAATCGGTCTTCGGAAAATCCGTCAACATTTATACCGGCGATTCCTCGACTGCGGGTGCTTCGGTCGACGCGCTTGAATATCCGTTCGTTGTCGTCGTCGAACGTGGGAGATACGGCCGGCGTGATGTCGTACAGCAATGGCTCGAGCAATGTGTTTATCGACCTGTCGAAGGGCGGCACGAATGCGGCCCTTACCGATTCCCTCAACGGCTCAGGCAGCACATCCGTCGTGGTCAACTACATGACCAAGTCCTCGGATGGCTCGGCGGTTGCGTCCCAGGCAACCATCACCGTGGGCGGTCCCAACTCGACGTACGCCAATACCGCGCAAGGATTGATCAGTGCCATTAACAATTCGGGCCTGGGCTTGAATGCCAGTTTTGGCACGGCAACCCAGGCGGGAACGGCGGCGGTCGCGGACGCTCTGGCGTCTGTGGATGGAAAGGGCACCGCCAACGATACCGGTATCATCATCACGGCGCAGGGAATCGGCGTCGGGAGTGGGACAGACCACACCGATGGAGCAGGCACCGTAGGCAAGCTGACAGTGAATGCCGCCGGGGACGCACTCAGCGGCACCCTCAACATCGTGGGTTCCAACGGTAAGACCAATGCCATCACTCTTGGCACCGGAAATTCCACCGATAACATCACCGATTTGGCGGCGACGATCAACAAGGCCGGGTATGGAGTGACCGCTTCGGTCAGCGGAAGCACACTCACTTTCACCTCGGCGAGCTCCGCGGTGAGCGTCTCCGGTTCAGGCGTGACAGACCAAACCGCCGCGGCCACGACTGACGCCAGCTTCGTATTCACCGGTGCAACCAGCCCGGCAGGCGGCGCAATGGGTTCAATCGTGGTTGGCAGCACGACCGATCTGCTGAGCGGCAAGCTGAATCTGACCTCGACAGACGGTTCAACGATTACACCCATTACTCTGGGTGCGACCGGTTCTACGGACACGCTTTCCAACCTGGCCAATTACGTCAACACCCTCAATCAGACAGCCCACACAGGGGTTACGGCGTCTCTCAGTTCAGATGGAAAAACTCTGAGCTTTACCGCAGCAACCGGCGGCACCGGCACGGCCGCGATTGCGGCCGGCACCACGGCGCCCTCAGCCATCACGCCCGCGGTAACAGCGGCGGTGTCCTTGAGCGACGTACCGACGGCCGGCGCTACGCAATCCAGCCAGGTGGGTACTCTGACTCTGAACGGAGCGAGCGATACGCTCACGAACGGCGGCACTCTCCATATCGGATCGCAAAGCATCACGATCGCAACCGGCGTCAACGACACGCTGACTACGTTGGCCGCTGCGATCAACAAAGGCAGCTACGGAGTCACGGCCTCGGTAGGTACGGGCGCCAACGCCAATGTGTTGACGTTCAGTTCTCCCAACTCGGCCATGGTGTTCACAGGCACTTCTCTCACCGACGGCGTGCACGGGGCTGTCACCGTATCCCAGGCGGCCAACTCGACGTCTTCGAGCTACTACAGCATCGGGATCTCCGGAAGCGTGAACGATTCGACCACAAACTCCGGAGCAGTGGCGAACACGGGGATGGTTGCCGACGCAAACGGAGGCGGAGGGGTCGCCACCATCAGCTACTCCGACGCGACCGGGCAGTCTCTCAGCGCGACCGATTTGAGCAACCAGGCGGACGCGCAAGGAGCATTAGAAGCGCTCAACACGGCGATTACGGACGTGGCGGCGCAGGACGGATACATCGGTGCGCAGATCAACACGCTGAATGCGGTCAGCTCCGTGCTCAGCACCCAATCGGAGAACGTGACGTCTGCACAAAACGCCGTGCAGGCCACGGACTACGCAACCGCAAGCTCGAACATGTCGAAGTACGAAATCCTGAGCCAGACCGGCATCGCGGCTCTTGCCCAGGCCAACAGCGTGCAGCAGGAAGTCACCAAGCTGTTGCAGTAAGCCGTGACTCCAGGCAGGCTGCCGGAGAGAAAACGCTCGCGGCAGCCAAGAGGAGAGGGCATCCGCAGGGATGCCCTTTCCTAAATGCAGGGCCGGAAAGAGGAGCGTTGAGAGCGAAGGATGGCCCTTCGCGACGCGTTTGCCCGATTTTCTAATCTCCCTCCTCTCATTCTGGTCCGACCTCTGCTTCTCTTTCCTCGGAGCCACCATGGGTACCGTCGGACTCAGTTTCGGATCGCCGACCAGCGGGCAGGGTTTCGACGTCAGCTCGACCGTTTCCGCAATCGTGGCGAACCTCCAGAACATCGAGACTCCGTGGAAGAACCAGCTGAGTACTCTGGAAAGCCAGGACTCGGCAATCTCGAGCCTGGGCACTCTTTTGTCTACGCTGTCGAACGACCTGAGCAACCTGACCAATGCGCAAGGGATCCTTGCGGAGAAGGAAGGGTCCAGTTCCGACACGGGCGTTCTGAACCTGACGGCTGCTTCCTCTTCCGCGGTTGCGGGTACGCACACGGTGGAAGTGACTTCGCTGGCGCAGACATCGAGCGGGTATCTCGCGCCGGTCAGCAGCGCATCGGCTACCTTGTCCGGATCGATCACGTTGCAGGTGGGGGCGAGCGGTACGCCGCAGACCATCACGCTTGATTCCTCGGACGACACCCTTTCCGGCCTGGCCGCGGCGATCAACAGCTCCGGAGTGGGAGTGAATGCCAGTGTCCTGACCGACGCGTCGGGTTCGCGCTTGAGCCTGGTTTCGGGGACTTCCGGAACCGGCGGAACCCTGACGATCTCTTCCAACACCATTGTGGCCGCGAAGACTCCTTCGAGTTTCACCGAAAGTTGCCGCCACGACCAAGGCGAATGCCTCAGGAACGCTGACACCGATCACGAATGCAGCAGACACGCTCTCCGGTTCGATCTCGATTCAGGTGGGTAACGGGACGGCGCAAACCGTCACTGTGAGCCCCTCAAGCAACACCCTCGCGGGCCTCGCGGTGGCCATCAACCAGACCTCCGGCATGGGAGTGACGGCGTCGGTCGTGACCAACAGTGACGGGTCATCGAGCCTTTCGCTCGTCTCGAAGCACTGCGGGCTCGGCAGGGAACCTGACCGTCTCTTCGGCCATTGTGGATACCAGCAATTCTCTGGGCTACACCGCGACCACCAGCGGGGCCGATGCGCAACTGACTGTCGACGGGGTGAACCTCACCAGCGCATCGAATACGGTCGCCAATCTGATTCCCGGCGTGACCTTCCAGCTGCTGGCGCCCACTTCAAGCGGAGAACAGGTGCAGGTGGTCATCGCCAATGACAATACGGGTGTCGTGAGTTCGGTTCAGGCGTTTGTGAGCGACTACAACGCCCTCGTAAGCGCCATGAAGAAGCAGCAGGGCGATGATGCGTCCGGAAGTCCCGAACCTCTCTTCGGCTCGCCGACGCTCAGCCTGCTGCAACAGCAGATTCTTGGCAGCATCAACACGCGAAAGCCCGAGCGGATACTTCGACTCCATACCTGGGGGGCGCAACACGACGCTTTCCGGCTCGATCACCGTGTCGGGTGGGTTTCCCCTGCACTACTCGGACACGGTGGCAGGCTCAACCGGAACGTCGAGCGGAACGCTCAGCGCGATTCCCAGTGCCGGCGATACTCTCTCCGGCTCGGTGTCGATCCAGGTGGGCACCGGCGGCTGCGCAGACAATCTCCGTCAGCTCTTCCACCAATACGCTCTCCAGTTTTGCAGACGCAATCAACAACGCGGAAATGGGAGTGACGGCCTCGGTCGTGACCAACAGCGATGGATCTTCGAGCCTGTCCCTGGTCTCGGGCACGCCGGGAACGGCAGGCGCTCTTTCGGTGGATTCGAGCCTGTTCGACAGCTCGCCGCACACGATCAGCGCGAACTCCAACGACAACACACTTTCCGGTTTCGCCGCGGCAATCAATGCTGCCAACATCGGCGTCTCGGCGCGCGTTGTAACCAGCAATGGCGATTCAAGCCTCCTGGTGCAGTCCAACACGACAGGTTCGGCGGGAATGCCGTCGATTACTTCGAATCTCGTCGCTACCAGCGCCACGCCGGTTTCCTACGGCGATACGGATCCCTATACCGGCGCCAGCGCTGACGAGGGGCTTCTGGGGGGCGGTCCGAAGGGAGGACGTTCTTTCCGGGTACATGACCATTCAGGTGGGCAACGGGGCTGCTACGCAGATCGAGGTCCCGCAATCGAATGCGACACTGGCCGGCCTCGCCGACGCGATCAACGGGGCAAACCTCGGCGTGACTGCGACGCCGGTGGAGAACAGCAACGGAAGCTGGTCGATCTCGCTGATTTCCGGAACGGTCGGCTCGGCGGGAGCGCTGAATATCTCATCCAACATTCTCGATCAGACCAACACCACGCGCCAGACGCTCACCTATTCGAACTCCTCGAATGTTTCCAGCCTGACCGGGCTGGGGATCAGCGTGAACAACGACGGCACGCTCACCCTCGATGCGAATGCGCTTGATTCAGTGTTGAACGCGGATTACGGCGGCGTTGCCGGATTCTTTCAGAATCCCAACAGCTGGGGACTCGCGTTTTCCAATACGCTGACGGACGCAGGAACCTCTGCAGGCACCGGCATTCTCGCGCTGGCTTCGAAATCGAACAGCACCATCGAGTCGACACTGAACGCGGACATATCGCGGGAGCAGAGTTCCATCTCGACGCAGCAGGCCCGGCTGACCGCGGAACTGAACAGCGCCAACGAGATTATGCAGGAATTGCCGACTGAACTTGCGGGCGTGAACGAACTCTACTCGGCAATCACCGGCTACAACCAGAACACCAACGGGTAAGGAAGATCAGTCTTATGGGAAGTTATCAGGAACATGCGCTGGAAAGCGCGTCTGCTGTCGACCTGGTGGTTGCGCTCTACGATGGAATTCTGCGCTTTCTGTATGCGGCATGCGCGGCGGTCGAGCGTGGCGATCAGGCCGGGCGCAGAGTTGCGGTCAAGCGGGCGCTGGATATCGTGATTCATCTGCAGGCGCGGCTGCGCATGGATGCCGGCGGCCGACCGGCGCAGGCCCTGGCCGAGTTTTATGCTGCGGTGTTTGCCCAGATTCTGCAAGCCTCGCAGTCCGCCTCGATTGATAAGTTTCAGCATGCCATCGATTGCGTGCGCAACGTGCGCGACGCATGGCGCCAGGTGGCGCGCGATCCGGAGGCCCGTCCGGGTTCGGCGCGCGTGCGGACGATGCCGCGAAGCGTGCCGGGCGCGGAGTTCGGGGAATCGGGCGGCAGGTTCGCAGTGGGATGCGTGAGCCTGCGCCCTAGCTGGCGACGCGTCAATTCTTCTTCCAATTGCTGCTTCTGATAGAGGCTGGCGTAGTAGCCGTCGCGCGCCAGCAATTCGCTGTGGCGGCCGAGTTCGACGATCCGTGCCGCGATTGATCACGGCAATCTGGTCGGCGTTCTGCACCGTGGAGACGCGGTGCGAGATCAGGATGGTGGTGGATGTTGGCGGTATAGCGGCTGAGCCCGCCGAGGATGCGTTCTTCGGTATAGGTGTCGACGCTGGCCAGAGCATCGTCGAGGATGAGGATGGCGGGTCGGCGGATGAGTGCGCGGGCGATGGCGCCGCGCTGCTTCTGTCCGCCGGAGAGGGTGGTGCCACGCTCGCCGACCATGGTTTCGAACCCTTGCGGGAATTCTTCGAACTCGGCGCGGATATGTGCGGCCTCGGCAGCTTCGAGCATTTCTTCGGGGGTGGCATTCGGGCGCGCCGAAGTGCACAGTTTTCGCGAATGGTGTCGGAGAACAGGAAGGTCTCCTGCGGCACCATGCCGATGTTGCGGCGCAGCACGGCGAGCGGATATTCGCGCAGCGGGCGGCCATCGATCAGGAGCGAACCGGCGGGCGCGTCGTAGAGACGGGAGAGGAGGTTGACGAGCGTGGTTTTGCCCGAACCCGTGGGTCCGACGATGGCCAGGCGTCGAACCGGCGGGGATCCTGAGGTTGATGTCGTGCAGCACCGGGGTTGTTGCCGTAACTGAAATCCAGGTGACGAAACTCGATATCGCCAGCGAGCACGGTATCGGGCGCGAATGGAGGGATCTGCGCAGCGATCGTCGATGGCAGGTTCGGCTTTCAGCAATTCATCGATGCGGACCACGGAAGCGGTTCCGCGCTGAAAGAGGTTGACGACCCAGCCCACCGCAATGATGGGCCAGATGAGCAGAATCATGAATGTGCTGAACTCGACGAACTGGCCCGGGCTGATGCGGTGAGCGAGCACTTCATGCCCGCCGGCGAAGAGTGTGATCATCATCGAGATGCCGAGGATGAACTCGAGGGTGGGCCAGAGCATACCCATGAGTTGCACCAGGCGCAGGGAGCGGGCGATGTACTGGCGGTTGAGTTTCTCGAACAGACGAGATCTGCGACTCTTCGCGCGCGAAGGCGCGGATGAGCCGAGCGGCGGAGTAGTTTTCCTGGGCCTGCGCGGAGATTTCGGAGAAGCTGGCCTGGATGCGCTCGAAGCGGTCGTGAATGCGATGGCCGAGGTACTGCACCAGGATGCTGGCCAGCGGCATGGGCGCGAGTGCGACCAGGGTGAGCCGCGGGCTGAGGTGCAGCAGGAAGTACAGAGCGAACACGGTGAAAAAGACCGTATTGGCGCTGTACATGAGCGCGGGGCCGAGCAGCATGCGGACGGCGTTCAGGTCGTTCGTCATACGCGCCATCACGTCGCCGGTGCGATAGCGATGGTAGAAGCCCGTGTCGAGCTTCTCAAGATGACGGAAGAGGTCGTTGCGGATGTCGAACTCGATTTCGCGGGAGATGCCAATCAATATCCACCGCTGCGCGTAAAGAAACACGCCCTTGGTCAGCGAGATGGCCACCAAGAGCCCCGCGAACCCGAGGATGGCCTGGTGCGTCGCGCTCTCTTTCTGGAGCCGATCGACGGCCCAGCCCAGCACGCGCGGGAACTGCACGGCGGCCGCGTTGGTGCCGATGCAGGAGAGGCTGCCCCACAGGTATCCCCAGCGGTAGCGGCGCATGTACGCGTAGAGCGGCTTGAGGTCACCAAGCATGGCTTTATTGTACGGGCGCACGGAGGCAGGGACGCCAACCGCGGGCTCGGTTCATTGCGGCGAAGGGCAGAAAACTATGGTGCAGTGGCGGCCGTGAAGGTGTAGTCGGTGTACTCCTCGGTGGACCCGTATGCGGTGTAAAGACGGGCGTAGACGGTCGTGCCGTTGGTGGGCAGATGTTTGGCTGTAGCCATCGTCGCGGTGATGGGGCCGGAACTCCAGATGTCGTTGCCGCCCACGGTGGTGCCGAACCGGATTGCGTAGCCGGTGGCACCGGCAGCTGTGTTCCAGTTGAAGGTCTCCGTGGCGCCGGTGAGTACTGAACCTCCCGTGGGGGAAGTGAGTGCTGCCCGCGTTGTCGCGGTGAAGGTGTAGTCGGTGTAGACCTCAGTCGATCCGTAGGCGGTGTAGAGACGGGCATACACGGTCCCGCCGTTGGTGGGCAACTGCTTCGCTGTGGCCGAGGTGGTGGTGATCGGGCCGGAGCTCCAGATGTTGTTGCCGCCCACGGTGTTTCCTAAGCGCAGCGCGTATCCCGTGGCTCCGGGAGCCGTGGACCAGTCGAAGGTCACGGTGGGGCCGGCGAGCGTGGTATCCGTTGGAGAGGTGAGCGCCGAGCGCGTCGCCGCGGTGAACGTGTAGTCGTTGTACACCTCAAAGGAGCCATAGTTGGTGTACAGCCGGGCAAACACTGTGGAGCCGTCGGTCGGCAATCCTTTGGCTGTGGCCGAGGTGGTGGTGATCGGACCGGAACTCCAAAGGTTGTTGCCGCCCACGGTGGTTCCCAGGCGTAGCCCGTACCCGGTGGCCCCTGAAGGGGCGTTCCAGTTGAAGGTGACGGTGGGGCCCGCAAGCACACTGCCTCCGGAAGGAGAGGTCAACGCAGCCGGAGTCGCTCCAATAGAGATGACGAGGTTCACGGATGAGCCGAGATTTACTTTCGTCCCGGCTGTTGGACTTTCGCTGATCACATCGCCCGATGCGACCGTGGCGCTGGGTGCGTTGGTCATGTTGCCGACCACAAGACCGGCGCCTGTGATGGCTGTCGTTGCGGCGGCCAGCGTATCTTTTACTACATTCGGTACGGCGACTTGCGTCTGGCAAGTACCGGATGAGCAGACTCCACCCAAGCCGCAGGTTGTTCCATTGGGCTCGTTTGACCAGGCAGAGGTGCTGGTGGCCGGAGAGCAGACCTGGCAGCTGTTGGCCGGATTCGCTACTCCTGGCCCATAGAAAGTGCCATTGATCGAGCAGCCTGAAACGCATGCGTTGGATGAACACACATTGCCGGCGGAGCAATCCGCATTGACTTCGCAGCCCCCGTTTGGTTCGCAAACATCGGTGACGCTGCATGCGCCACTGCGGCAGACGACGGTAGCATCTCCGGACGTGCAAGCGCCGTCGCCATTGGCATAACCGCATTTATTGTCGGATACGTCGCACACTCCGGATGAGCAAACCAGCTGGCCTGCGGCCGTGGTGCAGGTGCCAGTCAGAGTGGGGTTGGTATGTTTTGAATCGGTGGGAATCGGGGTGCCATTGGGCAGCGTCGGCGTACAAGCGTTCGAGGTCTCATTGCACCAGTTTCCGCTACTGCAATCGGCATCGACCGAGCAATAGCCGGCTGGGAGGATGGTGATGCTGTCGCTGTTCGACACCGAAGCCGCCAAGCCTCCGTTGGATACGACAGCACTGACGCTGCTGTCTGTGGCCGTCGATCCGACGCTTACTGTCAGGACGATGGAGTCGCTTGCGCCGGCAGCTATTGCAGCAGACTCAGTGCAGGTCAGCGTACCCGCATTGCAAACCCAGTTTCCGGTCGTGTCTGTCATGGTCACTGCCGTAAGTCCGGCCGGAAGAGTGACGGTCGTGGCGAGAGTGGTGGTTGTTGCCGCCTGCGTGCTGGTATTCGATACCTTGATGGTGATCGTGTCGCTTGTGTCACCCTGTTTGAAGTTTATGGGGCTGTTGACGAAGGAGAGGGATACCGTGGGCGTAGGAGGCGCGAGGAAGTTAGTCAGGTGGAAGAGATTGTATTCGAGCAACTTTTCCTGTGGAGTCATTGCGCCGCTGACGCATTCGGCGGGGAAGGTCTCTCCGGTGGACGGGTCATTCTCGATGTCTTCCACGTGGTAGTCATTGAACACGACGCTTCCGCATTGACTGGCTGCGGGCTGTCCTACGGGCGTGTCGAATGTGTACTGCATCGGAACCACGCCAAGGTTCGCGTCATTCACCGTAAGCCAGAGTTCGCTTGGCGCGACTACACTATCGAAATCATGGCGAAGTGTGTTAATGGATATCTGGCCATAGGTGGTCGTCGCGCCTAAATCCTGCAGCCACTCCGCCAGTTCAGTTCCTCCGGAAAACGAGGTATTGATCATGCCGGTTTCTGGGTCGTTGGCAAATGTGTACGAGCCGTTTGTATCAGGATTCCAGACGGCTGTGTTGGAGAAGGGCGCGTCATTGTCGAGCCATACGTAGGCGTAGTGCGTCGCAAAGATCCTTCCACCTGCGTTTGCGTAGTCGATCAAGTTCTGTTGGACGTTCGCCTTTTGGTCGTATTGGCTTCCCTGGCAGGCGAACATTACCAGGTCGTACTGATTGATCGACGCCTGCGTGCCTTCGAGTTGCGTTTCGCTCGGCGTAGTCGGGTTGATCTGGGCTCCCGGCGATCCGGCACCCAGATAGAAGTTAATGCGCCCGGTGCCACCTTGAGCAGGAGGGTTGGTGAATTCGCTGTCGTTAATGCCGATCTTGCGCAGCGCGCACTCGGTCGCATCCACTGAGCCGGTCACAATTGCGGTCAGTGGTATATCACCCTGCGCATGCGTGCTCGGCATGGTGGAGAGGTTCTTCGGAGTGGGTGTATTCGTGCAAGCGGAGACCGATGGGATCACGAATTGACGCCGCCATCTCCCCGCCTGAATCACAAGCGGGATATTGGTTCCCACCGGCATGTTGTTCAGGGTGAATGTGCCATCGAAGGCTGTCGTGGTGCTGACGAGCGGGGAACCGGAAACCTGCTGGCCTGCCAGTTCGCATGAAACACCCGGAGTAAACGCCTGCACAGGCGCATTGGGAACATAGACAAGGACATTCGGAAGGGGATCAGTGCCGTTGGGTGCGTAGACGGTTCCGCTAATCGAAGTCGTCGCATTTCCCGTGCACGTTACCTGCTGCTGGCACAAGTTCGTGCATTGCGACCATAACTGTGGGCCTAACGCGGGAATCCCAATGAGCATGGCGAGCGCAAAGCGTAGACGAGCGCGGCCATGAAGAGATGGCACAGGGCGGCTGTTGAAACGGTTGTTTGCAATCGATGTCTTCACGAAAATACCGTTTGAAATCATGAGTAGGTCCCTTCTTCGCCGTTCCTCGTGCACGCATTCCGAAAATTGAATTTCCTTACCCTGGACCCCAGCCATCGCCTGCCATTCCAAGAGCACTTGACGGAGCGGGGAGAGACTACTTGCCCATCTGATCCTTGAACGTGTTTTCAAAGTCGGCTATCGGCTTGCCGCCAACCACGATAACTCCACTGACAACATCGCCCTGCGTCTTTCCGATCAAAAAGGTTGGCGTTCCACTGATGCCCTGGCCATTGGCCTCCGTAACCGATTTCTTGATGGCTGCAGAGAAACCGTCACCCTTCACGCATGCTTTGAACTTGTCGACATCGAGTTGCGGAACCTGCTGTGCGTAGCCTGCAATGTCGTCAGGCCCCAACTTGTCGGCGTTGGCAATCAGCAGACTGCGAAATTCCCAGAACTTGTGCTGCTCGCCTGCGCAACGGGCTGCCTCGGCCGCCTGGGCCGCATTCGAATGAAAGTCCAGCGGCATATCCCAGGAGATAAACCGAAGCCTGCCGGTGTCGATCCAGTTCTTCTTGAGTTCCTCAAAGGTCCCTTTGTGAAATGCGCGGCAGAACGGGCATTGATAGTCGGAGATCTCGATCATGGTTAGAGGGGCGTCATTTCGGCCCAGAACTGGAAGTCCGGCAACATTGAGCTTTCCCTTCAGCGCTGGGGCCGGTGCGGCTGTCTGTGCTGCGCGCTGTTGTGCGACAGCCTGGTTGGCCAGCAGTTGATGAATCTCGCGCAACTCCTGAAGGATTTGGTCCGCCTGCTGGCGTGTGATCCCGCCATCCTGGGCCGGGGTCTGGCTGGGTGCCTGTGCCGAAGATGCGCCGGCAGCCGCGAAGAAGAGGAAAAGAGCTGGAAAGAGCCGCATGATTTTCCTGACTGCGCAGGTTGTTGGCTCAGCCAGGGACAGAAGGATGGATTTCACGAAGACCTCGAAAGAATAAAGATCGACTGGCACATGGCAGCCTCTTACCGAGCAAAATGTGCAGTTACGTGCGTGGATGGGGAGTCCGCGCAAACATTGATTCAATGCCAAGGATCCGGGGATCGCCTTTGGGGAAGCCTTAGAGAATCAGATGTAAGCCAAGAGCTTGAACAGAAGATTTCCCAAAGCTACCCCTCCCCGGCATTTCATGTCAACGGGTTTCGTCGTGAAAAGTTCAACATCCCGAGCCTCCGGAAACCTCGATCATCATCCACTACGGCGCGGTCGAAGCTGTGAAGGTGTAGTCGGTGTAGACGCTGGTGGACCCGTAGTACGTGTAGAGACGGCCATAGACGGTCGAGCCGTTGGTGGGCAGATGTTTGGCTGTGGCCATGGTCGCTGTGATGGGACCGGAACTCCAGATATCGTTGCCGCCCACGGTTGTTCCGATACCGAATTGCGTACTGGGTTGCCCCGGCAGCGGTGGTCCAGTTGAAGACCTCGGTGGCGCCGGTGAGTACCGAGCCCCCTGTTGGAGAAGTGAGCGCCGCACGCGTCGCCGCCGTGAAAGTGTAGTCGATGTAGGTGCTGGCGGATCCGTATTCGGTGTAGAGGCGGGCATACACTGTCGAGCCGTCGGTTGGCAGCCCCCTGGCTGTGGCCGAGGTGGTGTCGATCGGGCCGGAACTCCAGATGTTGTTGCCGCCTTGAGTGGTGCCCAGCCGCAGTGCATATCCCGTAACTCCGGTAGCCGTGGAGCCCCGCCGCGGTGCATCCCCCCTGGCTCCGGTAGTCGTGGACCAGTTGAAGGTAACGGTGGGGCCGGCGAGTGTTGAGCCTCCCGTGGGAGAAGTGAGCGCCGCGCGCGTAGTCGCGGTGAAGGTGTAGTCGTTGTACACCTCAAAGGAACCGTAGTTGGTGTAGAGGCGGCCATATACGGTCGAGCCGTCGGTCGGCAATCCTTTGGCTGTAGCCGAGGTGTTGGTGATCGGGCCGGAACTCCAGAGATTGTTGCCGCCCTGCGTGGTGCCGAGCCGAAATGCATACCCGGTGGCTCCGCTGACAGAGGTCCAGATGAAGGTGACGCTCGGCCCCGCAAGCAGACTGCCTCCAGTTGGAGACGTCAGAGTAGCCGCGGTATCTCCGATGGAGATGACGAGATTGACGGAGGAGCCAGGGCTGACAGCGGTCCCGGCGCTGGGACTCTCGCTGATGACATTCCCGGACGGGACCGTCTTGCTGGCTTGCTGCGATGTAGTGCCCACGTTTAGGCCGGCGCCGGTAATGGCGTTGAAAGCGGCAGATTGTGTGTCGCCCACAACGTTGGGAACCACGACTTGGGCGTTGACGAGGATACTCTCCGTTCCGGTCAGAGTGCCATTGGAGATGTCCGTCACAGTTATGGTTTGCGTGCCGGAAGTATTGAACGTGGCATTGAAACTGGTGACGCCGGCATTTCCGCTGGTGAATGTGTAGTCCGCGGGCAAGGACGCGGCCGGATCGCTGCTGGTGAAATGGACGGTTCCGGTGTAGGTGGTGTTGGTGGCGCCGCCAAGGGTTTCGGCAGTCAGGCTTGAGCTGAATTGAGTGCCCTGGTTCTCTGGACTCGTCGCACCTAGCAGGAATGGAGCGGGAATGCTGGGGCCGGTACTCTCGCATTGATTTGCCTTGTTCGACCAGAGCTCCTGTACAACCCAACTGCGACCATCGACGGTGATGGTGTCACCGGCCGAATCAGCGTCGCAGATGTCTGCTATTTCACCGCAATTGTTATCGCCCCAGCCGGCTGGATTTGCGTAGTCAAACTGTGTATCGAGCCCGATGTCTGCGTCGGTGATTGCTTCAGCGAATTCGTGAGAGCTGACGTCAGTCTGGTTCTCCATCGCTGTGGCGTTCGCCCCACAGCCTTGAGCGCAGGCTGATGTGAAATTGTCCATGAGAACGCCGTAAAGTAATGGATTACTGTCGCCGCTGTAGGTTCCCGTGTTGTGATAGGCGCAAAATCCACCGCTTACGCAACTGCCGCCAGCTCCATCGGGCCCAGAAACATGGACGTTCGGAGGAAAATACGTCATGTACAACGTGTTCGGGTTTCCTAAGGCGTCGTAGGTGGGCGCCGGCAGCTTGTTCGCGGCGATCTGCGCATTCAGCTCGTTTTGAATGTCGGTGTCACTGACCGTGCACGTCGCAGTGCCACTGCACTTGGAAGGAACCAGCGTGTAGGCCTCGGGCGTGGCGGAGCCGCTGCCGATCCACTGGTCGGAGCTCTGGTTCGAGCTGGATTCGACGCCGTATGTGCTGTATTGGCGCACCACGTTCATGTAGGTGCTATTTCCCAAATCGGCGAGGAACTGTGCGATTCCCGTGGTATTGGGGGTCAGCGCTGCATTCACGTTTTGGCTCCAGAACACTGTGATCGGTTGAACATTGGTGATCACCGGCCCGCCAAAGTACTGGAGATTGGGGTGAACGTTGCATTGATAGGGAACGGATTCTCCACGCACGCGCTTCTTTTGGCCGACAACTTGCGCTTTGTAGCGCACGCCATGGAACGGTTTGGCCGGGGCGGGGGTGGGATCGGGCGCCACCAGCGATCGATCCCTCGCGCGAAGTTGAAACTGTTGATCCTGCTGTGCCGCAGCCACGACCGGCAAGCAGAGCATCGGTGCGAATACAAGGGCCAGAAGCGAAAAGCGCGGCGATTCAGCAGAGACGAGTTTCAGCGTCATCGTGATCCTCCCAGACGGGGTGGCATTGAGCGTGGCCGGGTTAAGCCCCCAGCGTTTCGGAAGGGGGGCGAACAGATTCCGAGGCGCAAAAGCGCAAATCAGGGTTTCGATCCTGAAAGATGAGCGGCTCGTGAATTCGCGAGGGGGGATCGCGGGGAAGAATTGTTCGAGCTGAGCGACTTCAGGGTAACGACGCAACGGAAAGGAGTCAACAACTTTCCTTGCGGCTTGCCCTTATGTCGGCGTACGCGCTCAGCCCTGGGCTGAGCCTTAGCTGGTTGCGGCGTCCTTCTGGTGGGACCAGGGACCCCTATGTCTATGTCGGGGTGCGGAGGAGGAAGTAGCCGCCAACTAACCCGAAAAGGATGTCGGAGGACCAGGCAGCCATGGCGGCGGGCAGGTAATTGACGTTGCCCAGAGCGCCAAATAGCCCATCGACGACGTAGTAGGTGAGGGCTACGCCGATAGCGACGGCAATGCCGGTGAGCGAACCGCGCCGGCCCATCGAAAGCGCGAACGGAATGGCGAGGATGGCCATGGCCACGGCGACCAGCGGGTAGGCGAGCTTTTGCCAGAGCGCGACGCGCAGCTTCATGGTGTCGAAGCCGCTCTGGCGGAGGTCGCCGATGTAGCGATCGAGCTGGCTGAAATTCATCTGTTGCGCGGGAAGGCTCTCTTTGTTGAAGTAAGCCGGCTCTTCGTGGATTTCCTGGAACGTTGTATCGGTGAAGCGCGTGAATGCTTTGGTGTGATCCCCTTCGATGTCGTTCTGCCAGCCGTTGCGGAAGCGCCATTTGCTGGTGCTCGGGTCCCAAAGGGCCGTGGCGGCGAAGATACGGCGGGTAAGAGCAAACGTCGAAGGATCGAACTCGAAGACGGAGAGGTTGGCGAACTCGTTGCGATCGGGATCGAAAAATTTGTAGTAGAAGATGCGGCCTGGTTCACCGGGATGCGGCTCGCCGAAGAGCCAGTTTTGCTCTGGGTGCGAAACGGTCTGCGGCGGTCGACCCTTGATCTCGTTGCGCAGTGCATCCTGGCGGCGATTGGCCTGCGGCAGGTAGAACTCGTCGAAGAGAAAGAGGCTGACGGCGAGAATGGCGGAGACGGCCACCACGGGCACGATCAGGCGATAGAGGCTGATTCCCGTAGCCTTCATGGCGATGATTTCGGAGTTGCGATTGAGCACGCCGAAGGTGACGAGAACCGCGATCAACACCGCCAGCGGGGCGAGCTTATAGACCATGAGCGGCGTGAGATTGACCAGATAGTCGCCGACCACCGTAAAGGGAATGCGATTGCGCAGAATGTCGGCGAGCAGATCGAACACGGTAAAGACGAGCATGAGCAGAACGAAGGCGATAAGGATAAGCCCGAACATGTTCAGGAATTCAAGCAGCACGTAAGCATCGAGAATACGCGGGAAGACGCCGCGGGCTTTGCGCTTGGGCCGCGTGCGATAGAGGGACCGCAGGCCTTCGATCGAGGAGCCAATCGCTTTGGCCGGAGCAGTCAGATCGGGTTTCGGGGCGCGCGCGGTCCAGGCGGCGAGGGTTGCAAGGATGGCCCCGCCCGAAGCCATCTGCCAGAGAAGAAAGGCGCCGAAGAGAGTGAAGAGAATGTTGGCGGACCACACCGCGAGGAAGGTGGGGATCCAGTTTTGGCGGCCGAGCGCGATGCCGATCAGCGAGAGCGAGTAGTAGAGCACGACGAGCAGAATGGTGAAGACCCAGGCCGAGCTCTTTCCTCCGCGGCGGGAGGTGACGCCCAGCGGCACTCCCACGAGCATTAGGACGATACAAGCGGCAGGATAGGCAAAGCGCTTGTGCAGCTCGATCTGAAAGCGCTTCGGATCGGGGCCGTGCGTGCGTGCGAGCAATTCGCGCATCGGCAGCGCATAGATGACGGTTTCGAGGCGGCCGATGTGGCCCGCGCTCTGTTGGCTGGCGATGAAGGGCAGATCGTCGACGGCGAAGGTGGAGATGCTGTATTGCTCGGGCTGATTCGGATCAGGATCGTGCTCGGTTCCGTTGCGCAGGCGCATGAGCATTTCGGTCGGGGAGTAGTTGGCGACCGTAGCCGAGGCGGCGGTGGTGATCTTGGGCGCCGTGGGATCGGTGATATCCGCCATGAAGACCTGGCGCCAATTAGCCGCGCCGGTGCCGGAGATCACGTTCTGCACGTAGAGGACTTTGTCTTTGAAGTCTTCATAGAAGACGCGCGGCTGAATCTCATAGGTGGCTTGCGAGGCGAGGACTTTGTCGAGATCGAGAATGCCCTGGTTTGCGCGCGGCGCGATGTAGAGGGAGTTGGCAAGCCCGATCAGGGTCCCGCCGACGGCCACGATGGCGGCGACGCGCACGAAGTAGCCGATGCCAAGGCCTGAGGCGCGCATGGCGACGATCTCGCTGTCGGCAGCAAGGCGGCTGAGGCCGAGCAGCACGCCCACGAGCACGGCCATGGGAATGGTCACCGTGAAGAAGTTGGGCAGCAAAAAGAGGACCACCTCCGACATGGTGGTGAGGGTGGAACTATTGCGCACCACGATGTCGAGAATGCTGGGCAGTTCCTTCATGAAGATGATGAAGGTGAACAGCGCGCACCCGATGACGGTGTGGGAGAGGACTTCGCCGAGGATGTAGCGAGTGAGGATGCGCACGCGTGGCCCTGCGTTCAGTCTATCGTTTCCGCCGCCCGCGATGGGGCAGGCGCGCGCTGATCGCTGGCACGAGAATCTGGCTTCCTCGCAAGGATTACGCTCCTTCCGGCCGCCAGCGGCGCAGGCGGAGGCTGTTGCCGAGGACGCACACCGAGCTTAACGCCATGGCGGCCGCCGCGAGCCACGGCGAAAGCAGCAAGTGAAAATGCGGGTAGAGCAGGCCTGCGGCAAGGGGAATGGTGAGCAGGTTATAGCCGACGGCCCAGAACAGGTTCTCGCGCATGATGCGGAGGGTGGCGCCGGCGAGTTCGAGGGCAGCGGGAAGCGCGGAAGGCCGCGCACGCAGAAGGAGCACGTCGCCCGCCTCCTGCGCGAGGTCGGCTCCTGAGCCCATGGCGATGCCGGCGTCCGCCTGGGCGAGGGCTGCGGCGTCGTTGATGCCGTCACCCACCATGGCGACGCGCAAGCCCTTTTCCTGCAACGCACGAATGCGGGCCAGTTTGCCGGCGGGGTCGAGGCCGGCTTCCACATCGGCGGTTGCGATGCCGGCCTGCTGCGCAATGGGCGCGGCGGCCGCGGCAGAATCGCCCGTGAGCATGAGGATGCGCAGAGGGCCTTTGCCCGAGTCGATCTTGCGCAGACCGCGAATGGCATCCTGTGCATCGGCATGCAGCGCGTCGCGCGCGTCGATCGCGGCGACAACTTTGCCGGCAAGCGCCATCCACAATCGCGTCGTACCCGGCGACGCTGGCTCGAGGTTGCCGGGCACGGGGATGAACATTTCCTGGAAGAGGGCCTCATTGCCGAGCAGGCACTCCTGTCCGTCGATCGTTGCGGAAAGGCCGCGACCTGGATACACCTGAAGATTCTGAGCCTGCGGCCAGCGGATCGCGAGGCTGCGCGCACGATCGAGAATTGCGTGGGCGAGCGGATGGTTCGATTGCTCCTCGGCGGCCGCGGCGATGCGAAGGAGATGGTTTGGCGCGTCACCCGAGAGCGGATGAACCGCAGACAAGACGGGACGGCCAACCGTGATTGTCCCGGTCTTATCGAGAACGATGACATCCAGGTGGGCGAGGCGCTCCAGGGCCTCGCCGCCCTTGTAGAGGATGCCGAGCTGCGCACCGCGCCCCACGGCGACGGTCAGCGCAGCGGGAACGGCGAGTCCCATGGCACAGGGGCATGCGACAACAAGCACCGCGACCGCAGCGGCGACCGCGAAGGAAAACGAATGCGCAGCCAGGAACCACGCAACGAAGGTGAGCGCAGCGAGTGCCAAGACCATGGGGACGAAGACAGCGCTGGCGCGATCGGCCAGACGTTCCATCGGTGCGCGCGAGGATTGTGCCTGCTCGACGAGCCTTGTGATCTGCGCGAGCACTGTCGCTTCGCCCAGCGACTCGGCGCGGCAAGTGACTGCGCCGTCGTAGTTCAGCGAGCCGGCAAGCACGCGGCCGCCGGGCTCACGTGGTTGCGGTGTGGCCTCGCCGGTAAGCATGGATTCGTCGACGGACGTGCGGCCTTCGAGAAGGATGGCGTCGACAGGAAAGCGCTCGCCGGGAAGGACGACGATGCTGTCGCCGGTTTGAATCTCTTCGAGCGGCACCACCGTTTGTACGCCATCGACCAGGCGGCGCGCGGTGGCCGGACGCAGGTGTGCGAGGTCGTTGAGCGAAGACAATGCGCGATGCTTTGCGCGGGCTTCAAGGCTCTTGCCGAGAAGCAGGAAGCCCAGGATCAGCAGAACGGCGTCGAAGTAAACGGGCCGGCTGGCATCCGGAAAAATCGTTGCGTAGGCAGACCAAACAAAGGCCACGCTGGTGCCGAGGCTGACCAGGGTGTTCATAGTGGTGGACCCATGGCGGAGTGCGCGTAGTGCGTTGCTGTAAACAGTGCGCCCGGCCCAGAACATCAGCAGTGCGGTCACGATGAGGAGCGTCCAGCGCAATGCTCCCGGCGGAATTGCGTAAAGCCAGGGCAGCAGGCGCATCAGGGCGTGATCGGCCGCACCCATGTTGGGGTCTAGCGGCATGGCCAGAATCATCGCCGCTGCCCCGGCAACGAGGGTCGCCCAGGCCTTTAGCGGCAAGGAGGCTGAAGCGCCTTCGCCAGCCATCGCGAGAGCGTCGGACGAGCCGGCAGAGCCATCCTCAGAACGGGGTAACACTGCGTCGTATCCTGCAGAACGAATTGCGGTGAGAAGAGATTCCGGCGCGGCCACGGCGGGGTCGAACACAACGTTGGCTCGGTTCGCCATGAGATCGACGCGCGCGGACTGAACGCCGGGAGTGGAACGCAGCGCCGTTTCCACGTGATGCTGGCAGGAGGCGCAAGTCATGCCGAGAACGGGAAGGATGATCGTTTCGGCAGCCGGTGCGGTCAACTAGATTTCCAGATGCGCGGCATATCCGGCTTTGGCCAGCGCGGCGACGGCCGCATCTACGGGCGCCGGACTCAGACTCGATGTGAGACGAGCCGCACCCACGCGCACCTCTTCCACACGGAGACCTTTGGTCGCGGCGAGAGCCTGGCTGACGCGGCGCACGCACGAGCCGCAATGCATGTTTTCAATGCGTAACGTGAATTCCGACATAACTTTCCCCGTTTTCTTTGATGATAGCGCCTGGCAAACGATGCATGGCGCGTGGGAAGCAACTAGCATCATGGCAACGAGAGCAGATTTACAGCAGCCGCTGACTGGAAGCGGAATCTGGATGGAGGTACGATGCAGCGTGAGTATCCCGAATGCCCGTTGATCGGGGTGGGCGCGGTGGTGGTAGATGCCGGGCGCGTGCTGCTGGTGCGGCGGGGACGCGAGCCGCTCAAAGGGCACTGGTCGCTTCCGGGCGGAATGCTCGAGGTAGGCGAGGCTCTTACCGCGGGTGTGGTGCGCGAGGTGGAAGAAGAGACGGGCCTGTTGGTCGAAGCGGTCGAACTGATCGAATTATTGGACCGAATTCACCGCGACGGGGAAAGAATCCGCTACCATTATGTGATTGCGGACTATTTGTGCCGGGTGACAGGCGGGGCGCTCAAAGCGGCGTCGGATGCCGACGAGGCGCGTTGGGTGGAACGGGCGGAATGGAACAGTCATTCGGCATTGAAGCTGGATCCGATTACGGTGCGCGTGATCGAGGCCGGCTGGCAGAGAGCCGCGCAGAGATTGAAAAACGCGGAGGACGGCTGAAATTGGGCAAGAGGCTGGGGTGGGCCACGCTTGGCCTGCTGGCGATCTTTTTCCTCGGCATGTGGATTCGGCCCGTAAGCTTACTACAACGCCTGGATGTATGCGGGCGATTTCCTTGCGGGTGTACAGAATCACGACGTGATGGTGGGTGGGTATCGCGTCCACTACGAGACGGAGGGGCCTGGGGACGGACCGGTCGTCGTGCTGGTGCACGGGCTGGGTGGCCGCGCCGAGGATTGGCGCAATCTGGCTCCGGACCTTGCCAAGGCTGGGTACCGCGTCTACCTTCCCGATCTGGTTGGATACGGGCGCAGCGAAAAGCCGAAAAACTTCTCCTATTCCGTACGCGATGAAGCCAGCGTCACGGTGGACTTTCTTGACGCGGTCGGCTTGCAGCAGGTGGATCTGGGCGGCTGGTCGATGGGCGGCGCGATTGTGCAGCATGTGGCCGCCGATCACCCGGAGCGCGTGAAGCGGCTCATGCTCTTCGATGCGGCGGGATTGTGGGTGCTTCCCGAAATGGAACCTTGCGCTTATTTACGCCGCTTTCTCCGTCGGAGCTTGGAGGAACTGGACGATCTGCTGATGCCCAATCCGCCGAAGGTGCCGGGATTTGTGGCGCGGGATATTCTGCGCGTCTCGGCGGATCGCTCATGGATCATTCACCGCGCGCTGGCCTCGATGCTGACCGGACAGGACGCGACGGACAAGCTGGTTGCGCGGTTGAAGATGCCGGTGTTGCTGCTGTGGGGTAGCGAAGACAAGATTGTTCCGGTCAGCCAGGGTGAAACGCTGCATGCCGATGCTGCCGCAATCGGAGTTGGACGTCATTCCCGGGTGCGGGCACCTTGCGCCCGACCAATGCGCGGCGCAGATGGCGCCGAAAGTAATCGGCTTCCTCAAAAAGTAAAATAAGCAGCCGCGACGCGCAGGCGCGCGGGCATTCATGCAAACAGTGGATCGATGGCGCTGGCGGGAATCCGCGTGGAGCGGGCAATCCAGGCTAGAGAACCGGGATGCAGAGACAATGCTGCAGGTGCGAGTGCGCGTCCGACCGGAGTAACGATTGCGCGCGACATCGCCGTAGCGAGGGACATCGGCCGGCGAAGGTGCGCTCGGAGCCGTTCGTGATATTGCGCGGCGGTGCCGCCGGAGAGGAAGATCCGGGCTGCGAGCGTGGCGCTGTGCAGTGCAATGGACATGCCGTCGCCGGTGAACGAGGGGATGCAGGCCGCCTGGTCACCCACATTCCAGAGACCAGTCGAGCCCGCATCCAGATGGCCGTATGGGATCGAGGAGACAGCTAGTGGACGCTCCCATAGGGCGGACGCATCTTCCAGTCTTTGAGCCAGATGCGCATTGCGATCTTGAATTGACTTGAAGAGTTGCTTCCACCCTCCGACTTCACGGAGATGGGCCCGGCGGATCACAAGGCAGAGATTGGCAACCTCATTTTCGACCAGCGATATACCTCCATAGCCTCCGGGAAACAGATAAAGCTCCATGGCTTCGCGCAGTTCGCGGGTTTGTTTCGGCGCCAGGCGCAGGTGCAGCTTGAAGCCGGTGAGATCGCCGTGTACGCCACGCGGGCGGTCGTGTCCGCGCAGGTCGTGTTTGCCGGTGGCTAGAAAGGCCACAGGCGCTGCCCAGGCTTCGCCGTTGCGCAGCGTGGCGCACCAACGGCCTTCGTCTGCAGACCAGGGAGTCGACAAGGCAGCCACGATGGAGGTCGCACCCGGCGGCGACGGCGCGCGCCAGCAAGGCCTCGTCGAGAAGCGAGCGCGAGAGGAAAGCGCCGTAAAGGGGAGTGGGGATTCGATGGTGCGCGCGCCACTGAGGTAGGCGGACGAAGCGGATGGGTTGGGCGCCGAGATGAATCAGGTCGATGCCCGCCTGCTCGAGATAGCCGACAGCTTCGCGGCTGAGAAATTCGCCGCAGACTTTGTGGTGGGCGGCGTGTTCGCGTTCCAGCAAGGTAACGGGGCGTCCCGCGGAGGCGAGGCGGAGAGCGACCATGGAACCGGCAAGGCCGCCGCCGATGACAAGGTTGTCGGCAGAGCGGGCGGCGTGGGCCACTAGAATCCTTCTGCGGCTCACGCAAAGGCGGGCGGGTTTGAAGGCGCGAATGTTGGTGGTTTCCACATCGAGTCCAGCTGCATCGCACATGCTGCGCCATTCCTCCGCAATGAAAGAGCGGGCGATCGATAGCGGGCCGTCGTTTTGCACGAAGTAATGAAGGCGCGCGATGCGCGAGAAGGCGCGGAACAGGTGGTAGGGAATGGTTGCGCGGGTGAGGTCGTTAATGAACCAGCCGATGCGCGCGTGCTCCTCCATCCAGCGCAGGAACTGGACGATCTGTTCCTCGTTGAGATGGTGCGTGAAGAGAGAGCTGATGATCAGGTGCGGTGGCTGCGGCGGCGTGTATTCCAGGACATCGGCGTTGACCCACTGAATGCGGCTGGAAGTGCGGCGTGGCTTCGGCCGCGATGTCGATTGCGTCGGCGTTCAGGTCGAGGCCGACGAGTTCGACGGGAATATGGCGGCGCTTGCTCCAGCGTTCAACGCGGCGCAACGCGTCTCCGTAGCCGCAACCAACATCGAGAATGCGCAAAGGCGCGGCGAGCGGCGGCAAATTAGCGGTGAGCTGGTTGAGCCACTCGAGCAGGGGACGATACGCGAGGGTGAGGCGGTTGGTGCGGGCGATGTCCTGAAGGCAGTCGCGGAGCACATCGCGGCTGCAGGGCGCATCCATCAGCTCGGTGAGCTCAGTGCGGCGGGTTAGATCGAGCGTGGTGGAATGATCTTCCAAAACTGAGGCCTCGAACTCCGTGTTTTTCGCAGCAACCGAACTATAAGATTCCAACCTGCACAGACTTGGCAAGGGCACGAAAGTGTTACTTCGGTCATGCGGCGTGAAAGAGCATGGTTTCAGCGGTTAAGCCGGGCCCGAACGACATGGCGCAGCCGGTCTGAGAGGCCTGGGTTTGCTGCATGATTTCGCGCAGAACGAACATGACGGTCGCCGACGACATGTTCCCATAATCCTGCAGGATTTTTCGAGAGTGGACAAGAGCCTGAGGAGGAAGTCCAAACCCTTTTTCGACAGAATCGAGGATGGACCGGCCGCCGGGATGAACGGCCCACAAGATCGATGGAGAGAGGATCGCTGCCCGCGAGTGATTTGCGTTCCCGACTTGCTGAGGGCCGCGCCGATTTCACCGGGCACCTGTCCGGAGAGATGCATGTCGAAGCCCAGCTCGCCGATGCGCCAGGTAATGAGATGGTTTGTTGCGGGAATGCTGACTGCGAGAAAACTGTCGATGGCGAGGCCTTGCGGGTCGGCGCTCACGATGGAAGCAGCGCAGCCGTCGGCGAAGACGAGGAACGAAAGCACCTGTTCGAGGTTGTCGGTTTCCTGAAAATGGAGCGAGCACAATTCCAGATTCAGTACGAGAACATGAGCATCCGGTTCGGACCGAACGATATGATGCGCAGCCTTGAGCGCGTTGATTGCGGCGTAGCAGCCCATGAAGCCAATCATGGTGCGTTCGACCGAAGGATTGAGGCCCAGGTAGTTGACGACTTCGAAGTCGAGCCCGGGCGCATAAAGGCCGGTACAGGATGTGACAACCACGTGGGAGATGACGTTTCGTTCATCTTCAGTGAGGGCGAGATTGTCGAGCGCTGTTCGGGCGAGGCGTGGGGCAAAGCTCTCGAAGAACTTCATCCGGCGAGCGGTGATGGGAAAATTGCCGGGTTCGTAGACCTGCTCCGCATCTTTCCAGGCTCCGTTCTCGCTGGCTACGGGCTCCACAAAAGAGTAGCGATGAGCGATCCCGGAGAGCCGCGCCATGCGCTTGAAGAGATTTCGCGACGTGCCTTCGGGAACAAGGTCTGTGGCGAAATCGATGAAGGCCTGATGCACATCGTGCGGAGGGACGGCGGTTGCAATGCGATTAATGTGAGCGATTGTCATTAGGACGTCACGGGAAAGCGGAGCCCGGCTTTCTTCGTGCTTTCTATAGGGTAGGATGCGCAGCGCTGCGAATGCGAATGAGGGCGCTTGATGACATCAATGAAAGTAAGACGCCGATTCGAGCAGATCGTTTGCTGAGGCGCGATCTTCGAACCGGCGAATGTGTATTGATTCTCGTGCAGACTTGCCGGGTTAGACGCCGATGACGGCGCAGAGTTCTTTGACGGCCTCGGCGCTCTTCTTGAGGGCGGCGTCTTCTTCGGGGGTGAGCTTGATCTCGATGATCTTCTCGAGACCCGCAGCGCCGAGCTTGCAGGGAACGCCGATGTAGTAGCCGTCGATGCCGTACTCGCCTTGCAGATAAGCGGCGCAGGGAAGGATCTTCTTCTTGTCCTTGAGAATGGCTTCGACCATTTCGGTCGGCGGCGGCGGAGGGGGCGTAGTAGGCGCTGCCGGTCTTGAGGTGCTTGACGATCTCGGCGCCGCCGTCGCGGGTGCGCTGGATGAGGGCTTCGAGGCGGGCGGGCTCGATGAGCTCGGTGATGGGGATGCCGGCGACGGTGGAGTAGCGGGCCAGCGGCACCATCGTGTCGCCGTGGCCGCCGAGCACAAAGGCCGTCACATTCTCGACGCTGACGTTCAGCTCTTCGGCAATGAAGGTGCGGAAGCGGGCCGAGTCGAGCACGCCGGCCATGCCGATGACGCGCTCGCGATTGAAGCCGGCCTGGCGGAAGGCGGCCTGCGCCATGGCGTCGAGCGGGTTGGAGACGATGATGAGGATCGCCTCGGGCGACTGGGCAACAACCTTTGCGACCACGTCGGACATGATCTTGAAGTTGGTGTGCAGCAGGTCGTCGCGGCTCATGCCGGGCTTGCGCGGAATGCCGGCGGTGATGACCACGATGTCGGAGTTGGCGGTGGCCGCGTAGTCATTGGCGCCGATGACGCTGACGTCGCGTTTTTCAATCGGCATGGCTTCGAGCAGGTCGAGTGCTTTGCCCTGCGGAATGCCTTCGACAACGTCGATCAGGACAACATCGGCCAGTTCCTTGGAGGCAATCCAGTGGGCCGCAGTGGCGCCCACGTTGCCGGCGCCGACGATGGAAACTTTTTTACGCATGGTTCTTTTTCTCCTGGAAGGTTGAAAGCGGAGCTAGCGGAGTTGGCCGCGCTTCGCGCGTGTTAGCGGAGTCAGGACGAGTGCGGCAACTGGCTAGCTCCGCTAACACCGCTAACTCCGCTTCCTTACATATTCCCGATGATTCGTGTTGCAAACTCGCTGGTTCCGACTTTGGTCGCGCCGGCGGTCTGGCGCTCGAAGTCGTAGGTGACGAATTTCTGCTGGATGGTTTTCTCCATCGCCGTCTCGATGAGCTTGGCGGCTTCTTTCCAGCCAATGAAATCGAGCAGCATGACGCCGGAGAGGATGACCGAGCCGGGGTTGATGACGTCTTTGTCGGCGTACTTGGGCGCGGTGCCGTGCGTGGCTTCAAAGACGGCGTAGCCATCGCCAATGTTGGCGCCGGGCGCGATGCCGAGGCCGCCCACCTGGGCTGCTGCCGCGTCGGAGATGTAGTCGCCGTTGAGGTTGGTGGTCGCGAGGATCGAGTAGTCCGAGGGGCGAATGATGATCTGCTGGAAGATCGAGTCGGCGATGCGGTCGTTGATGAGGATCTTCTTCTTCCACGCGCCGTTGCCGTGGGTCTTGCCGATGGAGTCGAGCACGCCCTTGATCTCCGCGTAGAGCTCGTCGCGGAACTGCTGGTTGCCGAATTCGAGGCCGGGCTCGATGAGGGCGGCATTCTGCTCGACGGTGATGCCTGGGGTTGGCGTCGACGTTGCCGAGAATCCAGCTTTCGCGCTCGGTGACGATGTGCTCGCGGAACTCCTGCGATGGCCACTTCGTAGCCCCACTCGCGGAAGGCGCCCTCGGTGAACTTCTGGATGTTGCCCTTGTGCACGAGGGTGACGGTCTTGCGGCCGGTTTCGAGCGCGTGCTGGATGGCGTAGCGGACCAGGCGCTTGGTGCCGAAGATGGAGATGGGCTTGATGCCGACGCCGGAGTCCTGGCGAATCTTCTTCTTGCCGCCCTTCAGCAGGTCGTTGTTGATGAAGTCGATGATGCGGCCGGCGTCGGCGGAGCCCTGCTTGAACTCGATGCCGGAGTACACGTCCTCAGTGTTTTCGCGGAAGATGACGATATCGACCTGCTCTGGGTGCTTCACCGGGCTGGGCACGCCCTGGTAGTACTTCACGGGGCGCACGCAGGCATAAAGGTCGAGCAACTGGCGTAGAGCGACATTCAAGGACCGGATGCCACCGCCGACCGGCGTGGTCAAGCGGTCCCTTGATGGAGACGCGCAGGTCGCGGGCGGCGGAGACGGAGTCGTCCGGCAGCCAGGTGCTGAACTGGCGGTATGCTTTTTCGCCGGCGAAGATCTCGAACCACTGGATGGCGCGTTTGCCGCCGTATGCCTTTTCGACTGCGGCATCAAAGACGCGCTGCGAGGCCTTCCAGATGTCGCGGCCGGTGCCGTCGCCCTCGATGAAAGGGATGATGGGGTTGTCGGGGACCTGGAATTTTCCGTCGGAGTATTCGATTGGCTGGCCGCTCTTGGGCAATTCCAATCCGTTGTAGGAATTCGGCATGACTTTCAGTGCTTCCTTTTCCTGCGTGGTCAAAGGGAAAGGCTAACACCTTGAATTTGGTAGAGGCAATGAGGGGCGCTGCGGTGGCGGCTGCGGCGTGAAACAGCAGGGCGCGACCAATAGCTTGCTGAAAAAGTCTGCGACACACGAGAATGCGCGAAACCGTCCCTCAGGGGCTGAAGCCCGTACCCTTCAACGAACAAGACCCACGGCGCGTTTCTTCAGCAGGCGCAGAAACGGCATTTATCTTTGCGTGGTGAACTGGTCGGAGTCGTAGCGCGGAATGCCGAAATGACCGCGCAAATGGAGCAAATCGACCGCGCTCAGATCGCCCGCGATGGTCACAAGGGTGACGTTGCGCTGGCTTTCGACAAGCGCGACAGCGCCACGCAGGTTGGAGCCCTCCATTACGAGCCAGACGTCGGTGGTGCTGTTCGAGAGCGGCCCTTTCGGGTTGGGATTTGCCGTGGATGAGTTGGTGTTGGTGACCAAATGCTTCCAGCCGCGCTGATGGTAGGCCTGACGGAGCGCGGCGACGAGCGCTTCATCGGGGCCGGTTGCAGCAGGGAAGGACAGAATGTGCCCGCTGACACCGTCGAGCTTGCCGATGGCCTGCCTCGCGTCGGTGTCGGTTTGTGGAATGAGGCCGGCTGCGAGGCCCAGCGATGTGCGGTCGAGGCTGAAGCTGGAGCGCGTGCTGGCCTCGGCGCTGAGTTGTGCAAACTCCGGCGGCGTCCAGTTGAGATCGACCAAATTCGCTGAATCGCCGGGCGCGGCGACGGAAGGCGCACCACCGGCGGGCGCTGGTGGCTGAGCGGGCGCAAGCGCACAGACGAGGGAAACGGTCAGGACAAGTCCCGCTGAAAAGAGAATTCTCATGCCTGGGTTAAACGTGCGCCCCGGCAAAAGGTTGCGATCAAGCCTGCGGAATCTGGAACTGGACTTTGAGCCACCCGAGTTGGCCGGATGTGAAAGCGGGATGAAATTGGCGAGTGTGCTAGTTCCGCCCGGCAAAATGCGATAGACTCATGCGGGAACGTTTGAAAGCAACGCACTTTGAGAAGTCACGGAGGGTACATAGGAATTGGGAAAAGGCATGGTCCCCAAAAAACTTTTCTTCACCAAGGGCAAGGGCACGCACAAGGAACGCCTGACGTCGTTTGAGCTGGCGCTGCGCGACGCGGGCATTGCCTCGCAAAACCTGGTACGCGTGTCTTCGATCTTTCCGCCGCGCTGCAAGGTGATTCCGCGGAAGGAAGGTTTGAAGTACCTTGACCACGGAGAAGTGGTGTTCTCAGTGATTGCGGAAAACTCGACCCGTGAACCGCACCGCTTGATTGTTTCGAGCATTGGCGTGGCGATCCCGGCGGACCGGAATGCCTACGGCTACTTGAGCGAGCACCACAGCTACGGCGAGACCGAAGACCAGGCCGGTGAATATGCCGAGGAGTTGGCGGCCGAGATGCTGGCAACGACGCTCGATGTGGATTTTGACCCCGACAAGAGCTGGGACGAGAAGAAGGAAATCTACCGCATCTCGAACAAGATTGTGCGCACCAGCAACATTACGCAGTCGGCGGTCGGCGATAAGCGCGGGTTGTGGACAACAACCATTGCGGCGGCGGTGCTGATCCTCGAAGAGTAGGGCGCTGCGTGCAGCGGGCGTTGCTCCGTTGCCGGTTGGGCGAATTCTGGGCAGAAGAAATATCGGGGCCAATCTCGCGCGTCGGGGTTGGCCCTGTTGCATGGGGCGAATGATGAAGCTGAGGGCTGAGACGAATGACAATGGACGGACGCAAGTATGTGGTCGGGCTGGTGCAGATGAGCATGGGCCCCGATCCGGAGGCGAACTTTGCGGCGGCGGTGGCTCATGTGCGCGAGGCTGCCCGCAGCGGCGCCAATGTCGTGTGCCTTCCGGAGCTGTTTCGCGCGCAGTATTTTTGCCAGCGCGAAGATATTCGCCTTTTTGACTTGGCGGAGGCGATTCCGGGGCCTTCGACACAGAGGCTTGGCGAACTGGCGCGTGAACTGCGCGTGGCCATTGTGGCTTCGCTGTTTGAGCGGCGCGCAGCCGGGCTTTACCACAATACAGCGGTGACGCTGAACGCCGATGGCGCGATCGTCAGCGTGTATCGCAAGATGCATATTCCCGACGATCCGCTCTATTACGAAAAGTTTTACTTTGCTCCAGGCGATTTGGGATTTCAGGCTGTCGATACGGCGTTTGGGCGCGTGGGCACGCTGGTTTGCTGGGACCAGTGGTATCCCGAAGGCGCGCGGCTTACAGCCTTGCAGGGCGCCGAGGTTTTGTTCTATCCCACAGCGATTGGGTGGCACCCGGCGGAGAAGGAGCAGTACGGCGCGGCGCAGTACGATGCATGGCAGACGATTCAACGCGCGCACGCGATTGCCAACGGCGTGTATGTGGCGGGCGTGAACCGCGTGGGGCACGAGCAGGGCGATGTGCTGGGCTACCGCATGGAGGGGCCGGGGCTGGATTTCTGGGGCGGCAGCTTCCTGGCCGATCCGTTCGGCCGCGTCATCGCAAAGGCTTCCCATGAAAAGGAAGAAATTCTGCTGGGCGAGATCGATCTGCACCTGATCGAAGAGACACGCAGAAACTGGCCGTTCCTGCGCGACCGCCGTATCGATGCATACTCTCCCATCGCGAAGCGGTTTCTCGATCCCGTGAACCGCTGGCCTGCGGAAGGGGATTTGAAGTAAGAATCGCCACCCTTAGGCGGGCGGTAAGGGTGGCCGTCGCGGCTGGGTTTCACGTCTTGATACACCTAAGGACGTTTCGATCAAAATAGAGGCAGGGATGACCGAACACGATCAGCTCAAGGCTGCGCTGCGGCTCATACGCTACCCACCTGGGATCGTTAGCTGTTCCGAAGCCCTCAGACGCGCAAATACCTCTGGCTGTGCAGATGGGTATTGCGCGATTGAGGGACAGAGCTTTTTCCCAGGAGGGAGGGGACACGTTGGCGACACGTTGCCCATCGGGGGAGTCATGTACCTTGGGCACTACTTCGATAAGATCGACGGATACATTCGATCGGTCCAGCGTGGCCATGAGGAGAATCTGACTTGGCGCAAGATCAGAGAGGGCGTTCTAACGATTCTTCAAGAAAATCGAATATGGTTCACGAATTATTTTATGGGCGTTTCGGAGAGCGACACAAACGTGGGCGAACTCGAGCGCACTGACGGATTTTCTGACTACGAGGAGGACTGTTGGAATTTCTTCAGATTGCAAGTCGAGTTGCAGAAGCCAGAGGTAATTGTGGCGTTGGGCAAGAACGTCGTTCGACCCCTTGGAGCTTCGAATCGATTGAGCCGTGAAAACTGGCTTCTTAAGGGAGATGACTCCTATGGGCCCTTGCGGATGACCGTGCACGATGCTTTTTTTCGATTCAACGGATTTGACCTGAATACGAAGGTTGTTGCTGCATATCATCCGTCCTACGGCAGAGATAGCGCAAAGCTATTGGAAATTGCGAGAGACGCGAGATTTGTCGCGACCAACATTCAAACTCGATGAACGGAATAGGGGCTTCCAATGTTGATTGAGACGCCGCGGTCGCTGGGCTATCGCATGGCCGCGGAGTGGGATCGGCACGAGGCGACGTGGCTGGCGTGGCCGCACAATCCCAACGACTGGCCGGGGAAGTTCCAGACGATTCCGTGGGTGTATGCCGAGATTGTGCGGCTGCTCTCGGCGCACGAGCGCGTGCACATTTGTGTGGATGACGCCAAGGCCGAGGCGCGCGCGCAGAGCATTCTGGAGCGCGCTGGAGCGGTGCTTGAGCAGGTGAGCTTTCATCGCTGGCCGACGAATCGGGTGTGGACGCGCGATTCGGGGCCGATCTTTGTGCGCAACGGCGAGGGGCAGGTCGCGATTACAAACTGGCGTTTCAACGCGTGGGCGAAGTACGCCGATTGGCAGCTGGATGACGAATTGCCGGGACGCGCGGCTGATCTTTTGCAGATGCGTCAGTGGCAGCCGACGGTCGATGTGGACGGTAAGGCGCATCGGCTGGTGCTGGAGGGTGGTTCGATCGACACCAATGGCGCTGGGACGTTGTTGACCACGGAAGAGTGCCTGCTGAGCCATGTGCAGGAGCGGAATCCCGGCGTGTCGCGCATCCAGCTTGAACAGGCGTTTCACGATTATCTCGGCATGGATCAGGTCATCTGGCTCGATCGCGGCATTGCGGGCGACGACACCCATGGACACGTCGACGACATTTCGCGCTTTGTGGGTCCCGAAGCGATTGTAACCGCGGTCGAGCCCGATACGCGCGAGGCGAACCACCAGCCGCTGGCGGAGAATCTGGCGCGGTTAAGGGCGGCGCGAACTTTCGATGGAAAGCAGTTCACGATTGTCGAGGTTCCGCTGCCGAAGCCAGTCGTGTTCCAGGGCCAGAGGCTGCCGGCTAGCTACGCCAACTTTTATATTGCGAATGGGCTGGTCCTGGTGCCGACATTCAACGACCCGAACGATCGAGTTGCGTTGCAGGTTCTGTCTGAGGTTTTTCCGGGACGGGAGGTTGTTGGCATTCACGCGGTAGACCTGGTGTGGGGACTGGGAACACTGCATTGCATGACGCAGCAGCAGCCAGATCAGGGATCAGGGATCAGGGGTCAGGGGTCAGATGCCAACCAATCTTGAGTTCATGCAGGCGGCGCTGGCGGAGGCGCGGCTTGCGGCGGAGGCGGGCGAGGTGCCTATTGGCGCGGTCGTGGTGCGTGAGGGCGAGATGCTTGCGCGGGGGCAGAATCTGTGATCCGGACAAACGACCCGACGGCGCACGCGGAGATTGTGGCCTTGCGTGCGGCGGCCGGGCGGATCGGCAACTACCGGCTGAATGGTTGCACGCTTTACGTCACGTTGGAACCGTGTGCGATGTGCGCGTGGGCCATGATTCATGCGCGGATCGACAGGCTGGTGTATGCGGCCGCCGACCCGAAGGCTGGTGCGGCTGGATCGGTGCTCGAGGTGCTCAATCATCCGCGGCTGAATCATCAAATGATGGTGGAGAGCGGGATTCTTGCCGAAGAGGCTGCTGAGTTATTGAGAGGGTTCTTTCGTGAGAGGCGATGATCGCGTCCAATGCCGGTATCCCGAAGAACAACTGCAGATCCTTCCTCGCTTTGCTCGTCAGGATGACAAGGCTATTGGTCGGGAAGACCGCTCAGCTGCGGGTGAGAGCCCGGATTCTTTCGGCTTCCTGCGGCCACTTCGCGACGAGTTCTTCGGCGCTGGCGTTGCGGTAGTCGGCGAAGTCGAAGCCGGGCGTGACGGTGCAGCCCAGCAGCGCAACCTTGCCGTCGCCGACGAGGCGTGTGCCTTGCCAGACGCCGGCTGGGACAACCAGCTGCACGTGCTGACCCGCCGCCAGATCCGGACCCAAGAGTGAAAAGCGCGGACCGCCCGTCTGGCAGGAGCTGGAGCATCTCTACCGGGTCGCCGAGATAGAAATGGAAGATCTCGTCGGAGTCGAGGACGTGCATCTCGGAGAAGGTTCCGGGCTCCAGCAGGTAGTAGATGGCGGTTCCCGATGGCGCCGCGATCCGCGCGGTGA
Organism: uncultured Acidobacteriaceae bacterium; assembly: GCA_963846095.1. Taxonomy (GTDB): domain Bacteria; phylum Acidobacteriota; class Terriglobia; order Terriglobales; family Acidobacteriaceae; genus Telmatobacter. Next base: position 50,633 of record CAWJUW010000011.1, read on the forward strand.
GTTCGACGGATCCGGCCGCAGTGTAGGTGCGGCGGAAGAAGCCGCCTTCGATGGGGTGTGGCTGAAGGTGGAGGAGTGTCTTGATTTGCTCGGCGGTCACGCCGGAAAGCATAGCAGCGCGGTGCAGATAAAATGGATGTATGACGGTGCAGGTCTATACAGCTGCGTGGTGCCGGGATTGCCGCGCGGCCAAGCAGTTTCTCGAGGCGCACGGGATCGCTTACACGGAGATCAACGTGGATGCCGATCCGGCGGCCTCGGACGAAGTGATTCGCCACGTGGGCAAGCGCGCGATTCCGCAACTGGTGATTGACGGGGAGTGGTTTCAGCCGTATCGGCCGGGCCGTGGGCTGCTGTTTGACGAGCTTTACGCGAAGTTGCGGCATTCGCGCAGGAAGTGACGAAAGGCAGCTGTCAGCTATCAGCTCTCAGCAAACTGCGGCCGTGAAGGAGACGTGACTTGATCGAGCGCTATACGCGGCCGGCGATGGGCGGCATCTGGACGGAAGAGAACAAGTACCGCTGCTGGCTGCAGGTGGAGTCGGCGGCGAGCACGGTGCTGGCCGAAGATGGCGTGATCCCCAAGGAAGCGGCCGAGGCCATCGCGACCAAGGCTGGGTTCTCGGTCAAGCGCATCCAGGAGATTGAGGCTGAGGTCAAGCACGATGTCATTGCCTTCACCACGGCCGTTGCAGAATCTCTGAAGGGTCAAGGGCTGGAAGGCCAGTCCCGTTGGCTGCACTATGGGTTGACTTCGAACGACATTGTGGATACGGCGCAGGCGCTGCAGGTGAAGGCCGCTTCCGAACTGATTCGCGAGGGGCTGACGAAACTGCTTGCCGTACTGAAGCGGCGCGCACTGGAGTTCAAGCACACCCCGACCATCGGACGCACCCACGGCATCCATGCCGAGCCGACAACGTTTGGCCTGAAGCTGCTGAACTGGTTTGCCGAGATGGAACGCAACCTGGCGCGGTTCGACGCGGCTGCGGAAGACATGCGCGTGGGCAAGCTGTCTGGCGCCGTGGGCACGTTCGGCCACTTGAAGCCGGAGCATGAGGAACGCATCTGCGAGCGGCTCGGATTAAAGGCGGCGCCCGTGGCAACGCAGGTCATCCAGCGCGACCGTCATGCGGCGTATATCTCAACGCTCGCGCTGATCGGGAGCACGCTCGACAAGATCGCGGTTGAGGTGCGGCACCTGCAGCGAACCGAGGTGCGTGAGGCGCAGGAGTACTTCTCCGAAAAGCAGAAGGGCTCGTCAGCCATGCCGCACAAGAAGAATCCCATCACGAGCGAGCAGATCAGCGGGCTGGCGCGGGTGCTGCGTGGCAACGCGCAGGCGGCATTTGAGAATGTTCCGCTGTGGCACGAGCGCGATATATCCCACTCGTCCGTAGAGCGGGTGATCTTCCCGGATTCGACGATTCTGGTGGACTACTTGCTGGCGAAGACGACGGACCTGATCGACCGCCTGCTCGTGTATCCGGAACGGATGAAGAAGAACCTCGAATCGACCGGCGGGTTGATCTTCTCCGGGCAATTGCTGCTCGACCTGGCAGAGGCGGGCATGCTGCGCGAGGACGCGTACCGGCTCGTGCAGGGCCATGCGATGCGCGCCTGGAAGGAAGACCTTGTGTTTCGCGACGAGGTAGCCAAAGATCCTGCGATTGCGGCGTTGCTGTCAAAAGACAAGGTGGAGAAGACCTTCGATTACACGCGGCAGCTGGGCAATGTGGATGCGATCTTCCATAGGGTCCTGAAGGGCAGCTAATAGCTCTCAGCTGTCAGCTATCAGCTTGATGGTGCGCGAACTGGCGCTCCCGCTTACCAGAAGTCTTGCGTGGTGCCGATCCAACCATGGACCTGTTATCGTCTTGATCGCAGGAGGTCACGATGAAGTTTCTTGCTGGTTTGCTGTTTGCTGTGGGGGCCACGCTGGGTTACGCGCAACAAGCGAAAGATCCGCAGGCTGCTGAAGCTCTGAGCAAGCTTGCGACGATGATGCAGGGCGACTGGGCAGGAAAGCAGGACTTCGATACAGGCGGTGGCCCGGCCATGGTTGGCGATGCCACCGATCGCGTCGAGTTGGGCATTGCCGGCAAGTATGTGTGCGAGATGCTTTCGACGACGCTGCCGGGCCGCAAGCCGACGGACACGCGCCATTTCCTCTCCTACGACTCGAAGACGGGCAAGTACACCGCATGGTGGTTCAACGACACCTCGTATCACCCGACGGCCTTTTCGGGGGATATGAGCGGGGGCAAGTTGATCTTGATGAGCGACTCCTCCGCGGCCGGGCCGGTGCTGCGCGCGACCTACGAAAACCCCAAGCCGGACACGTTGACGTTTCTGCTCGAGATGAAGAACGGCGAGAGCTGGACGAAGCTGTTTCTGACGACGTACACCAAGAAGGACGGGGTTCCGCAGAAGTGAACGATAAGGCTGTCAACCTGACGTTGGCGATTACCGGCGCTTCGGGCGCGGTGTTTGGGCGCGAGGCGCTGCGCGCGCTGGAGGCGGACGATCGTGTCGGGAGAGTTCATTTTCTGGCCAGCGAAAATGCGCTGCGGGTGATGGCCGAGGAACTGAGCCTGAAAGGCCGCAACGGGCTCTTGGAGAAGCTTCTCGGCGCCAAGCCGAAGAAGACAATCCAGCATGCCGAGGCCGATATAGGCGCAGCCATTGCGAGCGGCAGCTATCCCTCCGCGGGGATGATCGTGCTTCCTTGTTCGATGGGCACGCTGGCGTCGATCGCCAACGGTCTTGCCGATGGATTAATCGCCCGCGCTGCTGATGTGACTTTGAAAGAGCGGCGGCCCTTGGTCCTATGCGTGCGCGAAACTCCCTTGAATCGTATTCATCTGCGCAACATGACCCTGGCGGCCGAAGCGGGCTCGGTCATCTTTCCCGTAATTCCGTCGTTTTATAACAAGCCGGTCGACTCCACCGAGATGGCCAGGCAGTTTGTCTGCCGCGTCCTCGCCCACATCGGATTACCGCAGCCAGGGGCGTATGTGTGGAAAGGGGAAGACTAGGAACTAGGGAATAGGGAATAGGGAAAAGGGAACAGGGAATCGGGAATAGAAAAGACTTGATCGGAGTTTATTGAACGACTAATTACTAATCACTCATAACTAACCACTATTCACTGACGACCGATTGACACCGGGCGACTCCTCGGTCGATACTCAAAACCATGCTGAATCTGATCACCCTCGCGCTTGAGGCAATGGCCATGCGTCTGTGTATGGCGTGCGTGCCCGTGCGCGCGGCTCAGATACGGAGAAGGCGCTAAGCGCAACCGATCTTGAAGCCAGGCGGCCCGGGTCCACAAAGGATTCGGGCCGTTTCTTCTTTCCAGAGCTCGACTCCCCAACCGGCTTCCGTCGTTGACCACAGCCAGGTAACCGAACTCAAAGGAGCAGATCATGTCCGAAGAAAAGAAGCAGCAGTTCGCCACACTTGCCGTGCACGCCGGCCAATCCCCCGACCCAGCCACCGGGTCGCGCGCCGTGCCTATCTACCAAACCACCTCCTATGTGTTCCAGGATGCCGACCATGCGGGGCGGCTCTTCGGACTGCAGGAGTTCGGCAACATCTACACGCGCATCATGAACCCGACGACCGATGTCTTTGAAAAGCGCGTGGCGGCGCTTGAGAGCGGCGCGGCCGGGCTCGCCACTGCATCAGGCCAGGCAGCCGAGACGCTGACTCTGACAACGCTTGCCGGCGCGGGCGATGAGATCGTTTCGACAACCTCGCTTTACGGCGGCACGTACAACCTCTTCCACTACACGCTGCCGCGGTTGGGCATCACCGTACGTTTCGTTGATGCGGATGACTTTGCCGGACTGCGCGCAGCAATCAACTCGAAGACACGGGCGATCTTTACTGAGACTCTCGGCAACCCCAAACTCGACGTGTCCGACGTCGAAACGCTCGCGCAGATCGCGCATGAGCACGGACTGCCGCTCGTCATCGACAACACCACGCCTTCGGCAGCGCTGGTGCGGCCCATCGAGTGGGGCGCGGACATCGTCGTGAACTCAGCGACCAAGTTTTTGGGCGGCCACGGCACGGCCATCGGCGGCGTCATCGTCGATGCCGGCAAATTCGACTGGGCGGCGTCGGGCCGGTTCAAGGATTTTACCGAGCCGGATCCTTCGTATCACGGGCTCTCGTACACGCAGGCATTCGGACCGCTGGCGTTCATCCTCAAGGCGCGCGTGCAGGGGCTGCGCGATACAGGCGCGGCGCTCTCGCCTTTCAATGCGTTCCTGTTATTGCAGGGAATCGAGACGCTGCACCTGCGGCTTGAGCGGCACTCGCAGAATGCTCTGGCCGTTGCCAAGCATCTGGAGCAGCATCCTGGAGTGGAATGGGTGAATTATCCGGGCCTCGAGTCGAGCCGCTACTACCAGCGTTCGCAAAAGTATCTTCCCAACGGACAGGGTGCGATCGTCACGTTTGGCATCAAGGGCGGATATGAGGCCGGGAAGAAGCTGATCGATAGCCTCGAGCTGTTCTCGCTGCTGGCCAACATCGGCGATGCAAAGTCGCTGGTGATTCATCCCGCGTCGACGACGCATCAGCAGCTATCCGCGGAGGAGCAAGCGTCGACAGGGGTGACGCCGGAACTGGTGCGGCTCTCGGTGGGCATTGAGGACATCCGCGACATTCTTGCGGATCTTGACCAGGCGATCGAGACTGCCAATGGGCACACCGCGTCGGGCAGTCATCCGCACGCGGAACTTGCGGCACAATGAGCTTCATGACAGAGACGCGCGAGCGAGCCGGCGCCGCCGGAGAGAAATCTCCGCAGGCGGCGCCTGCGCCCACGTACGAGGGCGATTTCGTGCTCGACGAGCCCTTGCTGCTCGATTGCGGGCGGGTACTGGTGCGGCCCACGCTGCACTACGCCGTCTACGGCAAGCTCGATGCGGCGCGCGACAACGTCGTGCTCGTGTGCCACGCGCTCTCCGGCTCGGCGCAGGTGGGGTCGTGGTGGCCGGAATTGTTTGCGCCCGGAGCTACACTTTCTCTCGATCGCGACTGCGTGATCTGCATCAATCTGCTCGGTTCGTGCTACGGGTCCACAGGGCCGGGATCGGTGAACCCCGAAACCGGCAGCGCCTATGGACCCGATTTTCCGCTGGTTTCGATTCGCGACAACGTGCGCGCGCAATCGCGGCTGATTGCTTCGCTGGGCATTCCCAAACTGCGCCTGGTCCTGGGTGGATCGATTGGCGGCATGCAGGCTTTGGAGTGGGCGATCCTGGAGCCAGGCCGCGTCGAGCGCGCCGCAATCATCGGCGTGGCGCCCCTTTCGGCGATGGGCATCGCGCTGAATCATCTACAGCGATCAGCCATTCAGAAAGACCCGGAGTGGGCTGGTGGCTACTACCTTCCCCAGCGGCAGCCCCGGACCGGCCTCGGCTCTGGCGCGCCAGATTGCCATGTTGAGTTACAAGTCGCCGGCCCTGTTCGACGAGCGATTTGGACGAAGCCCAATCGTAACGGAGAAGACCCGCATGGCCTCGACGACCAGGGCGGCGGGCTGGTCGCCGGGCGGTTCGATATTGCCGGATATCTCGACTACCAGGGCGAGACGGTTTGTCGATCGTTTCGATGCGAACTCATATCTTGCCATCTTGCGCACCATGGAGACCTGGGATCCGATGCATGGCCACGCCACGCCGCAAGAGGCATTTGGCGGCATTCGCGCGCGGCTAAGCTTTGTGGGTATAAGTTCGGACTGGCTGTTTCCGCCTGAGTCCGTCCGCGAGTTTGCGTATACGATCCGCACAGCCGGCGTCGCAGCCGAGTACCGCGAGATGGCCACCGATCATGGGCACGATGCCTTTCTGGCCGAACAGGCCGCCCTTGCTGACCTGCTGTCGTGAGCGGATTCCCATTTTCTCCAAGTGAAAACCCTGACTTTTCGGCCATAATTCGGGCCGGGAAACAGTTTTCTCGCATCCGGTGTCTAAGCACGTATGCCACCGGCGTGTGCCCGCAAGGGCATCGGAGGGGGAAAGGGTTGCGGAGGCGGCGGGAGCAGCGTTCCCGGTCACTCAATACGGGTTTCGGAAAGACTGCTTCGGTGTTTCGGAGATTCTGGATTCAGACTGCTTGTCAGGGCGAGCGGCGCTTTCTATAATCCTCGCAACACCGTCAAGGCAGTCGTGGTATCGTTTACCCGTGTCTACGGTACTCAGCCGGGAAGCGAAGGGTTCTGCTTGTCGTGCGCGAGCGGTTGAATTGATTTTTCCATTCCGAATTTTCCAGGAGCACTGAATGAAGAAGTTAGTGTTTGCAACTGTGATGGCCTTGGCGAGCTTGAGTCTCGTTTCTGCGCCCTTGCTGCGAGCCCAGGATCTGTCCATTAAAGACCCAACCGAGTACAACGCCTACTCGATGGCCAGCAGCCAGTCCGACCCCAAGGCGAAAGCTCAGGCCCTGGAAGACTTTCTTACGAAGTACCCGAACAGCGTGGCCAAGTCCGTTGTGCTGAACATGCTGCTTGACGCCTATCAGCAGTCGAACCAGCCCGACCAGGCAGTGAACGCGGCGGGCCGCCTGCTACAGGTTGATCCGAACAACATGAAGGCCATTTATCTTTCGGTGGCCATCAAGAGCGGTCAGTGCAAGAAGGCCGCTGACCCGAAGACTGGCTTCGCGACGGATCCGGCGCCCTGCGACGATGCGGCCGCCCTGGCGCAGAAAGGCCTGACCGTTTCCAAGCCGGCCGGCACATCGGACGACGATTGGAAGAAGATGACGGATGCGTCGTATCCGATCTATGACTCCGCGATCGCGTTGGACGACGTCATGTCCAAGAAGGACTTCCAGGCGGCGGCCGATGAGTACAAGAAGGAGCTCGCGCTCTATCCGCCCGATGGGACCAAGTCGGGCACGGGCCTTGTGGATACGCTGAACCTTGCCGAAGCTTATGCGAAACTCGGCGGGCAGAATATTCCAACCGCGATTTGGTATTACGCGCGTGCGGTGGACTATGCTCCGGCGAACTTCAAGCCTGTGATCGAGAAGAAGCTCGACTACTGGTACAACAAGTTCCACGGCAGCCTCGATGGGCTTGACGGCATCAAGTCGCAGGCCCAGACATCTCTCTTCCCTCCGGGCTCCGGTCCAACCATCGCTCCGGCCGCGACGCCGGCGGAGAAGATTCACACGATTCTCGCAACGACGCCTGACCTGAACACGTTGGCCCTCGCCGACAAAGAGCTGGTTCTCGCTTACGGCGCCAAGGACGATGCGGACAAGCTTTGGGCGCTGCTGAAGGACAAGCCCACGCCCGTTCCGGGAACCGTTATCGAAGCCACGGCCTCGCAGATCAAGGTCGCCGTGACCGATGATGCGAAGCAGTCGAAGACGCCGGACTTCGTGGTGAACATGAAGACGCCGTTGACCGACAAGGAGCTTGATGCCGTCAAACCGGGTACGGAGATTGGCCTCTCGTCGAAGAATCAGATGGAGCTGGACGGTACCTATGACAGCTACACGCAGATTCCGGGAACGGACACGGTACCGCAATCGGCCCAGATCGTTCTGCGCGAAGGCACAATCGTGCCGGAAAAGAAGGCGCCGGTGCACAAACCCGCGGCCACCCATCCGGTGCACCACACGGCCTCGCACTAATGAGGTAAGGGCCTCTGCCGGAGTTGGGAAACTACGGCGAGGCAAGCTTCAGAGATTCGAATGGAAGAGCCAAGGCAGCCCAAATCGGGCTGCCTTGGCTTTTGGGGGCACCTTCGGCGCGGGGTGTTGCAGAGTCGGTGTTAGTCTGGAGCCAGAATGGACTCCGCGAAGCTCGGGACGGGTTGGCTGATTCTGGCGGTTTTTGCCGGCGGCTGGGTGGTTGCGCGCGCTCAGAAGGAAGTTCCGCAAAGCGACGTTCGTGAGCGAGAGGTGAAACCGCGGCCTGTGGTCCCGCCCGGGCCGTTCATTGTCAAGGATGAGGGCAGCAGCTCCGAGAAGCCGATCGTCTACCGCACCGTGGAGCAGATGAGCCAGGAGGACCGGCTCCAGGCCGCGAATGCGGAAAGCTCTATCGCCGAGCGTGCAAACTACTCCGGGCTCGAGTTTAATCAGGGCGCATGGAGCTATGAGCAAGTCGATTGCCCCGCATTTCCCCAACACATCTTCCTGCGCTTTTTGCGCAACAACGGCGCGGGCGATGTGAGCATGTTTACCGCGTCGATCCCACGGGGCGGCGAGGGGCATGTGCGCATCATCCCCATCCAGATGCGCAGCTATTCGCTCTTTTCGCCGGCGCCGGTCAACGCGATGACCATCTCGGTCTTCAATCACATTCGGGCCGAAGAGAACCCAGAAAAGACTCCTGTCCCGGATTGGCTCGGGGTTGGCCTTTGTTACGCAGCGCTGGCGGGCGGCCATCCGCAGTTAGGCCTCGTCTCTGCGCAGCCGCAGGCCGAAAAATATCCATTGAGTTCGTCGGCTGCGCTCGCAGTGAGTGAAGATGGTGCGGCCGACATTGCGTTCTCCGATGTGGGGGAAGGCGGCAAGCCAGTGGAATGGCGCATGAAGTTTGCGCGCAATGGCAACCTGCTGAGAGCTGCGAAGGGACCGGCGCCGCTCTACAAGGGATACTGGTACCTGCATCCGCCATCCGCCGTGGGGCAGGTCCGTCAGGTGCCGGCAAGCACGCCAACCGGGACCCGCACCATCCCTGCTCCCGCTGTGCAGACGAATCCGGTACCCGACACGGCACATCCGCCGGCGCAATAGTTCTCTATTTCGTACCGATTGACGAAGGTTATTCGCCGAGCATCAGCCGTTCGATCGCGGATGCACGTCCAGTGACGGGATCGCATGTGACCAGGGCAGCGCACATTTTGGCGTTGCCGCGCGCGGCTTCGAATTTGCCGGGCATGCCGGTGAGGAATTTGCGCAGCACGAGATCCTTGTCGACGCCGATGACGCTGTCGTAGGGGCCGCTCATGCCCACGTCGGTCTGGTAGGCAGTGCCGTTGTGCAGGATGCGCTCGTCGGCGGTGGGAATGTGGGTGTGGGTGCCGAGTACCGCGGTGACGCGGCCGTCGAGGTGCCAGCCCATGGCCACCTTTTCGCTGGTGGCTTCGGCGTGAAAGTCGACGAGGATTACTTTCGCCTGAATGCCTTTCAACAGATCGTTGACGGCGTGGAAGGGATCGTTGGTGCCGGCCATGAACACGCGGCCGCCAAGATTGAGGACGGCGTACGGCACACCGCTGGTGGTGACGCCTTCGTAGACGCCGTATCCGGGCAGCCCGGGCTGATAATTAGCCGGTCGCAGTACGCGGCGGGCGCGTTCGTGACTGTCCGCGGGCACCGACTGCATGTACTCCATGAGCTCGCGCTTATCCCACACGTGGTTGCCGGTGGTCAGCACATCGGCGCCGAGGTCAAAGAGGTCTTCGGCAAGCGCGGGCGTCACGCCAAATCCACCCGCAGCATTCTCGGCGTTGATGACAACCAACTCCACGTTGTTGGCCTGGCGGACGTGGCCGATGTGTGCACGGACGATCGCTGCGCCCGGCACTGCCGAAGATGTCGCCGACGAATAAGATCTTCAAGTGATGAAAGCTCCGCTGTAAGGGGTCAGGTGTCAGGGATCAGAAGAACGCTGCGTCCCGATCACCGCACCAAGGGGATCTCGAGTTGTGCCATTGTCTCATTTGGAAGCGTTACCGCAGAGTTCTGACCACTGACCACTGATCACTGACCACGGTTTTCCTGATCCCTGACCCCTGACCCCTGATCCCTTGCGCGCATCAGCGGAAACAAAATCACATCTCGAATCGATTTGGAGCCCGTGAGCAGCATGACCAGCCGGTCGACGCCGAGGCCTTCGCCGCCGGTGGGTGGCAGGCCGTAGGCGAGTGCGCGGACATAGTCTTCGTCCATCTGATGCGCTTCATCGTCGCCGCGGTCGCGCTCGGCGAGCTGCTGGCGGAAGCGTTTTTCCTGCTCGACTGGATCGTTGAGTTCGCTGAAGGCGTTGCCCAGTTCGAAGCCGCCGGCGAAGAATTCGAAGCGTTCTACGTGGGCCGGGTCGTCGGGCTTGGCCTTTGAGAGCGGGGAGACTTCGACGGGGTAGTCGTAGATGATCGTCGGCTGAACGAGGAACGGCTCAACGACCGCTTCAAAGAGGTTGTAGATGCTCTTGCCAAGCGGTGCGCCCTTTGTCGAATCGTAGTAAACCGCAGAAAGCGCGGATCGCATGGTCTTCAGCGCAGAGCGGCGTTCGAATCCTTCGCCTTCGGTTTCGACCGTGAACGGCTCAAGCGCGGCCATCGTGCCATTGCAAGACTGACTGAAGAGCGCTGACGGACTCGAAGGCCGCGAGATCGGGCTTGACGCCTACTTCTTCGGGCCAGAAGGCGATGATCGCTTCGACCATCGTGAAGCGCTGCCACTTGCCCAGGTCGATGCTGTGGCCGTTGAACTCGGTTACCGTCGTCCCGTTCACCTCGCTGCGCGACGAACGACACCAGGTCTTCGGTGATCTGCATCAGGTCGTGGTAGTTCGCGTAGGCCTGGTAGAACTCGAGCATCGTGAACTCGGGGTTGTGCTGCGTGCTCACGCCCTCGTTGCGGAAGTTGCGATTGATCTCGTAGACGCGGTCGAGTCCGCCGACGACAAGGCGCTTGAGATAAAGCTCCGGCGCGATGCGCAGGAACAGATCCTGGTCGAGCGCGTTGTGGTGGGTGCGGAAGGGCCGCGCCGCCGCGCCGCCGGCGATCTGCTGCATCATCGGCGTTTCGACTTCCAGGTAGCCGCGCTCGTCGAAGAATCGGCGGATTGCCTTCAGCAGCCTTGGCGCGCTTGACGAAGACTTCGCGGCTGTCGAGATTCGAGAACAGGTCGACGTAGCGCTGGCGGTAGCGCAGTTCGACATCGGCCAGGCCGTGGAACTTCTCCGGCAGCGCCAGCATGGCCTTGGAGAGGAACGTCAGCTGCTCGACGTGGATGGTGAGCTCGCCGGTGCGGGTGCGGAAGAGATAGCCACTGACCCCGATGTGGTCGCCGAGATCGAGCAGCTTGTAGAGCGCAAATCCCTGCTCGCCGACGGCGTCGAGCCGGACGTAAATCTGCAGCCGTTCGCCGCCCTGCTGCAGCGTGGCGAACCCTGCCTTGCCCTGCGCGCGAATGGCCATAATGCGGCCGGCGACAGCGACGGTGGTGCGATTAGCCTCGAACTCCTCGGCAGCCGTTGCGTCCCAGCGCTGGCGAACCTCCGGAATGGTATGGGAGAAGGCGAATTGATTGGGGTAGGCGGCCTGCCCCAGCTTCTCAATCTCCTCAAGCTTCGATTTGCGCAACTCAAACAGGGTGCGCTCAAACTCCGAGTCGAACACGTAGTTTCCTTTGCTGGATCGGTTCAGAAGTGCAAGGGTCAGTATAGCGGTTCAGCTTTCAGCTACCAGCTTTCAGCTATCAGCTGTCAGCTCGGGCTGAGGCGAGTTCAGGCTATCGACGTAAGCAGAAGTTGAAGCGGCTGGCTCTCGCAAGAAGAAGCTGAGAGCTGAAAGCTGACAGCTCACGAAACCGTCGCAATGCGACGGTTTCGTGTATAACACCGAATGGATGCCCTACAACCGCCCCATTCCGGACCAGGAACCCAAGCGTCGGGACTCGGGCGGGATGCAGACGCTGATTCAGGCGGAAAAGCTTACCCAAATCGCCGTGTTGCTGCCGTCGGCCGCCTTCATTGGATGGCTGATCGGCGCGTGGCTCGACAGCAAGCTGCACCAGTCGTGGATCGCGCTGGCGGGGATAGTTTTTGGCGGGATCTCGGGGCTGGTTTACGTGGTGCGGCTGGTGATAACCACCGGCGACGGACAGGGTAAGGGAAACACGAAATCATGAGCGATGAGACTCTGTCTCTGGGCGGAATGACCGACGAGGAACTTGCGGCGCTGTTGAAGCGCGCCATGCGGGTGACTTTGATTCTGGGGCTGGTTCCCGCGGCGATTCTGGCGTTTACGTGGGGCTGGCGGAACGCGGCGATGCTGGCGGTGGGCACGCTGATTTCGGCGGCCAGCGTCCTGGAATGGCAACGGCTGATTCGGCTCATCAATGCCAAACTGGACAACCAGAAGACCCCGCGGAGCGCTGGCGTCGTGGTGGCGTTTTTTGTGCTGCGGCTCACCATCTTTGCCGGGGTCATCTATGGTAGCCTGAAGTGTTTCCAGGGTTCCGTGATCGCGCTTTTGTGCGGCCTGGGACTCGCCGTCCTGGCCACAGCATGGGAAGCCCTGCGGCTCCTCAAAGCGTGATCCGGCGGTGTTTCAGAACCAATCTTTGAAGACAGAAAGTTTCGATTTCTGATGGTAGAGCCTCTCGGTATCACACGTCTTTTGAATCATCTGGTTGGGCCGGCGGTTGGCGGGCTCATGCAAACGGTCGGAGTGCATCCGGCGAACCCCACAGCGCCGATCAACGACCGCTTCTCGCTGGAGTTCCTGGTCTTTCTGGGACTGGTTGCTTTCTTCCTGCTGGTGCGGCTGACTCTGTCTGTCGAGAAGCCGAATCCTGCGCAGCAGATCGCCGAGATGATCTACGAGTTCAACGGCGACAATGCGGAGCAGATCATCGGCCACGGCTACCAGAAGTTCATGGCCTTCACCACCTGCATCTTCCTGTTCGTGGTGCTGCAACAATCTGCTGGGCCTGATTCCGCACCTCGACACGCCCACGGCCGCGCCTTACATCCCGCTGGGCATCGCCGTGCCGACGTTCCTCTACTACCACTATTACGGCTTCAAGGAGCAGGGAATCATCGGCTACCTGAAGCACTTTGCCGGGCCGATCTGGTGGATTGCGTGGCTGCTGTTCCCGATTGAGATCATTTCCCACTTCGCGCGCATCATGTCGCTCACCATCCGTCTTTACGCCAACATGTTTGCCAGCGACCTGGTGACGCTGGTCTTCTTCTCGCTGTTCCCGTTTGCGATTCCGGCGCTCTTCCTGGGATTGCACGCGGCAGTGTCGCTGATCCAGGCTTATGTGTTCATGCTGCTGGCGATGATTTATCTCTCCCAGGCGGTCGCACACGATCACGCCGAGGAGCTTGGCTAGGCCTACCGACCTTGTTGGGTCGAGAAAAAATTCCGCCGGAGAGCGCTTCCGCTCCGGAGCAAACGGACGGCTGCAAGCGTGAGGGGGCCAGCACGGTGAGCCTCAACCACCCACTGGCAGCCAATTCAGGGAAGCTGGAGAACTATGCGGAAACTGCAATATCTGTTCATGACGCTGGCGGCTCTTTGCTGTGCCGTTCCGGCGTTTGCTGACGGCGGCTCGACCCCCGTCAACCTGGTGCCGATCGGCGCCGGCATCGGCATGGCCATCGCGGCGGGCCTTTGCGGACTCGGTCAGGGCAAGGCGACTGCTTCAGCAACTGAAGCGTTGGCTCGTAACCCCGGGGCGCGCGCCGGCATCCAGCTTTTGCTGGTGCTCGGTCTGGCCTTCATCGAGTCCCTCACCCTGTTCACGCTGGTCATCATCTTCGCCAAGGTGAAGTAAGCAGGCTCGCAGGAAACGAATGCGGCTCCGTGCTCAATGCACGGGGCCGTTTTCTTTTTGAAGTTGGATTTGAGTCGCGGCTCGCCGACGCCACATCCAAAGCTCGGCAAACAAATCAAAAGCCCTTGAGGAGATGCATGACGAAACAGATAGGTCTCGGTGGCGCGTACACGTTTCCCGGCACAACCATGACCGTAAACCGTATGGGCTACGGCGCCATGCAGCTTGCCGGCCGCGATGGCCACAAGATGGTCTGGGGACCACCGAAAGATGTGCCCGGCGCGATCGCCGTCCTGCGCGAAGTGGTCGCGGCGGGTGTGAACCACATCGATACGAGCGACTTTTATGGGCCGCACGTCACCAACCAGATCATCAAGCAGGCTCTCCATCCCTATCCCGACGAGTCTCGTCATCGTCACCAAGGTAGGCGCCCAACGCGACAGCAGCGGCGGCTGGCCGCACGCCCGCAAGCGTCAGGAGATTATCGACGCGGTGCACGACAACCTGCGCAACCTGGGACTGGATGTGCTCGACGTGGTCAACCTGCGCATCGGCGGGCATGTCCGAACCGACGGATGAGCCCTTTGAGGAGCCGCTTACAGCGCTTTGCCGAGCTCAAGGAACAGGGCAAGATTCGGCATATAGGGATGAGTACTGTCTCAGCACAACAAGTTGCGCAGGCTCAATTGATTACACCCATAGTCTGCGTGCAGAACTTTTACAATGTTGCGCAACGGTGTGACGATGCCTTTGTCGAGGATCTGGCCAAGCAGGGCATTGCCTATGTGCCGTACTTCCCGCTGGGAGGGTTCGCGCCGCTTCAGACGTCGATTCTGGATGAGGTTGCCGCTTCGCTCGATGCCACGCCGATGCAGGTGGCGCTTGCCTGGCTCCTTCACCGGTCGCCGAATATCCTTCTAATTCCCGGAACGTCTTCCGTTGCGCACCTGCAGGAAAACCTGGCGGCCGCTACGATCAAACTGGATGACGAAACTCTGGCGATTCTGGATGGCATCGGCGCAGAAGCTTCAAAGTCTGCCTGAATTGCTCGATCTTCAAGTTATTTGAGGACAGCAATTTTCAGAGGAGATTTAGAGCCATTCTTCAGAACTTTGCCCGGCAACGGTGCAGCTCTCCAGGTTAGCGCAGGGAGTCGAGAATCTTGCGGTCTTCGGGGCTAAGCGCAGCGCACTCAAGCAGGTCAGGGCGGTTGGCCAGCGTCTTGCGCAACTGCTGGTGCCGCCGCCAACGGCGAATCTCGGCATGATCGCCCTGGAGCAGGACCTCCGGCACCGCTAGACCGGCGAATTCCGCGGGCCGGGTGTAGTGAGGGTAGTCGAGCAGCCCGCCGGCGCCGTGCTGGGAGCGCGGCACGCCTTCGACGTCGGTCTCGATCTCGGTGTCGGTCACGCCGAAGCTCTCGAACTCGCCGGAGGCTTCGTTGCCCAGTACGCCGGGCACAAGGCGCATGGTCGCGTCGATCACGACAGCCGCCGCCAACTCACCGCCGCTCAGCACGTAGTCCCCAATGGAAAGCTCGCGATCGCAATAGAGCTCGTTGATGCGTTCGTCCACTCCTTCGTAGCGGCCGCAGATCAAAACCACCCGTTCGATCCGAGCCAGTTCGCGGGCAACCGCCTGGGTAAAGGGCTGGCCTTGGGCGCTGAGCAGGATCACCGTCGGGCGGGCTGCAGCGGCCGCTTCGCCTGCGGCAGAAGCGCTTGATGTTTTTGACGCAACTCCTAGTGACGCCAAAGCTTCAGCGATCGGCTGCGGCTTCAAAACCATCCCCTCACCGCCGCCGAAGGGCCGATCATCCACGGTCCGATGGCGGTCATGGGTGAAGGCGCGCAGATCGTGCAGCCCGACCTCAACCAGCCCCTCGGCCAGCGCCCGGCGCAGGATACCGTTCTCCAGAAATCCCGAGAAGAAGCCCGGAAAGATGGTGAGCACGTCGAAGCGCATAGATTGATTCTAGAGTGTGGCCGCTGCGCGGAGCCTTCAGCCGTTCGCTTTTGGCTCTTAGCTGCTGGCGTTGAGGTCGATCAGGCCTTCGGGGAGGGCCATTTCAACTCGCTTGTGATCGAGGTCGATGCGGCGCAGGTAGCTTTTGGCGAAGGGGACAAGAACTTCCTCGCGCGAGCCCGCCGCGGTCGACGACGAGGAGCGGAACCGGCCCGGCGGTTCGGTCGACATCCGCGATGGTCCCGACCGGTGTTTCCGAGCCCGCGCCAACCGAGTAGAGTGTGCAGCCGACCAGGTCGCTAATATAGACACCGTCTTCGTCGAGCGCCGCCCGCTCAGCCCGCGGAACCGCAACAATCAGGCCGGCAAGCGCCTCCGCGTCGGAAATCGACTGCGACTGCCCGAAATGCAGGACGATGCCGCCCTTATGTAGCCAGTGGCCAATCAGTTCGACTTCGCACGGGGCGAGCCTGCGCCTTGCCGCGCGGCGCGGCAGGGTCGGTGATCAGCCAGAGGCGGCGGCGCTCCGCAAATTTTTCGGGAAAGTCGGTGAGAATATCGGCGAAGACCTCGCCTTTGCGCCCCTGCGCGCGGCGAATGCGGGCCAGCCAGACCCAGGGCTGTGCCTGTTCAGTGTCGGTCGGTGTGATCATCGCTAGGGCAGAGAGGGATTCCGGAGGGGCAGCGGTGCAGGGGAAGGCTGCGCCAAACGAAGGACAACTAATCGTCTTCTTCGAGAATGTCGAGCGTGTAGCGGCGATGCAGCTTCATGCTGACGGCGCCCAGGATGGTGCGCACCGAGCGGGCTGTGCGGCCCTGTTTGCCGATCACCTTGCCCACATCCTGCGGCGCCACCCGCAGCTTCAGAACAGTGCTCTCGTCCCGGTCGATGGATTGGACTTCTACGGCGGCGGGCTCGTCGACAAGAGCCTGGGCGATCTCACGAACCAAATCCGCGACCGAGGTGGATCTTGCTATATCTTGCTGGGTCATGCTCGTGCCCCTGACCGTACGGCTCAAGAAACTTGATACGCTAATCGGTGCGCAGAATCGTATCACTGAAAAGCGGTCACAGTCAGCAAATGTCTGCGATCTTTACGGAATCAATATGTTTACGATTCGGGCAGATCGATCCGCAGGCGAGGCGAGCCGGCGATCAGGCCTCGACTGGCGCTTCGGCTTCGGTCTTAGACTCCGCCGGCTTTGCCGGGGTAGCAGGAGCGGAAGCGGATGCCGGGTTTTTTGTGACGAGCTTGCCCACCACCGTCGAAAGCTGCGCGCCCTTGCTGCGCCAGTACTCGATGCGATCGTGCTTCAGATCGACGGTGGCGGGGCTGGTGCGAGGATTGTAGGTGCCGACCACTTCGATGGAGCGGCCGTTGCGGGCACGGTCCTTCTCAATGACAACGATGCGGTAGTAGGGCTGCTTGCGGGCGCCGACGCGCGCCAAACGAATCATGACCACGGGGTACAGTTCCTTTCAAATTCCATGTGTGTCGTCTTGGTGGTTTTGCGGGACGGCTGCGGTGGTGCTCCGGCAAACCGATCCAAACAAATGGCCAGGCGTATGTGCCCGGCCGCGCAGGACTCAACAACTAAGTATCGCCGAAATCGGGGTTCCGGGCAAGTGTGGTGCGGAGGGATCAGGTTTCCCGGGGTCAGAAATGCCAAAGCCTTGGGTCGGCGAAAGTCGGGCTAAAATGCAAAGGCTCCGGATGACTGATCCGGAGCCTTTGCGGGTTTCCAATTAACTGGACACCGCCTGCGAAGCTTTCTACATCTTACTCCATCGTCAATAAACCATCAACGCTTTAGGTCGAGCGCCGAGCGGAGGGCAAGGGAGTCGAACCCTAGTGGCTAGTCAGGCCACTCGACCGCTTCGCAGGCGGTGTCCAGTACCCACTGGAAATACCCTCCAAACACCCGCTCGCGAAGAATCGAGAATAGAGTTCAGTTGCGCTTACGGCTGTGACCGCGCCCACAGCTGAGATTGGGGAGTCCCGCCCGAGGGATTTCGCTTAAGTCGCTGGAAATAGGAATTTGAGCATCGGCTTGACGCGCCGTGCCCAGCTGGTCTCATCGTGGCTTCCGCCATGGGCCTTCTCAAAATGCAGGGTTTCACCCACGCGCCAGTGGTTGGCCTTGAGGCGCCGGAAAAGCGACTCCGCATCGTGGACGGTGCGCTTGCCCTCCTTATCGCCCACGTCGAGCCAGACGCGCGGGCGATCCCAGATGCCGGGGGCATGTTCGTTGACATAGCCGAGGATGCTCTTGTGGTTCCACCAGACGCTGGGGCTCAGGATGGCGAGCTTGCCGAACCAGGTCGCATAGCGCAGGCCAAGGTAGAGCGATACCAGCCCGCCCAGGGACGATCCGCCGAGACCCGTCGATTCGCGGTCGGTGCGGACGCGGTAATGGGTGGCAATCCAGGGCAGAATTTCGCCCGTCAGGGTCAGGCCGTATTTCGAAGCCTCGCCGCCGCCGCGTTGCCCGTCGCGCTCGTGCGTGTATTCGGCGAGCCGGCGATTGCCGGTGTTGGCGATGCCTACGATGACAAGAGGTTCGACCTCTCCCGCGAGAATGGCCTCATCGGCCTGCTCGCGCACCTGCCAGGTTTGTCCGGGAATGTAGGAAGTGCGCGGATCGAAGAGATTCTGTCCGTCCTGCAGGTAGAGAACGGGGTAGCTGCGGTGCGTGTGCTCTTCGTAGCCCGGGGGCAGATAGACGGTGATGTCGCGCTTATCGGGAAGGTAGACGGACGGAAAATTGCGGTGCAGGCGAAGCCGCGGATGAAGTGTCGGCTCGCCAGACTCAAGCAGGCGCTTTGCCAACTGTCCTTGCAGATGTGCCTCTCCTCGGTAGTGTTCCAATTCCAAGCGTGCGGTCCTTCGGGTCCTGAATGAGAGATTCGCGGGGCGGCGATCGTCGCGGAAGGACTCACGTGGCGGAGCCTGAAGATTCACCCACCCAGGCTGTTACATTAACAAGAAATCCGCCGTTCTCCAATTGCCGCTTTTGGGGACCCTGGACCGGGGAGCAGGAGCAAGAAGCATGAATCGTGAGTATCACAAGTGGTATTCGGGCCGCCTGGGCAGAGATATGGAGCTGCTGGTGTTTGGCCATGCCGGGCTTCCCGTAATCGTTTTCCCCACGTCGGGCGGTCGTTTCTTCGAGTTTGAAGATCGCGGCATGGTGGCTTCGCTTGGCGGCAAGATCGACCATGGCGACCTGCAGCTCTTTTGCGTGGACTCGATCGACATGGAGAGCTGGTACAACAAGCAGGTGCCTCCGCGCTGGCGCATTGCGCGCCATGTGCAATACGACGATTACATCGTGCACGAGGTGGCTCCGCTGGTGCGCACGAAGAATCACGATGCGCATCTCGTATCGTTGGGGTGCAGTTTCGGCGGCTACCACGCGGTGAACATTGCGCTGCGCCATCCCGACATGTTCACCGGCTTTCTGTCGATGTCCGGCGCGTTCGACCTGCGCAATTTTCTGCACGGCTACTACGACCAGGACAGTTATTTCAACCAGCCGATGGACTTTCTGCCTGGCCTCGGCGATAACTGGTTTCTCGAGCGCTACCGGCGCAACAGCTATGTCCTGGCCACGGGTTGGGACGACCAATGCCTCGCGCAGAATCAACGGCTCGACCAGATCATGACCTCGAAGGGCATTCCGCACAAACTCTATGTGTGGGATTCGTTTAACGCGCATGACTGGCCCACCTGGATGCGCATGGTGGACATTTATCTGTAGGGAATAGGGAATAGGGAATAGGGATTAGGGAATAGGGAGTGTATTGACGCGATGAGCGAGTTGAATCCTTACGACAATTCTTGGATGGGCGGGCGCTGGATACGATTCTTGCCTCGACCCCGGCAGAGATCGGCCGGTTGATTTTGGCGATTGGTGCGGAGCGGGAGAATGAAGGATGGGCGCCGGGCAAGTGGGGCGCGGCGCAGATTGTCGCGCATCTCGCCGACTGCGAGCTTGTGTTTGGGTTTCGCCTGCGCCAGACACTCGCTGAAGATTCGCCCGTGATTCAGCCCTTCGACCAGGATAAGTGGGCGAAGACCTATCCCGGAGTTACCGCCAAGCAGGCCCTCGAGACATTTTCTGCGCTGCGCGGTTGGAATGTGCGGCTGATTCAGCTCGCTCTGCCGGACTCAGGCAATCGTCCCGTCACGCATCCCGAGCGCGGAACGATGACGTTTCTCACCATTGTGGAAACCATGGCCGGGCACGATCTGAACCACCTTGCGCAGCTGAAGAAAATCAGTGGTCAGTGATTAGTGAGTAGTGATCAGTGATTAAATGATCAGAGCCAACCCAGCTAGGATGGCTTACACAAAAAACTGAGAGTGCGGGAACCCTTTTTGCGTGCGCGGGGTCAAAGAGATTAGCAATCCATCCTTTGATCCGTGGAGGGGTCGATGCGCCGTGCTTTTGGTTTGCTTTGGTTCTCTTCGTGTGCATTCTTTCTTGGTGCACAAACTCCCGACCCAAGTTCAGCCGCAGGGAAAGCGGTTGCGAAAACTGCTGAACGCGCCGCGCCGAACACTGCGGACGCGGTGATTGCAGCACGCTTCAAGAATCTGCCTGTGCGCAAGGTTGTGCTTTACAAGAACGGCGTCGGCTACTTTGAGCATGCCGGGTCCGTCACTGGAAATCAGCATGTCACCATCGACTTCACTTCGTCGCAGCTGAATGACGTGCTGCAATCGCTCACCGTGCTCGACCAGGGCGGCGGGCGCATTGCGGGGGTGGACTATAACTCGACGACTCCGCTTGCTGAGCAACTAAAGACGCTGTCCCTTGGGATGACCGACGATCCGACTTCGAGCGAGCTGTTTGGTGCGTTGCGCGGGCAGCGCGTCGAGGTTTCCGGATTCCCCGGCAATGGCAGTCCGCTTGTGGGGCGACTGATGGCGATCGAATCGCGCAGCGAAAAGGTAGGAACTGGCGATTCGACGGTCGAACACTTTTATCTCACCGTTGTCGCAGCTTCCGGAGCGGTGCGCGTTCTCGAACTGACACCGCAACTGAGCGTGCGACCTCTGGATGCGAACCTGCAGGGGCAACTCGATCGCTATCTCGAGTTGCTGAGCACAACACATGCGAACGGTCTGCGCCATCTCACGCTCGATGCGACTGGAAATGGCCAGCGCGAGATCCAGGTGAGTTACATCAGCGAGGTTCCGGTTTGGAAGTCGACTTATCGGATTGTCTTTCCGCACGCTGCGAAGCGGCGATGCAACGATGCAGGGATGGGCCGTGGTCGATAACACGGTTGGCGCCGATTGGGACAATGTGCAGTTATCGCTGGTCGCCGGCGCGCCGCAGAGCTTTATTCAGCCGTTGAGCCAGCCTCTCTACACGCGGCGACCGGAGATTGCGATCTCGACTGCGGTTGAAACGACGCCGCAGACGCATGAGGCGGCGGATTCTGTCACCGTGCAGTCGGAGATGCAAAACAACGCGCTCGCCGCGCCGACGGCGATGGCCAGTCCGCCCCCGGCGCCTCGCGCGATGGCAAAGATGGCAGGCGTGACGGGCGGCCTGGTTGGAATGGGGCCGGCGCGGGCAGCGGTGCGGGCGGCGGTGTGTACCGCGTCTCCGATGCGCTGCAGGAAGGCGACGTGACAACCAGCGCATTCGACGACTTCTTCGAATACAAGCTCGCAGCTCCTGTCACGATTCACAAGAATGAATCGGCCATGGTGCCGATCCTGCAGCAGAATTTTCCTGCGGATCATGTCACGTTGTGGAGCGAGCGCGATCCGCACGCTTTGCGGGCAGTGTGGCTTGAAAACACCTCGAAACTGACGCTGGACTCGGGCAGCTTCTCGATCTTTGAAAACGGCGAGTTCGCGGGCGAGGGCTTGCTCGATCCGATTCATCCAGGAGAAAAGCGCCTGTTGAGCTATGCAGCCGACCAGGCTGTGCGCGTGAAGATCACCGATCGGGATGAGAAGCAAACACTGCATCATTTGAAGATCGCCAAGGGCGTGCTTGACAGAAACGCGCATGGACGTGGCAGGGGTGACTTATTCCGCGACGAACTCCGCCGACGTGGATCGGGTGGTGCTGATCGAGCATGCGCGCAGAAACAATGGGTGGGCGCTTGACGATGGCGCTGAAGGCAGACGAGACTTCGCCGAATCTGTACCGGTTCAAAGTGCCGGTGGCGGCGCACTCCACGGCCAAGCTCGAGGTGCGCGAGCACGGGCCGGAGAGCACATCGGTCACGCTGGACTCCGAATCAAAACCAGACGAGCTACCTGCTCGACTTGTGAAGCGCGTTCCAGAAGCGTGAGCAGCAATTGAAGCCCGTGATCGACGCGCAGACTGCGATCGCCGACCTCGATCAGCGCATCGACGCGTCAAAGAAAGCAGAGGAAACAGCGGCTGCCGATGAAGCCCGCGACCGCGACAACCTCAAAGCGCTCAGTGGCAACGCTGCCGCCAAGCGATTTGTCGAAGAGTTGAATACGGCGGAGGACCAGCTGCAGGCCACGCGCAAGCAGACGGCGGACCTCGAAAAGCAGAAACAGACGGCCGCCGATAAGCTGGACACGCTGATCTCCGGCCTGAGCTTCGATTGGGACGTGAAGGAAGCAGGGAATAGGGAATAGGGAGTCAGGGTTTCAGGGGTCAGGGTTCAGAAAACCGGTTTACACTCCGCGCGAGCCACTGATCAACTGTGTGACCACTGACTACTGACTACTGACTACTCGATCACTGACCACTGACCAGTAACCACTTGCATTCCAGCTCTGCATTGCGCACTCGATCACGCGCGCGGTGCGCTCCTCGTCTTCGTGCGACGAGATCATCAGGTCGTAGAGGTGCGGATTCAGCCAGTGCTTGCCGAAGTACTCCTGCAGGTACTTGGCGCGCTCGCCGTCGACGGTGCGAATGCGGGTGTCGATGTCCGCGCCGGCTTCGAGGCGCGTGCGCAGCCGCAGGATCCGTTCGCGGTGCGGTGCGTAGACGAAAACGTGAAAGACATCGGCCTTGTGTTGCAGCACGCATTGCGATCCGCGGCCGACGATGACGCAGTTGCCTTCGGAATAGGCCTCCTCGATGACGTGTTCGGGAGATCTTCACCATCTCCTCCGCATCGAAGACCGCGTTATCGCGCAGCTCCAGCCCGGCGGCGAGCGCGGCCGAGCGCATGGCCTGCTGATTCAGCCGGCGCAGCCACGACTCAATGTGTTCGTCGTAGCGCAGCACGACTTTCGGGTCGACGTGCGCGGCATAGGCGATGGCGTCGATGATGTCCTTATCGAGCAGCTTCCAACCCAGGTGCGTGGCGATCGTCTGCGCAATCCTGCCGCCGCCGCTGCCGAACTCCCGGTTCACCGTCAACGCTCGATATCTCATGGCTTCCCCCTTGTGTTTGCAGCGGAACCGCCAGAGTCTCGATCCATCGGGGCTCGCAACAGGTTCCGTGTGGAACTCTGCGACTGGGGATTATAGCGCTGTGGCAAGTCGCAATCGGTGACGGGTGACCCGTCACCCTGGCACCAGAGATTGCAGATCGCAGATCACAGATGACAGGTCGCAGGGAACAGTGGCATTCGTCCGGGGCATCGGAATCCAAAAGAGGCGGCCCACGCGAATCCTCGCGAAGGAAGGGAACCCGCGTCGCGGGTATCTTACACTGGAGGGGATATTGGCGGCCGCAGGTTTTCCTGGAATCGTCGGCGACGCTGTTGGAGGTTCGAACGCTATGAAAAAGATCGGCATCCTGTTCGGCATGGAGAACAGCTTTCCGCCCGCGCTGGTGGAGCACATCAACGCGCGCAAGATCGATGGCATTCATGCGCCGAGTTTGTCGAGACCGGAGCGGTCCGGCTCGACAAGCCACCGCAGTATTCCGTGATCGTCGATCGCATCTCGCACGACATCCCGTTCTATCGCGCCTTCCTCAAGCATGCCGCGCTCAACGGCACGATCATCATCAACAATCCCTTCTGGTGGTCGGCCGACGACAAGTTCTTCAACTACTCGCTCGCCGACCAAGCTGGGCGTGGCGGTCCCGCCCACCGTGATCCTGCCGCACAAGGAGCATCCCGAGGGCACCACCGACCGCTCCATGCGCAACCTGGAGTATCCCACTGAACTGGGACGAGATGTTTGCCTATGTGGGCGAGCACGGATTCATGAAGCCCGTCGATGGCGGCGGCTGGCGCGATGTCTACCACATCCACAATCGGCTAGAGTTCTTCAACGCCTACGACCAGTCGCGCGACCTGTGCATGACTCTACCAGAAGGCGGTCGAATTCAACGAGTACTTCCGCTGCTACGTGGTGGGGCAGAAGAAGGTGCACATCATGCCCTACGATCCGCGCAAGCCGCACCACGAGCGCTACATCCAGAATCCGCCGGCGTACGACAAGAAGCTGCTGAAGCGCGTGGAACAGGATGCGCTGAAGCTGTGCCAGGCGCTCGGCTACGACCTGAACACGGTCGAGTTTGCTGTGGAGAACGGCATCCCGTACGCCATCGACTTCATGAACCCCGCGCCCGACGCCGATCTGCACTCCGTGGGCCAGGCCAACTTCGAGTGGATCATTCGCGAAGTGGCCGACCTGGCGATCGAGAAGGCAAAGGCTGCGCCGGCTGTTCCGGAACTGCGTTGGGCTGCGTTCCTGGGAGCTGAGCGGCTGCTGCGAAAAAGCCAAAGCGCCGGCTGCGAAGACGAAGACGACGCCGGCCAAGACAGCCAAGGCCTGAAAACTGCCCGCTCTTCTCGTGCTGGGCGAGGTTCCAGGGCGCTCATGGCATCTCACGCCGTACCGCCGGCACGGCGGATCTTCAGGAGGGCTGGCGTCACGGGTTTCACCCGTGGCTAAGTTCGTAGCATCCCTCCGGGATGACCGCGGGCAGTCCGGCTCAGGACGACGCTCGATTGTGGAGGGGAACTTCTCGCCGCGCGGAGCCGTATCTTGCTCTGTTCGACCGAAGGAGATCCCTCTTTGAGCAAACGATTCCGTTTCCTCTTCTCCGCGGTGCTTTGCGGCGTTGTTGTTGGTGGCGAGCGCGCTGTTCTGCGCAGCGCAAGACTCAGGCTTCAACATGGACCTCCACGCAAATTCGCACGCCACTGCGAAAGACATCGGCCTGCCCGTCTACCCGGGAGCCATGCCCGCGAAGGAGGGAGACGACAACTCCTCAGCGAATCTGGGATTTGCCATGAATGGATTCAACTTCAAGCTGCTGGCGGCCAGCTACCTCACCGACGACTCTCCCGCGCGCGTTCTCGATTACTACCGCAAGCCGTTGTCGAAGTATGGCGAAGTGTTGGAGTGCGCGAACGGCAAGCCGGTGGGATCGCTCACGGTCACCCGCAGCGGCCTCACCTGTTCCAGCAAGGGGCACGGCAACCTCGAAGTGAACGGAAGCAGCTCTTCCACGAATCATGAGCTGCGCGCAGGCACGCCGTTGCGTTTCCGCATTGTGGGCACCGATTCCGCGGACCAGGGAAAAACCAAATTCGGATTGGTCTATCTGGAGCTGCCGAAAGACTCGGATTCGAAATCAAAGGATTAGCGCTTGCGGCGATGACGTTCGGATTGCAAGCCGGTATCTCCGCTCACCGATGTCGAAGCAGGGGCTGAAGCCCAATCGCTTTGGGAGTGGGCGTGCGGCCCGACTGAAAGTCGGGCCCTGATTACAAAGCACGAATCGCCGAAACCTGCTGACCTGACCCCCGAACTACCTGACCCTGACCCCTGAAACCTGATCACTGACCACTGTTTCACGCAATCTTGCGGAAGGTCAGGTTGTAGCGGTACGGGCCGGTGAGTGGGTGATGGCCGGGCTTGAGCGGCTGCACGCCGTGGAAGCGCATGCGCGAAGGGCCGCCCCACACGATGACGTCTC
The DNA here is from genome assembly GCA_963846095.1 of uncultured Acidobacteriaceae bacterium. GTDB lineage: Bacteria > Acidobacteriota > Terriglobia > Terriglobales > Acidobacteriaceae > Telmatobacter. The sequence goes on from CAWJUW010000011.1 coordinate 76,048, forward strand.
CATGCTCGAGCAGAATGCGCTTGGTTGGATCGGTGCGCAGGAAGCCGCCGAGCAGGAAGGTGCATTCCAGGCCGAGCGAGATGGAAACAATCGGCTGGGTGAGGTCGAACTCATGGCGATCCTGATGGATGCCGAGTTTGATGCCGGCATGGTAGCGGTTGATGTGGCAGGAGTCGGGGCGGAAGTGCGGGAAGCCGGCACGCACGGCGCAGCGCAGCGAGAAATCCATCAGCACGCGCGGGATCGGTGGCCAGAGCGCCCGGACGTTGGGGTTCAGCGGGTCCCAGCGACGGCGAAACGCCTCGGGCGTGCCGCAGTCGGAGACCATCACACCCATGGGCAGGCCGCCCGGGGTCGCGGTGTTGTGCAGCGGCGCGGCTGCCAGCACCCTCTGCATCGCTGCAAAAAACTCGGCATCCTGGGGCAGGGCCAGGCCGCGCATCAGGATGGCGCCGGGGAAGACGTCTTCGTAGGTGGGCTCGACTTCGAGTTGGGAGAAGAGACTCATTCTGCGAAAGACGATAACATAAAAGCGAATAAAAAGCGAAAAATATTAAAGACAGCTTTCAGCTGTCAGCTTTCAGCTGTCAGCTGGAAAACTGCCACCCGGTGGCGAGGTGATCTTTGTAAGTTATTTTTTTCAGCGCTGCTGTTTTGGGGCCCAAGTCGAAAACTGAGGGGTAGACGGGTATTGAAGGATACGATAAACGCGGAGGATCTCCCTGCCAACCAGACCGGTCAGTCAGGAATTGGCGTTCGGGTCGACCGTAGCTGACAGCTGAAAGCTGAGAGCTGACAGCTCGTCTTTCAGGCCGTGCCTTACAATTGCGCAAAGCTCTTTCCCCAGGAGACCTCATGCGGCCATCGTTCTCGCTCGGCATTGAAGAGGAATACCAGACCATCGATCCGGTCACGCGCGATCTCCGCTCGCACATTCAGACCGAAATGCTTGCGCAGGGCAAGCTGCGGCTGCAGGAGCGCGTCAAGGCCGAGATGCACACCTCGGTGGTGGAAGTGGGCACGCGCGTCTGCCGGAACATCGACGAGGCCCGCGAGGACATCTACGAGCTGCGCCGCGAGATGATCAAGCTGGCCGCGAGCACGGGCTGAAGCTGGTGGCCGGCGCCACGCATCCGTTCGCCGACTGGCGCACGCAGGAGATCTATCCTGACCCGCGCTATCACCAGGTGGTGAAGGATCTGCAGCTCGTGGCCCGCGCCAACTTGATCTTCGGCCTGCACGTGCATGTGGGCATCGAAGATCGCGAGGCGGCGATCCGCATCATGAATTCGATCCGCTATTTTCTGCCGCACATCATGGCGCTGGCGACGAATTCGCCCTTCTGGCTGGGCCTGAACACGGGATACAAGGGCTATCGCGCCAAGGTTTTCGAGAACTTCCCGCGCACCGGGATTCCTGATGCGTTCTCGAGCTACTCCGAATTTGAGAACTACGTGAGCCTGCTGGTGCGGACCAACTGCATCGATAACGCCAAGAAGATCTGGTGGGATATCCGGCCGCATCCGTTCTTCAACACGGTCGAGGTGCGGGCCTGCGATATTCCGTTGCGCGCGGAGGAGACGGTGGCGATTGCCGCGCTGATCCAGGCGACGGCGGCTTATCTTTACAAGCTGCACGAGACCAACCAGGACTATCGCCACTACGCGCGGCCGCTGCTGATGGAGAACAAGTTTCGCGCCGTGCGGTATGGGCTGGACGGCAAGCTGATCGACTTCGGCCGGCAGAAGGAGTTGCCGCTGCGCGAACTGCTGGAAGAGTACCTGGCGCTGATCGATCCGGTGGTGGATGAGCTGGGCAGCCGCGAGGCCATCAACGGCGTGCGCAAGATCATGGAGACGGGAACCGGCGCCGATCGGCAGCTCAAGGTCTTTGAGGAATCGAAGGGCGACCTGAAGGCGGTGGTGGACTATATGGCCGAGGAGACCGCTGCGGGGCTTTAGATCTCGCGTGGAAGCACACATCCCGCTGCGGTTACGGCGCATCCTAGTCGCTGAATCGGGGGTGCTTTGTGGCGCGTGTTCTCTTCTATGTGGGTGGGGTGGCGGCGGGGTTGGCCGCGTGGCTGATCTGGCGGGATTTGAACGAAGCGGAGCGGCGCATTCCCGCTGAGAAGGCTGCCGCGATGTTGCGGGAGGCCTGGGCGGATCACCATACGCGGGCCTAGATCGCCGGGATTCTGCGGGTATTTCCTCATTTCTTTTCGATGAAGATTCCATTAACCTCTCAAGAGAAGAATCCCGCCTGGGGTGTGGCTGCGGTGCCGCGGGAAATTCCACGAGGATCTGAACGCACGGATGACTGAAGCATCACGCCACCTTCTTGCCGTCGATTACCCTGCTGAATTTACACAGGGTGCTCACTCCGCCGTTACCACCTGCCTGCAGATCGACCCAGCCGAGAAGGTTACGCTGATCACCGATCGCGCCACGGAGCCCATCGCTGCTGCGCTGGGTGCGCAGCTGGCTGAGCGCGGATGCCCGTGGAATGTCTTCATCCTCGAAGACCTGGCGCCGCGCCCGCTGGTCGATATGCCTTCGGCCGTGCTCGAAGACATGGAGAGCTCGCAGGTTTCGATCTTTGCGGTGCAGGTGCAGCCGAACGAACTGCACTCGCGCATGCAGATGACCGACGTGGTGAATCGGCGCCGCATGCGCCATGCGCACATGGTGAACATCACGCCGGAGATTATGTGCCAGGGCATGCGCGCCGATTTCAACCTGGTGGACCGGCTCAGCCAGAAGGTGCTCGACCGCGTGCGCCGCGCGACGCGGATCCATGCGACGACTGCCGCGGGAACGGACATTACGGCGGACATGAATCCAGGCTACAAGTGGTTCAAGACTTCGGGCATCATCTCGCCGGAGAAGTGGGGCAATCTTCCCGGCGGCGAGTGTTTTACTTCGCCGGGCGAAGTGAACGGGACCTTCGTGGTTGACGGCGTGGTGGGCGACTGGCTATGCGCGCGCTACGGGTTGCTGGCCGCGACGCCGCTGACCATTGAGATTGCCGGCAATCGCATCGTGAGCTGCTCGAGCGCGAACAAGCAGCTGGAGACGGATTTCTGGGCGTACACGCATACGGACGAGAACTCTGACCGCGTGGGCGAGTTTGCCATCGGCACCAATCTCGGCGTCGAGCGCGTGATCGGCAACATTCTGCAGGACGAGAAGTTTCCAGGCATCCACATTGCCTTCGGGAATCCGTATGGCGAGCACACGGGTGCGCCCTGGCGATCGGGTACGCACATCGATGTGGTTGGGCTGGGTTTCAACATCTGGCTCGAATCGACCGAGGGCGAAGAGCAGATCATGCGCGATGGGCGGTTTTTAATCGCGGCGTGAGACGCAGCTATCAGCTCTCAGCTTTCAGCTCTCAGTTTGCGTCTTTCCATCGCCACTCCGGGGCCGTGAGGGCTGGTTTCCACGGGTTTCACCCGTGGCTGAGTTCGTACCATTCCTTCGGGATGACTGCGAGGATTCCGGCAGTTGCGGCGGTTTCGTCGTTTCCCGCTCAGCCGCTATGCGGAGGAACGGGGCACAAGGGATTATGGATCGAGCGGAAGATTTGCGCCTGCCAGGCCCGCGGGGTCATCCTATGGCCATGAGTTCGACGGAGCTTCGCACACTAGGAAATTCTGATCTGCAATTGACGGCAATTGGGTTTGGCGCGTGGGCCATCGGAGGAGGGAACTGGGAGTTCGCCTGGGGCCCGCAGGACGACAACGAGTCGGTCGCCGCCATTCATCGCGCACTGGAACTGGGCATCAACTGGATCGACACCGCCGCCATCTATGGGCTGGGGCACTCGGAAGAAGTGGTTGCCCGCGCGCTCAAAGAGTGGAGAGGCACTCGGCCGCTGATCTTCACGAAGTGCTCGATGCGCTGGAACGCGGACCGGTCGATCTATCGATCGTTGAAGGCCAATTCTCTTGCGGAGGAACTGGATGGATCGCTCCAGCGGCTCGGAGTCGAGACCATCGACCTCTACCAGGTGCATTGGCCCAATCCCGATGAGGAGATTGAGGAAGGCTGGGAGGCGCTGGCTCGCTTGAAAGAGCAGGGCAAGGTGCGCTGGATCGGCGTTTCGAACTTTTCAGTCGAACAAATGAAGCGGGCGCAGAAGATTGCGCCGATCACGAGCCTGCAGCCGCCGTACTCGATGCTGCGCCGGGCAATCGAGGCCGAGGTTCTGCCGTTTTGCCAGGCCAACAACATCGGCGTCATCAACTACTCGCCCATGGTGTCCGGGCTGCTCACGGGTGCGATGACCGCGGAGCGCGTGGCAGCGTTTCCTGCGGATGACTGGCGGCGACGTGCCGTGGAGTTCAATGAGCCGAAGCTAAGCAGGAACCTGCGCCTTGTGGACCTGCTGCGGGAGATTGGATCGGGGCACGGAGTCGGTCCGGGCGTGGTGGCGGTGGCATGGACGCTGCATCATCCGGCGATAACGGCAGCGATTGTGGGCGGGAGGAGCGGGAAGCAGGTGGAGGGGCTGGCTCCGGCGATCGATTTCCGGCTGGGGGAGGGGGAGTTTGCGCGGATCAACGCCTTCCTGGCGAGAACCCGGCCTGAGATATTCCTTTGGTGCGATCAAAAGGAAAACCCCCAGCCGAGGCTGGGGGGCTGGTTAGGGAAGGAATGTCCTACATGGCGGCGACGAAATCGGGCACCATCACCGGAGCGATCTCCTGCAGCAACTGCGTCATGCGCGCTGCCATACCGGTGTACATGGTGGCGGCTCGGAACGCGTTGATGCGGACACCTTCGCTGGCGCGAGAGAACCCGTACTGCGTGAGCGCCATCAGGACGCAGACCCGAATTTGCATGGCGTCGCTGCGCAGCGTTTCGATCAGCAAGCGATCCACATTCTCGCTGTGTCGCGCGGCGTAGTCTGCCATTTCGGTCATTACCTGAGCATTCTGATACATAGCCCAAAGACCCTTGGGACCTTCCATCCGGTGCCAGGCGTCGTCGGGGGTGGCGTTGAGTCCCTCTTTCCAGAGGAACTGATCGCTCAGATCGCGGGCGCTCCAGTCAGGACGCAAACGCGCCATCAGGGAGTCCCAGGATTGAGCATTGCGGCGGCGTACCGCGCTTCGCCAGCGAACGAGATAGAATCCGAGGCAAGCTAGCGCTACGATTTCGAGGATAGTCACGATCATTGGTGTTCCTCAGGCCCGTCTTTCAGTAACTGCATTTGAAGCATAGGCGACCGCCTGGTTCTCGGCCGTTCCACTACTAGTAACAGAAAATATTCTGCTATGGGGAAAAAAATGAGCCATTTACCACCAAAGTTGTAGACAAAACGGGTAAAACTTGCCGAGTAGCCCGGGAAAACCGTGCAATTTTGACGCAGTGCGGTGGAGTTTTGATCGGGTAAGTTCCGCAAGTAAGGTACGGGAGGTAAGGAGCCGGGGTAACGACTGAGACGGGCTTTCTCTCAAGCGAAGTTCAGTTTTGTCGGAATTGCAGCCTAGCGCTTTGTGTCGTGATCCGGATCTCTGGCATCCGTCATGGCCACCCGTGTAGCCTGGGCATTGCCTGCCAGCGCCAGGAGGAAGTTCTGCATCTGCGGGGTAAACTCGCGCCGCTCTGCCTCTTTCTGAACAAAGCTCACAATCCAATAAATCAGCGAACACACATAGCTGACCTGTACAAGTTCGTTCATGAGGTCGTATTGGGGCAGAAGCGCGGGACGCGTGTGCAGCACCGAGACTGCCACACTAGCCATGGAGAATATGCCCAGGCCGGTTGCAATCTGCAGCTCGCGGTCGCGCCAGTCGAGAGAGAGGAGTTGGCTGAACCCGGCAAGGGCCAGGAAGAAGAGGATGCGCAGGATCGAGAAGCTTTGCTGCAGGTTGAGGAGAAGCCGATCCTTCCCGGCAAGATCAACGCCCGTCCTGCGCGCGAGAGGCCAGATCGCCGCGCATATGACCAGGATCACGACACTCAGGAGGACAGGGAACCACTTTGGGAGGGATTGTCCGACGGGGCGGAAGACGGACCTCGATAGCTCAAAAAGCACACCGAACTGAAAGAGAGCATCAATGGCCAGTTCGTAGGGATAGAGTTTTATATATAAGGCCGGATGCAGGCGGAGGTAATAGAAGGCCGGATCAATGAGCAAATTCCAGGCAAGATAGAGCGCAAAGATAGAAAATCTGCGCAACCCAGGCCGTGAGACGACCACTGCCAGCGTGATTGCCTCCAGCGGTGTACCTGCCAGCAGGATGAGCTTGTCGAAAGCCACCGTCAACCTCCCGTCGTTTCGCCGAGACGAAGAAGTGAGCTGAGTGTATCAGCGACGAGGGCTTTGCGCCTGCCTGGAAGAGCAGGTTACATAATCAGCAAACCCCGCGAGCCACCTTGCGTGCACAGGACTTGCTGATTGAGTCCGCTACCAAACGGTGCGCAGCGATTAAGCGATGACGAGACCCTTTCCAACCGGCGGTGTGGGGATCAGGGGCGAAGCTGCGGCCACGAGACCTTTTCCAACCGGCGGTGTAGGGATCAGGGGCGAAGCTGCGGCTACGAGTCCTTTTCCAACGGGCGGTGTAGGAATCAGGGGCGAAGCTGCGGCCACGAGACCCTTTCCAACCGGCGGTGTGGGGATCAGGGGCGAAGCTGCGGCTACGAGATTTTTCCAAGGTGGTGTAGATCAGGGGCGAAGCTGCGGCTAGAAAACTGAGTTACCATTGCCATGGCCAACCGGTGGTGTAGGGATCAGGGGCGAAGCTGCGGCTACGAGTCCTTTCCCAACTGGAGGTGTAGGAATCAGGGGCGAAGCTGCGGCTACGAGACCTTTTCCGACCGGCGGCGTGGGAATGAGCGGTGAACTGGCGCTGGCGACAACAGCACAGCTAAGAAGCGCCACGAGAACCGAGGCACGGAGCGGAAGATTGAGCGACGACATAGGGGTTACTCTCCGGGTACAACTTTGGTAGTGCAATAGTACCTCAAAAGTTGCACCCTCTCTACGACAAAAGTAACTTTTTTTTTGATACGCCCGGGTTTTCCACGGAAAAGAAGCGAAATCCACCAATTTCTGCATTTTTTAATGCATTTCCATCCAACCCGGACCCCAAAACGTCACATCAATCCGACATCCACCTGTCTCCAGACGCCCTAGGTACCTCAGTGCGGGCACCCGCGGAAGTCGGTCACTTACTGTTTTCCCGCAGCGGAGAACGCCGAAATAGCGTCATTTGCGAGCTTCAAGCGGTTCCATTCGCGGGTACGATGGGGTAGGAGTCGAGCCCCTTGATCCCCACCCTTCGCAACGATTTCAACGAGAGATTCACGCCCGAGGGCTACGCCAGCCTGTTGCGGATCACGGAGGAGCGCTGCGGCGTGCGCGTCGATTTTCGGATCGCCGAGACGCCGGTCTTTCTCGATCAGGCTTTGCTGGAGGGGATGGCGCGTCACGGGGCACGGCTGGCGGAGGCGCTGATCGGTAACCGCCCCTACCTCGAAGCTGCGCGCAAGGCGATTCCGGCCGGGTACGATGTGGACGGGGAGTCCGCACACCCGAACTTCCTGACTGCCGATTTTGCGCTGGTTCGCGAACAAACCGGGGGTCTGGCCCCGCGGCTGGTGGAAATCCAGGCTTTTCCCTCGGTCTACGCCTACCAGGACGTTTTGAGTTCGACATACCGGGATGCCTATGACCTGCCGTCATCTCTGGGGACATTTCTGAGTGGTCTGGACGAAGCCGATTATTGGAACCTGCTCGCCAAGACGGTCCTGGGGAACCATGACCCAGCCAACGTGGTGCTGACCGAGATCGACCCGCAGCACCAGAAGACTCTGCCTGACTTCCTGATCACGGCCCGCCGGCTTGGTATCGCCGTTGTCGACATCCGTGAGCTTGTGCCGGTCGGCAATAAGCTCCATTACCGGAATGAACAAGGTGAGCTGGTTCCGATCCATCGGATCTACAATCGCGCGATCGCCGATGAACTGGTGTCGCGGCAAATCCAGCTGCCTTTCGATCTGACCCGACCCTGGGATGTCGAATGGGCGGGACATCCAAACTGGTACTTCCTCATCTCGAAGTTTTCGATTCCCTGGTTGGCGAACATGCCGGAGGTCAGCCAGGTGGTGCCGCCGGCGGTGTTCCTCGACGAGTTTCTGGAGGGGAACGGCCGTGAGCGTTTGTCGGAGAGGGGTGTGCCGTTACCCGAGGAGAACGGGCCTGAAACCGTGTACGGCGAACTGTTGCTCAAGCCGCTGTTCTCGTTCGCGGGGAAAGGCATTCAGTTCGATCCAACGCGAAGGCAGCTTGAGGCGATTGACAAGAAGAGCCGCGGCGAATTCTTGCTGCAGCAGCGCATGCGTTTCGAACCCACCATCGCGACTCCGTGCGGCATGACCCAGGCCGAGATTCGCATTCTGTATCTATGGCCGGATGGCGCGGAGCTCACGCCGGCGTTGAGCCTGGTGCGTCTCGGGAGAGGAAAAATGATGGGCGTGGATCACAACAAAAATCAGGAATGGGTGGGCGCATCCGCGGCCTTTTTCCCACAGTTTCCACAGTCAGGTATCTAGGGAGTGAATAGGGTCAATGTCGATGAAACCCGCTCCAGCCGCGGGTTGCAGCAGTTTTATAAGCTGTTTACTCTTATATACATAGCTAAAGTCACGTGTCCTACGTTCTTACTGTTGGCTGTAACGTTTTACCACGTCGGACCAGATCCGGCATTACCATTCCTAAAACTTTCGTGCCGTATGTTCTTGATCAGGTGTAGGTTTAGAGTGTCTTTCAGACAAATCTGCTCAATGGAAGCGGTCCTATGAAAGTGATGAAGCGCGAGTCGCCTCTCAGCACCTACACGTCGGATCACGGTCTTGCACGGCAAGAAGTTCGCTGCGCAGTTCGGTTCCCACTCTCGTTGCCGGTTCTGCTTTCGACAGGCAACGAGCAAGTGACGGCGCGGTCGCGTAACGTTTCCGCGAACGGGGTCCTGTTTGAGGTAGACCGGGAGTTGCCGGCCGGAATGGACATCCATTTTTCGTTGCGCATGCCTGGGCCGGTGCTGGGGACGCTCCACGATGTTCTGGTTCATTGTCTAGGCCGTGTGGTACGCTGCTCCTTGAGCCAAACTCAATACCTAGCTGCCGCAACGATCGATGAGTACAAGTTCGCGGAGCAGTAGCGGCTTGGGCTGGCTCCAACCCCTATGGAATTCTTGGACGAATCTTCAGAGAACGAACAGCTTGATGCCACGGTCAAGCCCGGCACGATCCGCATCATCATTGCCGACTCCCAGGCGATCTATCGCGTAGGCATTCGAAAGGTGTTTGCTCTGGAGGACGATCTGCGGGTGGTTGCGCAGGCGGATTCGATCGAGAATCTGCGTCTTGCGGTGGAGCGCTATCCCACAGATGTCGTGCTGCTGGAAGGCAGCATGCTGGCGGGCACAACGAATGTGATTCCCGAGCTTTTGCGCGCCGCCCCGGACATGAAGCTGATCGTCCAGGCCGTGCAGGCGGACGAAAACCATACCGTCGAGCTCTATCGCCGCGGCGTGCGGGGCATCATTTCCCGGTCGATTTCACCGGATCTGCTGGTGCGCTGCGTGCGCAGGATCGCAGCGGGCGAAACGTGGATCGACAACCAGTCGGTCAACTGGGTGATCGAAGCTTATCGGTCGCAGGCAGCGGCGCTTGGTGAGCCCGCGGACCGCAGCCGCGTCTTTCGCCGAAAGAGATGGCGATCATTACCTGCATCACGCAGGGCAAGCGGAATAAGGAAATCGCCTTCCAACTGGGAACGACCGAGCAGGTGATCAAGAATTATCTGCGCAAGATCTACGACAAGCTGGGCGTTTCTGACCGGCTTGAACTGGCGCTTTATTGCCTGCACAACAAGATCATCCAGTCGGATGCTGACGAGGAAACAGTCGCCCATAAGCTGCTGGGCCACTAGGCAGCGGGCCCACCTGGCGCTACCCCTTCGTCCCCTCGCAAGACACTCCATCACAAGTCACGGCATGTGTGCCGGTTTCGGAACTGCGCGCCTTTTTCGAGCAGGCGAATCAACTCCTCTTGCTCGGTTTTGGTCAAATGGCTGAGCATCTCGATCGGTAGTTTCTGGATCACGGGATCCATTGCCTTCAGGAGCGTTAATCCGGCCTCAGAGATGAACGTCCAGATCACACGGCGATCGTGACGGTCTCGCTGCTGCCTGACCAGTTTCTGCGCCTTCAGCCGGGCGAGCAGGCGCGTGATGTCGGGGTCGGCGGTGATCATGCGTTCGCCGATCGCCGAGCACGTCAGGCCGTTCGGGTGGGCGCCGCGGAGGATGCGCAGAACGTTGTACTGGGTGGAGGTCACTCCCCAATCGCGCGTGCCGCGATGGAAGGCGCGGTGCAGCCAGTCGGCGGTGCGCATCAGGTTGAGGAGCGCCTCTTCTTCTGTGCTGAAGAAGGGCGGTTCCTGAACGATTTCCAGCTTCAATCCGGCCATTTGAATCGCTCCACCCGGTTTTCGGCCGGATCTCAAGGAAAGAAGCGGGCGCCGCCGGCAAGCTGCCTGCGACGCCTGATCTGTTGGTTACTGCTTGGCGACGTCGAGCTCGATGTTCAGCTTGACTTCGTCTCCAACCATCGCCGCGGGAAACTTGGATCCGATGCCGAAGTCCGAGCGCTTGATCTTGGTCGTGGCAGAAAAGCCTGCGTGCTGCTTCTTGTCCATTCCGGTCGCCGGACCGCGAGGGCCTTCGGCAGTGAGCACAACCGGCTTGGTGACGCCGTGCAACGTCAGGTTGCCATTGATCGTCAGGTCGTCGCCATTCTTGGCTACGCTGGTGCTCTCAAACTTGGCAGTGGGGAACTGTGCGACGTCGAAGAAGTCGGGGCTCTTGAGGTGGTTGTTGCGCGCCTCTTCCCCGGTGTCTACACCGGTGACATCGATGTCCGCTTTCACAGACGATTTGCTGATATCGGCTTCGTTATAGGAGATGCTGGCTGTGACGTGTCCAAAGCGGCCATGAACGTTGGAGATGGCCATATGCGTGATGGTGAAGTCGACCTCGCTGTGCGCCGGGTCGTTGGTCCAGGTGGAGGTTTGGGCGAGGGCGAGGGGAGCTGCCAGCGCTAGAACGCCAGTCAGAATGGTGAAATGCTTCATAGATTCGGGTCCTTTCAGAATTCAGGCCGGTGGGAAGTTGGATTTGGCGCCTTTGAATGGTTTGACTCTGCAGGTTGAGTATTTGTTGCAACAAATATTTTGCCCGGTGGCTCGAGGACCGTCAAAAAACCGCCGGACCTTGCCGTGCTAGATTGTCTGGGGCGGAGGGGAGGACTAGATGCGGATGCTCCGACAGTTCGTGGCGGCAGCGGTTCTTTTCGAGGCGCAGTGGGTGCTTGCGCAGGTTGCTGCCCCGGTTGGCGCAGCCACGGAAGAGCATATCCGACACGTGGAGAGTGGACTGATCGGGAGCATCGTTCTCAAGGGCGATGCGCACGCGACCCACAATCTCGCCGACCGCATGAAGGAACTGAATGTACCGGGCGTGAGCATTGCCGTGGTTCATGAAGGCAAGATCGAATGGGCTCGCGGATTTGGCGTTGCAAGCGTCGGAGGGGCAGCGGTCAACGCGGAGACCATGTTCCAGGCTGGTTCGATCAGCAAGCCGCTGGCGGCAATGGCCATGCTCAAGCTTGTGGAGCAGGGCAAGCTCTCGCTCGATGCCGACATCAACACCTACCTCAGCAGCTGGAAGCTGCCGGCCGCGCCCGTTGCCGCGGGCAAGACGGTGACCCTGCGCGAGCTGCTCACGCATACGGCGGGCATCACAGTGCATGGGTTTCCCGGCTATGCGTCCACCGACAAGGTTCCGACCCTCGTGCAGGTGTTGAATGGAGAAAAGCCCGCCAACACGGATCCCATCCGCAACGAAGCCGCGCCAGGAGGTGAGTGGAAGTATTCCGGCGGCGGTTACACGATTGCGCAGATGGCAACGGTCGACGTTACACACGAGCCCTTTCCCAAACTGCTGCACGACACTGTGCTGGCACCGATTGGGATGACGCACAGCACCTATGAACAGCCGCTGCCCAAAGAGTTTCAGCCCTTCGCGGCGACTCCATACCGAGGCGATGGCAAGGCCGTCGAAGGCGGAGCGCACACATATCCCGAGATGGCGGCGGCGGGGCTTTGGACGACGCCCACGGATCTTTGCCGCTACATTCTCGAGGTACAGCATTCGCTCGCGGGAAAGTCGAATCGCGTGCTCTCAACCGGGATGACGAAGCAGATGGTGACAGCCGGGAAGGGAAGCTGGGGACTGGGGCTTGAAATCGGAGGGACCGATGCGAGCCCATATTTCTCGCACGGCGGCGCCAATGAGGGATTTCGCAATTTGTTTGTCGCCTTTGAGAAGGAAGGCGAAGGCGCTGTAGTCATGACCAACGGTGACAACGGCGGCGAGATCGGGGATGAGGTGATGCACAGCATCGCCGTCGAGTACAACTGGCCGAGCTACCGGCCGACGGAGCGCGCCCAGATGCACGTGGATGCCTCGGTTCTAGCGCAGTACGTGGGCACCTACCAGCTCCAGCCCAACTTCGACATCGGCATCGCGGCTGAGAACGGCGTGCTCGTGGCGCACCCGACCGGGCAGCAGGAGGTGAAGCTCTATCCCGAATCGGAGACGAAATTCTTTGCGCTGTTTCCCATCGAGGTGGAGTTTGTGAAAGATGCGCAGGGCAAGGTGACTTCGATGGACGTGCACCAGGGTGGTGCGGTCATGAAAGCCACGAAGAAATAATTCCGGATCGGGGGAGCCCTGTCCGCATGCTGTGGCCTTGGGCTGCATCCAAGCGTGATGGCGATTCGTCTTCGCGAATTCACTCTGGTATTCTCCCGCCTATGTCCTTTGCCCCTGTCGAGCATCTCCGGACCGTCAAGCAAAACTTCGGCAATCTGACCGGCGCGCAGCGGCATACCTTCCTGGCCGCCTTTTTGGGCTGGACGATGGACTCGCTCGATTTCTTCATTCTGATCTTCTGCGTTCCGGCGATTGCGAAGGAGTTTCAAACCAAGCCATCGGAGGTACTGGGCGCGGTGTTTTTGACGCAGGCGTTGCGGCCCGTCGGGGCTGTCGTCTTCGGCATGCTGGCGGATCGGTTTGGCAGGCGGCCGGTGCTGATGGTGAACATTCTTAGCTTCTCGGTCATCGAGCTGGCCTGCGCGTTTGCGCCATCGCTGGGCGCACTGCTTGCATTGCGCGCGCTCTTTGGGCTGGCGATGGGCGGTGAGTGGGGCGTGGGCGCGGCATTGGTGTTCGAAACACTGCCCAAAGAAGGAAGCGGGAACGTTCAGCGGGATCCTGCAGGAGGGCTATGCGATGGGCTCGATTCTTGCCGCGGGTGCATTTGCCCTGTTCTTCAACGGGTTCATGCTGGCGGGGCTGCATGTCCCGGCCTTCGGCTGGCGGGGGTTGTTCATTCTGGGCTCTGCGCCGGCGCTGCTGGTGTTCTATGTGCAGGCACGCGTTGAGGAGTCGCCGGTGTGGCAGGCCGGCGCAGAATTGCGCGCGCAACAGGAGAGCGGGGCAGGGAATCGCAGAGCACCGCAACGGGCCTTCAACTTCCACACTGATTCGTGAATTTCTGCCTACGTTTCTTGTTTCTTGTTCTGCTGATGACGGCGTTCATGAGCTTTTCGCATGGCACGCAGGACGTGTATCCGACATTTCTGACCACCTTCGCAAAGCTCAATCCCTCGACGGTTGGGTCGATCGGCATCCTATACGGCATCGGCTCGATCGTGGGCGGCTTTGTCTTCGGAACGCTTTCAGAAAAGTGGGGACGCAAGCGCGCCATTGTTACGGCGGCGCTGTTGTCGATCCCTGTCATCCCGCTGTGGGCGTATGGGCACTCCGCGTTTGTGCTGGGAACGGGCGCGGTGCTGATGCAGTTCATGGTGCAGGGCGCGTGGGGCGTGGTTCCAGCGTATCTAACCGAGCTTTCGCCGGGACCGGTGCGCGCGACTGCTCCGGGGCTCGCCTATCAACTTGGGGGCCTGGTTACCTCGTGGAACGGTAAGGCGCAGGCCCTGGCGGCGGAGCGGTGGGGAAATTATCCGGCGGTTCTGGCGGTCACTGTCATCGTGGTCGCGCTTACGCTGGCGGGCCTGGCCCTGCTGGGGCGCGAGGCCAAGGGGCAGGATATGACGGTTTTGTAATCGCGAGTAACCCACGCGTGCTTACGCACCGCGGCCTCCGCTACCACCTTCGCGGCCTGTATGCAAACTCCTCATCCAATTAGAATTGAAGGCGAATGACCACGGATTCACGAGAACACCTCGCGATCGTCGCCATCGGGCGTAATGAGGGCGATCGGCTGAAGAGCTGCCTGCGCGCCGCTATGGCGTCGTCACGCACCGTGGTTTATGTGGATTCGGGGTCAACCGATGGAAGCGCCGGCGTTTGCTCGCTCCCTGGGCTGCGAGGTGGTCGAGCTCACGCGCGACAAACCCTTCAGCGCGGCGCGGGCTCGCAACGAGGGCTTCGCGCGCGGCCCTGGCAATGCGATCCCGGTGTGCGCTTCGTGCAGTTTGTCGATGGCGATTGCGAGTTGGTGGAAGGGCTGGCTCGAGCGTGGCTGCGCGGCCTTCGAAACGCGCCCGGATGCGGGCGTGGTCTGCGGACACGTGCGCGAGATTCATCCGGAGGCCTCAGTGTATAACCGCCTCTTCGATCTTGAGTGGCGGCAGAAGCCGGGCGAGATCGATGCATGCGGCGGCATCTTCATGGTGCGGCCGGGGGTATTTCAAGAAGTCGGTCGATTCCGGCCCGAGGTGATTGCGGCGGAAGACAACGAATTCTGCGTGCGCGTGCGGCGGACGGGCAGAAAGATCGTGCTTCTCGATGCGCCGATGGTATTGCACGATGCGGCGATGAAGAGCTTTCTGGAATGGTGGCGTCGCGCGCGGCGCACCGGGCACGCCTATGCGCAGGTAGCGGCCCTGCACGGTGGCAGCGACGAACGCTATTACGTGCGCGACTGCCGTCGCACATGGATCTGGGGCTTGATCGTTCCACTTCTTGCGCTTGGCCTTGCGCCGTTGACGCGGGGATGGTCGTTGCTCCTGCTGCTTGGCTACATTCTGCAATTTTTGCGGATCTTTCAATACGGCAAGGGTCGGGGCTGGCCTTCAGGGGACGCCGCGGTCTACGCGTACTTTACGGTGATCACCAAGTTTCCCGCGCTGCTGGGAATGCTGGCCTTTTACTGGCGCAGCTTCCGCGGCAAAACGCCAACCATCATGGAGCACAAAGCGAGTTGACGAACGCAATCCACATCGCCGCCTTTCGCAAGTGCCGCAGCGCTGCAGCCGGCGCGCCGTGTCGCGCTGCTGGGGGCCGGCTACATCGCCGACTGGCATGCGCTTGGTTTGAAAACAGTCGCAGGCGTGGAGCTTGTGGCGATTTGCGATCGCGCCGTTGCCAAGGCGCAGGCGCTGGCGCGGAAGTTCGGCATCGCCAGCGTGTACGAGTCGCTGGAAGAGATGCTCGCTGCGGAAAACGGGAGCACCCACTCGCTGTACGCGGTGCACATTCTTCTGCCACCCAACCTGCACTTCGCGGCGGCGAAAGCAGTGCTCGAGGCCGGCGTGCACGTGTTTCTCGAAAAGCCAATGTGCGTCACCGCGGAAGAGTGCGACGCGCTGGTGAAGCTCGCTGAAGAGCGAAAGCTGCGCATCGGGGTGGGGCACAATTTTCTTTTCGCGCCTGTGTATGAGCAACTGCGCTCTGCGGTGCACAGCGGCCGGCTTGGGCTCATTGACGATGTGACGATTACGTGGCATCGTCCCTTGCCGCAGGCTACGCATGGGCCGTTCGACACGTGGATGCTGCGCGAGCCGCGCAACATCATGACCGAAGTCGGTTCGCACTCGGTTGCGCACATGCTCGACCTGATCGGTGTGCCGGAGAGCATGGAGGTGCGGGCGTCCAATCCCATCGAATTGCCGACGGGGACGAGCTTCTATCGTCGCTGGCAGGTATCGGCGATGCACGGCCGCACGGCGATTGAGCTGCGCTTCTCCTTTGTGCCGGGGTTTGCGGAGTACACGATTCACGTGCGCGGCTCGCTGGCCAGCGCGACGGTCGATCTGGAACGCAATACCTTCACGCTCGATGAGCACCGGCCAAGCGATCCCGACTTTGAAAATCATGGCATCTTGCGGAGCCGGGCGCGAAGCCTTTCGCGACAGGCACTGGGCACCCTGAGCGCTTATGTGAAGGCCAAGGCGCACCTTGGGAAACGCGGCAATCCTTACGGTGCAAGCATGGCGCGGGCCATGGATGCGTTCTACGCACCACCGCCGCTCGACGAGCGTGTGAGCGGAGAGTTGGGTGCGGCGGTGATACGCGTTTGCACGCAGGCCGCAGACCTCGCACAGCTACCTTCGCGAAATACGCAGACGGCTGTGACAGTGCCGGTGCAAGCTTCCGCAGGTGGCGGCGAAGATTCTGGTTCTCGGTGCTACGGGCTTCATCGGCAAAGAACTGCTGCGGCAATTGCTTGGGCAAGGCTATGTGGTTCGGGTTCTGGTGCGCAGTGCGGCCAGCCTTCCGGCGGCGTCTGCGAAACTCGCCGCATTTGCAGATTGTGCGTGGCGATCTTGAGCAATCGGGAAGATGTCGTTGGTGCCATGCAGGGTGTGGAGACGGTCTTTCATCTCGCGCGCGCCAACGTGAAGAGCTGGGCGGACTATCAGGAGTTCGAGATTGAGGCGACGCGCCGTGTGGCCGAGAGTGCCCTGGCGTGCGGAGTGAAGCGTTTCGTCTACACGGGGACCATCGACTCGTACTATTGCGGCGCAGGCGCGGGCACCATCACCGAACAAACCCCGCTCGATCCGCAGATTGAGAGCCGCAATCTCTATGCGCGAGCGAAGGCTGTTTCCGAAGGCATCTTGCTGCGCATGCATCGCGAGCAGGGCCTGCCTCTCGTGATCGTGCGTCCCGGCATCGTCATCGGTCGAGGCGGCAGCCCGTTCCACTGGGGCGTGGGCATGTGGTGGAGCGATGCGGTATGCCAGATCTGGGGTGAGGGACGGAACAAGCTGGCACTTGTTCTGGTCGAAGACGTGGCGTCGGGCCTGATCGCGACGATGACGGCACCGGCAATCGAAGGCAAGTCTTTCAATCTTGCCGGCGATCCGATTCTCACAGCGCAGGAGTATCTCGACGCGCTCGACAGGGCAGGCGGCATGCGCATTCAGCGCCATGCAACGCCGATCTCGCGCTTCTACCTCAAAGACATGTTCAAGTGGGTCGTAAAGGTGGCGGTGCGGCATCCTGAGCGGCGCATGCCGTCTTATCGCGACTGGGAGAGCCGCACGGGGCGAGCGGTCTTCGATTGCTCTGCGGCGAAGAACGAGTTGGGCTGGAAGCCGGTGAGCGATCGCGAGGAACTGATTCGGCTGGGAATCGACGAGCCGTTCAAAGAATCCATGAAGTAAGAACCGAGGGCGCGTCTATTTTGCCGATGGCATTTCGACATGCCATCGATGATGGTGCCGGCTTCGGCTTATTACCAGGGACGCGGCGGGCTGATTCGACCGCCCCTGGTTTCGCGCCAGGCCTGGTGCATCAGCTTGAGCGCAAGCCGTGCTTCCTGTGCGCGCGGGCGCCGCTCCGGGTCGCTGCTCCAGCGGTTGCGCAGCCAGCGAAACACTTGCAACGCGTCTTCGAGGAAGCGGATTCCCCATACGCGCATCCCATGATGTTTGCGGAAGTAGATCAGCGTCGAGCGCATCTGCCAGAGTTCGACGCGCGCCTGGCTTTCTGAGAAGTGATGGTCGGTGAGCGAACGTCCCGATTCGCCGCCGATATGCGTGACGACAACGTCGGGCCAATACAGCACGCGAAATCCCTCGGCCTTGATGCGGCGGCAAAGGTCCACCTCTTCGCAGTACAGAAAGAACTGCGGATCGAAGGCGCCAGCCTTGGCAAGCGCTTCGCGGCGCACGATCGAGAAGGCGCCGGGTACCCAATCCACATCGGCTTCGAGATCGGGATCGGCCCAGGTTCTGTCGGGCGCGCCGAAGATGCGGGACTTGGGAAAACGCGATGCGAGGCCGGAGAGAACCACAAACGTCAGCCACACGGTCGGAAAGGCGCGTGCCGAAGGCTGCCATTCGCCCCCTGGCCCAACCAAACGCGCTCCGCCCACGCCCACGCTCGGGGTTCTCATCCATATGGCGGATTGCATAGCGCAAGTGCGCCCGGGTTGAAAGAAGGCGTCGGAGTTCAAAAGGACGAGGTATTGGCCGCGCGCTGACTCCAAGGCGAGGTTGTTGGCGCCTGCGAAGCCCAGGTTTACCTGGCTGCGAACGAGCCTTACAGGCACGTCGGAATCGGTGAACTCGTTCTCGACCATGTCGGCCGAGCCGTCGTTTGAGGCATTGTCCACAACAATGATCTCGGCCTCGAGGCCGGGCGGCAGCGTGCGGCACTCCGATTGGATCGAGCGCAGGCAATCGCGCAACATGTTCCGCGTGTTGAACGAAACGACGAGAATCGAGACTTCAAACTCGTAGCGAATGTGCGGGAGGGACAGCCCGGCTCGCCGAAGAGCCGAAGGCGGACGCACCGGCCTTGACGATGGGCGCAGAATCGACGGATCCGGCTGAACGCAATAGAATTCGGCGATCCATGGGCTCAAGACTCATCGAAGTGCTTCAAGTATAGTGCGGGGGCGACCGCGACAGAATGGGCATCCAGAAGCCTGGGAGCGGCAGGCTGATGCACCTTTCGAGGGATGGACGCGCGATCTGTCACAGCGGGCAGGGAGCTAGACCACAGCGAAGAGGCAGTCGGACCGTCTATTCTGATTGCATTGCTGCCGCGCCGGAAGTTATGCGTGAGTTACATCGAAGTTAGGGTGCGCCGGGGGGCGTAGGAAATCCTCATGCCGGAGAAGCAAACGTCCAGGAATATTGCCCTCACGGCATTTGCCGAGGCAGCTTTGATGGTGGCGGCGGCCTGGCCTGCCTTTGTACCTGGGCGGGAGTTGCAACCCGTCCCTCCCGAGCCGCGGCGGCCATTGGAACCTCGGTCACGCACCTGCGGGTGACCAATCAGGTGGTTCTTCCAGGGGTTACGCGGCTGGGCATCAACCTCGGAGAGCAAAACTACTACGACTCCGGGCAGATGACGAAGAATCTGCTGTACCGCAACCCTGGTTTCGAAGGGATGGCGTACCGCAGCATTCTGCATTGCCTGCAGGCCGGGCCGTGGAACTGCACCGACACTCGTCACTCGTATCAGTGGCCCGCGGGCTTTTGGGATGGCGCGCACTGGGAGATCCTCGACGGTGCGGCCGTCGGCAGGCACGGCACCGTGCGCAGCAGCACGCCTACTTTGCCGAATGCGCCTGCGGGGTACTCCTTGACATTGGAGGGCGCGGGTCCGCCCGATCGGCGCCGGGCGACTGGCTCGCGGTGAGCAAGGACTTTCCCGGCGATCCAGCGGCGGGATGGTGGCCAACGCTCAAAGGCGGCGCGCATCTCGAAGCGGAGCGCCACGATTTGTCCCGCAATAGCGAAGGCCGGCAGGCCTTGCGCATCGAGGCAGGTGGGCCGGGGCAAGTCGGCAGATCTGAAGTCCTACTTCGACTCGATGGAGGGGATGAGCTTCGTTCGGCTGCGAGGAAGGTACAGGCTCAGCTTCCGGGCAAAAGGCGTTGGCGGAAACCGCATCGATGCACGTACGCGTGGCCCGTCTCGCGCAGGGCAAGTTCGATTATCTGGAGCGCGATTTCCAGCTGACTCCCGGTTGGGCCGACTATCACGCGGAGTTCACTGCGAATGAGGGAGCGGGACCGGCAGGTCCGGTGGAGACTGCTTTCAGCATCAGCGGGCGCGACGGTCTTGCTGGACGATGTTGACCTGGAGCAGATGGGCGGCGACGCCACCAACCACACGGCGTTTCGCGATGAGGTGGTGCGAGACGCTGCGTGAGTTGCGGCCGGGAGTTTTGCGGCTCATGTCGAGCCACGCGCAACTTGGCAGCACCATGGACAACCTGCTCGCGCCACCTCTGGCGCGGCAACGGCCAGGGTTCTCTTCGTGGCTCACCACCATGGAGGATATTCCGGTCGGCGTTCCCGAGTTCCTCGAGCTTTGCGATGAGGTAGGCGCGGAGCCATGGATCGTAATGCCTACGGCAATCAACAAGGATGGCGTGCGTCATCTGGCCGAGTACCTCGCGGGCGGGTCGAATACGTCGGGTGGTGCGCAGCGCATTGCCGGCGGGCGCCGCGATCCCTGGACGCGCGCCTTTCATACGATTCACATCGAGCTGGGGAATGAGACATGGAATGCCATCTTTCAGGGCGAGACGATTGAAGATCCGGCGGCATACGGACGACGTGCGAGCCAGGACTTTGCCGCGTTTCGCGCCGCGGTGGGAACAGATGCGCGGCAATTCGACCTGGTGATCGGTGGCCAGGCTGTGAACCCGGGACGCAGCGGCGAGGAGTTGGCCGCTGCCACCGGCGCGAATACGCTGGCGATCGCTCCCTACCTGATGGACAACGTGAGCCGCTGGGCAAACGACGATGAGTTGTACGGGTCACTGCTGGCGCAGCCGGAGCAGATGTCGCGCGAGGGAGTTGTGCGCGCCACGCAAACGGCGGCGTTAGGCCATCAGCTTGCGGTCTACGAAGTGAACCTGCATACGACCGAGGGCTCCGCGACGCAGGCCGTGCTCGACCGGCTCACTCCTTCGGCGGCAGCAGGCGTAGCTGTGGCTGGTCACATGCTGCGCATGATGCGCGATCGCGGCATTCGCGACCAGATGGTCTTCAGCCTCCCGCAATACCAGTTCAAGCGCTCGGATGGAACGCCGGTACGGCTTTGGGGCACCGTTGTCGAGATGGGGCCCGGTGGACGCGCCCGGCCGCAGTTTCTGACGGAAGCGTTGGCCAATCGTGTG
Organism: uncultured Acidobacteriaceae bacterium; assembly: GCA_963846095.1. Classification (GTDB taxonomy): domain Bacteria; phylum Acidobacteriota; class Terriglobia; order Terriglobales; family Acidobacteriaceae; genus Telmatobacter. The sequence continues at coordinate 97,024 of CAWJUW010000011.1, forward strand.
GTGCGCGGCAACCTGATGCGCGTCGAAGTGACTGGAGAAGATCCGACCCACGACCAGCCGGACGGGAACGATGGTGTGCGTTTGAGGGGAATGCACGAGATCGATGCCTATGCGTTTCCAGCAGGGAATTTGGCACGGATTAATTGTTTTCAACTATGGACTTCACCAGACCCGGCGTCATTACGATTGAAGCTCCGGGATTCAATCCAATTCCAATGTGAACCTCTGGCGACTTGTCAGTGCGGGCCCTGGGTCAACCAACGAACTTCAAACAGATGTGACGGTGCGAGCGGAAGGGCTCCGTGGGAGCCTCGCTCGAAATGGCTCCCTGTTCGATGGCAGTCCTCGAATGGTCGGAGTGAGATGTAGCGAAGCTGAAACGGCAAAAATCCAACTAGCTTGGAAGAAACCTAAGTCAACAGCAGTGCAGCGTCAAGGTAATCAAACTAAGTTACTCCGCGAATAAGTTCGTACCGCAATTTACGTTACGTAACGCAAAATCAGTTACCGAATAACTTGCAAGTCTTCTCCGAAGAGTCATTTTTCTACAACAAAGACGCACAATCTTAGCTATCGATAGCGCAGGGGTCGCGCAGGGGTCGGCAGTGGGCTCACGGTGTAAGTCACAAGTGCGCGCCAAATGCATCTAAGTCGTTAGGGGGCCTCAATCTGCTGGGGGTCAGCAGGCTGAGGCAAACGCCAACTCACACCGCGTTTTCGAAAGATGCGAGAAATCTCCCGACAAGTGGAGGGCCGCATCTTCTGAAATCGGACCGTGGGCAGGCGTGGGGATTTTAACGGTTGGACAACTGAATTGCTTTGAGAGCGAACAGGGGGACCGCGAGAGCCTTTTGGGACTCGCAGCGGTTTGTTCGTGCACGCGGAAACGGAAATCTAAAAATGAAGAGGAATTTGAAGCACCCGATCGCAGTATTGGGGCTGCCTCTTGATAGCTTCACTGCAACTGGGGCAATAGAAGCTATCGAAGGTCTGATTCATTCAGGCGCATCGCACCAGATTGCGACAGCCAACCTCGATTTTTGGTTGAATTCACTTTCCGATTTACACCTGCACCGGATTCTTGCTGGGTGCAGCCTGGTTTTCCCTGACGGAATGCCGCTGGTCTGGGCTTCCAAGCTTTTGGGCTGCCCGCTCGCCGATCGTGTCACCGGCGTGGACCTGGTACCGGGTCTGGCGGAGCTTTCTGCGCGTAAGGGCTATCGAATTTTTCTTCTGGGCGGTAAAGACAACGTCGCCGAGCGTGCGGCGCGACTGCTCGAGCAGCGCTATCCCGGTGTGCAGATTGTCGGAACGATTGCGCCGACGCAGGAAGAGATGGCGCAGGCCGATCACAGTGTACTCATCAGCACCATTCGCAAGGCAAAGCCGGACATTCTGCTGGTGGCGCTGGGCAATCCCAAACAAGAAAAGTGGATCTGGCTGCACCGCAAGAGGCTCGGCGTGCCTGTGACGATGGGCGTGGGCGGAAGCTTCGAGATGCTGGTCGGCGACATGAAGCGCGCGCCACGGTGGGTTCAGAAGTGCGGCCTGGAATGGGCGATGCGCTTCATCCAGGAGCCTTCGCGTTTGGGCCCGCGGTATCTTCGCGACTTTACCGGCCTGGCCCGCAAACTTCCTATGACTCTGGCGACGGCATGGATGCAGCGTCCGTATTCGGGGGACTCGCGGGTGACGCACGCGCGCGTACCGAACGTGTTGCACGTGTACATCGAGGGAAGGCTTGGTGCGCAGACCGCACACCAACTCATGGACACCACAGCCGAGGCGATCCTGCATGGGCTCGTCATGGTTGTTCACATGCACGGAGTCAAGCAAATTTCCGCGGCAGGCATGGGTGCGCTGATGAGTGTGCGCAGGAGCCTGCTCAACGCCGGGCTGACGCTTTCGCTGGCCGGCCTGAACTTCAAGCAGCGGTTCCTACTTCACGCATCGTGCGCGCAGCCTCTCTTTGATGAGTGGGAAGACAGCACTACCCGCGCAGCGCGGACGGGATTCGACGTGGAAAGCGTTCCGGCGCTCGATTTGCCGGGCGAAGCGGAAGCTCTGCCGCAAAGGGTGCGCGTCGGTGGTTAACGCAGAATCCAATGCGCTCAGGGGGATGACATGGATCTGATCATCCTGCTTCCGGCCGTCGCCTGCTGGATCGCGCTGGCGCGTGGACCAATTCGCAAGGCGCTGGTGACGGTCTACCTGCCGGTGGTGCTCCTGCTGCCGCATTACTACACGCTGCGCTTCCAGCATCTACCCCCCGTGTCGTTCGCCGAGATGGCGGCGCTGCCCTTGTTCGGAGCGCTGTTCATTCGCGAGATGCGGCGCTGGCGGTTCGACTGGATGGATTTGTGTGTGCTTCTCTTCGCATTCAGCGCTGCACTGTCCGAAGGCATGAGCACGCCTCTGGCCGATGGCAGCTGGCGCGATCTGTTTGCTGTAGACAGAGCGCCGATCAATGGCGACCTGTCCCTCTTCGGCCTGCAGTTTTTTGCCGGCATCGCGACGATGGTCATGCCCTACATGTTCGGCAAGCTGCTCGTGGAAGGGCAGGACGTTGACGGGAAGTCGTCGCGCCGCGATGTGGTGCGCACGATGGTGGTGCTCCTGGCGGTTGTGTCGGCCATCAGCGTCTTCGACTTCCTCAGCCGCCGCAGCATCTGGCAGATCGTGATGCACCACTTCTTCCACGGCCAGATCGTAGGTTGGCCGACGCAGGTGCGCTGGGGATTTGGGCGCATTCAGGGACCCTACGCACACGCCATTCTTGCGGGCATGATCTTCCTGATGGGACTGATCTACGTGCTGTGGCTGCGGACGTTCTCGCCGCAGTGGGGCACGCGTCGCATTGTGAACGGACTGCCGTTGACGTTCCGTGGGCTAGTCCTCTGGCTGGTGGTCGGCGGACTTCTGATGACCCAGTCGCGCGGTCCGTGGATCGCGGTGGGCCTTGCGCTGATTCTGGCGGGGTTGGTGCGGGTGTTCTCGCTCGGCAAAGCAACACTGGCCTTTGTTTTGGTGCTGATCGTGTTCTCCGCGGGTGCGTACTACTTCGGCAATCGCTATACGGCTGTCGACATCAGCCAGGCGAAAACCGAAGAGCAGAGAAACGCCGTATACCGGCGCGAATTGATCGACGCGTACATGCCCATCATCGAACAACGCAAGGCGTTTGGCTGGGGTTTCACCACACTGCCAGTGGTCAACGGTCAGCAATCGGTGGATAACCAGTACCTGCTGGTTGCCGCGACGCAGGGCTTCACTGGCCTGGGGCTGTTCGTATTGATGCTGCTGGGCAGCGGTGCACGACTCTACCGCCTGGCACGGCAGCCATTGCGCATGGAAGACCGGGCGCTTGTGTTCGCGCATTTGACGGTGCTGTTGGGCCTGGCGATCTCCTTAACCACCGTTTACCTGGGAGAGCAGGCGGTCCTGTTGCTGTTCTTCCTGTTCGGTTGGATTCAAGCCATCAAGGGACCAGCGTCGGAACAGGTTTACGTGCCGGCGCGGTCTGAAACGATTCGCTTCCAGCGGGTCTTAACTTAGGAAATTTGCGATCGCGCAATTTCCAGCGCTGCCTTACGAGCGCTCAACCGATCAGTGCAAGCCCAGGATCGAGAAACATACACGGAGTTGAGGAGTTCAATGGAGCACGGGTTCATCTCGATACTGGCAGTCATCATGGCGGGCTTTGCGACGCCGCTTTTTCTGGATTTGTTGTTGTGCCTGGTTGGGAATGCTTTTTCACCCCAAAGGCCAAAGCCGGGCAGGAATCGCAGCATCCGCTTAGCCGCAATTGTGCCGGCGCACAACGAAGAAGCCATGGTGGCCTCAACGGTGCGTTCGCTGCACGCCGCCAAGGGCGACATTCCCATCATCGTGATCGCGCACAACTGTGAAGATGCGACAGCAGAAGCTGCGACAGCGGCCGGCGCCCACGTGGTGGAGCTGAACAACCGCAAGCTGCGCGGCAAGGGTGCGGCACTGCGCTGCGGATTCGCAGCCGCGATTGAGAACGGCGCCAATGCGTTTCTCATTGTCGATGCTGACTCGGTCGTCAGCGCCAACCTGATCGAAGTGACACGGGCCATGCTCGAATCCGGGGCCGATGCCTGCCAGTGCCGCTATGAACTCGCACCTCCGCCGTTGTGGGTCAACGGCGGGCGGCTGCACCCTCTGGCGCGTCTGCGTGCGCTGGCATTTCGAGGCATGAACGTGTTGCGCGCTCGTGGACGGGCGGGGCTCGGTCTTTCCACGGGGCTTTTCGGAAATGGATTCGCACTGACTGCGGAGATTCTGGACCGTGTGCCCTTCAATGCCAACACGATCGCGGAAGACGTGGAGTACCACACCAAGCTGGTCGAACAGGGCGTCCCGGTTTACTGGATCGATTCGGAGTACGTTCACGCGTGCAGCCCCGTCTCGAGCGCTGCGCAGGCAACCCAGGAGGCGCGCTGGGAAGGCGGCCGCCTCCGGGTTGCAAGCCGATCCACGCGGCGGCTGATAGAGGCCCTTCGCCACGGCCACTGGAATGCTCTGGAGACACTCGCCGACGTGTGGAGTCTCCCCTTGTCGCGAGGCATCCTTGCCATTCTGCTCACCATCTTTCTGGCCGTGCCCTGGCTGCATGTTTTCGCGCTGGCCTGCGCGGTGGTTGCTGTAATGTATGTCATAGAGTCCGCGTTCATCGGGAGCGAACCAGCTCGCGACCTGGCGGCACTGGCGGGCGCTCCCGTGTACCTGATCTGGAAAGCCATGATTACGCCGCTGGTGCTTCGCCAGTCGCGTAAGCGGGCGGAGTGGGCGCGTACCAAGCGAGAGACAGCTCATCCCGCGAGCGAAGCCCCGACTTCCCAGGCTCGGCTGCGTTCAGGAGAAATTCGTTGATGGGCGATTCCCACCAGATTGAGTGGGCCGTGGACCCGGATGCCGCGGTGGCACTGGGCAGTCCGGATGCTGCCCGCGAGCCCCTGCACGAGGTCAACCGCAAATTTGGCCTGAACGTCATGAGCACCATTGGCGCGCGTGTGGTGAACATGGCCCGCGGCGTCTGCCTTGTCCCGTTCCTGCTCTCGCACATCGGACTTGAAGCCTACGGCATCTGGACCACGATCTTCATTCTCGTCACCTACGTGGGACTGACCACGATGGGCGTCTCCAACGTGTACATCAAGTACGTCGCGGAGTTCCACGCGCGCCGTGAATACGACCGGGCGAATTCGCTGCTGTCGACCGGGCTGGCGCTGACCATCCCTGCGTGCGCGGTGATTTTCACCTTCTTCATGCTGGGGTGGAACTGGTTTGCCCCCTGGCTGCACCTGCCGCCTTCACACGCCAGCGATGGCAAGGAGGCCGTCCTGATCGTCCTGGGCGTGTATCTGTCGAGCATCGCCTTCAGCGCCTTTGGCGACATGCTGATCGGTACGCAGCAGATTGCGGCCACGCAGGTCTTTCTTACCATCAGCATCCTGGTCGAGTTTGCGCTGATCGTCATCCTGGTGGGCGCGGGGCGGGGAATTCGCGGGCTTGCCGAGGCCTACCTGGCACGCACGGTGGTCAACGATGCTCTGACGTGGTGGTGGGCTTATCGGACCCTGCCATGGCTGCGCCTTTCGCCGCGCCGCGTGCGCCGCGAATCCGTGAAGTACGTTGTGCATTTTGGCGGACTGGTCCAGCTCCAAAGCGTCCTCGCCATCTTCCAGGTTTCCGTAGACCGCCTGGCGGCATTGACGTTCATCGATGCTTCGGCGGCCGGCCTGCTGGACGTGGCCAAGAAGTGGCCGACGTCGCTGTCGACCGTCCCGACTGCGTTTTTTGCGGCGCTGCTGCCGGCGGCTTCGCACGTCGATGCGGCCTCGGATCGGAAGAACTGGCTGGGCAATCTGCAGGAGCTTTATCTGACCGCGGCGCGCCACTCGAACCTCTGCACGGCCGCATTCACCGCGATCATGGCGCTCTGGGCGGTGCCGATGATGCACGTCTGGTTGGGGCCGTCCTTACCCATGAGGGACAGCTTAATCCCCCTATTTGTGGTATTTAGCATATCGATGCAGTTCCATATGCTGACAGGACCGGGGACATCGATCTTCCGCGGGATGGGCAGGGTCTACGAGGAATTCAACTACTCGATACCCAACATCCTGATGCTGGGCATCACTTTACCGGTGGCGCGCTGGATTGAAGGGCGATGGACTCCAATTGGGATTGGCGTGGCCGTATCGGTCGCGACAGCTGTATCGGCCTGCGTTCTCATGGGCGGGTGCTGTTTGTGCTGGATTTGAAATTGACGCGCTTTTTACGTGTCGTGATTGTTCCTGGACTTTCGTGTTACGTACTGGCTGCCCTGCTGGCATGGCCGGCTACCTGGATGGTAGCCAATGTGAATCGCTGGCAGGGCGCAGGTGTTTTGGCTTTCCTGGGGACCGTGTATGCGGCGGCCCAGATTGCGGTTTTGCATCGATGGGTTTTGACGGACGACGAGAAGCAGAAGGGGTACAGGATGGTGCATCGGGGCCTGGAAGCTTTTCGCGGCCGCCGGGAGGCAGCAGCATGAAGCAGCGAGGAGCCAAGCGCAATCGCCGTCCTCCTGATGGCGGGATTCGGGACGTTCTACGCATGGGGGCAAGTGACGCCTTCGGCCGCGGAACCAGGACGGAGCCGGCCAATCCGCAATTGAAGCTCAATCCACTGGAGACTCTGCGCAACTTTGAGCCGTCGGCGAACGAAGAATACCGCCTCGGCCGCGGCGACGAGATTACGGTCGATTTTGCCGGACGCACCGACCTGACTGCCAAACTGGTGGTCGGTCCGGATGGGCGCATCACGCTGCCTCTGGCGGGCGACCTGATGCTGGCCGGGCAAGACGCGCGCCGAAGCTGCCAAGGATATCGAGACTTCGCTCGCGCCCTACTACACCAATCTTCAAGCTCAGGTGACGATCACGAAGTACACCGCGAACAAGGTGTCTGGTGCTGGGCGCTGTGGAGCGGCCCGGCGTGGTGACGTTCGACGGAACGCCGACGCTGCTCGAGGCGCTTTCGCGCAGCGGCCTGGAAACCGGACCAAAGTCGGCGGCGAAGATCCCCGAGCGCTGCGCCATCTATCGCGGGCAGGATGAAGTGGTCTGGGTCGATCTTGAAAACGCTGATCGACTCCGGCAACTCGCTGGCCGACCTGCGTCTTCGCCGCGATGACGTGGTCTACGTTCCCAACGGCAGCGAACGGTTTGTCTCTGTGCTCGGCGAAGTGCAGCATCCGGGAGCGGTTCCACTGACTGGAACGTCGACTCTGGCGAGTGTTCTCGCCGAGGCGGGTGGATTCGCGGGTCCCGCCGGCAACAAGCCGCACATCCAAATCGTCGATCCGGCTTCGGGCACCTCAAGAGTAATTTCCATGAATGACCTGTTGAATCCAGCCAAATCGCTGGAAGTAACGCTGAAGCCCGGGCGAGATCATCTTTGTGCCGCAAAGCCATCTTTACCGGGCAACCTACGTTGTGGAGCGGTTGAGTCCTATGATCACCGCAGCAGCGCTGGTGGGAGTGGGAATGCCATGAACCAACTTTTCGGTCAGTCCACGGATTCGGTGCGGAACATTGAGAGCGATCTAATGCCATCCGCGGTTCCCGTGCGCCCACTTCCGGTGAGCGGAACAGAACAGGCGTTCTTTCATCTGGACGTGCGCCGCAGCCTGCAACTGCACAAGGGGCTGGCGATCACGATCGCCTTCCTGTTCGCCCTTCTGGCAGTTGCGTACTTCTGCGTCAATGCGTTCGTTCTCAAGACGTGGCCTTCCTACGAAGCACAGTGCGTGATCTACGTGCAGCCGGCGCCCGCGCGGGTGCTGCAGTCCGCGCAGGGTGAAGCGGCGCGCTGGCCCTACGACACGAATACCTACGAGTCGTACATGCAGCAGCAGATGATGAATGTGAGCCGCGAAGACGTGCTCATCAATGCGCTGCACAAGCTGCATGGATGGCAAAAGCCGGGAGAGGACGACCAGATCGCGGCGCAGCGCCTGGTGCGTTCCATCAGCGTCGAGCGCTCCAACAATGCCTACCAGTTCACGATCACCGGGCGTGCGCGTACTTCGCAGATGGCTGCCGATGTGACCAATGCACTGATGGCGGCCTACCTGGACAGCGCGGCCAAGGATCAGAAAAACGGCGACTCCGAGAGGCTTGCGATCTTGCAGCAGGAGCGCGATCGCATTCAGAATTTGCTCGAAGCGGATCGCACCGAGCAGCAGGGATTGAACAAGCAGCTGGGCATCGCTTCCGTGAGTTCGGCGATTCCCGATCACTATGACGCGGACATCACGCAGATGCGCGAGGAACTGGTCAAGGCGCGTACGGAGCACGACGCTGCAGAAGCCAAGTTTGCCTCGATGGATGCTGGAAAAGGCCCGTCCTCCGCGGCGATCGATGCGGAAGCCGATCAGATGATCGCGGCCGATGCCGGCCTGGTGAGCATGAAGCAGTCGCTGAATCTGCGGCGTGCCACGCTCATCTCACAGATGGCCAACCTGACGCCGACGAATCCGGTCTACAAGCAGGACGACGCGGAACTCCAGAAGATCGACGGCGATCTGGACACCATGATGAAGAATCTGCGCGCCAAAGCGGCGGCAGAGATTCAGCTGAAACTGAAATCCGAATTGCAGCGCGCAGGTGGAGTCGAGCAACAACTGAACAATCAGCTTCGGGGCATGGTCGGGGCTGCAGGCAGCGCCACTCCGAAGATGCAGCGCTCGAGCGATCTCGCCGCGGATATCACGCGCCTGCAGGCACGCTACGCAACCATCGATGAAGAGCTGCACAACGTAATGCTTGAGAATCGCGCGCCGGCATCGGTCTATCCCGTGACGACCGCGGTACCGCCGTTGATGCGCTCCAAGTCGGGCGTGGTGCGGAACTCATTCCTGATCGCCTTCGTGGGCTTGTTCTTTGCCGTGTTGGCGGCTGTGGCCAGAAACAAGATCGATCCCAAGGTGTATGTCGCCCAGGACGTGGAACTGATCCTTGGTTTCGCGCCGATGGCGCAATTGCCGGACTTCGATCAGGTGTCCGCGGGCGTAGTCGACGAGTTTCTGTTGCGGCTGACCTCCTCAATCGAACATGCACGCAAGCAAAGCAATTTGCGGAGCTGCGTCTTTACCGGCATCAACCAGGGAAACGGCGTCACCACGTTGGTGAACCGCATTCGCGTCATGCTGGAGGCGATGGGCCGTCCAACGGTTCTCGTCGATGCATCCGGAGCAGCGGCTGCGCCGGATCTGCCCAGGAAGAATGCCGCTTCGCCGCAAGGCCTCATTCCCATAGAGCGCGCTAGCCGTCCGACGGCCCTGTTGCAACAAATGGAAGATGAGACGGAGACCGAAGACGAAGCGCTGGTTCTTACGGACACAGCGCCGCTGGCGGTGTCTGCGGAAACCGAATATCTTGCGCGATTCGTCGATTGCGCGATCGTGGTGATTGAGTCGGGCCGTACCACGCGGAGAGAACTGCGCGACGCTGCGGCGACATTGCAGCGGCTCGATGTGGGTGCGGTTGGATTTGTGCTGAACCGCGTGAGCCTGGCGAAGGCGGAGCCCGCGTTCCGCAAATCGATCGAGGCGATCGAAAAGCATCTGGAGGCACAGGCGGTAGCTCGCCGTGCAGAAGCCGTGAAAACACCGGCGCCCGTCGCAGAACCCCAGACGGAGGCTCCTGCGTTCGACACCGACATGCGCGCGCACTATGAGCCGGAATTGGCTGCCGCTGCAGCGGCGGTTGCCCGTTTCGCGCCGCACTCGCATGCGGATTCACCGGCTTGCCTGCCGACACCGAGCATGGCAGCCCCGTCCGCCGAGCCTGTGAAGATTCTTCACACCGATCTGGATGAGACTTCAGAGATTCCCACGCACGTTGAGGCCGAAGCGGATTCGATCGAGGAAGCCGCCGAGCCCGTCGCCTCAATCCATGCGCAACAAGTAGAAGGTGATTTCGCCGCGCGTCTCGCGCAACATCTTGCGCCATACCCTTCGCCGCGGGCCCGGAGGAAGTGGTCGAATCTCATGAGGAAGTTCCTGCTGCGGCACACGAGGTCGCCGAGGCGCAGGGCGAGACTCCGGCTCCTTCGCACGAAGTCGAGGAGGTTCTTCACGAGGTTCCAGCTGCGGCGCTTGAAGCTGCGGACCTTCACCACGAGGAGCCTGCCGCAGCATCAACAGCTGCCGAGGCGGAACTCGAGACGCCTGTGGAGGCGGTGGGATTTGCGACGCTTCTTCACGAAGCGCACGCAGAGTGGGTTCGTCAGGAAGCGAAGGAACCTGAAGCTGAGGTGCATCACGAAAGTGCTGCGGCTTCGTTCGAGTCTGCGGAAGCTCCCTCTGAAGTTCCTGCGGCCTCTGTTGAGACCGTGCCTGTCGAAGACGAGTCCATTTTCACACCGCGGGTCTACGAAGAACGCTATATTGCGCCAACATTCCACGTGGAGCCCGCACCGGTCGCTGTGGATATGGATAGCGCGGCACATGTTGCCACTGGCGATTTCGAAACGCAGGCTGTTGAGGAAGCCGCAGTCGAAGAAGCTGCCCCGATCTACGCGGAAGAAGCTGAGCCCGAGCACTGGATTGCGCCGGAACATTTTGCAGCCGTGGAAGCCGAGACTGCCGAGCCGATCGAAGCTTCTGAAGTCGCTCCCTTTGCGGAGCCGGTGCATGAGGCTGAAGTTGAACCGGTTTCAGAAGTGGGTGAGCAGGTGATTGCCGAGGAGGCGACGCCGGTGCTTGCAGAGGAAGCAACTCACACTGCGTCGCACGAGCCGGTGCTCGCTGATGAGACGGTCGAAGAAGTCGCTGAAGAGGCTGCTCCGATTGCGGCGCACGAACCGGTGGCTGCGGAAGAGCCGGAACCCGTGGTTGCCGAAGCGGCTGCAGCTGTTCCATCAGAAGAGCCGGTGGTTGCTGCAGAGGCAGCGGCATCAATCGAGCCTGAGGTGCAGAAGAAGCCAATTGTTCCCGAGCCCGCGCCCCAGGTGGAATCGCCCTGGTGGCTCAACCAGCCCAGTCCGCGCCGCGAGCGAGTGCGGCCACCGGTGCTGTGGAAGCCGGCGCGCGTCTGGATGCCTCAGCCGTCGGATGTTTCCAGCAGCCCTTCTCCGACCAGTCCCGATACGGACCCCAAGGGCTCGGCAGGCAATGGCTCTTCGCCGCATCACGACCTGCCGACCGCCACAGGGACGTCGGACCAGATCGAAGAGGCATCGGAGACGCTGACTTCGCGGCTGAGCGGCCTGCGCAACCTTCTGTTCGTCATGGGCGTGAAGAACCCGCACGGCTCCGACGAGGGATCAGTCCGCAACCACTCGGCAGACCCGAGCTTCCGAAACGAGGGGCCCGCTGAGGTGCTCTATCCGGATCCGAAGCGAATGGCGACACCGAGCAACATTGGGGACGCTTCGCCAAAGCTGGTCACGGCGCCGCCGCAATTTTTGCCTCCGCAGCCGGTTGTCATCAAGGTGGATCGGGAAGAGGGTGCGTCGGCTTCTGAGCCGCCTGCACGGTTCGCTCCGCGTTCCTCTTTCGACGGAATGGAGCTCCTACAACCGAAACGCGGCCAGTTCAAGAGCTAGCGAATCCCAGGCTGCCTGGCCTTAGGCCGCGGTCAGGTCTGTTTGCAGTCGTGGCTGCCCCGTTATTTCGGCCGCACCAACTCGATGCGGTCACGCGTGCGCGCCCAGGTATTGCCGGCCATGCGGCCCACGGCATCGAGACCCGACGGATCCACACGGAAATCGTCGACCAGGTAGCTGCGCACGTGGAATCGTACGACTTCCCCAAGAACCACGACACCCGCGCCGGGATTACGGCCCGTGTAGACGATCTGGCTGAGCTTGCACTCCATCTGCGCAGGAGATTCGGCCACGCGGGAAGGGCGCACCACCTGGCTCGGCTGCGGCGTCAGACCTGCGATGACGAACTCATCGACTTCCGGCGCAACATCGGCGGCGGTCGCGTTGGCCGCTTCCGAGATGGCCTCATTCACGATATTGACGACGAATTCTCCGGTATCTTCGACATTGCGCAGCGTGTCTTTCCGGCTATCGAGGTTGCCAAAGGTGGCCGGCACGCGGGGCCGCAATACCGGGCAGAACATCACAGTAGGTGGGTTTGACCCCACGCCGGAGAAAAAGCTGAAAGGGGCCAGGTTGGCGACACCGTGGCGATCGAGTGTAGAGACGAGAGCCACCGGGCGGGGAACAATGATGCCAGTCATGAGCTTGTAAATCTGACGGGATTCGCAATCGTCGGGATCGAGGGAGAGGGTTGCGCCATCGAAAGGACTTGCATCGGCCATGACCTCAGCCTACTTCAAGAAGCCGTCAAGTTCTTGCACAGGTTTGGTTTCGGCGTAATAGTTCTGGTGCGGGCTGGGAAATTTGCCGTCTAGTAACATGCAATCAGGCAAAATGGAGGATCAGGGAGAATCTGCAGTGCCGCGCATTCATTTTCAACTGCAACTCGCCGAATTGAAGGACAAGCTCCTTGCCATGGCTGCGCTCGCGCAGCTGGCAGTCGAGTCTGCCGTGGATGCATACCTGCAGCGCGACAAGGGGCTCTGCCAGTACGTGAAGCAGAACGAGACGGCGATCAATTCGGCGCAACATGAGCTCGATGAGATGGCCTACGAACTGCTCGCCAAAGAGCAACCCATGGCCATCGACCTGCGATTCATCCTGGCCGTGATCAAGATCAATGCCGACCTGGAACGGATCGGCGACCAGTCGATGGGCATAGCGCGGCGCACCAAGGACATTCTCAAGCTGGGCGAAGTGGATTTGCCGGTTGATTTCGCCGCTATGGGCGAATTTGCCGGACGGATGATTCGCTCGGCAGTACAGGCGCTGCTGGAGGGTGATGCGCGCCTGGCGGAGTCTGTGCGCGAGATGGACGACGAAATCGATCGGATGAATCGCCGCGCGCATGCGGACCTGCTGCAACTGATCCAGGAATCTCCGAAGTACACACAGCAGGCGATGAACGGGATTCTGGTATCGCGCAATCTGGAGCGAATCGCCGACCACGCGTCGAACATCGCCACAGACGTGATCTTCTGGATTCGCGGCGCGGATGTTCGTCACCAGCTGAGCATGTCGATGGACTGAAAAGCAGTGACCAGTGATCAGTGGTTAATGGTCAGGGCTCTGGGATCAGGGGTGTATCGCGACTTGCGACGCCTTTGATCCCTAGCCGGCTTTCGCGATCGAGATATGTTCTGGAGCCAGCCATTTCTGCTCGAACTGGTCGAGGGGGAGCGGGCGGCCGAATAGATACCCTTGGAAGTTTTGGCAGCCCAAGCGGGTAAGAAACTGCCGCTGTTCTTCCGTTTCGATACCCTCCGCAATCACCGGCAACCCCATCGCAGCGCTGAGCGAGATCACGGTTTGCGCGATCGCGGCGCTGCTTTCGTCTGTGACGACATCGCGGACGAAGGAGCGGTCGATCTTCAGTTGGCTTAAAGGCAGCTTTTTGAGATATGCCAGCGAGGAATAGCCGGTGCCAAAGTCGTCGAGGGAGAACTTCAATCCTCGAGACTTGAGTTCTTTCATCTTCGCGATGACTTCTTCAATGTTCTCGACGAGCAGGCTCTCGGTGAGTTCCAGCCAGAGGTTGGCGGGGTTAGCTCCCGACAGGTGCAGCGCGTCCAGGACAAGGGGCACAAAATCCGGCTGATGGAACTGGCGGGCGCTGATGTTGACGGCGATGGAGAGAGTGGCGGTCTCGGGCTGCCTTCCCCAGGCCGCGATCTGCCGGCACGCAGCTTCCAGCACCCACTGTCCGAGTGGAAGAATGAGGCCGGTTTCCTCGGCAAGCGGGATGAAGTCGCCCGGACCGAGGATGTTGCGCCATGGGTGCTTCCATCGGACCAATGCTTCAGCGCCGACGAAACGGTCGCGGGCAAATTGCGGCTGATAGTACAGAACAAATTGCTCGGTACGCAGCGCCGCGCGCAGGTCCTGTTCCATCACGGCGCGGGCATTGACGGCTGCCTGCAGCGCCGGTGCGAAGAAACGCAGCGTGTTGCGTCCTGCATTCTTCGCCTGATACATCGCAATGTCGGCTTGCTGAAGGATCTGGCTCATACTTTCGCGGCGGTCGCCAAAGATGGAGATGCCAATGCTGGCGCTGGAGCGGCATTCGCGGCCGCCCAGCATGTAGGGCTGGCCGAGCGTGTCGAGGATTTTCTCGCCGACGGATTTGGCCTGGGCTGCGGCTTCTTCCGGAACCGAGCTCAAGTTCTCGAGCATGAGGACAAATTCATCGCCCCCCAATCTGCCGAGCGTGTCGGATTCGCGCACGCAGTTTTGCAGGCGTCGTGCCGACTGTTGCAGGAGCAAGTCGCCGGTTTGGTGACCGAGGGTGTCATTCAGCGTCTTGAACTGATCGAGGTCGATAAAGAGTAATGCACGGAGATTGCCGCTGCGGTTGCCGTTGACCAGGCACTGATGCAGACGCTCCAGAAGGAGGCGGCGATTGGGCAGTGCGGTCAGTGGATCGAAGAAAGCAAGATTGCGGATTTCGTCTTCCGCCGCCTTGGCGTTGCTGATATCGCGCGTTACCGTGAGCACGCAGCGAACGCCCGCAATGTCAATCAGGGATGCGGAGATAAGCCCCCAGAGCGTTGTCCCATTTTTTCTCTTGAAGAGACCTTCGAGGTTGCGGCATTCGCCCGTTTCCTCGAGTTTCGCAATCATCTGCTCAAAATCTTCGGGACGCGCCCAGATGCCCAGTTCCGCCGAATTCCTGCCGATGACCTCGGAACGGTCGTATCCCAGAACGTCGCAGAATTCATCGTTGACATCGATGTATTCCTTCGTGTCCAGTCGCCGGATGGTGATGGAATCGAGGGTCAGCTGAAAGACCTTGCGATAGCGCTCTTCGCTCAGGCGCAATGCTTGCGCTGCTTCGGCAAGGAGCTGCTGGGCGGCTTTGGCCTCCGAGATGTCGCGTGTCACCGAGAGAACGCAGCGAATGCCATCGATCTCGATCGGAGCGGCCGAAAACAATCCCCACACACTGTTACCGGATTTGCTTCGGAACTCGGCTTCGAAGTTGCGGCAAAAGCCCTTTTGCTCCAACTCGACGAGCATGCGCTGGCGATCTTCGCTGTGTGCCCAGATCGGGAGGTGCTCCGACGACTGACCCATGACTTCGTCGCGCGTATACCCGACGATGTCGAGGAAGGCGTTGTTGCAGTCGACATATACGCCATCCTCGAGCCGGTTGATGTTGATTGCATCGACGCTGATCTGAAAGGCGGTGCGGTAGCGTTCCTCGCTCCGCTGCAAGTCAGCCTGCATGCGGGCAAGCCGTTCTTCCGCTGCTTTGCGTGGGTTAACGTCTTCTGCAAATGCCATGAAGTGGAGCGGGAGCCCTTCGCCGTCACGCTGGATGGAGACGGTCAATCGCGCGTAGGTTGTACTGCCGTCCTTGCGCACGAAACGCTTCTCAAGCACAGCGGTACGAACCGCCTCTTTCCGAAGCTCTTCCAGCGCCCGACGCGTCTCCGTCAAGTCTTCGCGGCAGGTCACTTCTTCGATTTTTTTGCCGGGAACTTCTCTGATCTCGTATCCGAGCAATTCGGCGAAACGTTGGTTGCAACGCAGAATCACTCTGTCAAACGAGGCGTGCACGATACCGATCGGCGCCTGCTCGAACGAGTGCCGGTATCGCTCTTCTGCCTCAAAAACTTCACGTTCCATCCGCCGGCGTTCCGAGATATCGCGGACAATCGCGGAGCCGCCGACAACCTGGCCGGCCGCACTGCGAATCGGCGACAACGATACCGAGGCTTCAGCCTCAGAGCCATCCTTGCGCACGATCAGGCAATCGAACGGGTCAATGCGGTTTCCAGCCCGCAGCGTTTGTAGAACCCCTGTCAGTCGATCCAGTTGTTCTGAGGGAACCAGAATCGCGATGTTCTCGCCGATCGCTTCCTCTGTGGTATAGCCGGTCAATTGCGCGGCACCAGCATTCCAGCTCAGGATGGCGCCATCAAGGCCGATCGCGTGGATGGCGTCTCCCGAACATTCGACCACGGAGGTAAGCAGCGCACGCGCTTCTTCCGCTTCGCGGTAGGCGGAAACGTCCCGCGCCAGAATCGAGGTTGCGACAACGCGTCCCTGGGCGTCGCGGACCGGCCACGATGCGACGGAGAGATGAATTCTGCGGCCATCCTTGCGGACGCCAATCCCCGGATAATCCAACTTGCATTCGCCCAACAGCACACACTGCGTGTATTCCTCCACTGCTTGCAATCGCTCGGGCGGAACGATGAGGGATATCGGTTTTCCCAAAGCCTCGGACGCGGAGTATCCGAAAGTTGTCTCGGCACCCGGGTTCCAGCTGAGAATGATGCCTTCAGGCGACCGGGCAACGATGGCATCGTTGCGACGACTCGATGATGGATGCCAGGAGACGATTGTGTTTGTTCCAAAGCTTTGCGCTGGCTGATGTCGTGGCCGAATACCGAGACACCGATGATTTCACCGTTCGAGACAATCCGGCGAAGGTTCAGCGAGACGAACATACCGTCCGGCGCGCGCAATTCCAGCTCGGCGGCTCCCTCGGTCAATGCGCGATTGAAAAGCTGATTCCAAAGCTCGGCACCGTTCGCAGGGAGCATATCTTCGAAACGAACGCCGATAACCGGGCGCACTCCGGTGAGGGTTTCAATGCGCTGCCCAGCCGCGCGATTGAAGATCACCAGGCGGTGATCGCGATCCACCGACCAGATGTAGTCTTCAGTGCTGTCAACCAGGGCGGAGAGGTCCGCCTGGCTTGGCGATGAGGCCGTCGTGGGGCCCGGATTCTTCACTGGCTCATCGGTCATTACAGAATCTCGCAAAGGTGCTCGCACGCCTGGCAGAAGATTCCCCAGGTGCCGCACATAAAGGATCCCCTCGGTCTACACATCCTTTTCATCGGTCGAAGTGGGTGCAGACTTCAAAGAGAATGCAGATTCTGGGAAAAGCACGAACAGTGTACACGCGGTTTCACACGATGCACTGTGATCGAAGCACTATTTGGCGGGGCTTGGAGGCGAGAGCGGAAAAGAAAAGCGAGGAATGGCGGTTGGGGAACCGGATCATTCCTCGCACCAAGGACATCAGAGGGGGGTTAGCGGGTGGCTTCGAAGAGGAACCAGGCGCGGCGTTCTGCCTCGTCGATCCAAACTTCGATCATGCTGGTCGTTGCGTAGTCATTGGCTTTGTCCGCCACCTCGTGGGCGGACCGCAGGCTGTCGACGAGAGCGCGGTTGTCGCCATGCAATTCGAGCAACATGTCGCGCGCGGGCACAAATTCCTGATCGTTGTCGGAGATCCGTTGCAATTTGGCGATGTGGCCGATGGAGCGAATGGTATTGCCGCCCACCTTGCGCACACGCTCCGCGATGTCGTCGGTGATGGCGAAGATCTGATCGCCCTGTTGATCGAGCAGAAGGTGGTAATCGCGGAAATGAGGCCCGCTCATGTGCCAATGGAAATTCTTTGTTTTGAGGTATAAAGCGAAAACATCTGCAAGTAGCGCATTCAGAACACTGGAGAGATTCTTGATCTGTTCGGTGTCGAAGCCGTCGGATACGTTGATCTTGGCTGCCTTACTCGTCTCGTGCGTGTGTGTCGACATGGGAAAAGCTCCTTGAGGTGAGTGGTGGGCCCGTGGATCCGCAGACCGCTTGCAACCATCCCCCGCGTTAGGTTTGGATGCGGGAGTTCGACACCGAGTTTGTGAAAAGTCTCCCATTCGCTGCCTCCTCGTCGACGCTCGCGCTCGACGCTCCGCCGCTTCGAGGGGATAGCGCGCTTCACCCCAATACGTGAGCGACCACATCGGCCGGCGTCCGAGCCACGGCATCGGCCTGTGCGAGCTCGGCTGCACTGCCGTAACCCCAGGTCGCGGCCAGGCAACGCACCCGGTTGGCGTGAGCAGCCTCAACGTCGTAGATACGATCCCCGACCATCCAGGTTGTGGCCGGATCCAGCCCCTGGGCCTTCAGTAGCCGGCCTAACAACCCGGCTTTCCCATCGCGAGGCTGTTCGGCCCTGTCCCCGTAAACCGCGAGAAAGTACCTGGAAAGTTCAAACAGATCCAGAATGCGCCTGGCGAAGTGATCCATCTTCGAGGTGCAGACGTAAAGCGGAACCCCTCGTCCCGTAAGATCGGCAAGCATCTCGCGCACTCGGGGATAAACGGTGTTCTTGCTCCAGCCTGCACGGTCATAACAGGCGCGATAATCGCGGCTCAGTTCGCTCCTTGCCGACTCCGGCCCATCCGGAAGCAATTCGCGCGTCCAGGTCTCGACGGGAGGCCCGATAAATCTGGCCAGATCGCCGTAGTCAGAAATATTGTGGGCTTCGAGAACTTCGCGCAGGCAATCCACGATCCCCGGCTTGGAGTCGGTGAGAGTACCGTCGAGATCGAAGATGACTGCGGGGAGAAGCGGCGACACACTCCTAGTGTCGCAAATTCAGCGGCGAGCGCCGCCAAGGGCGCGGGAAGGGATGAGCATGGGACTTAACCAGATGCGCTCGAATTCCGCGGCAGGCAACGGGCGGCCGTAGAGATAGCCCTGGAAAGAAGAGCAGCCCAACTCCATCAGGAAATCGCGCTGTCCTTCTGTTTCCACGCCTTCAGCGATGACGGAGAGATGCATCGCCTTGCTGAGGGAAATGATTGTTTGGGCGATCGCACCGCTGGAGACGTCACTCAAAATGTCGCGCACGAAAGCACGGTCGATTTTCAGCTGATCGAGCGGCAGGCGCTTGAGATAGGACAGGGAAGAGTAGCCAGTCCCGAAATCATCGAGGGAGAAGCTCAGCCCGTGTTCGCGCAGCTCGGTCATCTTGGCAATGATGTCTTCGATGTTGTCGGCGAGCATGCTCTCCGTGAGTTCGAGCTTGAGCGTGAGAGGATTGGCGCCAGTTCGTTCCACTGTTGCGAGCACACGCTCGACAAAGTCGGCCTGGCGAAACTCGCGGACACTTATGTTCACGGCCACAGTAAAACTGGGATGGTGGAAGTGGTCGCTCCATGCGGCGACCTGGGCGCAGGCGGACTCGAGCGTCCAGCTTCCCAAGTCCAGAATCAGCCCTGATTCCTCGGCCAGGGGGATAAATTCGCCGGGAAGCAGCAGGCCGCGTTGCGGATGGTTCCAGCGGATGAGCACTTCGGCGCCGATGAGTCCCGTCTCGTCAACCTGTGGCTGGAAGTAAAGCTCGAATTGCTTTTCGCGGATGGCATGGCGCAAGTCTTCTTCAAGCGCAACGCGCTCGTTGACGGCCGCCTGCAGCTCGGGAGAGAAGAATCGAATGCAGCCGCGACCTGCATCCTTTGCCTGGTACATGGCGATCTCGGCCTGTTGCAGAATCTCAGTTGGATCCTGGTGCGGCAGACCGAAGACCGTGATGCCGATACTGCAGCGGCTGTGAATCTCACGACGACCAACGCGGAAAGAGCGGACGAGTGAAGAGAAGATCTTTTCGGCGATACTCTTTGCCTGTGCCGCCGCGTCTTCTGACGTTCCGCTCAGACCCTCAAGCATGACGCCGAATTTGTCTCCGCTGAGGTGGGCGACGGTATCCGATTCACGAACCGAGTTCGGCAAACGCAACGCCACTTCTTTCAAAAGCAAATCGCCTGTCTGTTGACCGAGCGTGTCATTGATGCTCTTGAAATTGTCGAGATCCACGAACAGGAGCGCAAATTTGCGCGGGCTGCGCATGCTCGTCGTCAAAGCCTGCTTCACGCGATCGAGCAGAAGGCGGCGATTGGGAAGACGCGTTAGAGGGTCGTAGAACGCGAGGTCACGAATGGTATCTTCAGCCGCTTTTACCCCGGATATATCACGGGTGACGCAAAGAATGCAGGGTACGCCGTCGAGCTCGATCAGCGATGCGGAAAGCAGTCCCCAGAATGTCTCGCCATTCTTGCGGTGAAACCGCACCTCCATGTCGCGGCAGCTTCCCGTTGCGTTCCAGAGCTTTTTCCATCATCAGGCGATCGTTCGGGTTATCCCAAAGATTGAGTTCGTGTCCCTTCTTGCCGATGACTTCGTTTCGCTCAAAGCCTGAGAAACGCAGGAAGGCCTCGTTCACTTCCAGGAACGCGCCATCTTCAACGCGCGTGATGACAAGGGCATCCTGCATCACCTGAAACACGGTGCGATAACGAGTTTCGCTTGTTCTCAATGCGCGCACGGCGGCGGCCAATGCGTCCTCTGCGCCTTTTTTTGCGCTCATGTCTTCAACAAAAGCGATGTGGTGCAGAGGCCGGCCTTCCGTATCGCGTTGCAGAGACGCAGTGATACGAACCCACACCAGGTTGCCGTCTTTGTGACGATAGGGCTTTTCCCAACTCGGGAAATTGCGCTCCCCCTGGTTGAGCCGCTGCAGATACGCCTCACACATGGGATGGAAGTCTTCCGGTGTAATTTGCGTCAGTGTGAGGCCGGTCAACTCTTCAGGACTGTAGCCGACGAGCTCGGCAAAGCGCGGATTGCAGGCGAGGATCTCCCCCTGAAATGACACATGCATGATGCCGACCGCGGCTTGTTCGAAGGTGGATCGAAAGCGCTCTTCGCTTTCGCGGAGCTGGAATTCGGCGAGCTTGCGCTCGGTGATGTTCTTGACGAAGCCCTGGCGCGAGACAGCAACTCCGTTCTCGTCGTAGATGAGCCGGCAACTGACAGAGGCCCAGATCGAAGTGCCATCTTTACGGCGAAGCCGGCATTCAAATCCATGGACCGCCCCTTCATCTGCCAGGAGCTTCATGAAGGTCTCTCGCTCGCCAGGGACGGTCCACGCAACTTCGGGCTGATGCTTAAGGACAGCCGTCAATTCTCTGCGGCGAGCCGTATCCGAGCATTTCTGCGAAGGCGGGATTCACGGAGCGGACTCCATCGCGAACGCCATCGACCATCGTGGTCGCGAACATTCCCTCAACCGCATGTTCAAAGAGGTTCCGGTAACTGGTTTCCGCGGCTACCAACGCCTCTTCCGCCCGCTTCCGTTCCGTGATGTCTTTGCCAAAGACCGAGACGCCCTGGGGCATTCCCTCGACCAGGATGGGATTGAAAGAGCATTCCAAGCGCCTGCCGTCCGAGAGAGTCAACTCGGTGCGGAATGCCCCCTCGGCGAGCGCACGATCATAGAAGGATTTCCATACGTCCCCACGGCCCTTTGGCGGAAAGTCCTGCGGGCGCATTCCTATTTGCGGCTCTGCTCCGAACTTGCGCGCGCAGTGACGGCGCATGGCGGTGTTGAATGAGAGGAGACGATATTCCAGATCTACCGACCAGATCGGATCTTCCGAGCTCTCGAGAATGGCGAAGAGACTGGCTTCCGCTTGTATGGCCACATCGGCCTCACTTCAAATGCGTTAACGCGGGATCTGGGCCCAGCTTTGATCCGCTTTCCCGGCCGCGGGGAACGTTTAGCGAATCAACACAGCGAGAGTCTAGCATCCTGAGAGGAAAATAAATCTACCCTGTTTGATGTAGGAGAGAACGAAAAGGGCCACTCTCTCTCGAAGAGAAAGTGGCCCTTCTGTGTTACTACCTGGATGCCCCTGGCTGGCGGCTTAGATCGCGATCGGCGGGTGGGCCGCGTAGTGGAGCAGCACGGCCACGGCGCAACTGGTGAGCCGGGTTTCGGCCGAATCGGCGCGGCTGGTCAGGATGGTGGGCACGCGAGCGCCAAGCACGATGCCCGCGAGCTGTGCGCCGCCAAGGTATTCCAGCTGCTTGGCCAGCATATTGCCGCTCTCGAGGTCGGGGACGACCAGAATGTCCGCCTGGCCTGTAACCGGGGAGACGAGCTTTTTGATCGCGGCGGCCTTCTGGCTGACGGCGGTGTCGAATGCCAGCGGTCCGTCGAGAATTCCGCCGGTGATCTGGCCGCGGTCGGCCATCTTGCACAACGCGGCTGCGTCGAGTGTGGACTTGATCTTGGGATTCACGGTTTCGACCGCAGAGAGCAGGGCGACCTTTGGTTCGGGAATGCCGAGGGCATGGGCCAGATCGATGGCATTTTGCACGATGTGGACCTTGTCTTCGAGCTCGGGAACGATGTTGATGGCCGCGTCTGTGATGAGCAGGGTGCGTGCATAGGCGGGCGTATCCATAATGAAGACGTGGCTGATACGGCGCGCGGTGCGGAGGCCGAGATCGCGGTGCATGGCGGCCTTCATCAGCTCGTCGGTATGCAGGCTGCCCTTCATCATGGCTTGAGCATTGCCGCTGCGGCACATGGCAACGCCGGCTTCGGCGGCCCTCTCTTCGGTATCCGCCTGAAGAATGGGATATGCCGAAATATCGACCCCGATTTTGCGGGCGAGCGCCTTCAGAGAGGCTTCGTCGCCGATCAGCGTGGGCTCGATCAGCCCCTCGTTGGCGGCTTCAACCGTTCCTTTGAGCGCCACGTCGGAAAGTGGCCAAACTACAGCGGTTGAGATAGCAGGCAGTTCTTTGCAGCGCTCGATGAATTGATGGAAGACGTGGTAGTCGGCCGGATGGCCTACCAGCGGGTCAACGGCAACGGCTTCAGCCAATGGTGCCAAATCGCTCATGTGATTTCTCTCCATAGCCGTCACGGCGGTCGCCGGACCGGCCTCACGGAATCATTGTCGCCCGGGATGGATTCACCTCCTGTGCCTCAAATCACACTCCGGATTCCCGTACCATATGCCGGGAAATTGGCCGTCAGGGGCTCGATTCAAGCGGTCCTGGGCGGTCTCGACCTTTTGTCCGTTAGCGGACACAAATTCCGATTCTGAACTGTCAGCCGCCTGCCGGCGTACTCAACTCTGCAGGAATTGCCAGAGTTTACGTGCCTTTCGCTGTGCGGACTTCGGCAGCCGGATTGCACCTACCACGCAAAGCCGCACCCATTCGACCCCGCAGGAGTCAACATGAAGAACATCTCTTTCGATCTTCGTTTCGTCTTAAGGCAGCTTCGCAACTCCCTCGGATTCACGGCGACTGCGGTACTTATGCTGGCCCTGGGAATCGGTGCGACCACCGCCATTTTCTCCATCGTGGAGGGTGTGCTGCTGCGGAAGCTCCCGTTCCCGGATTCCGACCGGGTGATGGTGCTGGCTGACCGGTTGGAGGGCGCCGATGTGGGCGGCAACGGCGAAGCCGGTGTGACCGTGCCGGATATCCGTCGCCTACTCGCGCGACACAAAATCATTTTCTGCCCTGGGCGGATACCAGTTTGCCGGCTTCGAGCTATCGGGTGCCAGCGCGGCTGCCCAGGTGAGCGCCGCCCGCCTGACTCCAGGCGTCTTCGCGGCGCTCGGGGTAGCGCCGCTGATGGGCCGCGTGTACACCCAGGACGAAGACGATCACCACCAGCAGGTGGTGGTGTTGAGTTATGCCGCCTGGAAGAGCCGCTTCAACGGCAACGAGCAGATTCTGGGAACGAAGGTGCTCCTGGATCGCAAGCCCTACGTCGTGATCGGCGTGATGCCGCGGAACTTCGAGTTTCCGCTGGTACCGGGTCAACTGAACCACAGTGAATTGTGGGTTCCGATGAGTTTCAGGGAGGATGAGCTTCTGCCGCAGTCTGGGGCGAACTGGAGCTACCAGATGGTGGGCCGCCTGAAGCCTGGGATCTCCGCGGAGCAGGCTCGTGGCGACGCGGACCGTGTGGCACACGAGATTATGGCCGCCTATCCACCAATGATGGCGAGCTTGCGGATTCATCCTGTGGTACGCCCATTGCAGGAAGAAACAGTGGAGCAGACGCGGCCCTTGCTGCGCACCTTGTTTTTGGCAGTCGCAGTCGTGCTCCTGATTGCGTGCGTGAACCTGGCCGGGATCATGCTGGTGCGCGCGATTCGCCGCCAGCGCGAGATCGCAGTGCGGCTGGCATTGGGCGCTCGAGCAGCAGCGCTGTTGCGCCAGGCGATTCTCGAAAGCCTTGTCCTCAGCCTGAGCGGCGGCATCCTTGGGCTGGGTCTGGCCGCACTCGCACTCAACGTGGGCAGGAGTCTGCTGCCCGAGAGCCTGCCGCGTGTCGACGAGATCGGACTCAACTGGGAGGTGGTCGGTTTCGCCTTGTTTCTCGGCATCGTGACGGGATTGATGTGCGGACTCGCTCCGGCCTTTGCCGCGTTGCGCACCAACGTGAACGGCACGCTGAAAGAAGGTGGACGCAGCGGAACCGAAGGAAGCGGACACGCTCGCCTGCGGTCGGCCCTGGTAGTTGCGGAGATTGCGATCGCTCTCGTCTTGCTTGCGGCCTCGGGTCTACTGCTGCGCAGCTTCGAGAAGATGCGGTCTGTCGACCTGGGATACCGGCCGGAGGCCGTGGCGACGGCTGCTTATTCGCTTCCGCAAAAGCAGTATTCAACGCAGGCGTCGATCGACGCCTTCAACGACGACCTGCTGCGACGGCTCGGGCAGATTCCCGGTGTGCAGGCAGCTGGACTCACGAGCTTTCTTCCGGCCTCGGGAAACAACAACAATCAGACGTTCGTGGTGGAGGGATACACGCCGCCGAACGGCGCACCGCATGAACCTGGCTACGGTTGCTACGGTGATGGGCGACTACTTCCGTTCAATGGGCATCGCCATTCTGCGGGGGCGTGGCTTCACCGAAGGAGACAAGGCGGGCAAGCCGTCGGTGATTGTGATCAATCACAAGCTGGCTGAGCACTACTGGCCGGGCCAGGATCCGATTGGCAAGCGCCTGCGCATCGGCACGCCGCAAATGCAGACGCCGTGGATCACCGTCGTTGGCGAAGTCGCGGACATGAAGCTGAACGCTCCCGATGAACCGACGAAGGAGCAATATTTCATACCCAATGCTCAACTCGAAGACGACTTCGGTCCGCTGGCCAACCCCGCAACGGACCTGAACGGCAATGGGGGCTACATCACTTTGCGTTCGGCGCTGCCGCCGGAGCAAATGGAGAATGCCATCCGCACCACGGTGCATGCCATCGATCCGCAACTTGCGCTAACGCAGGTGCAGACCATGGTGCATGCGGTTTCGGAGAGCGAGGCGCCGCGGCGTTTCAACACCGTGCTGATCTCCAGCTTCGCCGGCGCTGCCGTTCTGCTGGCCGTACTGGGAATCTACAGCGTCATCGCATTCTCTGTCGCGTCGCGCGTGCAGGAGATGGCGATCCGCATGGCGCTGGGTTCGCAGCGCAGCAGCATCGTGCGGCTGGTTCTTGCGTCGGGGACGAAGCTTGCCGCGGTCGGTTGCGTCCTTGGATTGGCGGGTGCTGCGGCGGCTTCGACTCTATTGAAGTCCATGCTGTTCGGGGTCAGCTCCTTCGATCCGCTGGTCATGGTGTTTGCCGCATTCTCGGTGTTGCTGTTGGCCCTGGCTGCCTCAATGTTGCCGGCCTTCCGCGCGGCGTCCGTCAGTCCCGTGCAGGCACTCCGCGGAGAGTGATATGCTCTGTGCGCTGGGAAAAGCGATTTAGCACGGGAGTGCGCAATGTGGTTTTTGGGGATGGACGTGGGCACGGGCGGAACGCGCGCCGTGGTTGTGGACGGGGAAGGCAAGCTGATCGCCGGGGCTTCGGCGGAGCATGAGCCGTTCAAAACGGCGCATCCGGGGTGGGCTGAACAGGATCCCGATGATTGGTGGCGCGCCGCGCAGGAAGCCATTCGGATTGGCGTTGGCGGCGGCGCCGCAGCCTCAGCAGCCAATCGCTGCCATCGGGCTCACCGGGTCAGATGCACGGGGCCGTCATGCTCGATGAGAACGGCGCGGTGCTGCGGCCGGCACTGATCTGGTGCGACACGCGCACGCAGCCCGAGTGCGACTGGCTCACCGAAAAAATTGGCTACGACAGGCTCATCGAGCTTACCTGCAATCCCGCGCTGCCGAACTTTACCGTGACCAAGCTCCTTTGGGTGCGCGAGCATCAGCCGGAGATCTTCGCGAAGATCCGGCACGTGATGTGTCCCAAGGATTACGTTCGCTATCGGCTCACCGGCGAGTTCGCCATCGACGTTCAGGAAGCTTCGGGCACACTGCTCCTGGATGTAACGCACCGGCGCTGGTCGAAGGAAGTCGCCGAGGCGGCCGGCATTGATGAAGCGTGGCTGCCAAAGGTGTACGAGTCGCCGGAGGTGTGTGCGCGCATCAGCGAAAAGGCCGCCGGCCTTACAGGAATCAAAGCCGGAACTCCGGTCGTTGCCGGAGCAGGGGACCAGGGTGCGGGCGCAGTGGGCATGGGCATTCTCGAGCCCGGCTCTGTCTCCGCGACTATCGGCACATCGGGCGTGGTGTTCGCGGCCACAGCGGCTCCGACCAAAGACCCGAAGGGACGCTTGCATACTTTCTGTCACGCGGTGCCGGGCTTGTGGCACGTGATGGGCGTAACGCAGTCGGCGGGCTTGAGCTTTCGCTGGCTGAAGGAGACGTTTTTCGCGGGCTCGAATTACGACGAGTTGACCGCGGCAGCCGCAAAGATTCCTGCGGGAAGCGATGGCCTGCTGTGGGCGCCCTACCTTCTCGGCGAGCGCACGCCGCATCTTGATCCTACGGTGCGGGCGGCGTTTGCCGGCATCTCCGCCACGCATACATCTGCACATTTCGTTCGTGCAGTTCTTGAAGGCGTTGCATATTCGCTGCAAGACACATTTACGCTCTTTGCCGATCTTGGGATTCCGGTGACCGGCATTCGGCTTGGCGGCGGAGGCGCACGCGGGCCGCTGTGGCGCAGAATTCAGGCGGGCATTTATGGGCACTCCGTCGAAGTTCTGACTGCGGAAGAAGGCGGAGCCTTCGGCAGTGCGCTGATGGCGGGCGTGGGTGCAGGGCACTGGGTTGACCTGAATGTGGCCTGTGCGCAGGCCATCGAAGTGGCGCAACGCATTGCTCCGGATCCCGGGGACGTATCAGCCTATAAGTCGGGCTACGCGGAGTGGAGAAAGCTCTATCCGGCGTTGAAGAGTCTTCGCTAGAACTACGGTTATTGACAACTGTGTAACGCTGTTGTGTACGTTAACTGTGTACTTACAAAAAGTAATGCTAGTATATATGTACTGAGGAGATGTACTTATGCGTGAAGGGAACGTGGATCCGAGGGAGACCACATTCAACCTGCGAATCGATGGCGCCCTCAAGTCGGATTTTCTTGCCGCCGTCGAGGCTGAGGACCGACCGGCCGCCGAAGTCCTCCGAGTGCTCATGCGCAAATATGTTGAGCAAGCCAGAAAGCGGCGATTCGCGGCGGAGGCTCGGCGCCAGTCGCAGCTCATTTCCTCTTCAAAAGAAGAGGCGGAAGTCATGCGCTGGATTCAGGACGTGAGCGCATTGGAAAACGATCGATGAGACGCGGCGATCTGGTCACAGTGGCAGTCTCGGGCGATTACGGCAAACCCCGCCCCGCGCTTGTTGTCCAGGCCGATGCTTTCAGTGAACACCCGTCTATTGTCGTGCTCCCTTTGACGAGCGAACTTCACGATACGCCGCTCTTTCGCGTGACGGTTTCCGCAGGAAAATCGACCGGCCTGCGGATGCGCTCGCAGATTATGGTCGACAAGGCCACTGCCGTTCCGAGGACAAAACTGGGAGACAAGATTGGCCGCGTCGATCGATCGACAATGGATTCGGTAGACGAGGCACTGCGCGAATTTCTCGGACTTTAAGCCCCGGCGCCGAAAGAGGAAGCGTCCCGTTTTCGCACCGTGCGCATGAGCACCGCGATGATAGGCTTGGGGGACAGCAAGCCAACCTCCTGTTGGAGTTGTGATGCGCCTCTTTCCCCCTTGGAACACTTTCGCTCTTCGCCGCCACAAGCCTGATAGCACAGACCCCGCAGACCGCGCTTACTTGTGCCGATCTGCATCTCATCCCCGCGCCGCGCGAATGTTCTTCGGTGGAGACGATTCCGATTGGCGGGCTGGGTTTCTATGTCGTCGCCGGACACGCGGAAGACGGATTCACAGCGGAAGACCTGACGGAGCAGGCACTGGGGAAACGCCAGGTGCAGAAGGACGCTCCGTTCATTCGCCTGGAACGCGCGGACACGGACGCCGCCAAGGCTCTGCTCGACAAGCATCATCTGAGCTTCGATCCCGCGATGCACGATGAGGGCTACGTGATCGTCCCCGACGGCCAGGGTGGGCTCGCCGTGATTGCCGAAACTTCGGCCGGAGTCTTCTACGGCGCGCAGACGGTAAAGCAGCTCATTCGTGGCAGCGGCAAAGAGTCCGTTCTGCTGGCTCCTGATGCTGCGCGATTGGCCCGCGATGCCGCATCGCGGACTTTCGGACGACTGGTCCCGCGGCCCCATCCCGAACATGGAATTTCTGCGCCGCGAGATTCGCACGCTGGCGGCGTACAAGCTGAACATTTTCTCACCGTACTTCGAGCACACGTTCGCGTACGCAAGCACGCCCGTCGCTGCGTTCCCCGGCGGATCGATGACGCCGGAGGAAGCGCAGCGAACTGGTCGATTATGCGGCGCAGTACCACATCACGGTGATTCCCGAGCAGGAAGCATTCGGGCACCTGCACAACGTCCTGAAGTTCGAGCAGTACTCGGCGCTCGGGGAGACGCCGCACGGCGCTGTACTTGCGCCCGGTGATCCGCAGACACTGCCGCAGATCGCGGAGTGGTTCGGCGAACTGGCGAAAGTGTTTCCAGGCCCCTACGCGCATGTCGGCGCCGATGAAACCTTCGAACTGGGTCTCGGCCGCTCGCGCGACGTAGTCAAGGACAAGGGACTGGGTGCGGTCTACATCGACTTCCTCAACCAGATTCACACCGCCCTCGCGCCCAACCACAAGCAATTGCTGTTTTGGGGCGACATTGCCGTGAACTCACCCGACCTTGTGCCGACGCTGCCCGAAAGATATGATCGCGGTTTCGTGGCGCTACGATGCGAAGCCGGACTTCACGCCGGAGATCGAGCCGTTCACGAAGGCCGGCCTCGAGACATGGGTTGCGCCGGGCGTGAACAACTGGAATCGCCTGTATCCCAACAACAACGAGGCTCTCGGCAATATTCGCGCCTTCGTTCGCGATGGCCAGAAGCTGGGCGCCAAGGGGATGTTGAACACGGTGTGGAACGACGACGGCGAAGGCATCTTCGACGAGAACTGGTATGGGGTGCTGTTCGGCGCCACGGCGAGCTGGCAGCCGGGCGAAAGCTCCGAGGACGCATTTGCGGCCTCGTATGGATTGATCTTTCATGGCGATGAAACCGGGAAGATCGACCAGGCGCAGCAGGCGCTGCGGGCGGCGCACGCGCTGCTCAAGCAGGCGGGCCTGGGGGATGCGCGCGACAGCTACTTCTGGATCGATCCGTTTGCGCCGGAAGGGCAAGTGATGGCTGCAAAGTTCCGTCCGATTACCACGGAACTGCGCACAGACGCGGAACGCGCCATCACGTTGCTTGCGCAGGCAAGGGAGGCAGCACGATGCAGGCGGAAGAAAGCTGGAGAATCCCGAGGCTCTGGATGCCCTCGAGCTAGGCGCGCGCCGTATCGACTTCGTCGGTCTCAAGTTTCAAGCCGCGGACGATTGCGTCACGTTATACGACCACGCACGCGCATTGGCCGAAAAAGGCGACACGAACGATCGTCGCGAAATCTCCGATCTGCTGCATACAATCGGGTCGAACAACGGCCGCCTCCAGGACATTCGCGATGGTTATTCGCTCTTGAGCGATCTCTTCCGCCAGGCCTGGCTGCGCGACAACCGTCCTTACTGGCTGCAGACCAACATGGATCGATACATGCTGTCGGCGCAGCTCTGGATCGGGCGCGCGGATCGCTGGCAGGTGCAGGTCATCCAGCAGTGGAACACAACCCACACGTTGCCGCCGCCCGACCAGGCGGGATTGCCGGCTCGCCGGAGAGCTGCACCCGAGCAGCCAGCGCAGAAACCGCCCAAGCCGCAGCACTGGTGGCAGATGTAGGCAATGGCCACGACGGCACAGTGGCGTCTGGGTTGTAGAGTTCTCGAGCGTTTAGAAGAAATCCGCAAAGACGAAGCCATCGCGGTGAACCACTTCGCCAGGTTCAAGCGGAATTGATTCCGCGAACATGGGGCCCGCATAGACGCAGGTGTGGAACTCACCGCGCTCGGCACACGGATCGGTTTCGGGCGGAAGGTCGGCGAGAAATGCCGCGTCGAATTCGCGCCCGGCAAATGAGGCAGGAATCTTGCTCGGGTCGACGCAGGTAACGCGCGCTTTCAGGCCGGCGGCAAGCATGGTTCGCGCCAGTTCGGCGGTCGGGAATTTCCAAAGCGGAAAGAGCGGCTCGATGCCGGTGGGCTTGAGCTGGCGCTCGCGATATGCGCGTACGTCCTCCAGGAACAAATCACCGAAGGCCATAGCATCGATCTTCTCCGCGATGGCGCGGCCGTAAACCTCGGCCATCCGCTGCTCATAATCCGCGTTCGAACAAGGCCAGGGAAGCGGGACGACCCAGAGAGGAAGTCCCGCGGCTTTGGCCTGCGCTTCGAGAACGGCGCGCCGGGTTCCGTGCATCGCTACGCGCTGGAACTCGGCGTTGAGCGTAGTCAGCAAGCCCACAACTTCGATGTCCGGATCCTGGCGAAGGACGTGAAGCGTCCAGGCACTGTCTTTGCCACTGCTCCAGGAGAGAAGGACTCGCCGCATGTTGGGATCATAATCCGGCTTACGAAGCAGCAATTCGCGCATCGCGCGTCAAAACACCTCTGAACCTGCACAATTCGCGCGGCTCCGCGCCGGTTTGGGAGGGGCGGTGGTAACGGTCCCATGGATCTTCCTGATTCTGAAAGAGTTAAAGAGCGCTAAATGTGATCAGAATCACAGCCGCAGGTACGGGGTGTCACTGCCCTCGCCAAAGCCGCGGAGCACACTCAGAATCCAATAGGACCACTCAGCAAGGCGCCGATCGAGCGTCAGGAGGATTCATGAGCTTTGCAAGCGGCATGAAGACCATTGTAGTTTCCACAGATCTGGATGGGAAGTCGGAAGCGGCTCTCGAATACGCGCGCAAACTGGCGAATGCCTATGGGGCGCGCATTGTGCTCGCACATGGCCTCGATCCAGTCTACCTACGCATCGGTTGACGGGATTTCAGGCCGGATCCTGCGGGGACTCACAGAGCAGGCGCGGGCGGCGCTTGAATCTCTGAGCCATGACCTGCTTCAGGAGGGAATCCCAAGCCATTCGGAGATTCGGCAAGGATCTGTGGCCGACATGCTTGTCGATGTGGCGCGGCAACACGAGGCCGGGCTCATCGTCATTGGCACGCAGGGAATGCGCGGCGCCGGTTCGGTCATTGTGGGCGCCGTCGCAGAACAACTGGTGCGCCTCTCACCCTGTCCGGTGCTGGCGGTCGCCGCCGATTGGAATGCCGGCGAGTTCCGGCCGACGCCGGGCGGACCGGTGATGCTTGCCCTGGAACGCAATGAAGCAACTGAGGCTGCCGTCGCGACTGCATGCTCGCTTGCGGAAACGTTCCACCGCACGCTGGTGGCAGTGCATGCGCGCGGGCCGGCGGAAGTCTCGGCGATTCTGAATCCCGGGGCGGCATCGCTGGAGAAGTATGGCATCCGGCCTGGGGGCCGTTTTCCGGTGCGATGGGTTGTCAAAGACGGTTCGCCGTCCGATGCCATCACCGAGGCAATTACCCTCTACCACCCGAGCCTATTGGTGGCTGGTGTGAAACGCACCAGTGAAACACCGGGCCCGCACGGTACCGCATTTGCGCTCCTGGCGCGTTCGAGGGTTCCCGTTTTGTGTGTGCCCCCGCAGCCAACAGAAGGGATTCGGACGCCCGAAGTCTCAACCGCAATGGAGATTCCTCAAGGCTAAAAAGGGAGGCGCTGGAACGACGGAAAGGAGCGGACTCGCATGAGACCGCAATTGTCCTCCACGGGCCCATCAAACCCCTGGCAGAGTGGTAGGCGGCAGGCCGGGGAAATGTTCTTGGCAAAAGAAGGCGTTGCCGGGGCGTCCTCGATGCCGGCAGCGATGAGGGCGAAGGCTCCAACGGCCAGAACCTTCGGAGACGAAACAATGCAAGCTGAGGTGAAATTCGGTCGTGAGGCGGCGGTTCGGTCGCGCCCTCTGGAAGAGTTGTTGCGGTGCCCGCCATCGATTGGCAATCTCCTCAATAGTGCGGCGCGTTGTGTCGATGTGGAAAGCGGAGAAACCGTCTTTCGCCAGTCGACCGCCAGCCGCGGCCTGTATTTGATCGTGACCGGGCAGTTTGTGCGGCGGACTGAGCGGCTCTCCTCCCGCTTGCTTCTCGGAACGTCGCGCCCCGGCGACCTTGTCGAGCTTGCTGCAGTGCTGGGAGATGGACTGCACACCTACACCCTGAGCGCACAGGTGCCGGGATCTTTGCTGCTTTTGCCGATCGAGGAGCTTTCGGTCGCCTTTACATCCCACCCGCCGCTGCGTATGCGCCTGCTCGAAGAATTGGCCCGCGAAGTGTCGCGCGGCTATGACGCGAGCTGTCAGCATCGGATGTCGCGGACACGCAGGAGGAATTCCGAGGCAGCGCGTGCTTTAGGATTGCGCGCAAGAATGAAATCGGGGTAGATAGTGTGACGCAGATCACACTTGTTCGCTGCCCAAGGCTTCTTCCCGATGGTTCAGGGGTTGTTGCATTTCAAATTGAGCTATACTGACGAGTAACAACCCTGGACAAAGTATGGTTTCGTTCCATCCTCATCACCCCCCGGAAGATTGCGTTAATTGCGAGCACCGCCATCTGCGCATGTTCTGCAATCTCACGCCGGAAGCCCTGCACGACTACGACGGCATCGGGATCATGATGAGCCACGCGCGCGGTGCGAAGCTCTTTTCAGAAGGCGATGCGGCACGCAATGTCTTCGTCATTTGCTTCGGTCAGGTGAAGATCTCTTCCACGTCGCGCGATGGCAAAACCATGATTCTGAAAATTGCCGGCCCCGGCGACGTGATGGGTCTCAGCGCGGTCTTGGCCAACGTTCCGCATGAAGTGACCGCCGAAGCGATTGAACCCTGCCAGGTAAAGACTGTGCGCAAGCAGGAGTTTGTTGACTTCCTCGGGCGGCACGGAATCGCCAGCATGCATGCGGCGCAATCGCTTTCCGCCGAATACCTGACCGTGTTCCATGATGCCAAGCGGCTGGCTCTGTCCGGCTCGGCCGCTGGACGTCTGGCCCGTCTGTTGCTCGATTGGGGCCGTTCTTCGGCCAACGGCAAACCGGAGATTCGCTTTACCATGGCCCTGACGCATGAGGAGATTGCCAATATGGCAGGCACCTCGCGCGAAACCGTGACGCGGCTGTTGAATCAATTCCGCCGCGATCAGTGGATCACGATCAAAGGGTCCAGTCTGACGATCACGCGCCCGGATCAACTCGAACAACTGACCGCCTAATCTCGACGAGGCCTTCTCTTCACCTCATCGCCCGGACGCCTGCGTGCGTTCAAACCGCGTTCCCAATCCATTTCCGTCTCTGGTATTCTTCCGCCGTCAACGAATCCCTGCTCAAAGCGCGGCGGAGGTTGCCATGAAGATTGCGGGTTTAGTTCTTTCTGCGTCGATCGCCTTGGGGACGGCATCCCAGGTCTCTGCTCAAACGGACCCATCAACACCGATCGTTCGCATTCAGGATGGGGGCGCGGGCGGTCGCATGCAGAGCATTTTCATTCCGCCCAAACCCGGTGCGCCGTTCAGTTTCGTTCTGGCCACAGAATGGAAGCGGCCTTTACCCGACAACGGCAGCCTGACGCTGGTCAACGAGCGTCATATCGCGCGCGACAGCAAGGGACGCATCTATCAAGAGCGGTGGCTTCTTGTCCCCAAGGGCGGAAGTATCAAGTCGCGGATGGATATCTTTCAGATCACGGATCCCGAGCAACATACCTGGCTGAACTGCGATACCGCGGCGAAGGTCTGCGACCTGTATCTATATCACCTCACCACTGAAGAGCACTACCCCGCGGCCATTTATCCCTCCGGGCTTCTCCCCGGAGGCAAGGGATTTCGCGATCATGAAGATCTCGGCCTGGGAACTGTGGACGGACTGGAGACACACGGCTATCGCCAACGGACCACGATTAATGCAGGCGCGATGGGCAATGACAAGCCCATGATCACCACGCGAGAGTTCTGGTATTCGCCACAACTGGCGGTCAACCTGATCTCCACGGTCGACAGCCCGCAAACCGGGAAGCAGATTTTCAAAGCCAAAGAGATATCGACGGCCGAGCCGGACCCTGAGCTGTTTAACGTACCGTCCGGTTACAAGATCGTCGACCGGCGCGAACAGCAATCCAACTGATCTCGTGCTTCGATCAGCTGTCGGCTGCAATCGGGGACAAGCCGAGGGGCATGGGCTTGACGGCGTTTTCGCGCAGCGTAAGCACGGGACAACGGCTGTGGGCGAGCACGCGATAGATGGTGCGGTCGTGGGTGAGATTTTCAAAGGCCGATCGCGGGCGCGCGCCGAGAATGATCAGATTCGCGCCGCTTTCCGAAGCTTCTGCCAGGATTTCGACGGATGGATTGCCGTGAACGACCCGCACCTCAACGGGTGCATTGCATTCTGAGCCTAGCTCTGCGGCGAGGGAGCGAAGGCGATGAAACGCATCCGAATCTGCTGCGGCAGGCTTACCGCTGGTTCCCGCTTCCGCATTGCGGAAGTTTTCGAATGCAGCGAGGCTTGCCAGCGGAAGGCCCGGGAACGGCGCGACGAGTGCAGGCGGCACGATCGGCGGCAGCACATGAAGAAGGACGAGTTGGGCACGATGGGCCGATGCAATCTGGCAAGCAAGCGCCGCGCTCGGGCGAGAGGTCTCTCCAAGAGTGGTGGCGTGCAGCACCACGCGTGCTGGTGAGCTGCCGTCCACCGGAAGATGAGCCTCGGGTCCCACGGTCATGACCGGGAAGTTGACCGAGCGCAGCACTTGCGCTGCCACGGAGCCGAGGAGCAGCTTTCCCAGCCTGCTCCGGCTCCGAGTCCCTAAAAGAATGCGATCCGCTCTGAACTGGCGCACAGCAGTGCCGATTTGCTGCGCCGGATTACCTTCA
This sequence comes from uncultured Acidobacteriaceae bacterium, assembly GCA_963846095.1. Taxonomy (GTDB): domain Bacteria; phylum Acidobacteriota; class Terriglobia; order Terriglobales; family Acidobacteriaceae; genus Telmatobacter. The sequence continues at coordinate 132,075 of CAWJUW010000011.1, forward strand.
CGGACCAGTGCGTTGCAGGCGATGTTCCGATTCTGGGCTTCCTGGCATATGGGCTCAAGCAAGTCTGCCGCATACTTCATGGCTCCGGCAGGGTAGTAATAGGGCATTCCGGCTGCATCGGTGAGCATCGATGCGGCGCCGCTCAACACATGGAGAAGGAGCAGCCGGGCCCGCGTCTGCTCTGCCTGTTCGAGCGCGAAGGGGACAAGCCGATCCAGATCACTCAAGTCCGTCGCAACCAAAATGACAGCGGGATGAGTCCAACGGTCCAGCATGGATTGGGAGATCGATTCCTGGGATTGAACCTGCGGCGGAAAGAGAGTTGAATCCTTCATGGCATTCACCCCGGAACCCATCGCGGCTGATGTGTTTGCCGAGCGCCGCATTCCAGAATGCGTTGCGCGCGACCTACGCTCGATGAAGTCTCGCGCTGCAGTTTGGAACTCCTTTAGCGTGGCACTCATGCGCGCGAACCGATGTGCCTTGACGCACTTGGCGCTGTGATTCAAATCACCAAGCGGATCAGCGTTCCGAGGGTCCTTGAACCGCGGGCCGCGGCAGCGTCGAGGAGTGAAACAGGAAGCATGCGGCTGTTTTTCCAGGGTGCGATGTCCAGAATTTGGATCGAATGGTTGCTCTGTCTTAGGGTGTTTCTTCCTTTTCTTTATTGCTTCCTTATTTCCTTGCTGCGTACAGTTGGATATGGAAGACAACCTGCACACATTCCATCCTTGTAAATTCCCCAAGAAAAAATAAGACATCTGTGCGTTTGCGAGCGCCCGCTCGCCTAGAACCGTTCGAACCTTTATCGAGCGAGTGACAACCAACTGTATCTGGAAAATCTTCTGGAGGATCGACCCTTATGACGCATCGACTTACTCGAAGTGTATTCGGAGTCCTGCTTGCTCTCTTCGTCCTGTTCATCACAGCGCAGGGTAGTGCATCGGCACAAACGTTTCGCGGTGGCATCAATGGAACGGTAACGGATCAATCGGGCGCAGCTGTGCCCGGAGCAGCGGTGGAGGCGCAGGATGTTGCGACGAATACGTCGCATAAAACCGTCACTTCCAGCGCCGGTGAATTCAGCTTTCAAGATTTGGCGCTGGGCACTTACACGGTGTCCGTAGCAGCGACCGGTTTCAAGACAGAGAAGATTACGTCTGTGCCGGTCACAGCCGGTGTCATCTACACGCTGCCGGTGAAACTGAATGTGGCCTACCGCGGGCGAGACGGTCGAGGTGAACGCTTCCGGGCTCGCGCTCGATACGACTTCGACAACCCAGACAACCGATATCGCGGAAGTGACCGTACAGGACATGCCCTTGAATGGGCGCGATTTTACGCAGTTGATCGGCATGGCTCCGGGATTCGCGGGATACGCGCTGGGCGGTTTCGGCTCAGTGAACGGAACGCGCGGCAACCAGGTGAACTGGCAGATTGACGGCGCGGATAACAATGACTGGTGGCATAACATTCCCGCAGTGAATCAAGGCGGCGTTGAGAATATCGCCGGCGTTACTTTGCCGATCGATTCGATCGAAGAGTTCAGCCTGCAGACGCAGTCGTCGGCGGAAGTGGGACGCAACCCGGGCGGAAGCATCAACCTGGTGACCAAGTCGGGAACCAACACGCTGCACGGCTCCGCATACTACTACGAGCGCAACCAGGCTCTTGCGGCGCAGAATCCTTTCAACACGCTGGGCGAACTGCCGCTCGAGAACATTCAATGGGGCGCTTCGCTGGGCGGTCCTTTCCACAAGGACCATACGTTCTGGTTCACCAACTTCGAAAAGCAGAAGTTCAATATCGCGACGGGGAACTCGGGTCTGGAGCCCAACCAGTACTACCAGAACGCCGCCAAGGCACTCCTGGCTGCATGCGAACGTTCCGGTTAATCCAGCCACATCGCAGCTCATTGCGCTTTTGTGGCCTGCCAACCTTCTTTCAGGTACGACCCCCGGATTCTTCCAGTCGGCCGCGCCGGAGTTTGGCTACAGCTACAACGGCGTCGCGAAGATCGACCACACCTTCAACCAGAAGCACAGCATCTACGCGCGCGCATTCATGGGGCAGGGAAATCAGACCGCGCCGGTGGGCACGACCGATATCAACCCCTACTTCTTTGAGATCGGCCCCATCCACGTCTACAACTTCTCGGCCGGACATAACTGGGCGATCTCGTCTTCACTGAGTAACACCATTACCGCCGGCGTGAACTACTTCCACCAGACATTCTCCGACGCCAACACGAACTTCGGCGCAGTGGCTACAGATGGATTCGTTACCGGCGCTCCATTTACGAATGCTCCGAATATCAATCATCGGCAACGACTTTGAACCCACCGGCAACACGCCGCCCGAAGGCCGGCAAGATATCACCGGGCACATCAACGAAGCTCTCAACTGGATCAAGGGAAAGCACCAGCTGCGCATGGGCGGCGAATATCGCCGTGCCCAGGTTGACGAGTTCTATCATCGTCACGCGATTGGCTCCTACAGCTTCCTCGGCGGCGAAGGGCCCAATGGCGATGGATCGGTTGCGTGGAATACCGATGACCAGGACATTGCTTCCCTCGCAGACTTCCTGGCCGGATACCTGACCAAGGGCTCGATCGCGGTTGGCAACCCGGAGCGCCTCGTTGTCTCGCATGGGTATGACCTGTTCGCGCAGGATAGCTATCAGGTATCCCAGACTCTCAACGTCAACTTCGGTCTGCGGTACGACTACATGCAGCCCATGCAAGACACCAAGAAGGACCTTTCTGTATTTCGTCCCGGACTCACGCCCACAGGCATCGCATTCCAAGGGTGCGGACATCAGCAGCATCTACGCACCGGACCACACCAGCTTGAGCCCGCGCGTCGGCTTCAGCTATCAGCCTGGCTGGTCAAAGGGTACTGTCGTGCGCGGCGGCGCGGGAATGTTCTTCGACACGCCGAACGCAAATCCCTTCCTCGACAACCGGCCCGGCAACGAAGCGCCGAACGGCCTGGAAGGCAACCCCGGCGGAAGCAATCCAGTGTTCACGCTCACGACAGCAGCGAGCACGGGCAATCCGGACCTGATCGTATCGGGGCAGGAGATCATTCCAACGGCGACACTTTCCTGCGCGGTAAATCCTTGCGGCGTCTTCAGCGTGGACAAGAACTTCCGTTCGCCGTATAACATCAACTTCAACCTCCAGCTGGAGCAGCAGTTCGGCAAGGCCTTCTTCCAACTTGGCTATGTAGGCAGCCAGGGACGCAAACTGCTTAGCCTGCTCAATATCAACCAGCCGCTTCTCGGTGGTGCACCGGGCCCGTACAGCGGAGATTTCGGCGGCAACTTCTACTCCGATATCAACCAGATCGAAAGCATCGGCACCTCCAATTACAACTCGCTGCAGGCCGTCTTCCGCACGTCGGACTGGCATGGCTTAATCGCCCAGGCCTCTTATACGTGGGGGCATAACCTGGATGAAGTTACGCAGTACCGTGGGGCGCTGCCGCAGGACAGTTATAACTTCAAGGGCGACTACGGCAACTCTGATTTCGATACGCGCAACTCGTTCAAGGGTTATGCGAACTACGCGATTCCGGCCGCTCCAGTCGCGAAGTTGCTGACGGGTGGATGGGAACTGAATGCCGCGTATGCCTTCAACGGTGGACAGCCGATCACGGTCTACAACGGCGACGACACCAGCGGCACGAATGAATACACGCAACGCGTCAACCAGGTGGTGGCGAATCCCGTTCGCAGGGGTCAGCCACAAGATTGTTACGGAGAACGGCAGCAAGTACGTGCAGTGGTTCAACCCGAACGCTTATGTTGAACCGGCTGCGAATACCTGGGGCACCGTGGCGCGCAACAGCCTCTTTGGACCGGGCTATGCGGATGTCGATTTGTCGGTGTTGAAGAACACGAAGTTCGACATTGCGGATTTCCCAGTCAACGTGCAGTTCCGTGCCGAGATGTTCAACCTGTTCAACCGCGTCAACCTGGCCAGCCCGGCATGCACGCAGCTCTGCAACGACTACTTCGGCGGCGGAAGCTTCGGCAAGTCGGGATCGACGATTGGCTCTGGCAACTTCTCACCGGGCATCGGCCCTGGCGAGCCGTTCAATGTCCAGCTGGCGATGAAGCTGATTTTCTAAGAGCAGCTTTCAGCTGTCAGCTCTCAGCTTTCAGCTTTCAGCTTAAAAACCTGGGGCCGTCGGAAGCGATTCCGACGGCCTTTCTGCGTCGCGATTCTCCGGGGTTGTCGCGGCCAGTGCGGCCCGCGTCTTCTCCCGGTTCTAGATATTGGTTCCGGAAGAAAGCCCCCGTCGGGTGGCGAGGGCTTTTCTGATTACAAGTCAGGGCTGTTCGAAGCAGAACATTCCGACGGAGAGCAGACAGCTGCGATTTTCTAAAGGCAGCTTTCAGCTGTCAGCTCTCAGCTTTCAGCTTTAAAAACCTGAGGCCGTCGGAAGCGAATCCGACGGCCTTTCTGCGTCGCGATAGATATTGGTTCCGAAAAAAAGCCCCCGTCGGGTGACGAGGGCTTTTCTGATTACGAGTCAGGGCTGTTCGAAGCAGAACATTCCAGCTGAGAGCTGACGGCTGACAGCTGCTTTACGCCTTATGCGTCCACGGCATCTCCGCAAGCCGTCCGGGCAGCGGTGGCGCTACCAGCCCGGCTGTGTTTGTCGCCATGACTTCCTTGAAGGCTTTGCGGAAGGCGAGCATCTCGTCGTGTGTGCCAACGGTGATGCGCACCTGCGTGGGCCACGCGGGCCAGATGCGGCCAATGTAGACTTCCTTGGCAGCCATCGCCGCGAGCACTTCCTTGCCCGGGCGGCCCGTCTCGAGCATGAAGCAATTGCTCTCCGACGGTGTGGTGGCATGCCCTTCGCTCTTGAGCCATGAAATGGTGTCCATGCGCACGTCGCCGATGATCTTCTTGCGCTCCGTGATCAGAGTCGACTCCTCGAGACTGGCCTTGGCCGCGGCCAGCGCGGTGATGGGCAGGGCATTGAAGCCGCCATGCACCGAGATCTTCTTGAGCAGGTCAGGCCGGCCGACGGCGAAGCCCATGCGCACGCCGGCCATTCCGTACAACTTCGAGAAGGTGCGCAGCACGATCACGTTCTTGCCTTCCTTGACAAAGTCGAGGGAGCGCGGCTGATCGCAAAGGTGAATATAGGCTTCGTCGATGAGCAGGATCGTGTCTTTGGGCGCGTTGGCGACGGCATACTCGATGTCGGAGCGCGGCGTGCACGTGCCGGTGGGGTTGTTGGGATTGCAGATGTAGATCACGCCGGGCGTCGTCGACGCGGCAAGCATGGCCTTGATGTCGTGCGATGCCGCGCCCTTCGGATCGGCAAGCGGCACTTTCATCACTTCGGCGCCGGCGATCTTGGCGGCCCACATGGGCGCTTCATAGCCGGGATCGGCAACCACAAGCGGCTTGCTGCTGTTGGTAAAGGTCAAGACCGTGTAGTGCAGCGGTTCGCTGGAGCCCGCATAGGCGGCCACCGACTGCGGATCGAGGCCTTCCTGCTTGGCGAAGAGGGAAGTGATCTCCTCTTCCATCTCCATCAGGTAGCGTCCGCCACGAGGCACGATGTCGACCATCGCCTGGCGCGCGGCTGTGGATGGCCCGAGCGGATTCTCATTGGCGTCGATGTGGATACCCTTGTTCGGGTCGGCGAAGTGCGGACGCTGGGCCAGGGCAAGGTGGGATTCCGTCAGGATGGGCATGCTCGCGAGGGCCGAAGCGCCCGCGGCGAAGCGGAAGAAGTTGCGGCGGGAGATGCCGCTACAGCCAATGGGGTCAACAGCAGGCGAAGTCATAGAGTGTGAAGCTCCTTCGTGCGAGGATGTGCAAAGCAGAAAGACAGCATTTGCGCGAGCGCGCGTGGACAGGAAAAATGTTGCGATGGGTGGATGCGGGGAAATCGCAGTCCCATACTCCAAAGTAGCGCTGAAAAGTGCCGAACACAAGCAGGAAATGGGCTTTCCATATGCATTCCTTAGCTGAGCGCCAGGGAAGTGGCTCGCCGGCTTTCTATCGCCCGGAACTCGACGGGTTGCGTTTTTTTGCATTCCTTTGCGTCTTTGCCTTTCACCGCATGGACTACGTGCCGACCGATCCGGTGCGCGATCGATGGCTTTACCGCATCGGCAATATCGGCCCTTTCGGCGTCCCGGTCTTCTTCCTGCTCAGCGCATTTCTGATCACAGAACTGCTGCGGCGCGAACGAGAGCGCACCGGCAAGCTGCACGTGAAGGCCTTCTACGTAAGGCGCATCCTGCGCATCTGGCCGCTCTACTTCGCGGCATTCTTCGGGCTGGCCATCCTTGATCGCTTTATTCCCGGAGTTGGTTCCCGCGACCCGCTGGCGTGGCTGGCGTTCACGTTCTTTGCGGGCAATTGGTACATCCTTCATCACGGTTGGATCGCCGGCGCGGTCGATCCGCTGTGGAGCATCTCCGTGGAAGAGCAGTTCTATATCGCGGTGCCGCTGTTGGCTGCGCTTGGCGGCCGCAAGGCAATTGCGTTCGTGTGCGGCGCGCTCTTTGCTGCTGCGTACGTGACGATTCTGCTGTATGCGCTGCATCCGGTCGCCGGCGACAACGGCGAGTGGACTAACGGCTTTGTGCAGTATCAATTCTTTGTTGCGGGAACCGTTCTCGCGCTGATTCTCAAGGGCAGGGTCGTCGAGATTCCACTCGCTCTTCGCCCGGTCGCCTTTGCTCTCGGCTTGTGCTGCTGGTTCACCGCTCTTCTCGCATGCAAAGTGCAAAGCTGGGAGCCGCATCCGACGCCGGTCGGCGCACTGTGCGGCTGGTTGCTGGTGCTGGCCGGCTCGGTGCTTCTCTTCCTGTCGTTCTTCGGCACACCGGCGCGGCTCATTCCACGAGGTCTCGCGTACCTCGGCCGCATCTCGTACGGGCTCTACGTCGTGCACTCGCTCATGTTTTTCCTGGTCTTCGAAAAGCTGATCCCGGCACTGCGTCGCGCCTTCCCCGGCGCAAGGATGCCGGCTTCAATGCGCGATATCTTCTGGACAGCGTTCGTCCTGGCGCTCAGCATCGCCGCCGCGTCGCTCTCGTATCACTTTTTCGAGCAACCCTTCCTGCGCCTGAAGCAGCGCTTCTCGTTTGTACCCGCCCGCGACGAACTCACCGCTGCGAGCTAAGGCTCAACGAAAAGGGACCTCCGGTCAGGCGGTTTTCTATTCCCTATTCCCTATCCCCTTGTCCCTTAGTCCTTCGCCCCCCTTTCTGCTACGATTCAATCCAGCGAAAGGGACGCATCCGGTCCGCGGAAAGGGCTTCAAGCCCCCCCTGCTGCACCCCAACTCACACGCACCTTCTTTCGGCCCGACATGCGGACAACGGGCGATCTGAAAGGAGGCTGCCATGCAGAACCAACCTACGCGCTCGCTCCCCGAGCATCCCGACCTTCGCCACCTGAAAGATGAAGCCAAGGCCCTCGTCAAGGCCGGCGAAGCCGCGTCGCTTGCCGAGGCCCAACTGCGCATTGCGCGCGAGTATCGGATTCGCGAGCTGGCCCAAACTGAAAGCACACATCGAATCGTTGCAAGCATCGCTGCGTGAAATTGCCGCGTTGAAGCAGGCCATCGACACCAACGACCTTGAAACCGTGCAGCGCATGATGACCCGCAATCCAGAACTCCATCGAGCGCCGCTCGGCTACGGCAAGAACGGTCCGCTCACCTGGGTTGCGGAGTGCCGCGTTCCCTGGGAAGCACCATCACCGACGCGCCTCGCCATGGCGCAGTGGATGATCGACAACGGCTCCGACATCCACCAGGGCGGCGACGGGCCGCTGATGCGCGCCGCGCTTGTCGATCACCGCATCCCCATGATGGAGCTGCTTGTCCGCAATGGCGCCAACGTCAACGCCGAGTGGGGCGGCCATTTCCCCATCATCTATGCGCCTTGCGAGACGGTCGAGCCGCAAGCGCTCCGGTGGCTGCTCGATCACGGAGCCAATCCCAATTGCACCGGCCTGAGCCGCACGTATCCCGACACCGCGTTGGATTATGTGATTGGGACGTATTCGCGCTCGCCGAACCTGGCCACCTGCATCGACATCTTGACTGAAGTCGGATGCCGCTCACGACGCAATGTGCCGGCGGTCTTGGATATTCTGCGCGGCCGCATCGATCTGCTCGCCCAGCGTCTGGATGCCGATCCCGCCCTGGTATCAGCGCGGTTTCCCGAACTCGACTTTGGTTCGTCCGGCGCGCGGCGCCTTTTACTGGTCGGCGCGACGCTCCTGCACGTGGCTTCGGAGTACGGTTCGGTTGAGGCGGCGCAACTGTTGCTCGACCGCGGCGCGGATGTGAACGCCCGCGCCGACGTCGATGCCTCGGGCGTCGGCGGCCAAACTCCGATCTTCCATGCCGTACACGCAGTTTTTCGACCTCGGCCTGCCCATGGTCGAACTCCTGCTCGCCCATGGTGCAAGCCTCGAAATTCGCGCCAAATTGCCCGGCCATTACGAGCGGCCAGACGAGTTTGTGGAGTGTTCGCCGCTGGAATATGCGCAGCTTTTCCCCGGAACCGAGAACCGGATCGGTTGCCCGCCTCAAGGAGGCCCAATCCAAGACCTAAAACCGGCCAAAGGCGCCGCCGACGGGCGCCTGATGTACACTGCCGACTACCGCCGGTTCCGAAAACGCTTCCAATCGCGGTTTCGCGCTTGACAAGTGCAACAGTAAACCCATTTACTTAGGTGCGAAAGTCCACGCGCTCAGCTTTGAATTCGAGGACGGCCTCAAGTCCTCCACGGTGAACTCGATGTTCGGATTGGCTCCAAGTTTGCTTCCTGTCGGCGGTTTGGCTCATCCCTCTGCTTTGCTGGCACTTAGCGCTCTGCCCCTGGCGCGGCTCAGCGGCCTCGACATCGCCGTCATCGCCATTTACTTCGGCATGGTGATCTGGATCGGCTTTTACCTGAAAGGGCAATCGAACACCAGCGAAGAGTTCTTCATGGCCGGCCGCGAGATGACCGCGTGGATCGCGGGGTTGAGCTTCGTCTCCGCCAACCTGGGATCGCTGGAACTGATGGGCTGGGCAGGCTCGGCCTATCAGTACGGCATTCTGGCCACGCACTGGTACTGGATCGGCGCCATTCCCGCCATGCTCTTTCTCGGCCTGGTGATGATGCCGTTCTACTACGTGTCGAAGACGCACTCGGTGCCCGGCTACTTGAAGCTGCGGTTCGGCGAACCGGCGCGCATTCTGGCGGCCGTTTCGTTCGCGACCGAGATGATCCTGATGAGCGGCGTCAACATGTTCGCCATGGCCGTGGTCATGAAGATCGTCCTCGGCTGGAGCCTCACGTTCAGCATCGTCGTCTCCGCGGTCGCCGTGACACTGTACGTCGCGTTGGGCGGCCTGCGTTCGGCCATCTTCAATGAGGTCCTGCAGTTCGTGCTCATCTGGGGCGGTGCGCTCGTGGTGCCGATCCTGGGCATGGTGCAGGCGGGCGGCATCGGCGGCCTGAAAGCGCGGATCATCACCAACATGCACTCGGATACGCTACTTCCATCTGTGGCGCGACACCGGATCATTTTTCGTCGAACCCGATGGGCGTGCATTGGACAGCGATCGTCTTCGGTCTCGGCTTCGTGATCAGCTTCGGTTACTGGACGACGGACTTCCTTGTCGTGCAGCGCGTGCTGGCCGCGCATAACCTGCGTGCCGCGCGCATGGCGCCGATCATCGCCTCGGTCTTCAAGATGGCTGTCCCGTTCATCGTGATTCTGCCGGGCCTGCTTGGACTCGTCCTGCTGGCGAATCCCGATGGAACGCGCATGCAGCTTGTCGGTCAGGATGTGGTGAGTTCCTGCGATGTGAGCACGTCGCCGGGATGCTCCGCAGCCCTCGCCAAGACGAAGTTGCCCGACGACTACAAGGAGCGAGTCGAAAGCGGCAAGCCCGGAACGGAACTGCACAGCTACAACGATGTGCTGCCTTTGATGCTGGTGCGCTACTGCGGGCCGGGACTGCTTGGCCTCGGCGTGACCGCGCTGATCGCCGGCTTTATGAGCGGCATGGCGGGGAACGTGAGCGCGTTCTCGACCGTGTGGACGTACGACATTTACAAGCCGCTGATCAACAAGAAGGGCAGCGACAGCCATTATGTGATGGTGGGGCGTACGGCAATCGTGATTGGCGTGGCTATCTCCATTGGCGCGGGCTACCTGGTGCAGCACATGCACGGCATCATGGACTACGTGCAGGCGCTGTTCAGCTTCTTCATTGCGCCGTTGCTGGGCGCCATCCTGATGGGCATGTTCTGGAAGCGCGCGACGGCTCCGGCCGGGTTCCTGGGGCTGCTGCTCGGCATCATCTCTTCGGTCAGCATGTTTGTGTGGGTCAAGTTCGATGCGGCGGCGTTGCCGATTGTCGCGCTCTCGCCTGACGCCACCGACATGTCGGCGAACCTCTATCGCGCGCTGTGGGCGTTTCTGATCACCGTGATCGTGATTTTTGTGGTGAGCCTGGTAACAAACCCAAAACCGGTGGCCGAGTTGGACGGTCTAGTGTATGGCGCCACGATTCTGCCCAAGGAAGACCCGGTCCCGCTCTACAAAAACGAGTACGTGTGGGCGGTTGTTGTCGTCATCATCTTCGCAACACTCAACATTCTGTTCTGGTAGCTGAAGGGAAGGGAGGGCCAAAAAACATGCATGGATCGCGCATACCAATCTGGTTTTTCATCGGCGTATTGCTGGTGGCCTACGGAGCCCTGATCTTCGCCTACGGTGTCTACGAGGCGGCCACCGGCAGTTACCCACCGCTGGTGCAACTCACCAATCTGCATGCACCCATCTGGTGGGGAGCAGCTTTAGAGATTCTTGGGTTGTTTTACGTAATCAAATTTCGACCGGGCCGGACTCAATAGCGAGGCTCGAGATTTTCAAAGTTTGCGCGCCCGCCGCATGCGGGCAGAGAACTCAGCAAGGCAGGCGAGGTTTCCTGAACGCGGACATTGACGCGCGATGAATGGAAGCCTCGGACGCGAAAGGATTGAAGGAGTCAAGAATATGACAGCGCAACGCACCATGACCTTTGGGATTGTCGTCGGGAACCGCGGTTTTTTTCCCGACCATCTGGCCAAGACTGGCCGTGAAGAAATCATTTCCGTTCTGGAAGCAGCAGGCGCGAAGGCGATCGTGCTCGGCCCCGAAGATTCGAAGTACGGCGCCGTGGAAACGTACGCCGAGTCGAAGAAATGCGCGGAGCTTTTCAAGAAGCATGCCGAAGAGATTGACGGCATCATCATCACGCTGCCGAACTTCGGCGAAGAGCGCGGCATCGTCGACGCGATTCGCTTGTCTGGGCTCAAAGTGCCGGTGCTCGTGCAGGCCACGCCCGACCGCTCCGACGCCATGACCATCGCCACGCGCCGCGACAGCTTCTGCGGCAAGATGAGCGCGTGCAACAACCTGATGCAGTACGGCATCCCGTATTCGCTGACGACCCTGCATACCGAGAGCCTCAAGTCGGATGAATTCAAGGTCGACCTCGAATGGTTCTCGCAGGTTTGCCGCATCGTGAAGGGGCTGAAAAACCTGCGCATCGGCGCCATCGGGGCGCGGCCCACGGCCTTCAACACCGTCCGCTACTCCGAACGCATTCTTGAAACCAGCGGCATCACCATCGAGACCATCGATCTCTCCGAAATCTTCGGGCGCATCAACAAGATGAGCGACTCCGATGACGCGGCGCAGGCCAAGCTCGCTTCCATCAAGAGCTACGTGAGCACCACTGGCATTGCCGAGGCGGCATTGATGAAAATGTCCAAGCTGGGCGCGGTCATCGACGGATGGATGACGCAGGCCAACGTCACCATTAGCGCCGTGCAGTGTTGGACCTCGATGGAAGAGTTCTTCGGCGTGGTGCCTTGCACCATCATGAGCATGATGAGCAATAACCTCATCCCGTCGGCCTGCGAGGTCGACGTGCCAGGCACGCTGAGCATGTACATGCTGGCGCTTGCGAGCGGCACGCCCTCGGCGCTGCTCGATTGGAACAACAACTACGGAAGCCATCCCGACAAGTGCGTGTGCTTCCACTGCTCCAACCTGCCTAAGCACTTCTTCAAAGACGTCCGCATGGACTATCAGGAGATCATCGCCGGCACGGTGGGCAAGGAGAACACCTTCGGCACCTGCGTGGGCCGCGTGAAGGCGGGCACCATGAGCTATGCACGCTACTCCACAGACGATCGCCGCGGTGTGATTCGCGGCTACACCGGCCCGGGCAAGTTCACCGACGATCCGCTCGAGACCTTTGGCGGCGCAGGCGTGGCTGAGATTCCGCAACTGCAAAAGCTGCTGCGCTACATCTGCCGCGAAGGCTTTGAGCACCACGTGGCCGCCAACTTCAGCGATGTTTCGAAGGCCATTCACGAAGCCGCGCGCTACATGGGCTGGGAGAGCCACTACCATCCGGCGCTGGAGGATTGAGAGAAACCCGGACGAAGGGACTAAGAGTGGCGCGAGCAGAGTTGTGAACTGCTGCAAGAACAGTCCCTTGGTCCGAGTCCCTTAGTCCCATTTTCCCAAGGAAAATCATCATGAGCAAGAGAATCAGCAAGAGCCTGGTTGTGAACGGCGCGACGATCGTGTCCGAAGCCGCCTGGAACGATGAATTGGATGCGAAGCACCAGAAGCTGGTGGAGTGGCTGAAAAGCCAGAACCTCGCAGGCGTTCTGCTTCGTCGCCATGAAAATATTGCCTGGATCACGGGCGGCGCGGTTGAAGTGCGTGTGCTCACGCCGGGTGAGACCGGGGTGGCCTCAATACTCATCACCGCCGCCGGCAAGCGCTACTACTTCACTACGGAGAATGAAGCGCCGCGCCTGCACGACGAGGAATTTGGCGCGCTGGACTTTGAGCCCGTGTTGTTTCCCTGGTGGGGTGACGATACAGCCGGGCAAGCCGCAAAGCTTGCGGGCGGACCGCTTGGATCAGACACCCCGGGTACTGGAGCGCTGGTAAACCTCTCTTCGCTGCGTGCTGCACTCAGCGAAAGCGAAATCGCGCGTTATCGCTGGCTAGGCGAAGCGACTGCCGACGCGACGACGCAGGCACTGCGCGAAGTCGAGCCCGGCATGACCGAATACGACATGGAAGCCATTACCGAGGAGGGCCTCCTGCGCCGCGGCATTCTTCCGTCGGTCGCGCTTTACGCCGTCGACGAGCGCATCTTCAAGTACAAGCACGCCGTCCCGCGTGGGCGTCGTCTGAAACAGTACGGCATGGTGAATCTTTGCTCGCGCAAGTGGGGACTCGCTATCTCCATCACGCGCTTCGTACATTTTGGCCCGCTGCCGGAGGACCTCGCTTCGCTCTTCAACTCCGCAGCCCGTGTGAACGCTGCGCTGTTGAATGCATCCCGCGTTGGTACGACCTCCGCGCAGCTATTCAAGGCGGCGCAAGGTGCTTACACCGCGGAAGGCTTTGCCGGCGAAGAGCGCTTCCATCATCAGGGCGGCCCAACGGGCTACGGCGAGCGAGAGTGGGTGGCCACGCCGACCGGCTCCGAGGTCGTCGAAAACAAGCAGGCCTTCGCGTGGAACCCCAGCATTCGCGGCGCAAAAGTCGAAGACACCGTGATCCTTCGCGATGGAGTGATTGAAAACCTGACCGCCACGCCGGAACTGCCCGTCCTGTCCGAAGCGATCGTCGAAAACAGCAGCTATGCAGCCGCAGGCGTTCTGGTGAAGTAAGGCAGTGGTCAGTGATCAGTGGTCAGGTTCGCACCGCTACAACCAGAGAGGGCTCCGCCCTCGGCCCGTTGTCCGCAAAGAAAAACTCTTAGGCTTTGCAGGATGGTCCGAATCTGCGAAATTGCTGATCACTGATCACTGACTACTAATCACTGCCTTTCGGCAGCAGCGTCACGCGCGCCGTCAGCACCACCAGCGATGCCCACAGCGTGTCCGCAGCCAGCAGGTGGGTGATCTGCACCCACAGCGGGGCCAGCAGAACCACGTCGAGGATCCCCAGCGAATACACCGTCGCCAGCAGCAGCAGCACGAGGGCGGAGAGTCGTCGATTGTCCCATGCGTTACCGCGCTGCGCCGCGCGCACCAGCAACCAGATCAGAAAGATGCTCGCGAAGAAGGCGACGGCCGGGTGCGTCCACCGCCAGCGCACCAGCCAACCGCTTGTCGCCGAGAAGTCCTGCGTCAGAGCCTGCCCCAGGCTCGACGCGGGGAAGAGCGTGTCGCCAAGCGCGGCCAGCGAGCCCGTGACGCCGACAGCCATAACTACGACAACTGCAACCACAGCGCCGAGCGGCGCGGCCATGCGCACACGTCCACGCAAGTAACCCTTGTCGCGGCTCAGCAGGTGCGCCGTCAGCGTGAGCGCCGCAAGCAACAGCAGTGTATTCGTCAGGTGAAGCGCCAGAAATGCCGGCCGCAGCGGCGAATGGCTCTGCGCCGTATAGCCTAGCTTGACCAGCAGCGCGCCGAGCACCGCCTCGAGCAGTGTGAACACGACAGAGGCGACAGCCGCGGCGCGCGCAAGGTGCCCGCGGACAGTGCCTGCGTAGGCCCAGATCATCAGGCCCACGACTGAAAACAGCGAGATGCCGCTGGTGATGCGATGCGTGAACTCGATCATCGTATCCACGCGCGGCGAGTGCTGCAGCACCGTGCCGTTGCAGAGCGGCCAATGAGCGCCGCACCCCGCGCCCGAGCCGGTCGCGCGCACCAGCGTGCCCCACAAAATCACCGCAATGAAATAAGCCAGCACGCCCCACGCAAACTTCCGCAGCGCCGGCGAGGGAAGGCGGGTCGATTCGATTTGAGCGGTTGGGGCCGGCATGCGGGCAACTCCAGGCTAACTTTCCAGTTTAGAACAGGCGATGCGAGCGCGTTGCGCACGCTCCATCTCATCCCTCGCTGCGGTCCGCGTGCCCGGCAAGCAGCCGCACTACGTGATTCACGATCACAAGGTCCTCGGCCGGCGGAATGACGCGCACCGCAACGCGTGAATCATCAGCGGAAATGACCGCCGCTCCGCGCACGTTGTTGCGCTTCGGATCAACGACGATCCCAGGGCTCCGAGACCCGCACAAATCTCCGCGCGGCTGTCGATATCGTTTTCGCCGATGCCGCCGGTGAAAACCAGCATGTCCAGCCCGTTCAGCTCGGCAACATAGCTGCCGATCCAGCGAGCAATCGTCCACGTGAACTTGTCGACGGCCAGCCGCGCCTTGGCGTTTCCGTCTTTGATCGCCTCGCGCAGATCGCGCATGTCGTTCGAGAGCTCGCTCACGCCCAGCAGGCCGGCTTTCTTGCTGGCGACCGTTTCCAACTTGTCGGCAGCGTCCGACGCGTTCGTTGTTGTCTCCGCGATCTTGCGCAGGATGAAGAGCAGCACGCCGGGATCGATGTCGCCCGTGCGCGTGCCGCTGATAATGCCGCCGGTCGGCGTCAGTCCCATCGAGGTATCGAGGCACTTACCGCCGCGAATCGCGGAGATGGACGCGCCATTGCCGAGGTGCGCGACAATCAACTTCTCCGGGCACATTGGGTTGCAGCTGCAGCACAATCGATTCATACGAGATGCCGTGCGCACCATAGCGCTGCACGCCCATCGCCGAATACTCCTCGGGAATCGGCATGTGCTTGGCGACTTCCGGCATGGTGCGATGGAAGTACGTATCGAGGATGACGAAATTCGGAATGCCCGGAAAGAGCCGCAGCGCCTCGCGCATGATGTAGACGGCAATGGGCGTGTGCAGCGGCGCGAACGCCGTGTACCGCTCCATCTCGTCGATCAGTTCCGGCGTGATGCGCTGATTCTCCTGCACCGTGGGCCCGCCGGAGACCATGCGGTGCCCGATGGCCGCGGGAGCAGGGAAGTCGGCGGAGTGCAGCGCGTCCGCCACCAGCTTGAACGCGACGGCGCGGTTGGGCAGCGCGGGGGTTTGATCGACGAGCTTGTTCCCGTCTGCGTCCTTGATCCAGAACTTGCCCAGGTCGGTGCCGATGCCGTCGACCGCGCCCTCGTGCAGCTTGCGCCGCTCGCCGTCGCCGGCTTCATAGACAGAAAACTTGATAGAAGAAGAACCGCTGTTGAGAACCAGGACGGGCATGGACGATGGCATCAGAGGGATATTCCTTTCTATGAAGCGGAGTTAGCGGAGTTAGCGGTGTTAGCGGAGTTGGGAAAACCTTCGTGCCACCTCGCGCTCTAATACCAATACTGAACCGGCATGCAATGGAAACTATGCCAATACTTCTGGACCAAGCGCAACTAACACCGCTAACACCGCTAACTCCGCTAACACCGCTATTTCTCCACCCACCGCCAGTTCCTGACTTCCGGCAAGTCCTCGCCGTTTTCGGCAACATACAGTTTGTGGCGCTGGATCTGCTTCGGAGTACCACTGCTCGGCCGCGGAAACCTGCATCCTTCAGCCTGCGGCACGCGCTTGATCGCGTCCAGCGTCAGCTGGAAGCGATCGATGTTGTTGAGCACGCACATGTCGAACGGAGTGGTCGTCGTGCCTTCTTCCTTGTAGCCGCGCACATGAATGTTGTCGTGATTGTGACGCCGGTAAGTGAGCCGGTGAATCACCCACGGATAGCCGTGGAACGCGAAGATGACCGGAACACTTGCCGGAAAAACCTGGTCGAACTCCTCATCCGGGCAGTCCGTGCGGATGCTCGGACGTCGGCTGCAGTGTCATCAGGTCGACCACGTTTACCACGCGAATGCGCAGGTCGGGAACGCGCTCGCGCAGCAGCATGACGGCGGCCAGCGCTTCCATTGTCGGCACATCGCCGCAGCAGGCCATGACCACGTCGGGCTTGCCCTCGTCGTTCGACGCCCACTCCCAGATGCCCAGCCCGGTCGTGCAATGCGCCACGGCCTCGTCCATGGTGAGCCACTGCGGTGCGGGTTGCTTGCCGGCCACGATCAGGTTGATGTAGTTCCGGCTGCGCAGGCAATGGTCGGCGACAGAGAGCAGCGTGTTCGCGTCGGGCGGCAGATAGATGCGCACCACATCAGCTTTCTTGTTCAGCAGGTGATCGATAAAACCCGGGATCCTGGTGCGAGAAGCCGTTGTGATCCTGCCGCCACACCAGCGAACTCAGCAGGTAATTGAGCGAGGCGATCGGCTTGCGCCAGGGAATCTCGCGCGTCGTCTTCAGCCACTTGGCGTGCTGGTTCACCATCGAGTCGACGATGTGGATGAACGCTTCATAGCAGGAGAAGAAGCCGTGGCGGCCCGGTGAGCAGGTAGCCCTCGAGCCAGCCCTGGCACATGTGCTCGCTCAGCACTTCCATCACGCGGCCCGGTGCGCGAAAGGTCTTCATCCACCGGCAGCGTCTCCGCCATCCAGGCTTTGCCGGTTCCGATCTCGACTTCCTGCAGGCGGTTCGAAGCGGTTTCGTCGGGCCCGAAGACGCGGAAGTTCTTGGTGTCCAGGTTGGCCTGCATTACCGCATGCAGAAGATGCCCGAGGATCCGCGTGGATTCGGCATCCTTCTGCCCGCGGCCTTCAATCTTGAACGCAAATTCGCGGAAGTTCGGCACCACGAGCGGCACCAGCAACAGATCCGCCGTTGGCATGCGCATTCATGCCCATGCGCACGCGGCCTTTGGGAGCGATGTCCGCTAGCTCCGGCTTGAACTTGCCCTTCTCGTCGAACAGCTCTTCGGGCTTATAGCTGCGCATCCACTCTTCCAGCTGGCGCAGGTGCTCGGGATTGGTGCGCACGCCGTCGAGCGGCACCTGGTGCGCGCGCCACGTTCCTTCCACCGGCTTGCCATCCACGAACTTCGGTCCCGTCCAGCCCTTCGGCGTGCGCATGATCAGCATGGGCCACGCCGGACGGTCGGTCGACCAGGTTCTCTCGCGCGCGCCTTCTGAATCGCGGCGATGCGATCGAAGCATGGTGTCGAAGACCGCCGCAGCCTGCTGGTGCATGACGGCCGGGTCGTCGCCCTCGAGCGTGAAGGGCTCATAGCCGTAGCCGCGCATCAGGTCTTCCAGCTCCGCGTGCGGAATGCGCGCCAGCACCGTGGGGTTGGCGATCTTGTATCCGTTCAAATGCAGGATCGGCAGCACCGCGCCGTCGGTTGCGGGATTGAGAAACTTGTTGGAGTGCCAGCTTGTGGCCAGCGGCCCGGTCTCGGCCTCGCCGTCGCCCACAACGCAGGCCACGATCAGGTCCGGATTGTCGAAGGCCGCGCCGTACGCATGCACCAGCGAGTAGCCCAGTTCGCCGCCCTCGTGGATCGATCCCGGCGTCTCCGGCGCGACGTGGCTCGGAATGCCGTAGGGCCAGCTGAACTGGCGGAACAGCCGCTTGATGCCGTCGCTGTTCTGCTCGATGTGCGGATAGATCTCAGAGTACGAGCCTTCAAGATAAGTGTTCGCCACGATGCCCGGTCCGCCATGTCCCGGCCCGATGATGTAGATCATGTTCAGGTCGCGCTCGCGGATGAGCCGGTTCCAGTGAACGTAGAGAAAGTTCAGCCCGGGCGTCGTGCCCCAGTGGCCGAGCAGCCGCGGCTTCACGTCGTCGAGGGTCAGCGGCCGCTCCAGCAGCGGATTGTCTTTCAGGTAAATCTGCCCGACCGACAGATAGTTGGCGGCGCGCCAGTAGGCGTCCATTTTGGCCAGCAGTTCCGGGCTCAGGGGCCCTTTGCTCTCCGTCTGTTCGCTCACATTGCACCTCGCGTAGGGGAATCGCGTGCCACTCAAAGGCTAGCAGCCGAAGGTTACAGTTTCAGGTGACTCGGATCACTAGCTGTGAGATGCTGGTCCATTCTGTGGGATTCGCGCTCCATTGCAAAATCGCTTTGCGTCTCTGGTTCAACTGTCGCCTGTAACCTTGACACGCGAGACCAAGTCGGAATCCAATCATCTGCTAATAAGAACTGCAGGTGGCCTCAAAAGGCTCGCGAATAGAGAGAGGGAAGGACGGCGCACGATGGACCGCTTGCTTTGGATCGCGCAGGTCATCCTGGCGGGTATTTTTCTCTTTACTGGCTTCACCAAAATCTTTGCCTACGACAAGCTCGTGCGCGCGGTTGAAGACGCGCTTGAAGAACCACCCCATTCAGTATGACGCACGGCCAGGCGATTGTGGTGGGAATCTTCGAGATCGCCGGAGCGGTGGCGGTTCTGATCCCTGCCGACGTTTGGCCGCCGTGGGTGCTCCTGCGCCTGGCCTGCGCGGGTCTGGGCTTGCTGATGGTGCTGCCGGAATCTACCACCTGCGGCGGCAAGAGTCTGCAGCGCCCACGCGTGGCGCTCTTCCTGCTGTCACTGTTTATCATCGTCGGGCGCTGGCCGAAGTAGCCTGCGGCGGCTGGTTACGAGAGTTACCGTCGGGACTGAGCGATCCGACGCGTCCAGCGGTCAGGTCACGCACGGCGACGCGCAGCGAATAGACTCCGGCAGGCAGGTCAATCAGAAGTAGCGCTTGAGCTTGAGGATTTGCGACTCGAAGCCGTACCAGAGCGCGGTCGCGGCAAGCGTGGAGGCGGCCAGCCGAAAGGCGACAACGGCAAGATTGCCGGCGATCCCGTAACGATCCATCTTCAGGTCGAACCAGCCGAAGTAGATGAAAACCGCGATGTGGATCATGTAGAGGCCGTAGCTGATCTTGCCGTAGAAGGCAAGCGGGCCGCGGCGGAGCACGGCATTCAGCGGATTGCGCGCGCCCGTGGATGCGATGGCCGCCAGCACCGCGCCGCCGAAAGCCGAGCGCGAGGGCCGAGTCGAGGAATGCGGTTCCACCCGCGATGGTGGCCGTCGCCGCAGAATCCCAGGACCATTGCGACCAGGCCAATCCAGAGCCAGGTGTTGCGGCTGAGGGCGAGTGTGTAGAGCCCGAAAGCCATCAGGCTGCCGAGCGCAATGCCGTCGAGGTGAATGAGCGTGTGCGTCTTGGTGAGCCAGTGAAGGTTCGCCGAGCGGATCGCCGGCGATCCAACGAGAGCTGCGCCGAGCACAGCAACGAGCGCCCACGTTGGCCGGAAGAAGCGGACCACTGGCGCCCAGAGAAAGTAATACTGCTCCTCGATGGCGAGGGACCATGTTGGTCCGATGGCCGGCGGAATCGCCAGATGAAACAGGTTCTGCACGAAGAAGATGTAGGCAAGCCACGGCGCGGTCTTTACCGCCTCGAGAATCGTCGGCCCGATAAACCACGGCGCGCTCAGATAGACGACAACCAGCACAGCACGTAAACGGGCCAGATGCGCAGCGCACGGCGCGCATAGAAGTTGCGGAAGTAATGCGGCTTGTTGCGTGCCTCAAGAAGAATCGAAGTGATCAGGAATCCGGAGAGGACGAAGAAGAGATTGACGCCCGCCCATCCCCACAAGCTCGCGTAGTGAATCGGGCGTGCCTTCCAGGCGCGGATGGCAGTGGTAAATGACGACCGCAAGCACGGCGAGTCCGCGCAGCCCCTGCAACTCAGGGATGTAACTCGGCAGCCAGGTTGGGCGTTGAATGGGCGCACGTTGGGCTTCGGATTTGCAGAGTGTCGGTGTATTCACTCTTCCTTATCGGCAAACCTCCAGCACTGCTTGGCTCGTCCTACGTCAGCGCGCGCTTATCCCGCCGCCAACTCCTTGGCGCGCTGCGTTGCGCGCATTACGGCCTTGATCAGGGTTACGCGCAGGCCGCCTTCTTCCAGCTCGAGGATGCCGTCGATGGTGCAGCCCGCAGGCGTGGTCACGGCGTCCTTCAGCAGCGCCGGATGGTAGCCCGTCTCGAGCACCATCTTCGCCGCGCCGAACGTCGTTTGCGCGGCAAGCTGCGTCGCCGTATCGCGCGGCAGGCCAACCTTGACGCCCGCTTCGGCCAGCGCCTCAATGATGATGTAGATGTACGCGGGTCCGCTCGCGGAAAGGCCCGTCACCGCATCCATGTGCTTCTCATCCACAACCACGGTGCGGCCCACGGTCTCGAAGATGCGCTGCGCCAGGTCCATCTGCTCGCGCGAGACGAAGTCGCCCGCGCAAAGCCCGGCCGCGCCTGCGCCGAGCGCCGATGGCGTATTGGGCATGGCGCGAATCACGGCGATTTCGAGCCCCGCGGCTTCTTCGATCGAGCCTGTCTTCACTGAAGCTGCAAACGAAACCAGAGTCTTCGTCTTTCGTGAGCGCCGGCCGGATCTCCGCGATCAGGTCGGGCACCTGAAACGGCTTTACGCCGATCAGGATGAGGTCGGCTTTCTGCGCCGCTTCAAGATTGTTGGTGCTGACCTCGACGCCCCACTGCGTGCTGAGCGCGATGGCCCGCTCCTTGTGCGCGACGGTCGCGTAAATCTGCTCGGGCGCAAACAGGTTCTGCTTCAAAAAGGCCTGCAGCAGGATGCCGCCCATCTTGCCCGCGCCTAAAACAGCCACGCGGACATCGGGCAGTTGCGCTGGAGATTTGAGGAGCCTCAACGGCGATTTCCGTCATGATTGTCCTTATCAATGAGTGGAAGTAGTGATTTCATTTTCAAGCATACGCGCGGGCCGTAGTCCCGCCTAACCGGAGCCTGCGCGCAGGCTAGTGTGCTGCAGGGCTCTTCTGTTGCGCGATCCAGGCATCCACGCGGTCGCTCAACACATCCAGCGGCAGAGCGCCGGAATCGAGCACCTCGTCGTGGAACGCGCGCAGGTCGAACTTGTCGCCCAGAGCCTTCTTGGCCCGGTCGCGCAGCTCCAGGATCTTGAGCTGGCCGATCTTGTAGGCGAGGGCCTGCCCGGCCAGCCGATGTAGCGATCCACCTCGGTCTGCACGGTCGACTCTTCGATCGACGAATGGTCGTGGAAGTACTGCACCATCTGGTCGCGGGTCCAGTGCTTCGAGTGAACGCCGGTGTCGACGACGAGCCGGATCGCGCGCCACATGTCGGCCTGCAGCCGTCCGTAGTCGGAGTAAGGATCCTGATAGAACCCAACTTCTTTGCCGAGCCGCTCGGAGTAGAGCGCCCAGCCTTCGACGAATGCGGTGTACCCCTCGAACTTGCGGAATGTCGGCAGGCCCGTCTGTCTCCTGCGCGATGGAGATCTGCAGATGATGTCCGGGAATGCCCTCGTGATAGGCGATGGCCTCGATGGCGTAGAGGTTGCGATCGGTGGCGTTGTACTCGTTCATGCGCAGACGGCCGGGGCGGCTGCCGTCGGGTGCGCCGTCTTCGTAGTAGGCCGGGTACATCACCTTCTCGAGATAAGCAGGCACGGGAACCACTTCCAGCTTCGCCTTCGGCAAGCGTCCGAAGAGCTCGGGCAGCTTTCGCCTGCATCGGTCCGATGTAGCTCTTGTAGGTAGTGAGCAACTGCTCACCCGAAGTCGCCTTCAACTTCGGATTGGAGGCCAAGGCTGGCGCGAAAGCTGCCAGATCTGCGAAGCCCAGCTTCTTGCGCGATGGCCAGCATCTCGGCTTCGTCGCGCTTCACCTCGTCGAGGCCGATCTGGTGGATCTGATCGGCGGTCAGGTCGGTCGTGGTCGACTGGTGAATCAGGAATTGGTAGTACTTGGCGCCGTTCGGGCATGGCCGAGATGCCCGGCTCGGTCCGGCAGGCAGGCACGTAACTGACCTCGAGAAAGCGCGCGAAGCGCAGGTAGGCCGGCAGCACTTCTTTGCCGATGGCGTCGAGCATCTCCTTCTTGATGCGCTCCTGCTCGCGCGGGCTTGACACTCGCGGGAAACTTCTTCAGTGGCTGCGCCAGGGGCGAGTCTTCCGGCTTCTGCGCGGCGAATCTCTTTCACTTGCGCAAGCACCTTTTCGAGCAGATACTTCGGTGGGACATTGTGGTCCTGCATACCAAGGGCCATGTTTGCGGTGACCTGTTCGAACGCGTCGCGGGACCTGGTGCAGGCGCGCGATCCAGTCGTCGTAGTCCTTGACGGTGGTGAAGCTGAGTTGCGGCGACAAGGTCCGGGTAAGTCGGTCTGGATTCCGCCGAACTGGTTGACCGGCATCTCCCACTGCTTGAATTCCGCAGCCTCCTGGTCCTCGGTGAACTGGCGCAACAGGAGGTCGCGGCTGATCTTCTCCTGGTCGGCTCAGGCCCTGTGGTCGTCGATGGCCGCAAGCCGCATCAGGAAGCCCTGCTCGCGTTCCAGTGACTGGTTGTAGGCCTTCACCGAGTAGTCGGAGATCTGATCGTTCCAGCGCTTGTCGCCGAGGGTGGAGGCGAACTCCGGGACGTGCGCGAGATTGTCTTCCCAGTAGTCCTTGAAGACCTGCTTCAGCGCCTTGCGATTGCCTTCCACGGACCCGGCGCCTGCGTTTGCAGTGGTCTGCGCCTGCGCGTACGCAGATTGAGAGGGAGGGGGGTAGCGTGCATGCACATGAGAGCGCGATGGCAAGGTGTGAGACTCTCAACGATTTCAACCTCGAATCCAGAAACATTCCTGTGGGTTTACCGCGGTCCTGGCCCCGGAGGGGTCGAAGGAGTAGTTCACACGAGTTCGCCAGAGCGAATGCAGTCCTGGGATAGAGCAAAGTGGCTGGCGATGAAAACTATTTCGCCGAGTGTAGACACCAGTCGGAATCCGGCGGAGGCATCCTGGAAACTCGGTCAGAAACGTGTTGCCCTTATAGCCGAGATACTTGATGCCGATTTTGCTGGTGAAAAAGCCATCGGCGGTCATGTTGCGCAGCAGGATGAAGAACTCGATGGGCTCGACCAGGGTTGGATCCTGCTCGAAGTTTTTGCGGTAGGCAATCTGGTCGAGGATCGCCTTTTGCTGCTCGGCGGAGCAGTCGAGATACGGTTTGCCATTGCGGCTGGTGCAGGTTGACTCCAGCCACTTGATGCCGCCGCCGAGCGTCGCCTGCAACTCGGTGTTCTCGCTCGTCAGCAGGTCGATGAACTCCGGCGCGCCGGCTTCGATGGCGCCGCCCGCATCTGCATCGGCGGGAAGGATGGTTTCGCAGAGCGATTGCAGTGTCTTGTACTGATGCGCATCAAAAAACTTCGGCGTATAGGCGCCTGTCTTGGCGTCCGCTTTCTCTGCGGCGATCATGTGGTGGGCAGCTTCTGCCGCTTCCAGCGGAATGACGCTCAGCACCGAGCCGGCAACTGCGCTCATGCTCAGAGACTTCAATACGGCACGTCGGGATATCGATTCGGTAGACATAGGCGCGCTAAATCTCCCCTCGTTTTGCCATTGCGAGCAGTGCATCGGACGTCTTCCACGACAGGGCCATGATGGTCAGCGTTGGATTCTTGTCGGGGTTGGAGACGAACGGCGCCGCATCCGCCACGAACAGGTTCTTCACGTCGTGCGCCTGGCAGTTTTTGTTCAGGACAGAGGTCTTGGGATCGCTGCCCATGCGGATCGTCCCGAGCTCGTGAATGATGGCGCCGCCTTCGGAGATGGGCGGATCGGATTGCTTCGTTGCGCGCTCCTTGTCTTTCGGAAGAGGGAACTTGCGTGTACCGCCCAGCACCGTTCCGCCCGCGGTCTCGATGATGGAGCGGAAGGTGGTCTGCATGTCGCGCGCCATTTTGAGTTCGTTGTCGCCCCACTGCCAGTGGAAGCGCAACACGGGGATGCCCCACTTGTCTTTCACCTCGGGATCGAGCTCGCAGAAGGTCTTCTCGTTGGGAATCATCTCGCCGCGCCCACTGAATCCGATAAAGGTCCCGTAGGAGGTGCGGCACTTCTGCTTCAAGCCGACGCCGTAACCCTCTTCGTCTTCGCAGACGCCGTTGAACCAGCCCACGCCGGGCATGTCGCGGCCGCCGCCGAACTCGATGTGATAACCGCGCAGAAAATCGTTCTGCTTTCCGAAGCGCCACCATGGCATGTAGAGATGCATGCCGCCGACTCCGTCGTGATTGTGGATCGGCATCTTCTCGAGCTGCGGAAAGTAGCCGACGAGATCGCTGCCGACTGAGTCCGTAAGGTAACGTCCCACCACGCCCGAAGAGTTCGCGATGCCGTTGGGAAAGAGCGCCGACTTCGAATTCAGCAGCAACCGTGCCGATTCGCAGGCGCTGGCCGCGACCACAACCGACCGCGCCGAGACGCGCTGTTCCTTGCCCGTCGCCTTGTCGATGTAGACCACGGCCTCCGCAAGGCCATTCGAGCCCACAACGATTTCGCGGGCCATGGCATTGGAGAGCATGGTCAGTTTTCCGGTTTTCTCCGCAGGCGGGATCATCACCTGGCTGGAGCTGAAGTTCGACGCGCTGCGGCAACCGCGTCCGCACTGGGCGCAATAGTGGCAGGCATCGCGATCGTTGAGGGCCTTGGTGAGAATTGCGAGGCGCGAGGGAATGCAGGTGATGTTCAGCTTGTCGCAGGCTTTCTTGATGAGCGTCTCGGTGCAGCGCGGCTTGGGCGGAGGCATGAAGATGCCGTCTGGCGCGTTGGGAATGTTCTCCTTCGACCCGAAGACCCCGATGAATGCCTCTACTTTGTCGTAGTAGGGCGCGATGTCTTCATAGGTGATCGGCCAGTCGTCGCCGAGGCCATCGGTTGAGTGCGCGCGAAAATCCGCCGGTCCGAAACGCAGCGCAATGCGTCCCCAGTGATTGGTGCGCCCGCCTTCGATGCGCGAGCGGAACCAACGGAATGTGGAGCCTGGGGCCGAGGTGTACGGTTCGCCCGGGATATCCCAGTAGCCGTTGGGCGCCATGAACTCGTCGCCGATGCCCGCCTGCCTGCCGCCGACGCCCACGCCGCGGTGCGGCAACTGATAGGGCCACACGTGCTCTTTGAAGTCTTTGTCCGGATTCACCCGCGGACCCGCTTCGAGCATCACTACGCTTAATCCGCCCTCGGTGAGCACCTTTGCGGCCGTGCCACCGCCTGCACCGGAGCCAATAATGCAGACGTCGTACACCTTCTTCGGCGGATTCACCTGAAACACGCATTTCCTCCATGGATTGCTGCGAGGGAAGGCCCCGCAAGGGTCCACTATATCGCGCAGGGACTGCGGGACGCGATCCAAAAGATAGTGGTCAGTGGTTAGGGATCAGGGAACCGAGGCGAGGGCAGTGCAATACATCCAGACTTGTTACCGAGCAGGACGATTTTCTTCGCCCGTAGCAATCCGCTTCACTGCCACTAACCACTAGCGACTGATCCATGATTACTGAGCGAAAACGCCTTCGTTTCCCAGGATGCGGTAGAGCGTGGAGCGGCTGATGCGCAACTGGCGTGCTGCGCGGAGTTTGTTTCCGCGGTTCAGATCGAGCACGTACTGCACATGCTGACGAATGATTGCATCCAGCGAGAGGTTCTGTGGCGCGTGTTCAAGCGGCGGTTGCAGTTCCGGGCGCTGCGGAACGGTCTCAATTTGGGTGGGCAGGCAGAGATCTTCGGCGCGAATCACCCCGTTGCTTCCTTCCACCAGCGCAGATTCCAATACGGACGCCAGTTCGCCGATGTTTCCCGGCCAGGGGTGCTGCAGCAGCCGTGCCAGCGCGCCGGAGCCGAGCCCCACGGGCCGCTGCTGATAGCGGGCGCAGAGCCGCTCGAGAAGAGCTTGAGCGAGCGGGCCTATATCTTCGCGGCGCATGCTCAGCGGAGGAATCGCGAACCGAACCGCGGAAAGCCGGAAGGCAAGGTCGGGCAGGAACAACCCCTGAGCGGCCATCTGGCGCAGCGAGGTCTGCGACGACGCCAGCAGAACCGCCTGCGCCGGCGCGCGGTCCTGCAATCCCTTGAGAACCCGGAGCAGAAGCCCCTGCCCTGGAGAGGCAAGAAGATCAACGCGGTCGAGATAGAGGAACCCACGCAGGCCAGCAGGGTCTGCGTCGTTCAGCAGCCACTCCCGCGCATCGTGGCGCTGAAAGCTCTTCGCCGCGAAGGGAGAACGGCTGAACAGATAGCGCGCCAACGTGAATTTGCCCGTGCCGGGTTCCCCTTCCATGGTGGCCACCTGCACGAAAGGCGCCACGACGTCTGCCTGCGCGACCAGCTTGCGCCAGGCGGCGCTGATGCCCACCATCGGCACGCGCGGATGGCTCTCGACCTCAACAGGCTCCGGGCCCACCTTGGGAATGTGCGTTGAACTGCGCGGCGCTTTGCATGGCTCTCAACGTGCCTCGCCTCTTTGGTCCAAGTCACGTCGGTTGGACCAACAGAAGCATCATCGGCGCTGCGTTGAAAAACATGAAGGCGACAGGCTTCGGAAAAACTCTTGAGGAGCCTTTGCGATCAGACCTGCGGGCGGAAACGCTTCGAGGGCTCGTCGGAGAAGATCTGGCCGTCGCGGATGTGAACCACACGATGCGCGTATTCGGCAATGTCCGGCTCGTGGGTCACGAGAACAATGGTGTTGCCTTTCGCATGGAGCGCTTCAAAGAGAGCCATGATCTCGACGCCGGTCTTCGAGTCCAGATTGCCGGTGGGCTCGTCGGCGAGGATGATCGATGGGTTGTTGACGAGAGCGCGCGCAATGGCGACGCGCTGGCGTTGACCGCCGGAGAGCTCGTTCGGCTTGTGGTTCATGCGCGATTCCAGGCCGACGCTTGGTCAGCGACTCTTTGGCGCGTTCGAGGCGCGCCGCGGCGGGGGTTCCGTTGTAGATCAGCGGCAGCTCCACGTTGTGAAGCGAAGTGGCGCGGGCAAGCAGATTGAAGGTTTGAAAGACGAACCCGATTTCCTTGTTGCGAATGCGCGCGAGCTGATCGTCGTCGAGTTCGCTCACGAGCTGTCCGTTGAGCCAGTACTTGCCCTTCGACGGCGTGTCGAGGCAGCCGATCAGGTTCATCAGCGTCGACTTGCCCGAGCCCGACGGGCCCATGATGGCGACATATTCGTTGTGCTTGATGCGCATGGAGATGCCGCGCAGCGCTTGCACCTGCTGCTCCATGCCCATGTCGTAGGTGCGCCAGAGGTCTTCAACGACGATGACGTCGCCGTTGCTTGGCGGCCGTTGCGCTTGCGCAGTCTCTTCGCTGATGCTTTCCAGAGCCATCCGAATCGTGTCCTTTGCTGCCGTATCCCCGGCATGCGGCCCGTTATTCTTCCCTGCCACTGCGGCCTCAGCATGGCCCGCTGCAGACTGATAACTACACATGCGATGGACGAAGCTTGCCCTCAAATAGCTCGCTTCACGTGTTTGCAAACTACGATGGATTTCCGCCGCGGCGTCGCCGGCTTTTCCGTATCCCGCTTGACCAGTGAGCCGCTTTCAACGTACGCAACGTCTTGAACGGTCCGGTGACGATCTCCTGCCCCTCGGTCAAGCCGGAGAGCACTTCGATATCGGTGGCGCCGGTGATGCCCGTGGTGACAGGAACGAACTTCACGCGCAGTTTGCCGCTCTTGTCCTTGTCGATGACGTAGACGCCCTGCACCGGATTGCTCTTTACGGTCGGGGTGCTGGATGCCGCCTGTACGCCGCCCTGGCGCCTTGGGCTTGTCGTCGTTCGGGTCATGCATGGTCAGCGCCTGGATCGGCAATGAGAGCACGTTGGGCTTTTGCGCGGTCGTGATTTTGGCGGTGGTCGAAAGGCCGGGACGCAGCTCCTCCGTCGGGTTGTCGAGCGTGACGACGACCTTGAAGTCCTTGGCTTCTTCGGTGCCCGTGGTGGACTGCGAAGTGGCGACGCCGGTGGAGCGGAGCAGTGCCTGATCGCCCACCAGGGTTACGTGCCCTTTGAAGACCTTGCCGGGGAGGGCATCGACGGTGACGTCGGCGGGCTGGCCCGTTCTTGATGTTGACGATGTCGGTCTCGTCGACCTTGACTTCGGCGGTCACGACGCTCATGTCCGCGATGGTCATGATCGTGGAGCCTTCGGTGTTCTGAATGCCCTCGACCACGGTCTCGCCTTCGCGCATGGGTTCGTTGGTCACCACGCCGTCAAAGGGAGAGATGGCGCTGGTCAGGTCCAGCATGTTCTGATCGCCGCGCAGCGTGGCGACGGCCGTCTGCAGGTGCCCGCGCGCGGAGTCGGTCTGCGCCTTGGCCTGGTTGAGCTGGGCAACCGCCTGGGCGACAGAGGCGACATCGAGGTCGTAGGCCGCCTTCTTGGCGTCGTAAGTCCTGCTTGGCCATGATGCCGTCTTTGAACAGGGCCTGAGCGCGGTCCCAATCCAGCTTTTTCTGTTCCAGGTCGGCCTTGGCGTGTTCGACGTTGGCTTCCTGGGTCTTTTCGGCGGCAACGTAGGAGGCGATGTCGGTGTTGGCGGCGGCGATGGAGGCCTGCTGGCGCGTCGACGCTGGCTTCCTGCTGCACGTGTTCGATGGTGGCGACGGTCTGGCCCTTCTTGACGCGCTCGCCTTCCTTTACATAAAGGTGGGTGATGCGGCCCATGGCCGTGGCGCCGAGATTGACGTAGTACTTGGCCTTGATCTGGCCGGTTCCGCTAACCACCGTCGCCAGATCCTGCTTGACGACCTTGCCGGTCAACACCTTGGTATACCCCGACTGTTGCCTGTAGACGAACAGAGCCACGAGACCGGCAGTCACAACGACAGCGAGAGCAATCAAAAGTATTTTTTTCATGGGTATTTCGAACTCCAGGTCTCCCCGACAATCAGTTTACGCAAAGGTTGCCACTTCAGTTCCGGTGTGGGCCACATTCCCGGTTCGATTGTTGGTACCCGAGGCCTGCGGACGTCCTTTTCCACGCCCGATTGCGAACCGTTCTGGAAAGTGGCCGCCCACAGGTTGGATCTGAAGGGGTGCGTTGTCTCTTGGACGAATGAGGCTGAGTTGAGGTCTCAAGAAACAGGGACCGGTGATCGAAGGCCGGCGGCGGGTCGTTTGGCATGCGACTTGCGCAGTGCGGTTCTACGAAATTTGCATGATTTTTGGACTTAAGCTGCACATTCCAGATCTTTAGCGGAAAAAGGGGGGGAGGGGGGTGGGGGGCTATGTAGCGGAAAGCGGCCCCGGCAACCTGGTTGCGGCACTGCCACAATGGCTTTATGTTGCACATTTTTATGCGGTTGGGCCTTGTCCTGCGGGGCGCGGAGGCTTGCCTGTTTGTACCGCTTGGTGGGACGGGGTCTTTGTTGGCTTCCCAAAGGGCGTGGGGCTGCGGATTTCTGCCGGAGACGGGTGGACATTTGAATTCTCCCAAGAACCATTGTTCTCTTTGTGGAGAAATAATCTGCAAAAGTCGGCGAAAAATCGGTTCAGGAGTGACGAGCGAAAGGGCGGAGCCGCGGTCTCGGGTGGTCGGCGGCCTGGGACTCGCGAAATCTGACCAGAATTCTAGTCAGAATTTCCGGTTGAATTTGCCCTGCCGGATGGCCGACGGCGCTTTGAAGCACGGCGTATTCTGGAGCTTCATGAAAGTACTGATGCTCCTTTTCTTGGGATTTGTTGCCGTTTTGTCCGCACAAGATGGACCCACTACGCTCGCTACCGCCACTCACTTTCGATGGAGCGAGGCGCTAGCCCACGAACTTGACTATGGCCACACCATCAAGAACTCTTCAGACCTGTCCGTTGCGGACAAGGCGGCGTTGACGAATGCCGTGTTGCTTCAACTGAAAAGAGATGACGATGCGGTGGAGGACCTGACCGAAAAGCAAGTGCGAGAACTCGGCTGAAGACGCGATCGAGTGATACGGCCGCAGGAGTCGAAATCTCGTTTGGTTCCAATATCGCTAACGGAGCTTACCGCATCCATGGGCCTAATCTACAGGATAGGAGAACGATGGGAGGAGCTGAACACGCCCGCACTTGGTCCAGGAGAGTGCTCCAGCAAACGTCGTGCCTAAAACGCCTTGTCCGACGGTGGTCGCCAATCCGGAAGTTCCGAAAGGCAAATGCGGATCCCTCGTCGCTGCGCTCTGTCGGGAGGACAGAGGCTTGTTTGGGTTCGTGCTTTCCCACCCATCGCGAAGAGCGCGATGGATGGGGCACCCAGAATTGTGGGCGAGCCTCGGCCGCGTCTCCCGGTTCCTCAACGGCGGCGCCCTGCAGGGTAGCCGAAGCGGCGGGGTTCGCGAGCGGGGTCTGCCCACCCGCCACTGATCCCTGATCTCTGACCGCTGTGAGGAGAGAGGCTGGTTTGGGTTCGTGCTTTCCCACCCATCGCGAAGAGCGCGATGGATGGGGCACCCAGAATTGTGGGCGAGCCTCGGCCGCGTCTCCCGGTTCCCCAACGGGGGCACCCTGCAGGGTAGCCGAACCGGCAGGGTTTGCGAGCGGGGCCTGCCCACTCGCGACCGATACACGCCCACCGCGACTGATCCCTGACCACTGATCCCTGACCCCCTGTGACTGTGAGGAGAGAGGCTGGTTTGGGTTCGTGCTTTCCCACCCATCGCGAAGAGCGCGATGGATGGGGCACCCGGAATTGTGGGCGAGCCTCGGCCGCGTCTCCTGATCCCTGACCCCTGATCCCCTGTCCTGTTGACCTTCCCGGCTCGTTCTCGTCCAAAGGGCAGCGAACTCTGCAACGAACCTTGCCCAAGCACTTTGGGACCCGTAGAATTAAGGTTCGCAGGAGTTTTGAAGTAATGACTTTCAACGGCCAAACGTTTCTTACGGTGGCTGCTGGGCTGTGGCCTGGTGTCTCTTCCCGCCCTTCGGGCTCCATGCCCAGCAGGCAGCCGCCCCCGCGGCGCAGCAAGCCCAACCCTCCAATCAGCAGGAAGAGCCCGATCCGCTCAAGCGCGAACGCACCGACAAGGAAAAGTTTGAAGCCAAGAAGGCGCTGCGCCAGGAGTTGAAGGGCGCCTACAAGACCTGGCTCAACCAGGACGTGGTCTACATCATCACCGACGAAGAAGCCCGGGCGTTCAAGGCGCTGAGCAACGACGAAGAGCGCGATGCCTTCATCGAGCAGTTCTGGCTGCGGCGCAATCCCAATCCCGATTCCCCGGAAAACGAGTTCCGCGAAGAGCATTATCGGCGCATCGCCTATGCCAACGAGCACTTTGCGGCCGGCAAGCCGGGCTGGAAGACGGATCGCGGCCACATCTATATCGCCTACGGCAAGCCCGATTCGGTCGAATCGCACCCCTCCGGCGGCAGCTACCAGCGGCCCATGGACGAAGGCGGCGGCGAGACCTCGACCTTCCCGTTTGAAACCTGGCACTACCGCTACCTCGAAGGCATCGGCGACAACATCGACCTCGAGTTTGTCGATACCTGCCAGTGCGGCGACTACCACTTCACCATCGACCGCGGCGAAAAAGACGCGCTGCTGCACACGCCCGGCGCCGGTCTGACGCAGTGGGAAGAGATGGGCATGGCCAAGAAGGCCGACCGCTTCAAGGGCGGCTTTGAAAACCTCGGCACAGGGCCGCTCTCCAGCTCGCAGGCTTCAAAGGAGTTTGACCGCATTGAGCTGGCGGCTAAGATCTTTGCGCCTCCGCCGATCAAGTTCAGCGATCTGGACGCGTTCATCTCCGAACACAAGATCATGAGCGGTCCGGTCTTTCCGTTCGATGTGCGCACCGATTTTGTAAAGGTGACCGACTCCACCGTGCTGGTCCCGATCACGATTCAGCTCAAGAACCGCGACATCACCTTCGTGACCAAGGACGGGGTGTCCAAGGGCTTCGTGAACATCCTGATCAAGGTGACGACGCTGACGCACAAGACCGTGCAGAGCGATGAGACTACTGTTTCGGTGGAAGAGCCTGCCGAACTGCTGGAGAAGGCGCAGGAAGCGCAAGTCGGTCTACTGGAAGGCGTTGCCGCTTATTCCCGGCCTTTATCGGCTGGACATCGCGATCAAGGATGTGAACAATCCCGATCACATGGGCATTTATGGCAGCAGCCTGGATGTGCCGGCGTTCCATGATGAAAAGCTGGCCACCTCGTCGCTGATTCTGGCCGACGAGATGAACACCGTTTCTTCGCGCGAGATTGGCGAGGGAAGCTGCGTGATTGGCAACACGCACATTTGCCCGCGCGTGATGGCCGAACCGCGTCGACGCCGGTGAACTTCAAGCGCAACCAGCAGCTCAACTTCTGGATGCAGGTCTATAACCTGGGCATCAACGATGCGACCAAGAGCAACGAGGCGACGGTGACCTACCAGATCACCGACAGCGCCACCAATACCGTTGTCTTCGAGAAAGAGCTGGAGTCAAAGGACTTGGGAGCCCACAGCGATCAATTGACTGTGGAGAAAACTCTGCCGATGGCGGGGCTTCAGCCCGGAAAATACAAGGTGACGATCAAAGTAAACGACACAATTTCGAAACAAGAGATTGCGCAATCGGCACCTTTTGTCGTGGAATAGTATGCATCCAGCGCAGCAGGGTGATCGGACACCAGATTCGCATACCCGCGCGGGATCACTTCGCAAGACTTTTGCCAGGGACGTCGACAAGTCGTCGAATGTGATTAAGCGCAGTGCACATCTCGTGTTCGCTGTCGCGCTGATTGTTGTGGCCACCGCTTCTGTCTGCGAAGCAGCCACTGGATCGGTGTCGGGCGTGGTGCGCGATTCCTCAGGTGTTGCGCAGATCGGCGCCGAGGTCCAGCTGCTGCGGCCCGATCTCTCTGTCGTGGCCGTGGTCTACACCAACACCAATGGACGCTTCACCATTCCTTCGGTCCTCCCCGGCCATTACGCCGTCAAGGCACTCGGCACGTCGTTTCTGCCGTCGCTGCGCGAAGATGTGCGGGTGCGCACCAGCACCGTCGTCAATCTCACGCTGAACACGCTTTACGAAGTGATGCAGTGGCTGCCCTCGCAAGCCGCGTGCGGCCAATACCGAGCAGGATGACTGGAAGTGGACGCTGCGCTCGGCGGCGAATCGCCCTCTGCTGCGCTGGCTTGAGGACGGACCGCTGGTGGTCGTCTCCGATGGCTCCGGCGACAACGCCGAAACTGAAAGCGCGCCTGGTCGCCATGGGCACAGGAAGGCGACGTTTGGCGAGAGCGGCGAGCGGCGTAGCCGCAGCCGTCGAAGACACGCCGTCCGAACAGCCGCGAACTGCTGGCGCAGGTCGACTTTGCTCCTGGAACCGAACGCGGGCATGGAATCGCAGCTCGGCTTCCGCCAGGACCTCGGTTTCGCCGGATCGGTGCAGTCGCTGGCCGCTGTTTCCATTCACCCGGAGATTTCTGCCGGGAGGCAGCGCAGGGGCTTGAAGAAGCCGGCTTCCGGTCCTCGGAGACACTGACGTTCGGCGATGCGCTCGAGGCCGAGGTCGGTTCGACGCAGACCCTCGCCCGCTTCGCCAACAACTCACCGAACACGGTCTTGGCAGCACTTCCGTTTGCTTCGGTCGCATGGCGCGACGGCGATTCGACTGTGCTGTATCGCATGGCGACGGCTTTGCCGGCGGTCAGTGGATCCGATGGATCGGCGATTCAGACAGAGCTTCCGCACTGTTGCGCTTCGCGATGGAAAGATCGCGTTGGCGCATGGGTTGCATCAGGAGATCGGCTGGGAACGGAGCACCGACCAGTCCGGCTATGTCGGTTCTGTTCTTCGCCGACAGGGAAGAGAATCCGACGTTGGAGGCTGCGGATCGCAATGCCGCCGGTCCCGCGCCCGCCGCGATGATCTTCGATCCAGGGAGCGGTCTGCTGCACGCCGCCGGCCCGAGCTTCTCTTCTTATGGAATGATGGCTGCGGCGCAGCATCGCCTGCTCGGCAACAACCAGGTGCGCGTCACCTATGCCAACGGCAATGCGCTGGTCTTCGGCTCCGGTGCGGGTGCGGCAGTGGGACCGGCGCAGCTCATGGCGATGGCGCATGCGCATCACGCGCAGACATATTCGATCTCGCTCTCCGGCACGCTGGAAGGAAGCGGGACGCGTTGGCGCGCCACCTACCGATGGCAGCCCGAGTCCACGATCACGCCGGTCGCCGCATTCGCCCAGAACCAACCCTCGCCGTATCTCAGCTTTCAGTTCCGCCAGCCCATCCATCTTCGCCGCGACGGATCGGGCGGCCTCGAAGCGCTTCTGAATCTGCGCAACCTGCTGGCCCAGGGCTATCAGCCAATTCTGCATGAACGATGGTTCGCTGCTGGTTTTTGCGCAGACGCAGCGAGCTGTGACCGGCGGGCTGGCCTTCAACTTTTAGCCTCAACTCCGATCTTTGCTCGTTGGATAGCGGCC
Organism: uncultured Acidobacteriaceae bacterium; assembly: GCA_963846095.1. Taxonomy (GTDB): domain Bacteria; phylum Acidobacteriota; class Terriglobia; order Terriglobales; family Acidobacteriaceae; genus Telmatobacter. The sequence continues at coordinate 167,084 of CAWJUW010000011.1, forward strand.
TCCTGTAAACCCAGCAGAACAAATGTTCAGAAGGGAAGCGAAGCCTTGTTCGCGTTGGCTGCCGCACCTTTGGGAATTGGCGCGGGCTGTGCTATAGTCACTTCTGGCAGCGGGTATTTGCCGCTGCTTCTGGCTGTGCTTCAGCAATGCCTCGGCACAGTCCTCCAGCCTGAATGGACGCGTAGCTCAACTGGCAGAGCATTCGGCTCTTAACCGACAGGTTGAAGGTTCGATTCCTTCCGCGTCCACCAGAAAATAAAAATAACTTAGTGGCTACCCCCGACGCCGTGGCGCTGCCAATCTCAACCTGAATTCGATCGCCGGGCTCTGACCAGCCCCACAGCGCGTCGGCCTTGCCGCGTTGCAAGACCATGTTGTCGCCAAAGATCGGGCTGATAAAAGGCAGCGTTTCGTGTGATGGAGCGGAAGTCGCAGATGGGGCGGCGGTCGCAGTCGAAGGCGTGGGCTGCGAATACGCAAGGCTCAGGGAGACAGCAAATAAGATAAGCGCAGCGTTCCGTTCACGAGTGAATCTGGTCGTCATGCGGTCAGGCCTACTTATCGAAGACGTATCTTCTATTTCGATGAAGACGGTTTTGCGATTCCGTTACAAGGCAAGGGACAAGACTGAATACGACCGCGCTGGCAACTGAAGCGTCATGCGCGATCCAACCGCGGGTTTTTCCAACGCCTGCGGCATCACCCGCCTGGGATCTGCAAACGTGTTGCCCGCTTTCAGATCCGGTCCCGTCATGGTCAAAAACGCGTTTACCGCGGTCGGCGTTACGTCGCGCCACACCACTTCCACCTCCTGTGGCCGATCCAGATTGCGATTGAACAGGAACAACGCGGCCGTTTTGTTCCCGGCATCGAGGGTTGCCGCGATGTCGACCCAGGGCACTGCGCCAAATCCCGGAAGCGGCAACCCGGTGCTCTCAATTGGCCGGCCCAGCGCAGGCACTTCGTAGCCGGGACCCTCGAGCTGAATGCTCAAGGCGCGCCCGCGCGCATATTTAAGAGCCCATGCGTACGGGTAGTAGATGGTGTGCCGCAAGATCCCGTTCTCATTGGTCGCGATCGGTGCGATCACATTGACAAGCTGCGCCAGGCACGCGACCTTCACGCGATCCGAGTTGCGAATCAGCGAATTCGCCAGCCCACCGACGAGCAGGGCGTCTTCAAGGTTGTACGGTTCTTCCAATAGATGCGGATGGGGGTTGCGATGGCCATCCGAGAAATCCCCACCCCGGGCGCGATACCAGACATTCCATTCATCGAAGGACAACCACAGCTGTTTGCCCGAACGCTTCTGGGCGCGAACCGTATCGCACACAGCCGCGATCTCGTGGATCTGCCGGTCCATCGCCAGATTCATGGCCATATACGTCTGACTGTCGCGCTTCGTCTCTTCTGTGTTTCCCCAGTAATGGTGCAGGGAGATTCCATCCACCAGGTCATAGCACTCTTCCAGCACAGTGCGGTCCCAGTCAATATAGGTGGGCATAAACGGCCCACTCGACCCGCAGGCTATGAGCTTGATCGTCGGATCCACTGCGCGCATTTGCCGTGCAGCGTCCGTCGCCTTCAGCCCATAGTCGCGCGCTGCCATGTGCCCGATCTGCCAGGGACCGTCCATCTCGTTGCCCACACACCAGAACTGCACACCGTGCGGTTGAGTGTACCCGTGGGCGCGGCGCAGATCGCTCCATTTCGTTCCTCCAGGTACGTTGCAATACTCCACCAATGCCGCAGCATCCTCAGCGGATCCCGTACCGAAGTTCAGCCCCATCAGTGGCTCTGTTCCGACGAGCCGGGCCCACGTGATGAACTCATTGGTCCCGAACTGATTCGTCTCGAGCGTGTCCCACGCGCGATCGAGCACGGCCGGGCGCTTGTCCTTCGGGCCCACGCCATCCAGCCAGTGATACCCCGAAACAAAGTTTCCGCCCGGCCATCGCACAATCGGGACGCCCAGCTCGCGCACTTCATTCGCCACGTCGGTTCTGAACCCGTGTTCGTCTGCAAGGTTCGAGCCCGGATCATAGACTCCCTGATAAATCGCACGCCCCAGTTGCTCAAGAAAAGACCCGAACAACTCATGGCTGACCGAAGCAATCTGGCGGTCAGTATCGATCACCACGCGGGAGGCCGCATTTTGCGCCATGCTGGAACGCCCAGCCGCGGCACTGGCGACGACAGCCAGTCCGGTCCGCGAAGCTGTCTTCAAAAATTCCCTGCGTGAAACGCCCCTCATCGACAGGATCCTTTCGTTGCAATGTTGTGCTGATGGTTTTCGATCAGGTCAGGACGATCTTGCGAGCTTCTCCGTCAGGGTCATTTACCATGCGGCACTCGTTATCCCAGATCATCGTCTTGTTCGTTTCTGGATCGGTAGGTGACCATCTCAAGCCCGGTATGCTCGGGTTTCCAGTCGCGGCAAACGCGGCCCAGGATGCTGCCATCTTCCTGGCTAGCGCCTGTGCCTCGGGGGTGTTTCCAGTCCCCTGCTCGCACCTCTTGGTGTTGTCGAAGCAGAACTGAAGCTCGGCGGTGTGCCACGCTCCAGCCACGCCATCCAGAATCTGCGTCTGCCACGTAAAGTAGTAAGCGTACGCCGGCGCGGCGTGCAGTTCGTGCTTCAACCGCGCCATCTTCACCACGTTGTTGCGCATGCCCAGTCCATTCAGACCGGGAGTACCGCTGCAGATGTACGACAAGGTCTGGATCTTCTTTTGCGGATAGGCCTTCTTCAGAGCAGCGGCGATGGCAGTCGCCTTCTCAGCGCCGTACATCTTCGAAAGGCTCGCATGCCATTCTTCTTCGGTGGGGCGCGACGACATTCGATTGCCCTCTTCGCTCACCGAGCCAACGAGCATCGGCACATTCTTCGAGATCTCTGGAGCTGCGTCGAAGAATGAGCGCATGTTGATTACCTTCCCATCAACGCAAGGCGACCACCCCACCCGCGGCGTGCCTGGCGCTCCCGGTCCCGCCACCGGCGGCCCCGCCGGATTGATCTTCGCCGCTGCCGCATTGCCGGCGGCAAACAGCTTCGCCCATTCCATCTTCTGCAAGGCTCCGATGTCATTCGCCGCAAGCCCGAGCTCTTTCATTACCTGCCGGGCCAGTTCCTTCTGCTGATCCCTGCTGGGAATATTTCCCCCGCCGCCCGACTGCGCCGAAGCACGATGGAATAGCCCCACCGCCGAAGGCATGCCCATCAGGGTAGTCACCTTCGATCCGCCACCCGACTGCCCATAGATCATCACGCGATCCGGGTCACCGCCGAAATTCTCGATATTTTCGTGAACCCATTTCAGCGCCGCCACCAGGTCGGTCATACCCACGTTCGCCGAATCCTCATACGCCGAGCCGCCAATCTCGCTGGCATCGAAGAATCCAAGAATGTTCAGGCGATGATTTACTGACACCTGCACCACATCATGATGACGCGCCATCTGTGCGCCCTCGTGCGATGGCAACTCGTACGACGATCCGAAACTGAACCCGCCCCCATGCATGTAAAACATCACTGGACGCTTCCCTGTGAGACTCGGTGTCCATATGTTCAGCTTCAGCATGTCCTCGCTTTGCCATCCGTCGTCCCAGTCAAAGAGAAACGTCTGCTCGATGCCGGTCCAAGTATGCAGATTCTGCGGACAGTTTGCTCCGTACACCAGGGCTGGATACTCGTCCGTCCACGGCGTGGGTGGCTTGGCGGGAAGCCAGCGATTCTCTCCGGCCGCAGTTGCACCATACGGAACACCTTTGAACGTCAAGACACCGCCATCCAAAAACCCGCGCACCTTGCCGTATTGCGTCTTTGCAATCGCCGAGCGCGGCGTTGAAACATTTCCCGGCTCCTGGTGAGCGGCGGTCTTGATGCTGTCCGATGCGCGTGCGGGTTGACCCGCCACCACGCCCATTCCCGCAGTGGCCGAAAGAAGCAGTGCCTCGCGGCGAGTGAAGACGCGTCTTGAAAATTCAGACATGAAGTTCTCTCCTTTGCTTATTCGGGCAATGCATATTGGCCGTCAATGTGAAAGTGTCCGGTCGCAACGGGGGCCGTCGTGTCTGGCTGGCCACCGCCGATGCTGATGGTGTAATCGCCTTGAGCGATGATGGGATTGCCCTCCTCCGTCACCATCTCAAGGTCGCGCGGCTTCAAATCAAAGTGCACTTTCTGGCTTGCGCCCGCTTCGAGGTGAATGCGCTGAAAACCCCGCAGAGCGATATGAGGCGCACCCTTGACCGACGGAAAGTTGAGATAGAGTTGCACCACCTCATCACCCGCGAGCCTTGCCGACATTGGTGACCGTGACATCAGCGCCGAGTGGCTGTCCAGCAGCAATCGTGCGAAGTCGGAACACTCAGGTCGCTATAGCTGAACTTCGTATAACTCAGCCCATAGCCGAAGGGATAGAGCGGCTTGCCGCTGAAGTAGCGATAGGTGCGGTTTGCCATCCCGTAATCTTCGAAGTTCGGTAACTGATCCACACCCTTGTAGAAGGTGACGGGCAGCCGACCGGCGGGATTGTTCTTGCCGCTCAGTGTCTCAGCCACTGCCGCACCACCTTCTTCGCCCGGATACCACGCCTCGAGAACGGCATTGGCGTGTTCATTGATCCAGTTGACAGCCAGCGCACTGCCATTCATCAGAACCACTGCAAGGGGTTTGCCCGTCGAGGCAACCGCCTCCACCAGATCCTCTTCCGGTTGAGGAAGGTCGATGCTGGTGCGGTCTCCGCCGAGGAAGCCCGGTTCGGTGACAGGCATCTCTTCGCCCTCGAGTTGGCTTGTGATGCCTACAACAGCAATGACCACGTCGGCGTTCTTCGCTGCTGTGATCGCCTCCGGCGAAGGTGCGTTGTTCGATTTCGCCCAGATCAGCTCCGCCTGCGCTTTCCCGTCCCTGCGTTCCGTACGAAATCTCGAGAGCGGCCTTACGGCCCTTCTCGAGGTGGACTCGGCCTACCTGAGACGCCAGCCCGCCGCCGCCAAACGCCAATGCGATCTGCTTGCCATCCGCTGCAACTCTGCAGAATCCCGCGCAGCGAATGCCAAGCAGAAAATCGCCCGATTCAGCCGGAGTCAGAAATCCCGACCACTGCACGCCAAAGGTTTTCTTGCCGGCGACCTCCGATGGCAGGTTCGCTCCAGCGAGTTTCACGTTACTCTCTGTGCGGCTCACGATCGTTGGACTGCTCGGTGCGCCGGGACCTCTGCGCATTCCTTCGTTGTAGTCGGCCTTCAGGCCGGGCTTGCCATCGGGAGTCGTTAATAGAGCGTCGGGCACTGGCGTCCCATCCGTGCGGAGGAATTGCGTACCAGCGACGAAGGTGATGGTTGCGTTAGGAAACTCCGTCTTGAGGCCGTCCATGATGGACACGATATGCGTGGGTTGACCGGCATAGTTTCCGATCAGCGGCCGCGTCTGGTCGGCAAGCGGTCCTACTACCGCAATCTTCTTGATTCCGGATTTCAGGGGAAGAAGACCGTCATTCTTCAGCAGGACCATCGATTCATTGGCGAGCTTGCGTGCGTGCTGACGATGCTCCGCGCTGTCTAACTCCTTCTCATCGATCTTCGTGTAAGGAACCATTTCCGGCGGGTCGAACATGCCCAGCTTGATGCGCGCAGTGAAGAGGCGAACGAGGGCAGTGTCAAGCACGCTCTCGGGAAGGTAGCCCTGCTGAACTGCATCGATATACGCCTTCTCCACTGGATCGCCGAAGCGCGATGTGAATGTGACACATTCGTTGTCCATGCCGCGGATGACCGAGATTGCTGCGCCCTGCGCCTGCGTCGAACGATAGCGGTGATTGGCAGCCACGTCTCTCACGGCATCGCAGTCAGATACAACATACCCTTGAAATCCCCACTTGCCGCGCAACTGATCCTGCAGCAGATATTGATTCGCACACGCCGGCTGGCCATTGATCGCGTTATACGCGCACATGACCGATCCCGCCTTGCCCTCCACAACAGCAGCGCGGAATGCAGGCTCATAAGTATCCACCTCATCGTGCTTGCTTACATCCACATCTGCGAAGTGGCGCGTGGGTTCGGGTCCGCTGTGCACGGCATAGTGCTTGGGCGTTGCGATCGCGAGGTAGTACTTGGGGTCATCGCCCTGCAGACCGGTTACGTATGCGACCCCCATGCGGCCGGTGAGGAACGGATCCTCGCCATAGGTCTCTTGTCCCCGACCCCAGCGTGGATCGCGGAAGATGTTCAAATTGGGCGACCAGAAGTCGAGGCCACCCATGATGCCGGTGTGGCCCTCGCGCAGATTCTGCACATGCTTGATTCGGCCTTCAATGCCGATCTGCGCCGCCATGGTGTGAATGCCCGGCGCATCGAAAGTCGCGGCTAGGCCGACGGGCTCGGGATACTCGGTCACGCCGTCATTGATGACCCCGTGCAAAGCCTCGCTCCACCACTGATAGGCAGGAATCTTCAGCCTTGGAACCTCCGCGGAATTGTTCTGCATCTGCGTAGCCTTTTCCGCCAGCGTCATGCGGTGCACCAAATCCGTCGCTCGCTGCTCAGGCGACAGCTGCGGATTCATATATGGCAGATTCGCTGAGTTTTGCGCGATGCAATCCTTCGCGGCGACAGCGAAGATCAGGATTCCCAGGCAGGTAACAATACACTCGAATACTCGTGTTACGCGGCGCTTCATTGAAATCTCCAACTGTTGGCGATTCCGTAGTGATCGCGGATTTCGTGCAGCTTGGTGGCATCGAATCGAAGGCCATCCTGAGCTGCCGTATTGCAAGTCGTCGCTGATTTCCACGAAATCGGAACCACACGACTATATAAAGGATATGGCGCATAAAACAAGCTAAAAAATCGCTTTATTAAAGCACGTCCGCTGGTATAGGATTCCGTCGCTTCATGTTTCGCCGGTAGAGGGGCGGTGAATCTTTCCGGCCTGCGAAGGTGCATGATGCGAACCATTGCAATGTTGATCTTGTTAAGTGCGAGCCTTTGCTTTGCGCAGTGCTCAACTCATCCAACGTTCTCGATGAGCGACAACGGAGCTTATGAAGCGTAGGAGTTTCTGCAAGTCTCTTGCCATGACAGCCGCATCCGCGGGGATTCCTTCGTATGCCCGGAGCTTGTCCAGTGATCAGTCGGAATTGCCTGAAGGTTTCAACCGCTACACCAGGGACTACGCAGAGTTCTGTGCTCTGCCGCCGGAACAACGAGTCTTCTACAAGGTGAGCGATGGCAAGATCGTCGCGACAAAGCTGGACGAATCCAACTGGCAGCAGCCGGCATGGAACTACAACCCCGCTCCCTCGCAGATCGCCGGGGGCATGTGGGACGACGTGCCGCTGCAATCGCCGATTCCCAATCTTGCCGGAGACGGTCCATTCAAGCCGACGTGGGATTCATTGCTCGACTACGAGGCTCCTGATTGGTATCGCGACGCCAAGTTCGGGATCTGGGCTCATTGGAGCCCGCAGTGCGTAGCCGAAGATGGAGACTGGTACGCACGCAATATCTACGTCGAGGGGCAACGGCAGTACAAGTATCACCTCGATCATTACGGGCCGGCATCGCGCTTCGGATACAAAGAGCTCTGCGCGCAATGGACGCTGCTCAATTGGGATCCCGACGAGTTGATCGCGCGCTACAAGAAGGCGGGCGCCAGAATCTTCGTGGCGCTGGCGAATCATCATTGCAACTTCGACGCATGGGATTCGAAGCACCATCCGTGGAATTCATCAGCCATCGGTCCGCACCGCGATGTCGTCGGCACATGGGCAGCCGCGGCTCGCAAGCAGGGAATGCGATTCGGCGTCACTGTGCATCAGGCCCGCAATTGGTGGTGGTTTCAGCCCTCTCATGGCGCGGATAAATCAGGGCCGCTGGCCGGCGTTCCCTACGATGGTGCTCTCACCGAGGCACAGGGCAAGGGGCAGTGGTGGCAAGGGCTCGATCCGCAGCGCCTCTACGGTGTGAAGCATCCAGGCGACGCGCTACCGGATGTTTCCTACGTGAAGAACTTCTACGATCGAACCCGCGATCTGATCGATCAGCACAATCCCGACCTTCTCTACTTCGACGACTCGCTCCTTCCGCTCGGCTGGGCCGGCATGAACATCGGCGCGTACTTCTACAACAACAGCCTGAAGAGGAACGGCGGCAAGATGGACGCGGTCCTGAACGTCAAAGACGTTCCTGACCGGCTTGTGAAAGCAGTGGTTGCCGACTATGAGCGCGGCTTGACCGCTGACATCATGAAGTATCCCTGGCAGTCGGAAACCTGCATCGGCGCCTGGCACTACCTGCGTTTCCTGTATGAGAAGCCGGGCGAATACGGCGGCTATCAGAATCCAAGAGAAGTGATTCACTGGCTCATCGATACCGTGAGCAAGAACGGCACGTTCATTCTCAATGTGCCCGGAAGGCCAGACGGAACCATCGACAGCAAAGAGATCGCAGTACTCGATGGCATAACCTCATGGATGGAGGTCAACGGTGAAGCCATCTATGAGACGCGGCCATGGAAGATCTCCGGCGAAGGGCCGCAATATGGTCAAGGCCGGCTCGTTCCAGGGCGAGAGCGTCAACAAGCTTGGAGAAAAGGACATTCGCTTCACTCGCAACAAGGCGAACAACGTTGTCTACGCCATCGTGCTCGGTTGGCCGGCAGAGCCGATTCTTATACGTTCGCTGGGATTGTCGGCAGCGACCAGCCCGGGCAAAATCACCCGCGTCGAACTTCTGGGAACCGGCGCAAGTCTTGATTGGAAACAGCAGGCAGATGCTCTTCGCGTAGAACTGCCTAAGAACTATCGCCCCAAGACGGACTACGCAGCCGCTCTCAAACTGAGTCTGTCATAGGAGCATGCGAATCTCCGTCTCTCCTGCACGGATGGACTCATGAATCGTCGCACGTTCCTCATCTCGTCGGGTGTCGCGGGTGTCGCAACCCTGTTGCGGGCGCCTGCAGTTGCCAATACCGCGCGGCGGATTCCAGGAATCTCGAAAACCCTCCTCCGAATTTGCCCCGAAAGAATGGGCTTGCGATCTCGCCTGAAGGGATGTAGATTGTCTACATCATTGATGTAGAGAATCTACAGCCTATGGCGAAGAGCAAATATCAGAATCGGATTGAACTCCTCCAGGGAACGCTGGACATGCTGATTCTCAGAGCACTTCAGTGGGGCGAACAGCATGGCTATGGAATCAGCCAGGCGATCCGAACTACTTCTGGCGACGTGTTGCAGGTGGAAACGGGATCGCTGTATCCGGCGCTGCACCGGCTGGAGCGCCAGGGATGGGTGAAGGCGGAATGGAAGCAGAGCGAAAGCAATCAGCGCGCGAAATTCTACAAGATCACGAAATTGGGCAAGGAGCAGCTGGCTTCAGACTATGAACGCTGGGGCAGGATGGTCGCGGCTATCGAAGGAATCATGACGGCAGAGAGAGGTGGCGCATGAGACTTTGGGGATTTTTGCGGCGCAAATCGGATCTCACAGAGGAGATGGAGAGCCACCTGAAGATGGCGATAGCCGACCGCGTGGCACGAGGAGAATCGCCCGCTGATGCCAGGACGTCGGCAATGCGCGAATTCGGGAATGTCGCGATGATTGCGGATGTGACCCGGGACCAATGGGGATGGTTGCGCTTGGAGTCGTTGATGCAGGACGTCCGGTATGCGCTGCGGCAGCTGCGAAATTCGCCTGGCTTCACGTTAACGGCCGTGATCACACTGGGGCTTGGCATCGGCGCCACGACGGCCATCTTCACGCTGGTCCAGGCTGTTCTCGTCCGTTCTCTCCCGGTGTCTGATCCCTCCCGCCTGTATCGCATTGGCGATCAGGGCACTTGCTGCTACGAGGGCGTCGGGGCTCAGATGGAAAACGGTGACTTTGATCTCTTCCCCTACGACCTGTACCTCAATCTGATGCAAACTTCGTCGGAGTTCGAACAGCTTGCGGCGGTTGAGGCAGACGGGTCTTCCTTGTCTCTTCGCTGGGGCTCGTCTCCTGCCCGTCCGCTGCGCTCGGAATTTGTCTCCGGCAACTACTTCAATACCCTTGGGGTTGGGGCTTATGCCGGACGCCCGCTCACCCAGAACGACGACAAAGACGGAGCTGCGCCTGTACTCGTCCTCAGCTACGCCGCATGGCAGTCAAATTTCGGCGGCGACCCAGCCATCGTGGGCTCCACGGTCTATGTTCAGACGCATCCATTCACGGTGGCCGGCATCGCGCCCGCACATTTTTTCGGCGACCGCGTCATTGAGCGTCCACCGGACTTGTGGATGCCGTTATCCGACGAGCCCGCCATCAATGGGCCAGGCACATCCCTATGGCCTCATGGCGACGACGACACATCATGGCTTTACCTGCTGGGCAGGGTTCGCCCGCAGACCAGCATTCCGGCTCTGCAGTCAAAGCTTTCCGTCAGACTGCGCCAGTGGATGTTCGCACATCCTCAGTACACGGGCAATGGCGGAGCGGCTCTGATTCCTCGCCAGCATGTGGTCCTTGCGCCCGGAGGCGGCGGCATCCAGACATTGCAACAGCAAACCGGCCAGGCCCTGCGTATGCTGATGATTCTCTCCAGCGTCGTCCTGCTCATTGCTTGCGCCAACTTCGCTAACCTTCTGCTGGCCCGTAATACTTCACGACGAGCCGAACTATCTGTGCGTATGGCGCTGGGCGCAGGCCGCGCCCGGATCATCCGCCAGATTCTCACCCAAAGCGTCCTGCTCAGTCTCATCGGCGGAGCGGCCGGTGTGGCCGTAGCCTATGGTCTTTCGCGGATGATTCTCCTGCTGGCCTTTCCGAATGCGCACAACATGCCGGTCCACGCAGATCCTTCCATCACCGTGCTTGCATTCGCATTCGTCGTTTCTCTGTTCACCGGCGTAATCTTCGGCACAGTACCAGCCTGGACGTCTTCTCAGGCCAAGGCGGCGGAGGCGTTGCGGACCGCCAACCGCAGCGCAGGCGACCGCTCGTACTTACCCCAGAAAACCTTGATCGTCCTACAGGTAGCCTTGTCAGTCGTATTGCTTTCGGGAGCGTTTCTTATGAGCCGATCGCTTGCCAACCTCGAGCATCAAGACTTCGGCATCATCACAGCCAACCGCTACGTTCTCCGCATCGATCCGGACGGCGCGGGTTACACCCTCGACCGCCTCCCCGCACTCTATCGCAAGATTGAAGACCGTCTCTCCGCGTTGCCCTCTGCGAGCAAAGTGAGCCTCGCTCGCTATACGCCTTTGAGCGGCAACGCGTGGGGAACCTGCGTCGTTCTCGAGGGCCATCCCACACCTGGTCCCGAAGACAAATGCTTTTCCACATGGGTCCGTGTCAGCGGCCGCTTTCTACAGACCATCGGAGTTCCGATAGTGCGCGGGCGAGATTTCTCCGCGGACGACTCGCAAGGCTCAACCCCCGTTGTGCTCGTCAATCAAGCCTTTGCGCAATTCTTCTTTCCCAACCAGGACCCCATCGGCAAGCATTTCGGCATCGTGTCATCAAAGAACTCTGGAGCATTTGAAATCGTCGGCGTGTTCGCAGACTTCCAAATGAACGATCCGCATGGGAAAGTCGCTCCTCTCTTTCTGCGTCCGCTAACGCAGCAATACCTCGGCTACACGGTCCCCGAGGCGATTTCCTCCGAGAAGAGTTCGATGTTTGTCAGCTCCATCATCGTCCAGTTCACCCGTCCGCAGAATGATGCTGAGAATTTGCTTCGCCGTGCCATGGCAGAGATCGATCCCAATCTCACCATCTTCTACTTCTCCTCGTACGATTCCCAGGTTGCGGGCAATTTCAATCGGGATCGCCTGGTAGCGCGCCTCACGAGCCTGTTCGGCGCCCTGGCGCTGATTCTGGCGTCCGTGGGGCTCTATGGTGTGATGTCGTACCTTGTGGTCCAGCGAACGAGTGAAATTGGCATCCGCATGGCGTTGGGAGCGTCACGTAGCGGGGTAATGGCTTTAATCCTGCGCGGCGCGCTGGTCCAGATTCTTATCGGTTTGGCGATCGGCGTCCCTGCGGCGCTCCTGGCCGGCCATCTGATGGAGAGCCTTCTGTATCGGCTTAGCGCTTACGACCCACTTTCACTCCTTGCGGCCGTGGGAGCATTGTCGTTGTGCGCGACCCTCGCCGGCTTCCTGCCGGCGCGCCGCGCCGCCTCTATTGATCCCATGCGGTCCCTGCGGACGGATTGAAAAGTTAGAATAGGCAGGAATCGGATTGCATCGGGAAGCCGGCCATGCGTGTAATTTCACTCCTTGCAAGTGGGACAGAGATCGTCTGTGCGCTTGGCGCAGGCGAATGCGCTAGTGGGTCGTTCTCATGAATGCGACAATCCCGAGTGGGTGAGGGAACTGCCCGCCTGCACCCGCCCTGCGTTCGATGTGAATATGTCCAGTGGGGAGATCGACGCCGAAGTGAGGCGGCGACTCCAGGCGCACGAACCGCTTTACCATGTCGACGCGGACCTGATCCGCCAACTACGCCCGGATCTCCTGATCACACAGGCGCACTGCGACGTATGTGCTGTTACTCCGGACGACGTGGAGAGGGTGGGTTGCGGCATGTTGAGTTCTCAAGTGTTGGCTCTCAGTGCTGGAACGGTTGAAGGTATCTTCGACGGCGTTATAAGCATCGCCCGGGCCATGGACCTTTTGTCCGCAGGCGAAGACCTTGTTACAAAGATGCGCTCTGGCGTCCGTGCAGTCACCGACGCGGTGCGAGATAAGCCGACCCCGACGGTGGTGATGCTGGAATGGACGGACCCCATTTTTTCGATGGGCAACTGGGGACCCGAACTGGTGGAGGCCGCAAACGGAAAGGTGTTGCTCGGCGAGAAGGGGCAATTCTCCCGTGCGATTTCCTGGAATGAAGTTCGCGATGCCGACCCGGACTTCCTGATCATTGCTCCCTGCGGCTACAACATAAGCAGGACGATGCGCGAACTGCCGCTCCTGGAGGCATTGCCGGGATGGATGCAGCTCAACTCCGTACGAGCTGGACGGGTCGCATTGGCGGATGGCAACCTGTACTTCAACCGCTCTGGAACCACGATTGTTGAGACCGTGGAGATAATCGCCGAGATCCTGCATGGCAACAAGGGCGCAGATAAGCGGCATGTAGATGCATGGCAACCCTATGCAGCCACCTCCGTCGGCATGAAGTCCCTGTAGCCTTTCCGGAATGAGGATGACCTCTTATTTCAGGCGTGGTTGTCACCGACAGCCGACTCCATAATTCCAGCCCGTCGATGATTGTTTCGTAGGGCACGATTGCTCAAGGAAAGGTGGCTTCGCCTCAGCATGGATCGGAATGACATCTCAATCGGGCTTGGCTGAGCAAAGGATGATTCCTCAATGCGGCACTGCGGTTTCAAAGATGCTGTTCGAAACGGATCGGGAGAGGTATAAAACTAGAACGGTCGCTAGCACGTGATCCGCCATCCCCAAGCGAGGTCCAAATGCTCCGCAAAACGCCGTACGTGCCCTTCCTGTGCTCTTCTCTCCACCTTTTCTTCATCCTCTTTCTGCTCTTTGCCCTTCCGAATGGCTCTTCCGGAATCGCACATGCGCAGGCGACTACCTCGCTGAGCGGACGCGTCACCGACAAGAGCGGTGCGATCATTCCCGGAGCCAACGTCAAACTTACCCTCATCGCCACGAGCGCAACGCGTGAGAACACGACAAACGGGGCTGGTGAGTTTCAGTTTTCGCAGCTCGCTCCCGGTACGTACAACCTGGTGATCTCCGCGAGCGGATTCCAGACGGTCGAGCGTTCGGGCATCGATATTCTGGTGAGCCAACCGGCAACAGTCAATGTAGCTCTTCTTGTCGCGGGCGTTACCGAGCACGTGGATGTTGTGGGCGATGTGCAGCTGGTACTGAACACAACCGATGCCACTATGGGCAATGCCTTCGATACGAAGCAGGTTTCGTCGCTTCCAATCGAAGGCCGCAACGTGCCCGACCTGCTGAGCCTGCAGCCAGGCGTGACCTACCTGGGGCGAACCGACGACAACAACGGAACGAACGCCGTCGGTAACAATGCCAGCGATTCGCGCAGCGGCGCCGTCAATGGCGGGCACAGCGATCAATCGAACATTACGCTCGACGGCGTGGACGTGAACGACATCAATAACGGGTATGCCTTCACGAGCGTTCTGCGGGTGACGCAGGACTCGGTGTCGGAGTTCCGCGTAACCACGAGCAATCCCAATGCGGACGAAGGCCGATCTTCGGGCGCCCAGGTGGCGCTGGTTACGCGCAGTGGCGGAAATGCACTGCACGGCGCGGTGTACGAATACAACCGAAGCAATTTTCTCGAGGCCAACGACTTCTTCAACAAGGTGCAGCAACTGGCCGCCGGCCAGCCGAACATCCCGCCCAAGCTGATTCGGAATGTTTACGGCGCCGCCGTCGATGGCCCGATCAAGAAGGACCGCGTCTTCTTCTTTGGCAACTACGAAGGCCGCCGCGACACCGAGGGAACCAGCGTGAATGCGGGCACCGTGCCGACGCCCAGTTTTCGCGCCGGCAACATTCAGTACGAGTACCAGAAGGGCGGCGGAGACGCGGTATACCTTCTGACGCCCGCCGATATCAAGGGGATGGACCCACAGGGCATTGGAGACAATCCCAATATCCTGGCCATCTACAACAACTATCCATTGCCCAACGACCCGACACAGGGCGATGGTCTCAACACGGAAGGCTATCGGTTCCCCTACACTCTGCAGCGGACGTACAACACCTATATCGCGCGTCTCGACTGGAACCTCGGCCCGAATGGGAAACACACGCTGTTCTGGCGCGGCAATCTGCAGAATGACAACGAGCCGACTGCTCCCGCGTTTCCCGGGCAGCCGCCGTCGACCTCGACACTGACGAATAGCAAGGGCTTTGCCGCGGGGTATACGCTGGTGCTGAGCCCCAGCCTCATCAACAACTTTCGCTACGGGTTTACGCGGCAAGGCGTAGACAACGCCGGTATTTCCAACCAACCGCATGTATCTCTGGCGGCGGTCGCCGACCCTCAAGCCTTTACTCGCTCGACGTCGATCATCATCCCGGTGCAAAACATCGTCGACGATATTTCGTGGACGGGACACAACCACAACATCCAGGCCGGCGTAAATCTGCGCCTGATTGATGACAGGCGCGTGACCAATGCAAACTCTTTCCCCGACGGCCAGATGAATCAGGGCTGGCTCTCCAACGGATCCACTGTCGCGAACAGCGGCGGCCCCTTTGATCCGCCGGTCTACGGATATCCCGCCGTCGATTTCTCAAACTACGGCAATGAGTACAACGATGCATTGCTGGGGCTGGTGGGCATCGTCACGGAAGGCGATGCGATCTACAACTACGACAAGCAGGGCAATCCTCTGGCGCTCGGTGCTCCAGTCAAACGGGACTACGGCTGGAAGGAAAGCGAGTTCTACCTGCAGGATTCCTGGCAGGCCGTGAAGAACCTCACCATCACGTATGGTCTGCGCTATGCCTATCTGCAAGCACCCGCGGAAAAGACTGGCACCCAGGTGGGAGCCTGCAAGATTGATGGTTCGGCTTGCACTCCCTATTCGCTCAGCAGCTACTACGAGGGGAGCGTTCAGCAGGGAATCTCCGGCGGCGCTGCATCGAACGTGGGCGAACTGGGATTCAATCTCAACGGTCGTTATAACCATCAGCCTGACTTCTGGAAACCCGATACGCTCGATCTCGGCCCGCGAATCGCCCTCGCCTATTCCCCAGCTCCTGACTCGGGGCTTCTTCGCACTCTTTTCGGCAGCGGCAAGTCCAGCATCCGCGCCGGCTACTCGCTGGTGTTCGATCACTTTGGCGCCGCGACCGTGAACACTTTCGATAACAACGGTTCCTATGGTCTTTCGACAGACCTGTCAAACCCTCCCGGTTCGGAAAATGTTGGCACCGCGCCGCGCTTTACGAACCTGACGACAATCCCCGCCGGCCTGCTGCCCGCTGCGCCGCAAGGAGGCTTTCCCGCGGTTCCGTCTGCTGAACCAATTCGCAATTAGCTGGGGACTGGACTCGGCCATCAGGACGCCCTACTCGCACCTGATCGACTTCTCGATTGCGCGCGAGTTGAACAACGGTTCTTCGCTTGAAGTGTCGTATGTCGCCCGGCTTGCTCACCGGCTCCTCGCTCAGGAAGATGTGGCCATGCCGCTCAACCTGGCCGCTGCCGGCGCTACTTATTTTCAGGCCGCGCGGCAGCTTGCGATGCTTTCCCGCGCAGGCGCCGCAGTCGGCTCCGTTGCCCCAATTCCTTACTTCGAGAAGCGTCTTCAGCGCCCTCGATAACGTCGACCTGGGATACGGCGCAGGGCCAGCTTCCGCGACTCAGAATGTTTACCAACTCTTCCAGCAAAACCTCTACAACGAAACCTACGCGCTCTATGAGCTCGATGTGCCTGACTCGCTGAGCGGCGCCGGCGTCAATCCCAACCAGACCTATCCGTCTTATCGCTACTACCATGACCAGTACTCCGCGCTCTATACGTGGAGGTCGATTGGCTATTCGAACTACAACGCGCTGGAGGTGGTCTACCGTCAGCGTCTCGGGCTGGGCATGCAGGCCGACGTGAACTACACCTACTCCAAGTCGATGGACATCACCTCGCAGTCGGAGCGGCTCAATACTTCCGGCGCCACAAACTACGCGCAGATTCTGAACAGCTGGATGCCGAACCAACTCTATGGCGTCTCTGACTACGACGCCACTCACCAGATCAACTCCAACTACATATGGGCTCTGCCCGTCGGCCGCGGAAAGAGATTCCTTGCCTCGGCAAACCGGTTGCAAGACGAACTCTTGGGCGGCTGGCAGCTGACAGGCATTGTTCGCTGGACCAGCGGCTTTCCCTTCCTGGTGGACAACGGCGCTTACTACCCCACCAATTGGGATATTGAAGGCTGGGCCAGCAAGGTCGCCCCGATACCATCGCGAGCTGCTGCGCGCGGTTCGCTCACGCAGCGCTTCGCGGATCCGGCTACCGTCTTCAACTCGTTCGGTCACGCCCTGCCCGGCGACTCGGGCACGCGCAATCCTCTTCGTGGTGACGGCTACTTCTCGTGGGACAGCGGCCTCGACAAGGAGTTCCAACTGACCGAAAGAGCCAAGCTTCAGTTTCGCTGGGAGATGTTCAACATCACCAACAGCGTTCGTTTTGACTCGCACTCGATCAGCGCGACGCTCGATAATCCGCAGAATTTTGGCCAGGCCACTGTGCTGCTGACCAACAAGCGTCTGGCGCAGTTCTCGGCACGTATCGAGTTCTAGCGAGAGAAACGCTTTCCCGCACAACTCGCTGCGTCGACGCCATATGTCTACACAGTCGAGTTGGGGATCGCCGTCGAGTATGGGTTTGTACCGAAATGTCGGCTTGTGCTACACAACCGGTTCGTTACGTGCAGCGCCGGCCGGCGAATTTGGCTTTGCCGGAAGGAGTGCAAGCAATGAGCCTCCAATCACGACAAACATCACAATGTCCTGTGGACTATCCTGCCTGTGCGTCCCGTGAACTATGGCTTGTGCCGACATGATGGCCATCGTGAAGGCGTGGGCAAGGCTTGACCATGCACCATAGCCGATCATCAAACGATGCTTCGCTGGCTGCTTAATGGCAAGCAACAGACAGATCCCAAGCACCGTGTTCAGGCTCAGGAACATCGGCATGACATCGCTATGCTTGTTAAGCCACTGATCGTGCCAGAGATTGTCGACTAGCAAGTACCCCCAAAAGGAATAAAGCAAGCCGACCACTACCAACACGACCTGCAAAGCACGCTCACGCCTCATACGGTCCTCCATCTTGCGCGATGCGTCCGTTACTGGAGCCCTGCGAGTATCCACAGTGTGAGCAGAATGCTTCCCCCCCTCGGATAGGTTTGCCGCAGGAAGTGCAAGGCCGAAGCAGTGGTCCTCGGAAGACGAAATAGAGGATGAATCCGATCAGATTGGGTATGAGGAAGGCAGCAGCCGCCCAGGCCCATGCGGGCTGCCCACGCCTTTTGGCGTCCCCATAGACATACCCGAGAGCAAGGAAAAAAGCCGCGGTGAAGACACCAAACGTCACGCCAAAACACAGTGCTTCCGGCATGTTACTGAGAAATCCTTTGGAAGCAAGGAAGGAACGGCCAAAGCTGGAAGCAAAATAGGCTACCCAAACCGGGACCGCTAATGCTGCGATGACCATTGCAAAGCTGGGTAGAAGATTTCGTCTCGCGGTTCCCAACAAGGGAGCCGCAACGACGAACCCGGCCAGGAACGCCATCAAAAGCACCACCGATTGCTGTGTCATGCAATACCTCTCTTCTCACTTGGCGTAGCGAGCAGACATAAAGTCGCACAAAACGATGGCAGCAGCCAAAAGATAAGCACATCTGTACGGACTTGCGCCGTGTCGAAGTGCAACAGCAGCGTGGCCACCTCATAGACAAATGCCGATCCCACAATAGACAGCAACAGCGCTACAGCGAACGCAGCTCCGACTTTGTATTCCACGATGCGCCGGCGCATGAGTTGCAGTTGGCGTGGCGGTGCCGATGAGACCCGTTGCGCCTGTAGTCTGAGGGCTGCCAGAACCTTCGCATTGAGGGCTGGGTTGACCTCGAAAGAAAAACCGCTCAGGCCCGCGATAACCCGATTGCTGGCGCTCAAATACTCCTGGCACGGAACGCAGGTAGAGAGATGCTCGCGGAGAGACTGTTGCTTCTCCGCTGAGATGGTACCTGCGAGACTCTCGTCGACCATCCGTTGGAAACTTTCGTGGAAATTAAGATTCATGCTGGATCTCCCTCGAACTGCGGACGTAGCGTTGCCAGTCCTCGATAAATCCTGGAAGCTACGGTAGAAACCGGGGCTCCCAAAATCGCGGAGATTTCCTGTAGAGACAGGCCTTCTTGAAAACGCAGCAAGAGGGCCTCGCGAAAGGCAGGCTCCAGAGCCTGCAGCGAGTGGGCAAGTCGCTTGGCATCTTGTGTCCGCGCCGCAAGCGTGTAAGGCGACGGCTCACTGGACGCAGGCGATGAGCGAACTACATCCACCTCATTTGGGTCCAGGCTGAACATCGTCTGCTTGCGCATGGCATCGAGAGCAATATTGCGCGCCACTCTGAAAAGCCATGGTTCAAAGCGGGAGTGCCCGTCGTAGGATTCACCTCGCTCCAGGACTCGGAGCCACGTCTCCTGCACCAGGTCGTCCACTCCATCACGTCTGCCCAGTAGGGAGACGAGATAACGAACAAGCCGGTATTGGTATTGCTCGACCAGCCTCTCGAGGACAGCGACATCTTTCTGGCGCAACCCATGCGCGATTCTTTCCGTATCGCTTTCCATACAGGCCCTCGAAGTCAGCTCCCACTCGAACATACGCTGGGTATACGGACCAGGGACCCGAAATTACGAAAAGTAGAACCTGTAGCTGTCGGAAACCATGAAGTCAGCCCCACCCACCAATGAGTCAGCAGCTATTTTCAACTGGATTGGTAACGGGAAGTCGGCATTGCAACTGGGGATCTCTCCTCCTTGCGCGAGGATGACTCCGGTCGAAAATGGCGTTCGTGGGGATCGATACGCTCTTCGCGGTGATAACCAGCGTCAACAACCCATTTCGGGCAGAAGGCGGCCTAACTTCTAGTGCCGGTTATTCCGTCTTTTCGAAGGACACTCGCTGTTTCCGATCAGAGAGTGGGTGCCGATTCACACGGGGATCCTGCAAGCGGAGGAATGTCGGCTGGTGCTTACAAATCCAGTCCACCTGGCCGTATAACCGCCAATCGAGTTTCAGCCAAGTTACCGACCACCTTTCCGCGTGCACAGCAACCATATGTGGACGGCAGGTGAGTGCAGACTACGGCGCTGTGTACGAGGTGAAGGTGTAGTCGGTGTATGCCTGTGTCGATCCGAAGGTCGTATAGAGGCGGGCATACACTGTCTCGCCGTTGGTGGGCAGGTTTTTGGCTGTGGCTGAGGTCGCAGTGATCGAGCCGGAACTCCAGATGTTGTTGCCGCCGAGGCTGGTTCCCAACCGCAGCGCGTACCCGGTCGCCCCAGCAGCCGTCGTCCAGTTGAACGTCTCGCTGGGGCCGGTGAGCACCGAACCTCCGGTGGGAGATGTCAAAGCAGCCGACGTGGCCGCCGTGAAGGTGTAGTCGGTGTATGCCTGTGTCGATCCATAGGTCGTGTAGAGGCGGACATACACTGTCTCGCCGTTGGTGGGCAGGCTCCTGGCTGTGATCGAAGTGGTGGTGATGGTTCCGGAACTCCAGATGTTATTGCCGCCCAGGGTGGTTCCGGCTCGCAGCGCGTATCCGGTCGCCCCACTGGCCGTGGTCCAGCTGAAGGTCACACTTGGACCGGTGAGCACGCTGCCTCCGGTGGGAGACGTCAGAGCAGCCGACGTGGCCGCGGTGAAGGTGTAGTCGGTGTATGCCTGCGTCGATCCGTAGGTCGTGTACAGTCGGGCGTAAACGGTTTCGCCATTCGTTGGCAGTCCTTTGGGTGTGGCGGAGGTGGCGGTGATCGGTCCGGAACTCCAGATATTGTTGCCGCCCGCAGTGGTTCCCAGCCGCAATGCATATCCGGTAGCGCCGCCTGCGGTGCTCCAGTTGAAGATCACGGCAGGACCGGCGAGCACAGTACCACCGGTAGGAGACGTCAGCGCCGCGCTCGTGGCTGCAGTGAAGACGTAGTCGGTATACACCTCAAAAGAGCCGTAGTTGGTGTAGAGGCGGCCAAAAATCGTCTCGCCATTTGTAGGCAATCCTTTGGCTGTGGCCGAAGTCGCAGTGATCTGGCCGGAACTCCAAATGTTGTTACCGCCCACGGTGGTTCCAAGCCGCAATCCATACCCGGTAGCCCCGGAAGGCGCCTTCCACTTGAAGGTCACGATGGGTCCCACAAGCACTGAGCCCTCCGACGGAGCCGTCAACGTGGATGGAATTGCTCCGGTCGAAACCACCAGGTTGACTGCGGAGCCGAGATTGACGTTCGTCGCCGCAATCGGACTTTGACTGATGACGTTGCCGGCAGGAACCGTGGCGCTTGTCGCTCCGGTCACGGAACCAACCACAAGACCGGCGCTGTTGATGGCTGTCGACGCCGCTGCCTGCGTATCGCCCACGACCTTGGGCACTGCCACCTGTTGTGCGGTAACGGTGTACGGAGCGCTCCCGTTGAGTGCGTTGTTCACCGTGTCCGTTGCAGTGATGCTCTGTGGTCCTGTCGTCACGAGTGTCGCTGCAAAGCTGCCCGTGCCATTGGTGAGACCTGAATCCATCGGCAGTTTGGCGCTCGCGTCCGAACTGGTGAAGTGCACCATGCCGGTGTACCCGGTGGCAAGGTTGCTATAGGAGTCGTAGGCCGACATAGTGAAAGCGAAGGCCTGGCCCGCAGCCTGCGATGCCGCCGCTCCGCCAAACTGCAAGGTGGTGGCCGCGCCTGGGGTGACACTGAAGTTTCCTGAACTGCTGAGACTGCCGACGCTTGTATCCGTCGCCGTGATGGTCTGTGCGCCCGCGGTCTTGAGCGTTACGTTCGTCTGCGCAGTGCCGCTCGAAAGTGTCAGCGGTCCGGGATTCACGAACTTCGTATCGGAACTGGTGAAGCTGACCGTTCCGTTAAACCCGGTGATGGTATTGCCGGCCGCATCGAGTGCCGTGACGGTAAGGTTGAACGGCGTTCCGGCAACCACGGTTGAACTCGTGGTGATGGAGAAGTGCGAAGCGGCGGAGATGCCGGTTCCGCTGACGGGGATCGACTGCGATCCAACGTTGTCAACGAGCGTGACATTCTCGCTCAGGCTGCCGGCACTCTGCGGGTAGAACTCAATGGGCAAGTCGCACGATTGGCCGGCGTCGACTGCCTTCGAGGTGGAACACGCATTGGAATCGCCGTCGGCCTCCGGGAAGTCCGCCGGATACTGGATCTTCGTGAACTTCAACTGCTGCGTGCCGTTGTTGAAGACTTGTACGATCTGCTTGCCGTCGTTCACATCCAGCGCGCCGACCTCGGTAGACGAAGGGAATGCAGTGTTTCCTGGATCGTTGAAATCTACTCTGAGAACTCGATCGCTTCCATCTCCGACATAGAGATTGCCCTGCCGATCGACAGCGACGCTGACCACGGCAGAGCCAACGAGACCCGGAATGGGCAGCGTGCTCTCCACATAACCGTTGCTTGTGGGGACCTCGCGCAGCACCTGGCCAACCTGACCGACGTAGACGATGCCGTTTCCATCCACAGCAAGCGTTCCCAACTGGTTGGTGACTGTGCTCTGTGTGTAGCCGCTGCTTGAAGGAGTCCACTTCTGCACTGCGCCGGTGTCCGTGGGCAAGGTACCGGCGACATACAGATCATCGGCACTATCCACTGCGAGGTACTGAGGCTTAAGGTCTCCGTTCGAAGGTTGATAGAGAACGCTCACCGAATACAGCCTCCCGTCGAGCGTCGCCTTCAACACGTTCGATGTGACCGAGTCGATGATGTACACATTGCCGCTTCCATCTACGCCCATGTTGTCGGGACTGGTGGTGGGAGCTCCATTGATTTCGTTCACGTTGATCGGCCCAACCCCTGCGACTTCGGGGGCCCAGGGCTCACTGATGAATATCGGCTCGGGGACGAATTTTTCGATTCCGGATAACAACCCATCGCCCGGTGCGCCGCTAGCTGAGGCTAGATACGCGCTTCCTGCACCGTCAAAGGCCAGCCCGATGAGCTGCAGGCCGTTGATATTGATGATGGGCGAGTTCTGATTTGTATAGGAACCCGCATTCAAGACCAGTTCGCCGGTGGTCGTGCCGTGGTTTGCGCTGTAAAAAATGTCTCCGCTCGCATCGACGGCAAGGTTGACCGCTTCCTGGTTGGTAGGAATCGAAGTCTGCTTACCGGGGAGGAAACTCAGTTGGGATCCACGCCCGGTGCCATGAACGTAGGCCATTGCCAGCACAAGGCCAGTGTAATACTGCAGAACGACAGCTCCGTCGCGATTCCCAACGAGCAAGGGACTGAAGGTGATGTTGACGTTGCATGTCTGTCCTGCGGTGAAGGTGCTCCCCGAGCTGCAGCTCCCTGTGCCGTCGTCGGCGAAGTCCTGGGAGGTGAGTCCATTGGTAAGCACGGTCGTCGCACCGAGCTTGACGGTCGTACTGAAGGTAAACGTCAGCGGAATTGAGGCGCTCGTCGAGTTGAGAGCCTGGTCTCCAAAGTTCGCGCCTTGGAGTACGATCTTCACGATTCGCGCGTTGCCGGTGTCGGCCACATAGAGATTGCCCAGATTGTCGGCGGCGAGACCGGTGGGGCCATTGAGCGAAGCCCCAATCTCCAGCCGCTCGGGATAAGGCAGGGTCGAAACAGATCCGATGGGGGTTCCCAGGCTGCTTCTTCCGATCCATGGATACTCCCAGACAGCGCTGTTGTTGGTATCGGAAACGAACAAATCGCCGGCGCTATCGAGCGCCATTCCGATGGGGCCCGAGCCCGCCGGGCTGGCGATGTTGGGGCTTGCAAAGGGGGCAACCGCAGTCCATGAGCCTGACGCGTATTGTGACCAGTAAAATTTGAAGTCGGGCCCTTCGTATTCGAGGAAGGCTCCGCCGCTCGGCAACGGAAGCAGCGCGAGCGAGAGTGGCCCGGCGACGATTGCGCCTGAAATGTTATTGGGAGCAGTCCAGCTTCCGCCGGTGCGCGTCATGAAATACAGCTGGCCGGTCGAATCTGAAAAGACAACCAGCGTGTCTGGGCCCGTGGAAAGAGGAACACTCGCGAGGGCGGAGGTTGCAGTTTCCGGGCCGACAAGGAAATTCGGGGCCGTCAGGTTTCCTCCGACCTCGTCCGCGCTCGCGACCCAATTCGGATTGGACGCATTGCTGCTGAGATAGACCAGGGTGCCGTTGCTGCTCTCGGAATCCCAGGACACGGCCGGACCGGCGACCTGGGACTGCAGAGCCGTTGGTGTTCCTCCCGTGACCGGTACCTGAAGAATGCTGGAGCTGCCCGCGTCGTAGAAGTCGAGATTCCCAGCCTGGTCGAGCGACATGCCCCCCGGTGCGATCGTCTGCTGGACAGGCACGGTCGACTGCACGCCGGCATAGGTGACCTGCGCGTCGAGCCTGCCGAGAGTGACCGTACCCAGGGCCGTAAGGAAAAGGGCGGCGGATGTTGCAAACTTGCGCGGACGCAGGGAACGGACCGAAAGTGCAAAACGGCAAAGCATGGACACAGGGCCTCCGGGCGCCAGAATCCGTTGAGGTTCACGAGCGGGCCCTGGGGACGGGCCCAAAAAGGGGATGAATCGCTCTGAACTCTAGCCTTCGCGCGGATGGATGGCTATGGGCCCGATCTAAATTCGATGTAAATTCAGTCTTAACGCCGACCGCCCTGATTCTGATACGCTTACCCGGGGCGGCTTCCCCTCAAGAGCAGGCACATTCCCTTTTGATTGCCAGGCGGTAATCCTTGCGATCCAGGATGTTCAGATTCGGGCCCTTTGAACTGGACCCCGCGGAGCAGGAGTTGCGTCGGCGCGGTCTCCGGCTGCGAATTCCTGCGTCGCGCATGCGGCTGTTGGTGCTCCTGATTGGCCGGCGCGGGCAGCTGGTCTCGCGCGAAGAGATCGCGGCCTGTTTGTGGAGTGACGAGCAGGCAGTCGACGTAATCACCGGCATTAACACGGCGATCAATCAGCTCCGAGCCCACCTTGGCGACGATCCTGCGGCGCCCCGGTACATCGAGACGATCATTGGCAGCGGATACCGTTTCATCGCAAAAGTCACGGAAGTGGATCTGCCCGTGGAGACCGTTGCGGACGCAGCGCGGGAGGTGGAAGAACAGCCGACCGCCCATGCTGAAGTCGAGCCCGGCTCTCTTCCGATTGCCGACGCGGCGCCTGCGGCGGCAATCGCGCCTCCTGAGAAACCTGAGCATTGGCTCCGCCGCAAGAGTACGCTCGCTGCTGTTGCTATCCTCCTCGTCGCCTCTCCGTTTCTGATTCTCCAACTCAAGCGCGGATCCTCCCGGCAAACGAATTCGCCGGGTGAACTGGAGCTTACACGGATAACGACCACGGGGGATATCCAATCCGCCGATATCTCGCCCGATGGAAACTACGTTGCTTTCGTTCGCCAGATGAGCGGCCAGCAGACTCTCTGGCTGAAGCAGCTGGCCACAGAGCGGGTGTTACAACTCGCTTCGCTCGGATCGCTTGTGTGTCCGGGCCTCGAGTTTTCTCCAGATGGCGCTTATGTCTACTTTGTCCGCAAAGAACCGCTGGCTTCGAGCGGGGAACTCGATAGAGTTCCTTTTCTCGGGGGCGCCTCGATCAAGGTGATGGATGGATTCTCGGGCGCGCCCGCGATCTCTCCGGATGGGCGGAGGATTGCCTTCGTGCGCAGCACACTGGTTACGCACGGAGAAGACAGCATTGTGATCGCGTCCATCGACGGCTCTGGGGAGAGAACGCTGGCGACGTACAAGCCGCCGGGCATCCACCTCAACCGCGTCACGTGGACACCCGATGGGCGCTTCCTCGCGTTCCCCCTGAAATCGGACGTGATGATCATTCCCGCCGGCGGGGGAACGGCGCGTGCCATCGCCGGCGGGCACATGAGTTCCATTGATGACGTGTGGAGGCTGCCGCCGCAAAATCATCTGATCGTCGTTGGTCAGGTCGCGCAAAGGATGCGGAGTCAGATTTTTGAAATCTCCATCGAAGACGGAAAGACTTCTGCCGTTTCGCATGACCTGTCGAACTACGATGAAGTCCGCGCCTCGGCCGACGGATCGAAGCTGCTGGCGGTGCAGAATTTGAAGCTGAGCAATATCGAAGTCGCTTCGCGCAAAGACAGCGCAAACGAATCGGGAATTCAAGCTCTGAATGCCCAGAATCAGAACGACGAGGGAGTGGACGGAATCGGATGGACACCCGATGGAAAACTCGTCTACCCCGCCGATTTGGAGAAGGTGTCGGAGATGATGGAGAGCGATGCGGGCGGCCCCAGTCGCCCCGGCCGTGTCCTCATGCGGGTGGAAAACGAGCGTTTTGCGAATCCCGCGATTTCGCCACGCGGCGATTTCATCGCAGTCACGCGCTGGTTCGAGAAGGATCAGGCGAGAATCTGGCGTATGGACATGGATGGCCGCGACCAGAAGCCCCTGACGGATGGTACGCAGGATTCGCGGCCAACGATTACTCCCGATGGCGCGTGGGTTGTTTACTCCAGCGTGCGCGGCGATAAATCGGTGCTGATGAAAGTGCCCAGCCAGGGCGGTCAGGCGCTTGCATTAACCGATTACGATTCGGACTTTCCGGCCATTTCGCCCGATGGCAAGTGGATCGCCTGCACCTATATTGCGCACCCCGATGAGCCTCCAAGCCTGGCGATTGTTGCCATCGGCGGGGGTTCTCCGGCAAAGATCTTCAAACTTCCAGAGACAGCCGGTCCACCTTTTTCCTGGCTACCGGATGGCCACGCCGTTTCGTTCGTGAACGAGGTGGACGGGGCAGGGAATCTGTGGCAGCAGCCAATCACGGGCGGACCGGCGACGCCCATCACTGCCTTCGCGTCGGGCAGGATCTTCAACTTCCAATGGTCCCGCGATGGACGGCTGGCTTTGTCGCGCGGCAACGAAACCACGGATGCGGTTCTTATCACTAATTTCACGACCGCAAGATAGCTGCAGTGAATTGCAGGGCTCGTCCCCGCGTCCCTGAGTCGGGAACCTCAATCGATGAGGTCGATCGAGACTCACAGCGAAATCTCTCAGAGGATCTCGAGCTGTCCGGTTAGCTAACATGGACAACCGGGCGATGGCTGAGGTCGGGGACGGCTTTGCGCAGAACTTCGTGGGTGAGGGGAGCCGCGTCGCCTTCGCCGAGGAAAAGGAAACGGAACATGTTCGCGACCGGGTTGCCTTCCTTCCATTTGAAATAGATATGTGGGACGCGGCCGGTCATGTTTTCGACGTGGATCAGGACGGCCGCGATGGAGTTTGCAACCATAGGACTGCGCGCGCTGAGTATGCAGTGATTGTTGATTCTTTTGCCCTGGACGGTGAGACGCTCGCTGAATTCCGACGCATCGGTGCGTTCGATTTCGAGGAAGATTATTTTTTCACGCGCGGGAAGGCCATGCGCCGTGTGCAGCAGGTGATCGATGCGTTGGAAGTCTTCGGGTGTGCGCTCCCTGGGGCGTAGCGGAACGAAGCGAACAGGCTGATCGAGAACGGAGTTAAGGATGTCGGCCGCTTCGGGCGATAGTTCGACGCCGGTGACGCGTAACTCCGTGGCGCGGGTGGCGCGCGAGAGGAAGGAAACGAAGAGGATAGAAAAGATGAAAAGGCAGGAGATCTTCAGACCTTCAGGGCGCTCCCAGATATTCATCAGAGTGGTGTAGGCAAATACAAGGGCCACGAGGAGAAAAGGCAGGCGGCCGCGGGTGTTCCAGACTGAGATGGTGACGGCGCAGGCGGCCGAGGTGATGAGGACGAGCACGCCCGTGGCATATGCACCCCCCTGCGCATCGACATTGGCGTGGAATGCGATGGTGACGAAAAAGGCGACGCCCATAAAGACAAGTACAAGAGGCCGAGCCGCTCTTGCCCATTCGGGGGCCATGCCGAAGCGCGGGAGATAACGGGGGATCAGGTTGAGCAGGCCCGCCATTGCGGAGGCGCCGGCGAAAGCGAGGATGAGGATGGTGCTGATGTCGTAGACGGAACCAAAGATGTTGCCGAGGTACCGGTGGGCGAGGAATGCGAGGGCTCTGCCGTTGGCCTCACCGCCATCCGCAAAGGCGTTTGCCGGGATCAGGATGGTGGTCACGAAACTGGTGACGATTAAAAAGATGCTCATGATGGCCGCAGCCGTGACCAGAAGCTTTTGCGTATTGCGGATGCGAGCGTTGATGTCCTGGCCGGAGATGAGCGGCATGACCGAAACACCCGTTTCGAAACCGGAAAGGCCCAGGGCGAGACGCGGGAACAGGAGGAGGCAGACGCCAGCCGTGACGAGCCAATTTGGGTGAACGCCGAACAGGGCGTTCTTCCATCCGACGACAAGGTGAGGATGGTGGAGGACTTCGAAGAGAGCGCGCACGGCGACGATCGCATTCAAGGAAAGGTAGGAGCCAACCAGGACGACCGCAATGCTAATGGCCTCTTTGAAGCCTTTCAGGAAAATAGCACCGAGTATGCCGAGCAACACCAGCGTGACCAGCATTTGGCTGCCGAGACCCCTGGGGACGAAGGGGTTGTGAACGAAGTGAGCCGCAGCGTCTGCGGCGGAGAGGGTCATGGTAATGATGAAGTCGGTCGTGGCGAATCCCAGCAATACCAGCACGAAGACCTTGCCGCCCCACTCGGGAAACAAATGCTCCAGCATGGCGATGCTCCCCATACCGTTAGGGCTTGACTGGGCGACCCGCCGATAGAGCGGAAGGGCTGCAAAAAGGGTGACGAGCACCAGAACCAGGGTCGCAATCGGAGAAAGGACGCCGGCGGCGAGGAAGGCGATGCCGGGTTGGTAGCCGAGCGTGGAGAAGTAGTCCACACCGGTGAGGCACATGACGCGCCACCAGGGATGGACGTGTTCGGCCGCGCCAAACACACCTTTGGGCAGTCTTAGGTCAGCGAGCAGCCAGTCACTCAAAGCTCTGATCATGATTTAGAAATAAGAAAATGCGAGTCCAGCCTACTTGGATGCGGGTTTGAACGCAGCGAGCTGAGGGTCGCTCCGCCGACCGCATTTGGTTCGGTCTGGTTTAGGTCAACGTGGGCGAGTGATGCTCCGGAATGAGTGGTCGTGGATCGCTCGGTATCCCGAGACTATCCTGCCTTGTTGGCGCCGTTTTCGAGAGAAGTCATGATTTGTCGGGCTTCGCGCTGGTGTACCGCCATCTCTTCACCGCCGGATTGTCCGGCGTGAGTCCAACACCTACGAAGAAATCCGCATCGCGGGAATATTGCCCCTCGATCAAGCGTCCATTCTCGAACTCAAACTCGACTCGCGATATTCCTTCGGGGTGTGTACGGAAATCGTCCGGATCGAACATCCGCCATTCTTCGGTGATCTTCATCGCGTTCCCTTTCTTATATTGAGGAATCCGCCGGTACGGCGGGTTATTTAGATGTACGGCGCATAGGCCGGCTCGCACGCAACGATCCCTCAGCTCGCGTGGCGAACTTGCCGGCTGGATGCTCTTCAACAAAGGAGTGTTTATCGGTCTGATCCCCCTCCTCGCAGTGAGATGCGCCCAGCCCTCTTGCAGTATTCTTTCCGCGAATCAATTCGTGCCGGCCTCACCCTCAGCAGTGACTCGCAGGAACGGGGTGGCTCCGGGTTGTCGGCTTTGGCGCCCGCCGAACGGCGGCCTGCAGGGGCGATGACAAGCGCAGATTCGACCGGCGTGTTTCCAGCGCAAACCACACGGTGCTGATACTCTTCTCCAAACAGAAATCTCGAGACCCAAGCTATGACAGACGCACGGGAAAATCCGGATGAATCGGTGCCTGCCGATGTCGATTTCGCAGCTACGATTCCGCCCCAAAATGAGATGCCAGAGGCTATGCAGGCCTCAGAGATTGCGAAGGAGAAAGAGGTCATGCTTGACGTGCATGCACCACACGGTGGACTCCATACATGGAAGGACTTCTGGATTCACCTGGGAACCATCACGCTCGGACTCCTGATCGCGATTAGCCTGGAGCAGACCGTGGAGATGCTTCACCACGCCCATCAGCGGCATCAACTGGAAGAGGATCTCCGCGTCGAGGCTGAGAACAACCAGAATGTCATCGAACATGACCTGCGCATGCAGGAGCTGAAATCATGGTTTGTTCAAGCACAGAATTCAACGTCCATACCGCCAACCCGTCAAGGCATCTTTCGCTTCCAGCTTGCGCCTCCGCCCTGTGTCGCCGGCTCGGTCGGTACGTCTGCGATCCGTTATTTTGCTCCTTCCGAGGCCGTCTGGACGGCCGCCCAGGAGAGTGGCCTTCTTGCTTTGCTACCGCCCTCTCAAGCCCGATTTCAGGCACGCCTCGCCCATAATCTTGCAATTCTGGCGAGGACGCGCGACAAAGTTTATGACGATTGCCAGACGATCCTTGCCATGCGCCAGCGATTCGCCGTGCCATCCGGAGGGTACGACACCTGGACTATGACAGCGGAACAGGCCGAGAAATTCGGCTATGCCGCCGCTGAGACCAAGGTGGCCATTGAGGGGCTCGATTTCCGCCTGCGCTGGTCGAAGCTCTACGAACAGGGTGTCGCTCGGGGCGAAACCAGTGGCGACGTGGACATGATGACCATGGATCAGACGCGTTTCGAGGATGCGAACAGCCAGTAAGTCCGTCGCTTTCCGCAGATGGCCGGCGAACATGAAGACCCACATACTGGAGCCGAATTTCTGCGATTTGAAAATTACAAACCGTGTCTATAATCGGGTCGTGGGGATCTTCGCCAAAATCATGGACACTCTCATTGCAGTTCCTGCGCTTATTGCGATCGGTGTGGGAGGATTTCTTTTCTTCGGTGCAATTGGTCTGTATGAGCGTCGGCACAGGTAGGCGAGGGTTAGCCGCTTTCCTTCTCGTAGATTCATTTCCGCCCAGTATCAATCTTCAGCACGGAAAATGCCCACGGGAGGTCCCCACGATCTCAGATGATGATCTCAATAGCGAAGATTCCGCGGGACCGGCTCCTGAAAAATGCCAGTGTCGGCAATCGCTTCATAAATAGAACGCTCGCGCCGCAGGCGCACAGGGTCCGCCTCAGTCCAACAAAGTCGCTACGATCCTTTCTGATTGCGCAAATCGCGATGGTTTGTGCTTTCCTCATCGCTGCACCAGCCGTGAGCTTTGCGTCGATCACCGTATTGGTCGGCGAGCCTTTCGGTAAATTCGGCGCGAGGATGCCGATGGGTCACGTGACGATTTACCTGGATCGTGTCTGCGCCGATGGTCCGTTGAAACTCCGCATGTGCGATCCTGCGGAGCCGCAAGGGGTCGCGATCGCGCGCTATAAGAACCTGGGAGGCGTGGATTGGATCGCGACCCCGATCACGCAATTCCTTTATGCTGTCGATCGGCCCGAGGATGCCCCGGGTTTCGTTACGCCGGAACTCGCCTGGGAGATGAGGCAGGCTTACCGCAAAGAGTACCTGAGCACCTTGATACCAAATGGGTCGGAGTTGGATAAATCCACACTCGAATGGCGGGAGACAGCCGGCGCGGCTTTTGACCGCCGTCTGTGGGGATACCAGGTACGTACGACGCCTGAAAAGGATCGAGCCTTTGTCGACTGGATGAATTCGGCTACCAATCATCATCGCTATCGGCTGAGGATGAACTGCGCCAATTTTGCAGCAGACGCGGTCAACTTTTATTTTCCTGGAGCCGTTCCTCACGCCGACCGGATTGCGGATCTGGGATGGATGACGCCCAAGCACGTTGCGCGCTGCCTGAATGCTTACGGTGTTGCCCATCCGAATTTGGGTCTTCGTGTCATTGAAGTCGATCAGATCCCGGGATCGATCCCAAGGAGTGGCCTGGTGCGGGGTCTGGCCGAAGCAGCACTGAAGACGAAGCGGTACCTGGCCGCCCTCCTCCTGATTCAACCAGAGGTCCCGCTCACGCTGGCGTTCCTCTATCTTTGTCATGGACGCTGGGAGATCGGCGACGGCGCGCAGCGAATCGAGCCATCGGCCCTCAGGGGCCAGGAACCTGGGGCGCCGCTCTTTGCTGACGAGTGAAGCTGTGGTTTTAGAGCGCCGCCTATGCGCAATTTTCCTGAGGCCTTCGGGTACGGCCAAGTTTCTCTGCTTTGACATCCCAGGCGAGGCCGAGAATGCGCAGCACCAGAATCCCGTACCAGTTGAGGTCCACCTCATACCAGGCCATGCCATGCCGGGCTGAGCGGGGAAAGGCATGATGGTTGTTGTGCCATCCCTCGCCAAACGTCAGCACCGCCACCCAGAAGCTGTTTCTGGAATTGTCGCGCGTGCCGAAGCGCCGTCTTCCCCACATGTGGGTGGCGGAGTTTACCAGCCAGGTCGAGTGGAGCCCGATGACCGTACGCAGGAAGATGCCCCACAGCACCCAACGCCAACCACCGACGGCGAGAAGCACAACTGCCAGTATCGTGATCGGAACCCAGTGCCAGCGGCTGATCCACATTTGGAAGCGGTCTTTGCGCAGCTCGGGTACATAAAGCAAAAGCTCTGCGGAATTCTTCTGCATCGTTTGACCGGTGAGAACCCAGCCCATGTGCGCCCAAAAGCTGCCATCGCGGGGAGAATGCGGGTCGCCATCTTTATCCGTGTTCTGGTGGTGAAGACGATGGGTAGCGACCCAGAGGAGAGGTCCTCCCTCCAGGGCCAGCGTACCGCACACCGCCAACGCGTATTCCATCCACCTGGGCGTCTTGTAACCGCGGTGCGTGAGCAGGCGATGGTATCCCATGCCGATGCCGAGGCTCCCCGCAATCCACCACAACAGCCCCGCGAGCAGCAGGGCTTTCCAGCTGAACACAAACAGCGCGGCCACGGCGCCCACGTGAAACACGATCATGAAGAAGACGGTCACCCAGATGATCGGCTGCTTAAACGTTCGGTCGCGTCGGAATAATTCTGAAATTCGCATAATCCTGCCGATATCAAAAACTCGGAATGCAACGCCCATTCGATCTCATGACGAAAGCTCGGTGATTTTCTTCAGCGCATGAACCGAGACTGCATCGCCAGAACAGAAAAACTGACACAATTCAAGTCTTGCTCCTAATCGGCAACGAAAAAACTGTACAAAAGGAATCACTTCGTGGGGACGCACCTTCCAGGCAACAACGCATGCGCTTTTGCAGCTCTGACCGGCGTCGAGGAACGCATGGGTTGGCGCGCGAAGTATCTACAGTAATGAGGTTCTGCGCATCTATTGATGCAATGGCGCACTTGCGCTCGGATTCTGCCTATGCCGGAAAAAGCGAGTAATCCTGAACAGATCGATTCCTTCGATGGCATACTAGGAGCATCCATCATGCTCACGGCATTGAAGATGCTTCGCTCTGCGGAGCGCGACAGCGTTCGGGGTCAGTGCGCTGTCGAGGCCGGGTCAGCAAGGAGCCATGGTCATGGTTGAACTTGAAAAGCCGGCATTCGATGCAGCGAGTTTTCTGGCAAATGCGGGGCTGGGCCGCAAAATCGTTCAAATGCTGCCGAAGCAACATTTCTTTTCGCAGGGGGACCCGGCGGACTCGATCTTCTACCTGCAAGAGGGTCGTGCCAAGGTCATGGTCGTTTCGCCGGCCGGCAAGGAGGCCACGATCACTCTCGTCTCTGCCGGAGATTTCGTCGGCGAAGAGTCTCTGGCTGCGTTGCCAGGACCGCGGTTAGCCACGGCCGTCGCCGTTACGGCCTGCACAGCGCTCAAGATCCAGCGGGAGGCAATGATCCGCGTCATGCACGAAGAGCATGACTTCTCTGACCTGTTCTGGAAGTTTCTCCTGGCCCGCAGCATGCGGATCCAGGCTGACCTTGTCGATCAGCTCTTCAACTCCAGCGAAAAGCGGCTGGCGCGCATTCTTCTGCTGATGGCGGAATTCGGCAGACCCGGTGAGCCCGAGCCGCTGATTCCCAAGATCTCGCAGGAGGCCCTTGCGGAGATGGTGGGAACCACGCGGTCGCGCGTCAGCTTCTTCATGAATCGATTTCGCAAGCTTGGCTTCATCGATTACAACCGACGCATCCGCGTGCACAGATCGCTGCTCAACATCGTTCTTCACGATCGATTGCCCGAACGCCACGCGGAGAAGCAGGATTCCTCGAAGCATCCTCGGAAAGAGCCGCGTGGCCGGGGTAAACAGCCCCGCGAGCCATAGCTCAAAAGTGAGCAGCCCCCGAAGCCAGGGCTTGCTCCTCCGAATCGAGTGAGCAGTATTGATCAGACCCGCGTGATCGCAGTAGGCGATGATGGATAGACATTGAGTGCAGGCAGAGTGCAGTCGCAAGCGACTCTCCCAACCCGCGCGCCTGCTCCAACGAGCAATTTGGGTGTTGTTTCCGGCAGATCATCGCGGAGGCGGCGTGGCCGGTAAGGCCCGATGACTGCAACGAGGGAATGCAATGGCAAGTCCCAGGCGCGAGATCTTCGATACCGCCACCTTTCTGGCAAGCGCCGGGCTTGGCCGAACAATCATCCTGTTAAAGCCCAAGCAAACATTCTTTTGTCAGGGAGACCCTGCGGACTCAGTGTTCTACCTGCAGAAAGGCCGAGCCCGGCTGGCCGTTATTTCTGAGAACGGCAAAGAGGCCACAATCACACTTCTCTCGGCTTCCGACTTTGTTGGAGAAGAGTCCCTCGCCGCAAT
Organism: uncultured Acidobacteriaceae bacterium; assembly: GCA_963846095.1. Taxonomy (GTDB): domain Bacteria; phylum Acidobacteriota; class Terriglobia; order Terriglobales; family Acidobacteriaceae; genus Telmatobacter. The sequence continues at coordinate 201,475 of CAWJUW010000011.1, forward strand.
TCTTGGCTTACACCTGGCCACCGCCACTGCGGTGAGTTCATGCACAGCGCTCAAGATTGGCAGAGAAGAGATGATCCGCGTGATGCATGACGAGCCGGCGTTCGCCGACCTTTTCCTGAAATTCCTGTTGGTCCGCAGCATGCGCATCCAGGCAGATCTTGTCGATCAGCTGTTCAATTCCAGCGAAAAACGCCTCGCGCGAATCCTCTTGTTGATGGCGGAATTCGGCAAACCCGGCGCACCGGCTACGTTCATCCCGTTGATTACGCAGCAGACATTGGCAGATATGATTGGCACGACCCGGTCGCGCGTGAGCTTCTTTATGAACCGGTTTCGCAAACTTGGTTTTATCAGCTACAACGGCCGAATCCAGGTACATAAGTCGCTGCTCAATGTGGTCCTGCTCGACCAGCTGACGGAGCACAATGCGAAGAAGCCAACCATCCCATTTCCCAAGACAGGGCCCAAGTCCTCGAAAGCGGCTGTCAAAAGAAGCAGAGCCACACCGAAGCGAGGACATCGGAGCGGCTAAGTACCGAACTATCGTGCTACAGAGTCACTGCAGAGTTTCGGCACGCAAGCGTTGTTCAGGGTATGCTCAAGCAAGACTCAGTTTTCCCTACTCGCCTTCAGCACTCCCGGTTTGGCTTCAGACGAGCGTCTTCCAGGCAAGCAACCGAACGATGAGAGTTCCCATGAGTCTGACCAGGCAAACCGACGTAAAGAATCACCTTTCTGCGCGCCACCGCACCGAGATCCATATCGTGCAACCCGAAAGCGAGTCAGACGCAACCGGATTCGTGCAGAGCGAATCCTCGGACTCGGATTCCAGATTGAACGATGCGATTGAGGCTCTTTCCTCGGGCGACGCCGAAGCCAAGGCGTGATATTGCACTCCATCTTTCTGCGCAGCGGATGCGTCCTTCCTGATCGTGTCGCCCCGTCCAGAGAGCCCTTTTGCGACCATTGGACGCGTGTTGAGAGCGTCCAGGCACGGGATCTCGACCAGATGATTCGAAGAAGAGGCTGGCACTTCCTGTGGGTGCATGGAACGTGCTCGCGACGCGGGTATGGACGAACGGAAGAGAATGCGATCCGGCGGGCGTTGACCCATGCGCTGACTGGAATCAACCGGCGATTCAATGCCGCGGAGTTTGATTCTCTGCGCATCTGGCGGTTTCCGGGCTTCTACATGGTGAGCGTCAAAATGGAAGCCAGGCAGATTCAGCAAAACACGTCGCTGGACGCTGTCAAAGAGAGCCATCCGCTGGCGATCCCGGCACGATAGGCAACGGACGAGAGACTGAAAGGAAGTTCCCGATGACTGCTACGACCAGGACCTGGCCCACTTGGCTGCCCCGCGTCCTTTGGCCCCGGCGAGTTTGCCCTTCGTGCAGCTCGGTGCAATTCAAGCCCGGTGAATTGCGTCCGCACGATGGTCTCCTGGCCATGCTGGCTCTTCGGCCGGTCCGGTGTATGTTCTGTTGGCGGCGCTACTATTGGCTCTCTCTGCGAGGCGCCTCGGTATCCGATTATGCTCCTGGCGGTCGCAGGAGCGATTCTTACCATTGCATTCTGCCGGTCGCTTTGGTGCGGGGAACATACTTGACCGAAGCCCAATGCTTTTCGGGGATCCAGTCGCCATTCACCTGCGAAACCCCAACCTGCTGGCCGCAGACCTCACAAGGATGCAGGCCCCACGAAGTTCTGTCCCGGCTGGTTCGGAGGAGCTGTTTCGTGGCCTCACTGAGCATCCCTTTACATGGTGCCGCTGGTGTTTGCATGGAACCTCACATCGGTAGAGTTCAGTGTCGCACAACGCAGACGTCAACGACTTGAATCGCCAAGTCAACCTGGTGCTGATAGGCGTCCCTTGACCGGAGCGGAGAGTCGGGTAAGTTCGCTCATCGCCTGTCCGATCTTTCGCCCAGCGAATTTGGTCTCAGGACAAGGATGGTGAACGGATTCTGAGCAAGGAGCGCTGGATCGTCCGGCTGGTTCTCCTCGAGACTTCATCGGCTCGAGCGATTCAGCCGATTGGGGTTAAACGCGCGGTTTTGCCAGTGCAAGCCGCGAGGTTTATAGTTTCCGGTCCGATATTTAGTTGCGATTCTGACACTTTGATTCTTCCCAAAGACGAGGTCAACGGATGGGGCTCAATCCGCGCGGTAGACGCTTTGCCCGCTTCACTGTGATCCCGCTGACTCTTGCCGCATGGGCTCTCTGCGTTATGCTGCGCACGGGCCGGCCGATTCATGCCGGTCAGGATGCAGTGCCTGCCGAGCGCAGCCTGCACCTCGGCACCGCGCGCGCTGGATCGCTCTACGCGCTCACGTCTCGCCGTATCAAGGATCCTGCGCAGCTACAAGGCGCCGACTCGGTCAAAGTGACGGTGAAAGACGCGCAGGGCGAGGTCGAGTCGAAGTGGCTTCACGCGGCAGACCTCGACTTCTATCTCACGCTTCGGCCGCGCGCAGCCGGCCCGGTCACAGTGAGTCTTTCGTCGGCCTCTTCGATTCCGGCTTCTCACATCAGCGCGTCGATGAGCAGGATTCTTCAACCCTCCACTCCGCTGCCGAGCGCCGCAATGCAACTGATGCGAGGCGTGATCGCGGCCGCGCCCAACGGAACCTGGCAGTCCGCGCAATCTTTTGAACTGGGCCAGACCATCTTCGGCAGCGATGACGAACGGCCCTATGCTCCTTCGAAGAGCGAAGACGCTTATGGCGCCATGGTGCAAGGGCTTCCAGTGGTTCCGATTCACCTTTCGCGAGAAGCAGCCGAAGCTGGTTTACTTTGTGCTGAACGTGACGGACCGCGACATTCCGCTCGATGTGGACATATTTCAGGCGGGCAAGGATGCGGACGGGAAGCCGGATGTGGTTCCGTTCACCGACGGAGAGTTTGTTTACCAGGTCGAGGCGACGCAGAACTACCCGGGTCTTTACAAATTCCGCACGCGCATTTTGCAGCCGGGCCATGAATACTATGTGCGCGTCGCCGCAAATCACCCGTCGTATCAGCTGCACACCTACGAGTACGCGGTTCCGCCCAATAAGGATCCGCAGGAGGCAGTGCGGTCGGGCATGGATTTTCTGGTCAACATGGGCGACTCGTGGCTCTCGAATACGCCGCGGCGCGGTGCGATCGCTCTGCGCACGACCATGCAGCACTCGGAGACGCAGCTCTGCATTGCCTGTCACCCGTCGCAGTTCACCACGCGCGGATATCTTGAAGGCCGTGCAAAACGGCTATGCCCCAACGCAGCGCGCGAGTCTCGAATTCCTGACGGATCGCATCTATAACAACGCCCGGCCGCTCTATGGCGAGCCGGACACGAACTGGGTGCGCATCATCTATACGGCGCGCACTGAGTCCAGCCGCCTGCCGCTGATCGCGCATGACTTCGAGCAGAACGTCACGCACGACCCGCCGCGAAAAGACTTCGACCTTCCCTATGCACGATTCCTGAAGATTCATTACAAGGGCGTAACGACCATGCCGGGAGACGAGGCCGATGGCTGCGAGCCCGATGTGAGCCCGTTTGAGATCGCCACCCAGAGCTGGCACACGTTCGATCTTGCTTACACCGAGACGCACGACAAAGACTGGCTCGCCGAGCGCGATCACGTGGAGCAGCTGGCTCTCGCCTACGAACCAAAGAACCTGATCGATCTGAGCTGGGAGATCATGCTTCTCTCCGAGGTCAATCGCGAGAAGTATGCCGCAAAGATCAATTCGCTGATCGACAAGCTTTACGAGTATGAGTCTCCGGAGGGCGGCGTGGCCGTATCCCTTCGATAAGAAGGCAAAGCCGGCCGACTTCATTTCGTATAACGCGATCTTGGCGTTGGCTGAGGCTGGCCATCGCCCCGAGACTGACGAGCATCTCGCCGTTGCCGTGAAGGCCATGCTGGCGGCGCAACGGCCCGAGGGCAGCTGGGAAGGCGATCCTGTCTATCAGGGATTCAACACGCCGTTTCGAGCCACGCAGTTCGCGGTGATGGCGCTGTCCACGCTTTATCCGGGAGACACCAAGGCCAAGAACTGGGATGCCGGCTTACGCTCCGCCGGTGAAGACGCTGGCCACGAACGATCTGCCGCTGCTGCTGCAGCAGCTCGATCAGTTCTGGGATCTCGCACCGGAGTCAACGCTGCGCCAGATTCGCGAGCGTGCTCGAAAACAGTGATCAGCCTCTGGCACGCGAAGCCGCGGCACGCGCACTGGGGCACATGGCGGATCCCGGCGCGCTGCACGCTCTTGATCAAGGGCCTCGGCGATCCAACCAAGATGGTGCAGGCGAGCTCGGCGTATGCGATTCGCATGATTCTGTCGCGCCGACAGGATGCCGCACCCGCAGGGCGCAAACTGCTCATGGCTGCGCTGGCATCGCCGGATGCGCGCACGCGCTGGGGCGCCGCGCGCGTCTTCAATCAGCACTTCCGCGACCTGACCGGCGATCGCGAATTGCTGGCGGCCCTGGAGAAAGACCTCAACGATCCTGTTCCTTACGTGCGCTTTGAAGCCGCAGGCGGAGTGTGGCGCTGGTACTACTGGCAGGTCGACAGGCCCGAAGTGCGGCGCGGCACGCTCGAAGCTCTGGCTACGCGGTTGAATACTGAAACCGATGCGATGGTCCGACGCGGCTTGCAGGAGAGCATCTATGACCTGCTGGACGAAAACACCGGGTATCTCTCCGCATGGGTGCGCGCAAGCTCAAAGGATGAGGATAAGAATCGCATCAATGACGGTTATGAAGCGGTGGCGCGCGACCAGGCACAGGTGCTCGCCAAGGTGCTCCGCGAAGGAACGCAACTGGGCAGGGCAGGCATTCTGAACGCACTGTGGGATTTTCATATCCGTCATTACGCGTTGCCCGAACTGAAATCCGACACCGTGTCGATTGGCCTGCCCGCGGTGCTCACCAAGTATGTCGCGGGCGTTCCCGACCTGCATCGGTCGGGCTACGAATATCCGCCGTATCGGGAAGCGGTCGACTTCAAGTACGACATCGCGAACACCTTTTTCCAGACACGCATTGGCAACGACAGCGACTTGATTCACTTTTTCAAGAGCTCGGGACCGGAACTGGAAGATGCACTGCTTGCGTGCCTCAAGGGCGCGGATGTCCCGATGAAGATTGAGGTGCTGAAGGCAGGCAGCACGCTGAGCGCAGCCGGCGATGCGCGGTTCACGCTGGCCGCGCTGAACCTGTCAGAGGATGCAAGCCCGGATGTGCGCCAGGCCGTCCGCTATGTCTACGAAGACGGGCAGCGCGGCGTGCTCAACCTTGACAGCGCCGCGGCCGTCGACCCCCGGCTCGTTTCCAAGGTCGTCTCGATCCTGGATCACGGCGACGCAGACAGCCAGGCAGTCGTTTTGCCGCTCCTTGCGGCTTTGCCTGAAAGCTCGCCCTGGCAGCAAGAGGCAAGTGTTCAAAATGCCTTGCGATCCAGGCTTGAAGAATCACCGCAGCCTAAGAACTATGCCAAGGTGCTTGATGCTGCTTCGTCGTTCAAGGCGCTCATGCAGGATCCGAATCTGCAAAAGCAAGTGTTGGCAGGGCTGAATTCCTTCGATCCGGATGTGCAGCGCGCGGCTCTGCGCGTCTGCTTTGAGCATTTCCTGAATGATCCGCGTTCAGAACCTGAGATCAAGCCGGCCTTTGCAAGCCTCAATGTCTCAGCGCTGCGCATTCTGATGGAGGAAGCCGGCAACCCGGAGTTTCTGAAGAGGCACTTTGGCGTTTCCGGAGGAGCGGTTTCGCAGGATCAGGATTATCTCGATGGGCATCCGCGTCCGAAGCTGAAAGAGCCGCTCGAATATCCAGTGGTCGTCGACACGGTTCTGGCCAGCCTGCTCAACTCCGATGCAAACGTGAGCGCAGCGGCGCTGGATACGTTGCGCAAGGTGAAGGGTGTTGAGACCCGCACCGACTTTCAAGACGCCATGAAAAAGCTGGAGAACTCGACCAACCCCCGCCTCAAATTGATTGCGACCAGCGTCGTGAAAGGGAAGAATCTGGGCGACGCTCTCACCGATGTGCAGCCGGGTTCGGTGCTCGACTTCAATTACTTCGTCACCAGGGTTGAGCCGATTCTTGCCAGGCCGGGCCCGGATGGAAAAGCCTGCGTCTTCTGCCACGCCAGTCACGTGATCTTCAAGCTGGAGCCGCCCAATGCCGAAGGCGCTTTCTCCGATCAGGACAGCAAAGAGAACTACAAATATGCGATGCGCGTTGTGGACATCAATGCGCCGGATAAGAGCCTGCTCCTGATCAAGCCCACCCGGCCAACGGACAGCGCGGGGAATGTGGGCGATTATCTGGCCACGCACAATGGCGGCCAGCGCTGGCACGGCAATGAATCGAGCGATCAGTATCGGACGATCCTCGAGTGGATTCGCGGGGGGCGCCTGCAGACCGCGCATCTAGGGAGGTAAATTGCTCTTTGGCTTGCTCCCGCTCCGGATGGGCTTCGGTTCATGTTAGAGTTCATAATCCTTGAAGCAAGTTGTTGATTTTAGATGCGCAAACCGCTCCGATGGCTGACGGATTGAGCATCGTGTTCGGTACACGCGTACGGTCGTGGCGGCCCAGGAACCTTCTTCATCGCCCAGGCATTCATCGGCGCGGGGAAGCTCTGTTATCGCGAACGAGTCTCAGGGCCATCCCAGCTTGCACTGCATTTATCGGATCGATATGCGGATGAGGTAGACTTTGTTCCATTGAATCGATTCTGACGCAACGAACCTGGCCCGGGGCCGAGCGCGTTTGTGGCGGGTTCTTCCATTCGAGATTCTTGTTGCGTCAGGTTGTGGGGAATCGCCGTTCTTGGGTTGGCGCACGGTTTTTGGCAGGCGCCAAACGAGTTTGCGCATCGGGAAGTTCGAAGAATCCATACTCCGATTGGGCCGGCAGCACGACGCAGTTGAACTTCCAGGCGCTTAAGGAATCACCACCATTCATGCTGGCACACATCATGTCTTCGACTGCATTGCTCTCCCGATGGATTCCCCGACGGCAAAAACTTCAATCGATTCTCTTGCTGTCTGCTGTCGCGGCGATTGGTTGCTCTGCGTCCGTTGGGCAGGCGGTTCGACAAGAGCGGACAGCGACCGATCCATCGCAGATGCGGGCATTGCCGGGCCACCATCCTCAGTGGGCCAGCCCAGAGAATGATGAAGGACCTTTGCCGGCAGCACAGATGCTGCCTCCGCTGACTCTTGTTCTGGCGCGATCTGCGGAGGGCGAGGCCGAGTTCGAAAAGTTTCTCCTGGAACAGCAGGATCCCGCATCGCCGAATTACCATCACTGGCTCACTCCGAGGGAAGTCGGAGAGCGTTTCGGGCGTTCCGAGCAGGATCTTTCCAGCGTACGAACCTGGCTTGAATCGAATCATCTGCATGTGGATTGGGTATCGCCAAGCCGAGTCTTCGTTGGTTTCAGTGGAAGTGCCGGCGATGTCGGCAACGCCTTTCATACGGAGCTTCACGCCTACAGCACGAACGGGGTTGAGCGATTCGCTGTGTCCGCCGAGCCCAGCGTTCCGGCTGAAGTTGCGCCGCTCATCCAGGCCGTGCGCGGGCTTTACCAGGTCAATGTACGGCCCATGCATCGCTTCAGGACGCTGACTTCCGTTGTGCCGGAGTTCAGCGACCAGGGAAGCCACTTTCTCACCCCGCAGGATTTTTCAACGATCTACGACATTGGGCCGAGCCTGCCGGCGACCGGTCAAACCATCGGAATCGTCGGCGAGTCGAGAACCGACCCCGCAGACTTCACAAACTTCATCGCGTTGACAGGAACAAAGCTGGTCGCTCCCACCGAGGTTGTTCCGACTGCTTATGGAGGCGTGGATCCGGGTCCCGCTTATACCGCTCCGCCGGGCGCCGGGGTTTCGATTGAGTCGCAGGCCGAAGCAACACTCGACGTACTGCGTGCAGGCAGCACCGCAGCGGGCGCCACTCCCCTTCTGGTCGTGGCCACGGGTTCAAGCGGAGGCATCGGCGCGGATGCACAATATCTCGTTCAGACATCGCCCCTGCCGGCGAACGTGATGACCATCAGCTTCGGTGTGTGTGAGTCGTCGGTTGGGTCTTCTGAAGTCAATTTCTGGGATGCGCTGTATAAGCAAGCGGCCGCGGAAGGCATATCGGTTTTTGTCGCCTCCGGAGACGCGGGTGCTTCCGGGTGCGACGCCACCTTTGCAGCACCGCCTGCCAAACCAGCGGCGAACAGCCCCAACGCTCTCTGCTCCTCGACTTACGCCACCTGCGTGGGCGGCACCGAGTTTAACGATGCCTCCGACCCTTCTCTGTATTGGAATCCGAGCAATGGCTCAGGTCTTGGTTCGGCCCTCAGCTACATTCCCGAGGGTGGATGGAACGAACCCCTGGATCAAAACTCCCAAATCCAGGTGGCGGCTTCCGGTGGCGGCGTCAGTAAATTCATCGCGACTCCAAGCTGGCAGACCGGCACGGGCGTGCCGTCCGCCAGGTCGGGACGCTACACGCCCGACGTCGCGTTTTCTGCCTCGGAGCACGACGGATACCTCGCTTGCTTAGCGGCCGCCGGCGGCGATTGCACAACAACCGGCAACGTGCTTTCTTTCACAGCGTTCTCGGGGACTTCCGCGACCGCGCCAAGCATGGCCGGCATTGCCGCACTTCTCAATGCACAGCGTGGTCAACCGCAGGGAAATCTCAACCCCGAGCTTTACAATCTGGCGTCGACTGTCCCCACTGCCTTTCACGACGTCACGGTCAGCTCGAGCGGAGTCACCGGCTGCAGCGTGAAGACCCCGAGCATGTGCAACAACAGCATCGCTGGGCCGGCAGCTCTGACCGGCGGCCAGGCGGGATATCTTGTGACCGCGGGATACGACGAGGTCACCGGGCTCGGCTCGCTGGACGTGCAGCAGTTTCTCAGCAACTTCGCCGGGAATCGCGCCACTCCTACGGTGACCATAGCGACTTCGCCCAATATCACCACGGCTCAGCCGGAAGACGTCAGCGTTCAAGTCGTCGGAAATGGTTCGAATCCACCGACGGGTTCGGTTGTCTTGACATCGGGAAGTTACACATCGGCTCCCGTGGTGCTCAGCAACGGGTCGTCGTCGTTTGTGATTCCCGCGGCAACGCTGCCTGTCGGGCTCGACACACTCGACGCTTCCTATACACCGGACGCTTCAAGTTCCGTGGACTACAACGCGGCCTCTGGTTCCACGCCGATCACAGTGACCAAGGCGCCAATCATTACGCCCACCATCGCGGTCGCTCCATCGCTGAGCCAGGCAACTACGGCGCAATCGTTCACAGTCGCGGCCACGGTCACGGGTGGCTCCGGAGATGCAACGCCCACCGGCTCTATTACGCTTAGCAGCGGGGCCTGGGTTTCTGCGCCCGTGGTTCTTGCCGCCGGTCAAGCGCAAATTACCGTTCCCGCGCAAACACTGACAGTGGGACAAGACACGCTGACTGCCACCTACACGCCCGATGCCGCGAGCAAATCCATCTACGCGAGCGTTTCGGGAACGGCCTCTGTGACCATCACGACGGCCCCGCTGATTACACCGACGATCAGCGCCCAGGCGCCAACAACCAGCATTACAACGGCGCAGGCGTTCACCGTTACGGTCGGCGTGAGCGCCACCGACTCTGCCACGCCCACAGGCACGGTCACACTCTCGAGCGGAAGCTATAGCTCGGGAGCGAACACCCTCATCGACGGCACAGCGATGATCAATATCGCGGCCGGAAGTCTCCCGGCGGGAACGGACACGCTGAATATCAACTACGCGCCCGACGCCGCAAGCTCCTCCATCTACACGAGTGCTGCGACGACCGCCTCGGTCACGATTGTGTCTCCTCCGCCGCCTACCTTTGCCATCAGCGGGACCGCGGCTTCTGTGTATCCGGGAGCAGTTTCCGGCAACTCCTCGACGATTACCATCGCGCCGAGCGGCGGGTTCACTGGCTCCATCGAGTTGACGGCGACCATCACGTCGAGCCCCGCAGGTGCGCAAGACCCGCCGACGCTGAGTTTCGGCTCCACGAATCCGGTAGTCATTAACGGCTCCGGATCCGGCACGGCTGTCCTCACCATCACGACCACTGCGCCAACCACCGCAGCATTGGCGTTCCCGGTTCGCGGTTCCTCACGATTGTTCGCTGCCGGCAGCGGAGTTCTTTCCTGCGTGATTTTTGTCTGTGTCCGCTCGAAGCGGCGCCGCTGGGTCAGCGATGCTGGGAATGCTGCTGCTCTGGATTGTCGCGGCCGGCGGTGTGCTGGCGTGCGGCAGCGGCGGCAGTACGACCGTCGGCACCGGCAACCCGGGCACCACCGCGGGCAGTTACACGATCAAGGTGACTGGGACTTCAGGGAGTGCAACCGCCGTCGGAAGCATCGCCCTTACGGTTCAATAGATTTGCAGGTATCCCCGCCCATCGCAGGGACGCGATGAACGGGGAACCAACCGAATGCTCAAGTCTATTGGTGGTGAGCGGGACCGGCCGCATTGAGCGCGTCGAGTCCCGAACTCGTCGTGGATGCGTTGAACGACTCGTCCGGCGCGGTGATCGGCCCTGCCCAGTCGAAGCCAATCTGGTCGTAAACATTGCGGTCGTTCTGCCAGATCGACGACGCATTCTTGTCGATGAACTTCCGGTACGTCTGGTTGCCGGTCACTTGATACAGCGCGTACAGGTTGCGGATGAAGATGCCTTTGAACTGCGTCTGGTCGGGATTCTGGGTTGGGCAGGTTGGTCCGGAACAGGGCTCCGTCAAGATGCCGTCCGCGTTGACCAGCGTGGTGATGGCTGCATTCGCGATCTGCTCTGCTTCGGTGAGATAAGCCTGATCGTGGGTCGCCTGATAAAGTGCCGCCAGGCCGCCGAGGATCACGCCCTGGTTATAGGTCCACATGGTCTGCCCATTGTTCTGGCACGATGTGGTGAGGCCGTCGTTGATCAGGTGCGACGAGTTGATGAGGCCGCTGGCATTGAACCAGGTGAGCTCCTTCTGCGCCCACTGCAGGTAGGTCGCCTGGTGGGTCACGAGGTAGAGGCGCGCAGCTAGCTCGAGGAACAGTTCGTTGGTCACGGAGTTTTGATAGTTGTTGGTGGTCTGCCAGATAAGGCCGCCGCCGCATTGCGAAGATTGCCATGCGCCGGTTACATACGTGAAGATGGTTTCCGCCATCTGCAGGTAAGCCTGGTTGCCGGTTAGCTGGTACGCATTCAGCCAGGTCAACGCCCACCACTGCGTGTCGTCATACGCGGTGTCGATGAAGTTGCCCGGAGTTGGCGGCGGAGCCTCATTCGCGGCGAGCGCGAATGTGTTCGACACGTCGCTCAAGTACGTCGTCGAGCCAGTCCGCTCCATGTAGTCGATGATCGCGTCGAGCGCGTTGGCGGAGTTCCACCAACCGGTGGTGTTGAAGAGCCCGGTTGAAGGCTGATAGTACGTCTGCAGCTCCTGCACAACAGACTCGGCTTCTCCAGCATCCCCGGGGAGCTGGCTGGTGGAAGCCTGCGCGCTGGGGTTGGAGTTACCCTCGGCGCTCGTCGCTACGACGGTTGCGTAGAAGACTTGCTTGCCGGCATCGCCGCTCTGCACCGGGACCGTCACACTCGTTGCGCCGCTGCCGCATCCTGGAACGGTTGCACTCGGGCTCGAGTAGTTCTCGCCAAAGGGTTGTTCGGTGACATACACGTTGTAGCCCGTGATGGTGGGAAGGTCCGTTCCACTACAGTCCGCGGGAGCGCTCCAGTCGACTCGCACGCGGTTGTCCCCGAGCATCTGGGCCGACACACCCGTGGGCGGCAGGGGGGCCGGAGTCGCCTGCGTCCAGGTTACGTTCTTGAAGTACAGGGTGAGCGCAGACGAGTTGTTATTGTCGGGGTCCACCAATTGAAGCTGGGGCGTGCTCGGCGAAACGACGGTCGTGTTGGGCGCAAGTGCAGTCACGGTCTCGCTGATGGTTTGAAAATCCGGAGTCAACGTAACCGGGGGCCCGGAAACGTTCTCGTTTCCGTCCCACACATTGATCGCCGCGGTTCCACTCCCGGCCACGTCCGCGGACACCTTGTAGGTTTGCCCGGCCACAAACGGCGGGTAGGTGTAGATCCAGTCAGAGTGGCCGAGAGCGGAGCTCACCTGCCATTCCAACGCCGGCGCATTTTGATAATTCGTCGAAGTCAGTGTGGCGTCCTGCCCGCCGTAGGCAATCTGCCAGATTCCGAGACCGCTCGCCGGTCCCGCGGGCGTCACCGTGGGGTTCGTGAAATAGACGGTAACCGCCGACGTGCTGTTATCGGGGTCGAGGATCTGGAACTGGGGGCCGGGCGAAAGAACCGAGACCGTCTCGCTGAGTGTCTGGAATGTCGAGGTCAGCTGGACGGGGGCGGTGGTGACGTTGGCCTGGCCATTCCAGATGTTGAGTGCCGCGGTGCCGCTGCCGGCCAGTTGCACGGTAAACGTATACATCTCATCCGTGGGCAGCGAGAGCGTGTCGTATGCCCAATCGGAATGGCCGAGCGCCGACGTCACCTGCCACTCCAGGGAGGGCTGGCCCGCATAGGTCACCGAAGAGAGGGTGGCGTCCTGGCCGCTGTAGGCCAAATTCCAGTCAGAGGGCGCCAGCGGCAGAGTCGAGGTTTGACTCCAGGCCGGTTGGGTAAGGGAAATCGCTGCCAGAACAAAGAATGCGGAAAGAAATTGCGAGCCTCGCCCTTGAAGCAAGGGCTTCATCGATTGCATTGGGTACCTCCGGGAGAAGTTATCTTCGCGAGCCGTTAAGATCGTGGGACTCGTAGACCTTGGCGCAAAAGAAAGGCGGGCAGGGTGGGTTCGAGCGCGTTCGTTTGGTCCCGTCCGCGAGAAGGACGAGTCTTGGTTTTGGAGTGGGATGAGATTCGGGTGGAAAGGGTTTTCCCAGGTGGATGGAGAGGCCCCAGAAACACGAAGGCCCCTCTTTTTCGGAGGGGCCTCGCGGCAATTCTGTGAAGGCAGGCAGTTCGAGCGATACGCCCAGGGCCTCCGCTGATCCAGTTCGATCGAAGCGTCAGCAGCTTATCGTCGTTCCGCAGGTCGGTCGCAACTAGCTGACGTAGCTGCCCAGCGTGGTGCTGATCTGACCGAAAGCGGTGTTGAGGCCGCCGGCCAGTGCCTTCATGCCGGCCGTTGCGCCAAACGCGATCAACGCGACAACCAGGGCATACTCAACCAGATCCTGACCGTCCTCGCGGTTCGCCAGATCCTGGATCTTGATGGCAATCTTCAGAAGCATCGTGTTCATTTTCGTGTCCTCCGGGAATTGGCGATTGATTCGCCTTCAAGTAGGAATCTACGCGGGAGCGCAAAAAGTTGAAATCGCCATTCCGAGGGACACCGTCTGGCGCACCGGTGCGCATCGGCGGTTACCCCCACGCTTCGAGGTCACGGTACCCTCTGCAGGCTGACGCTGTGAATGCGATCGCAATCCCGCCGCGAGCAAGGGCTGCGAACTCTGGCTCGTTGAGCACTTCTCATCTGCTGGCAGACCGGTGGGCACCTCCGTATAGTGTTCAACAGATGAGCACGGAGCGGTTCCAGTTCGGCGAGTTCGAATTCGATTGTGACAGCCGTGTGCTGACGCGCAAGGGGAGGGAAGTGAGCCTGCAGGCGCAGCCGGCACTTCTTCTCGGCCTCTTGCTTGCGCGCAGAGATCAAACCGTCTCTCGCGAGGAAGCGAAGCTGGCCATCTGGGGCAACGACACGCACGTTGATTTCGAAAAGGGATTGAATTTCTGCATCGGCCAGGTCAGAGCCGCCCTGCGCGACGATGCTTCGCGGCCCGTATACATTCGCACCTATCCCAAGCTTGGGTATCAATTCATTGCTCCGGTCACTGCAGTTTCACCGCCAACGGTCCTGGTGGATGCAACCCAGATTGCGAAGCCTTCCCGAAGCAACGCGCTCCGCATCTCGCTCTACAGCCTCGCTGCAATCCTGTTCGCCACCACACTCGCCGCGGTTGTGATTCGAGTCCGGCCTTCACCTGCGCCGATTCTTGCGGTGGTCCGCTTCGATGCGGAGACAAACGCGCCGGCCACACAGGCTTTGGCCGACGAACTGACCGACGACGTGACTATCCGGCTCACTTCAGCAAGCGATAGCCGTTATCGCGTCATCGGCAATGCCGCCATTCTGCGAACTCCAAGAGATCAGCGGGATCTGCGCGCGATCGCTTCCTCGCTCCACGCGCAGTACGCGGTGCTCGGCCAGGTCTCGGCGGATGGCGACAGGGTGTTGGTTTTGGCACACCTGATCCGGCTCTCCGACCTCACCCACATCTGGGTGGTGCGCTTCGAGCGCAAAAACGTCGACCCGTCGACCGTTGAGTCAGCAGTTGCGGCCGAGATCGCATCGCAGTTCGCCGCCAGCATGCGCAACCAGCCCGACAAGGCCGGCTCATTCCAGCTCGGAAACCATTGAGGCCAGGCGCCTAATCGCCTATCCCGCAACTAGCTGCCTTTCACTCAGCTCTGGCTTGCGCCGTAGATGCATTTTGCTCATGCTTGGCCCATCACCGCACGTTCCGGTGGAGGAGGCACTCATGCTGGCGCGCCGCGATCTCTTGCAATTCGCATCTCTGGCTCTTTCCGGCGCAGTGTTTCCGCGGATGCCTGGCCTGTTCGACGATTCGCAATCGAAAGGAAATGTTGTGGACCTGCCCGAGCAATATCCGGCTTACCCAGCCGATCTGATCAAGACAATCGTGACTGTCTCTCACTTCGACTTGAACAAGCTGAAGGACCTGGTCGATCCGCACCCGCATCTGGTGAAAGCCGCATGGGAGTGGGGCTTCGGCGATTGGGAAACGCCGTTGGGCGCAGCCTGCCACATGGGGCGGCGCGATATCGCCGAATACCTGCTCGCGAAGGGCGCGACGCCAACGCTGTTTTCCTGGGTCTTGTTCGGGGATCTACCCATGGTGCGGCAGATCGTGGAGAGTCAGGCCGGAATCCAGCGCGTGACCGGCCCGCACAGCATCAGCCTTCTGGCGCACGCACGGACCGCGGGCAAGCAGTCGCAAGCCGTGATTGAGTACCTGACCACGCTCAAGGATGCAGACATCGCAGAGCCGGCCCCACTTGCCGATGAGGAACGAAAAGGCCTGTGCGGCGCCTATCGTTTTGGCGCAGGCCCGGCGCAACGGGTCGAAGTCAGTGACGATATGACCCCCTACAAGAACATCCCGATGTACACCTGGGCTCCCCAACTCAACTGGACGCGCCCCGGCGCCATGAGCCGGCCCTTGTTTCATCGCGGAGACAAAGTGTTCTACCCCGCCGGCGCGCCTTCTGTGGCGATCCGATTTGAAGGTCCTCGCGATGCCATGACCATGACGATCCAGGATGGAAAGACAGTCTTCGTGGCCTCGCGCGAGTCGAAAGCCTGATCGCGCGATTCTGCGAAGGAATGGATCGAGCTTTCCGCTCCCCGAATACGAAGTAGGATAGGGAGCGGAGGCGAATCCATGCTGATCGTTCACGTCTTTGTGCATGTAAAGCCCGAGGCTGTGACCGGTTTCAAACAGGTCACTCTTGAGAATGCGCGAGCGAGCGTCGAGGAAGCGGGCATCGCGCGTTTCGACGTTGTGCAGCAGCAGGACGATGCCACGCGCTTTGTCCTGGTCGAGGTCTATCGAACGCCCGAAGCGGCTGCCGCGCACAAAGACACGGCTCACTACGCGAAGTGGCGCGATACTGTGGCCGATATGATGGCGGAACCGCGCCACAGCGTGAAGTACAGCGAAGTCTTTCCCGCGGCGCAGGACTGGTAGCCGATGCGCTTCGAGTTTGCCACCGCAACACGCATTCTGTTCGGAGAGGGCACGGCTGGCGGCCTCCCCGACCTGGTCCGCGGTTTCGGTCGACGCCCGCTGCTGGTGACGGGCGCTTCGCTTGAACGCACAGCGGCATTTGCGTCGGCTCTCTCCGCGGAGACGTTCGCGGTGCCCGGCGAGCCAACCGTGGAATTGATTCGTGCCGGCACGCGCCGCGTACAGGAAGCCGGTTGCGATGTCGTGATTTCGATTGGCGGCGGCAGCGTGATCGACGCAGGCAAGGCGATTGCCGCCATCGCTACCAACGGTGGCGAACCGCTCGACTTTCTCGAAGTGATCGGGGCCGGGAAGTCGATGGGAGCAACGCCGCTTCCATTCATTGCAGTGCCCACAACCGCTGGAACCGGAAGCGAGGTTACGCGCAACGCTGTGCTGGGATCGCCCGAGCAGGGAGTGAAAGTGAGCCTGCGCAGCCCGCTCATGCTGCCGCGTGTTGCTGTCGTTGATCCGGAATTGACTTACGGAATTCCGCCCACGGTTACTGCCTACACCGGTCTCGACGCGCTGACGCAGTTGATCGAGCCGTATGTGAGCTCACGGGCAAATCCATTGACCGATGCGCTTTGCCTGGAAGGACTGAGGCGCGCCGCCGGGGCTTTGCGCCGCGTGTTCCACGATGGCTCGGATCAAGAGGCTCGACGCGACATGGCTCTGGCAAGCCTGTTTGGCGGATTGGCGCTCGCAAACGCCGGCCTGGGCGTGGTGCACGGTTTCGCCTCACCGCTCGGAGGCGGGTGGAACGCTCCGCACGGGGCGCTTTGTGCAGCCGTATTGCCGCATGGCATGGCCGCAAATGTATCCGCATTGCGAGCGCGGGCGCCCCAGCATCCGGCCCTCGAACGTTACACAACGATCGCGCAGCTGCTCACCGGCAAGAGGGATGCCACCATCGACGAAGGCATCGACTGGGTCAGAGTGCTCTGCGCCGAACTCAGAGTTCCGCAACTGCGCGCATGGGGAATCAGGGAAGCGGATCTGCAAGGCGTAGTCGAGAAAGCAGCGAAGGCGAGCAGCATGCAGGCAAACCCGATTCCTCTCACGCAGCAGGAACTGATGGACGCCTTGTCCGCGTCGTTCTGAGGGGCTGTCCGGATGGCAGCTGAAGAGTATTTCCGCGTTGGCTACGGAGCGGTATTTGCCGTGAAGCTGTAGTCGGTGTACACCGCGGTGGATCCGTAGTACGTGAACAAGCGCGCGTAGACGGTCGCGCCGTTGGTCGGGAGGCTCTTGGCTGTGGCAGATGTCGCGGTAATCTGCCCGGAACTCCAAAGGTTGTTGCCGCCCGCGGTGGTTCCCATCCGCAACGCATATCCGGTGGCCCCGATCGCCGTGGTCCAGTTGAAGGCCACGCTGGAACCGGCGAGCTGCGCGCCCCCGGTGGGAGACGTCAACGCGCTCTGCGTGGCAGCCGTGAAGGTGTAATCGGTATACACCTGGCTCGATCCGTAGGTCGTGTAGAGGCGGGCATAAACGGTCGTGCCGTTGGTCGGCAGCCCTTTGGGCGTAGCGGAGGTGGCGGTGATCGGTCCTGAACTCCAGATGTTGTTGCCACCCACCGTGGTTCCGAACCGCAGAGCGTACCCGGTGGCCCCGGTCGCGGCGGTCCAGTTGAAGGTCACGCTGGGACCGGCGAGCACTGTGCCCGGGAGGGGGGCTGTCAACCCCGTCGGCGTGGCAGCTGTGAAGAGATAGTCGGTGTACGCGGTGATCGATCCATAGTAGGTGTAGAGTCGGGCGTAAACAGTCTCGCCGTTGGTCGGCAGCCCTTTGGCCGTGACGGAGGTAGCAGTGATCGGTCCGGAGCTCCAAAGATTGTTGCCGCCCGCGGTGGTTCCCAACCGCAGTGCGTATCCGGTTGCCCCAGCCGCCGTGGCCCAGTTGAAGGTCACGGTGGGACCGGCGAGCGTTGTGCCTCCAGCAGGAGATGTCAACGATGCCTGCGTGGCGGCCGTGAAGGAATAGTCGGCATACACCTGGACCGATCCGTAGTTCGTGTACAGCCGGGCGTAAACGGTCTCGCCATTCGTTGGCAGTCCTTTGGGCGTAGCGGAGGTGGCGGTGATCGGTCCTGAACTCCAAAGGTTGTTGCCGCCGAGGCTGGTTCCCAAGCGCAGCGCGTACCCGGTAGCACCGGCAGCCGGGGCCCAGTTGAAGGTCACGTTGGGGCCGGCGAGCACGGTTCCGGCAGCAGGAGTGGTCAAGACTGCCGCGCTTCCCGCCGTAAAGGTGGAGACGGAGCTTACCTGGACGGATCCGTAGACGGTATAGAGAGTGGCATAAACCGTCGAGCCATTCGTGGGCAGTTTGCTAGCTGTAGCGGAAGTCGCCGTGGTGGATCCAGTGCTGTACACATCGTTCCCACCTGGCGTGGTCCCCAGCCGCAAACGATACCCTGTGGCGCCGGGCGCGGCACTCCATGCGAAGGTTGCATTCGCGGCAGGCAAGGTGCTGCCGGGGTTGGGAGAGACGATCGCACTGGGCGCGAGGTTATAAGTCGCCGAAGCCGTCACCGGGTTGGGCGTGTAGTAGGCCACCGTCACGTTCGCGTTGCTCACGTTTCGGCCTGCGGTACCGCCACCCACGGCCAAGTCCATCTGGTCCTGAAGTCCAAAAAATGAGGACCACCCCGGTTGGCCGGGTTGAGCCAGAGTTCCCGCGGGGAAGCCGGATTGCCATACCGTGCCGCTCAGGTCGTGGACCGTTCCGTTCACCGTGAAGCTCATGACGTGAAAGCAGCCGTTACCGCCGCAGCCCGTATCGCCGAGCGCCCACCAGCCCTGCGCTACGACTTGAAGCGGGGTGTTGGCCGGCCAGGGGCAGTGATCGCTGATCCCCGTGGTGATCCATTTGCCGGAACCGTCAATCGCCCAATATCCGGGATTCGAAGCGGGAGCCGACTGCTCGCATTGCAGGGCGAAGTTATGTTCAATCGGGATTCCGCCGATCGTGTTCATCCCGTCTACTGCCTGCATATCCATTTCGTTGTTCGACAGGACGGTGGAATCTACCGTCGCCATGACGGTTTTCGACTGCGCCATCATGACCTGGGTTCCGCTGGGCTGATCGCAGAGTGCACACACGGGGGCGCCGAAGGGGGCAAGAATCTGAACATTGTCGCCGCCCGTGAATTGCTGGGTCATGGTCGGACCCCACGTGTAGTCCCAACTGGTTGGATACGAGGTGCCCACACCGCCGGAGCAGGTCGCCGTTGGCGTGCCGTTGGTGGCTTGGGACAGATTCCCGATGCAGACTTTCCAACCACTCTGATCCGTGTTCACGTCCTGGTAAGGGACGGCGCCAAGGGCGGCAATGCAGTTCAGAGATTCGCTTGGCCCTGCTGGATCCTGTAATACCGAGATGCTGCCACCCCCCGAATCCGTCGAGCCAACCAGGGTCGCAGCGATGTTCGCCGGGGAACCATCTGTCGTACAGAAGATCGTTGGCGGGCTGGGCCAGTCCCCGGTTGCGGACACAGTAATGCTCTGGCCGGGTCCGACGGTTCCAGGCCCCGGGCTGAACGAAATTCCTGGCGTTTGTGCCGTTCCGCTCAGGCAAACGCCGAGGAGGAAGATGGGAAGCAGGCAATGCCTATTCATGGGTCGACTAACTTCGCTTCCGTATCTCGTATTGAAGGGGGGATTGGGCTACGAGCTTATGATTTACGTCCAGGGGATGACATAACTATACAAAGAAACGAATGACTGAGGAAGAGGGACTTGCGGTCATTCCATTGCCGTCAAAGGATGGATTCAGTGCATCGCAAACAGGACACGTGCGCCGCTCCCCAGAGCGGGAAAGCGAGTTTCCAGCGAGATAGGCCGAAAAGGCATCCGGAGTTCGAAGGCTTTCTAAATTCTTGAGTGGGATATTTTATGGCGGAGAGGGAGGGATTCGAACCCCCGATAGCCTTGCGACTATGTCTGATTTCGAGTCAGGTGCATTCAACCGGGCTCTGCCACCTCTCCGCTTTAGAATCAACTGGTTACGTGGTGGGCTTGCTGTCTTGAAATGGCCGGTACCGGTTGGGGTCTCTGGGCCTGATCACGGCAGCGGCAGGGTGCGACGGTGGTCTACACTCGGCCGTTACCAGTCTACCGGCGAACCTGCAGCGGTTGCAATGCCACGTGTGGTTCTTCAACCCGCCCGGTCCACGCCATCGCCTGGCTTCGGGATGTTGGCAGCCGCCACAACCGCGTTGAACACCTGCCGCGTCCGAGTTCTATCGCTGGATAACGATGCAGTCCTCCGGCGATCAAGCCTCATCAAATCGCATTTGAGCGGGCGGCGTGCGTTCTCCACCGCGTGTCCTATAGTGGAATCAGGACATCTTGGGGGTGCCCGACGGTGCCCGTATCTGTGAACAACGGCGAAAAACGAATCCTTGTGGTCGACGACGAAGCGATTATCGCTGACACCCTGGCAAGGATTTTCGAGATGCACGGCTACTCCAGCCGCGCGGTGTACTCCGCAGAAGCCGCACTCGAACTACTCCCGGAGTGGGAGCCGCATCTGGCCATCCTCGACATCAAGTTGCCGGGCATGAGCGGCATCGATCTGGCCATCCGCATGCGAGCTGAATACCCCGCTTGTAAACTCTCGCTGATCTCCGGTTTCATCGATCCGACCGCGTTGTTGGAAGAAGCTCGCCAGACTGGACACGAATTTCACTTCATGACCAAGCCTGTCGAGCCGGAAGCCCTGCTGAAATTAGCAGAGAATCTGCCGCAGGCATTCGGCGAAAACTAGATAGGTGATCCGGCGTTCGCGCACTACTAATAGCGCCAGCTTTTCAAATCAGCCCCGGGCGGCGCGGTCTTTTGTATCTGCTCAAGGATTTTAGGCAGGTACTGCGTGTTGTAATGCAGCCGCGAATAGGCATTCGGGAGCGTGGGATCGCCGTTCCAGCAATGTTCCGCGCGCGGTCCGTACGTCACCTCGCCGCCGTAAGGTGGATTCTTTGTGGAGTCGAGAAAGTCCTGCATGCGATATACGGCATCGTTGAGGAAGTACGTGTCGTCCGATCCCACATAGATGTGAATCTTCCCGGCTAACCTGGGTCCAAGGCTGGCCCAGTCGCGCTCGAGAATCGCCTCAAGGTCATAGTGCTCATGCCAGTAGTCGGCCACCTTGTGGTCGATCTCACCTGTCTCCTTGTTGAAGATTGCGGCGGGATAGCCATCGGGACCGACAGGCCCGTACACAGCCTGCCAGATATCGAATTGTTCGCCGCTGCGCCCGTGATCTCCCAGTGCAAGTTCGTACGCGTTGTTGTCTCTTGTCGTGATCAGCGTGTGGCCAAGATAATCGCGCATCGCCGGTTGCTCTACTTGCTTGTGCGCGCCTTCCAGATAGAACGCGTTCTTGTCGTGATAGAGATCGATGTTCATGAACTCATGGAAATCGATTGGATCGGGACAGGCGGCAAATGCGCCGTTGTAATGGTCGGGATAAAAGATCTGCACGGCAAGCGACTCCCAGCCGCCCGTCGAGCCGCCATAGACAAATCGCGCCCAGCCCTGGCCGAGGCCGTGAAACTTCTTCTCGATCGCCGGAATCAGCTCATTTTCAATCGCGTCGCCGTAGGGTCCGACATTCGCCGAGTTCACAGCATACGAGTCATCATAAAAAGGATTCGCATGCTGAATCTTCACGATCGAGAAACCGCGGGAACCCGGGAGAGATCCACTGCTGATAGAACTTGTAGGCCTCCTCCTGCTGAATGCGGTTGTACCCGGCAAGATGGAATCGCTCGCTGTAGTCGGGCTTCAGGTTTGGATCGGGCGGCGTGGTGCGAAAGCCGTCGAAGTCTTCAACGAAGTGATCGTGAAAGATCATCAGCGGAAAGCGCGCATCGGGATGCTCATCAAATCCTTCGGGCACCAGCACGACTGCGCTCACAAACATCGGCCTGCCCCAGAACTTCGTCAGCACATCGCTCTGAATCTTGATGTGGCGGATGTATTTCGTGTCCGCAGGCGTCGGGATCGGCGGGATCACCTCTGTGAGCGAGACGGGTATCGAAGCGCCACCGCGCGTGACGGTGATCTTTCGCGGCTTTGAGTAGAGATTGCCCGGCGAGGAGTTCCAGTGCTGGCCCTCGCCCTGGTCCATGTGCATCTTAACGGTCTTGCCGTCGCTGCGATGGAAGGTCTCGTACTTGTTGAGCACGACCTGCACCGTGTACTCGCCCGGCGGCACGTCTTTCAAGCTGCGCACGGGATAACCAAATGCCGCATCATCCACTACCGCGGCTTCGCCGGGCTTCCAGCCATCGACGGTGAGCCCAAAGACCATCTGCGAACGCGGCGTATCGTCGATCTGGTTGCGTGGCTCGTCCTCGGGGTTTGTCGAGAGCACCAGCAGGATGCGCCCATCGAGCGGTTGCGCGCTCACTTCTTTGGGAAACGAGACGGAAAAGGACTGAGCAAACGCAGGGAATGGCGCGATCAGCGCGCAGAGGATCCAGATCAGGCGATTCATGTTGCCCACTATAAAGGGCAGTGCAACAAGCGGTCGAGAACTAACTCGACCGGGCTCGTTGCAAAGGCATCGATGCTGAAGCTCGGAAAGCACGCGCTCCTGCGAGCGAGCAGCGAGCGACCGCCCCACGGCGCAGGTGGTTATTTGCTGTCGGCGAGGGTCGACTTGATAAAAGCAGAGACCCGATCGTGCAGCTGCTTCAGGCTTTCGTCGCGGACGTAAACCATATGCCCGGATTCGTACCAGTCGTACTCGACGTTCTTCGCGAGCGACTGCGGAATCGGCAGGTGTTTGTCTTCATATTGTGCCGCGAAGAACGGGGTCGCCAGGTCGTAGTATCCGCCATTCACCATCACGTGCAGACGCGGGTTGGTCTTCATGGCTTCGGCCAGATCCACGGCAACATTGAGCCCGATGGGGTTGCCGCGATGGTTAAAGCTCCACGGAAAACCGGGACCGAACTGCGCTTCAGGCAGATAGGTCTGGCCTTCGCCATACTTCAGGTCATGCCGCACGTACTGGTTGAAGAGAGCCACGTAGGCCGAAGAGATGGCCGAACTTTGCGGATCGTATTCCGCGCTCTCGCTCAGCGGGTTGAGGTTCGGCCCGGAGAAGCGCGTGTCCAGGCGCCCGGTGGTCAGGTCCTGGTCTTCCTGCAGTGTCTTTTCAAACTCGCCGCCATTGACGCGCAGATTGGCGCGCATCAGGTAGGCGACCGGCAGTCCGGTGTAGGAATGAAGCTTCTCCGCGACGCTTTGTTTCTCATCGGCGGTGATGTCGGTGCCGAGGGCGAGCGCGTGCGTATAGGCACCCATGGCGAAGTCTTCCACCTCTTTCAGGAACGGCTCGAGCCCTGCCGGCTGTTGCGGCAATTTCTTGTGATACCAGGCCGTCGCGGCATAGGTGGGCAACGCGAGCACGTAGGGCAGATCTACGCCCGGGTTGCCGCTTGGCCCGTCAATGTCTGTGGAGAAGTTGAAAATCTGCGAGAGCAAAATGACGCCGTTGAGGTCGATGCTTTTGTTGTTTTCCAGAACGTCGCTCAGGACCGCCGAGCGCGTAGTGCCGTAGCTCTCGCCGAAGAGATACTTCGGGCTGTTCCACCGGCTGTACTTGGTGATAAAGCGCGCAATGAACCGGGCAAACGCGTTCGCGTCTTCATCGACACCCCAGAAGGCCTTGTCCGCGTCTTTCCCGACCAGCCGTCCGAACCCCGTTCCCGGCATATCGACGAACACCAGGTCGCTGGTATCGAGCAGGGAGTACTGATTGTCGACGAGCTTGTACGGGCGCGCGGGCAAGATGCTGATCGGTATCCGTGACCACATGTTTGGGCCCAAGGGACCCCATGTGCAGCCACACGGTGGAACTGCCAGGGCCGCCGTTATAGAAGAAGGTGACGGGCCTGATCTTCCGCCTTTGCGTCCTTCTTGAAATAGGCTACATAGAAGATGCGGGCAAAGGCGGTTGCATCCTTGGGATCCTTGGGTTCGGAGTTGGCCAGCTGGCTGCCGGGCATGGGCTTGCCCTCCATGTCGAGCTGCGCGTCTTGCACGTCGTTCGCCCCGACCGTCAAGGTGCCCGCGACTGCGGTATAGGCGATCGTTTGACCGCCCGCGGTGATCGAGCCCGGCGTGGTCGAGTCGGCGGCAGGCTTTGCGGCTGCCTTATCCTTCTCGGCATCTTTATTTGTCTTTGTCTTTGTCGCCGGAAGCGGCGTTCTTCGCCGGGATGTCGTCCAGGTGAGGATGCAAAGGCAGGCAGGCGGTCAGTGTGGTGGCAAATAGAGCTGTCGTCACAGGCGGGGAAGGCGCATGGGAGGTTCTCCAGAAATGCGGCGAGTTAATTTGAAAGCCAGGTAAAAAACAAGTATAGGGCCTGGGTAGCAGGTTGGATCACGTTTCTCCCATCCGGTTAACTCGGCGGGAGCCCCACCGACACATCGGCGGTAAAAAAAGATCATTAACCTGACCACTGATCACTCATCCCTGGTCACTGCTTCGCCTGCTTCTCAAACGGCTGCTTGTCCGTAATGCGCGGGCGGCTCTCCGCCTGCAATTCCTTCGAAACCGCTTCAACCTCGTGGAAAACCCGGAGCAGGTTGCCGCCCAGAATCTTCCGGCAGTCTTCGGCGCGAGTAGCCGCGGTCGAGCAGCGCCTGCGTGATCTTGGGCAGGTCAGCTGGCGAGTCGAGACCTTCCGGCAACTGTCCACTCACGCCGTCGAAATCCGAACCCAGCCCCACGTGATCCACGCCGGCCACCTTCGCAATATGGTCGATGTGGTCGATCAGCGCCGAAAGTGGCGGCCGCGGAATGCTTGTCCATGTAGCTGCGTTGGATCTTCTCCTCGTCCGCGTAGGTGAATTCTTTCCCATCGGCCTTAGCCTTTTCCTTGGCGTCCGCGACCGCCTTTTTCGCTTCAGCGTCCTGCGTTTTAGCCGCGTCCCGATAAGCCTGCGAGATAAATCCCGAGAAGAAGTTCACCTGCACTACGCCGCCCTTGGAGTTCGGCCCGCCCGAGCGCGCCACCGCGCGCAGCATGTCGTCGGTCATGTTGCGTGGCGCATCGCAAAGCGCCCGCGCTGCGGAGTGCGATGCTATCACTGGCGCCCGCGTGATCACCAGCGTCCGGTAGAAGGTTTTGTCCGAGACATGGGAAATGTCGACCATCATGCCCAGCCGGTTCATCTCGTACACAACGTCCTTGCCGAACTCCGACAGTCCTTCTTTCGTGTGCGGAACGGAAGTGTCGGTATCGTCTCCGGAGGAATCGGCCCAGCCATTCGAGTTCGACCAGGTCAGCGTCATGTAGCGCACGCCCAGCGCATAATATTGCCGCAGCAACGCCAGCGAGTCTTCAATCGAGTGGCCGCCCTCAATGCCCATCAGCGCGGCAAACTTGTGCGCGCGGTGCGCCGCCTCAATGCCCTCCGCCGATGCTTGCAAACACCACCTGGTCAGGATGCTTGGCAACCTGCTCCTTCACCGAGTCGATCAGTTCCAGCGTGCGCCGGGCAAAGTGGCCTTGTAGAGCGTAGGCTCAACCCAGATGGAGAAGAACTCCGCACCCAGGTTGCCCTTGTGAATCGAGTCGAGGTTCATGTTGCCGCCCTTGAGCGGATCGGCCAAATCAAAATGCTCGTCCACAAACCGCTGCGGCGTGTCGGCGTGCGTATCAATGATGATGGCGGACTTCTCGACCTCGGCGGCGGTAACTTTTTTCGGAGTCATGGTGGGAAGCAGTCGTGGGTGGGGTTTGCGCGCAGACGGAGGCAGAAATCGCCACGAAGAGCAGAGGGAGACTGACACAGATCCGCATAGGCTTGGCGTCAGTATAGAGCAGCGAGCCGGGTGACGAAGGTAGGGAACTCCCTCGCGCGAATCTGCTGCGTCGGACCGAAGTTAGAGCGACTGGTTAGAGGACTTCTTCTTTACCGGGCTCGGGCACAAACACATCGCCGGCTTTGTGCCACTGGCCCTGCTGCGCAAACCCTGCACCCTCCAGGCCGATTCTGTAGGCGGCGGTGCCGTTCTCTCCGCTGGCCCGCGCCATCACATAGCCTTCGTACGCGACGCCCTTTTCTGTAATCACAATGACAGTCTGATTCATTTCCAGCATAAGTGAATCCGTCCTTCGAGGGAAACGGTTCTGCATTCAGCCTAACCCCGAATGCGCCCGATGTATACGCAACAAAAGGGTTATATGCGAGGGCGAATGATCAGCCAGCGTGTACCCTGTAGGCATGAAAGCAGCTGTTTTCGCGCTCGCCGGCGCCGTGGCATTTTCCGCGGCATTTGCCGCCGCTCCCATGGGCACCGATGCCCGCGCGCGCGAACTCATCGCCACGCTGCACCTGACCGAACTCAAAGGCGAATCCGGCTACCTCGGCTTGATCGGCGACTCGCGACAGATGGCCCAAATCGATGGCCGCTCGCTCAAGGTCCAAAGCCAGGTCTACTACATGCTCACCCGCGACAAGCCGGTGAATTTCCTGCACTGGCTTGCCTCCGACGATACCCACATCCTCATCGAGGGAGGCCCCGTCGACTACTTCATCTTTCATCCCGACGGCCAGGTGGAGAAGTTCGTTCTGGGCCGCGATATCGCTGCACGGGGAGCGTCCGGTAGTTGCCGTTCCCGGCGGCTGCTGGAAAGCCTTGCGCCTGCATCCGGGCGTGAGCTACGCGCTTATGGCCAATGCACTTTCGCCCGAGTGGACTGCCGATCGCGTAAAGATCGGCGCCGGAGCGGAGTGGCTGAGCAAGTACGCCGGCAAAGCGGCCTGGGCCACCGAAGAGAATCTGAAAAGTCTGATTGGCCCAAATTGGAAGCCTTGACGAACCGAGGCTCCATTGTTTGCGATTGCCCAGCGGTGTAGGATTTAGCGAGTGCAGAGGGGTTTCTCTTCGATGAGCGAAATCATCTTCGAGGTGCGAGAAGACGAGGTCGACGGCGGCTATACGGCTCGTGCCCTGGGCTTCGGGATCCATACCGCAGGGAGACACGTTAGAAGAACTGCGCTCCATGGTGAAGGATGCAGTCAAGTGCTACTTCGATGAGACCATGGAGGCGCCGAAGATCATCCGTCTCCATTTTGTCCGCGATGAAGTCCTGGCCTGATGAAACTGCCTCGGGATGTTGACGGACCGCGGCTGGTGAAGGCCCTCAGCAAGTTGGGTTACGAGGCCACCCGGCAGACCGGCTCCCACATTCGCGTCACAACTCAACGCGGCGGGGAAAATCACGAAGTAATCCCGCATCATCATCCCATCAAAGCAGGCACTCTCTCCAGCATTCTCAAGCACATCGCCGTTCATCACAGGATGAGTGTCGAGGATCTCCTGAAGACCCTCGATTTGTAGCTTGATTTCTGGTTTGCGTCAGGAAACCGTTAGGGCTGTGTTGTTCCTGTCAAGGGCGGACCCTATCCTGTCGCTTCTCCTTCTGACATGAAGTTTCGACCGGCTTTTGCTCAGCGAGCGAACTTGACCAGAAGACTAAAATTGAACTAGCCATGGCCGAATTCACCCACCTCCATCTCCACACCGAATACTCCCTCCTCGATGGCGCATGCGATGTCTACAAATTAGTCGATCGGGTTGCCAAGCTCGGCCAAAAGTCGGTCGCCATGACCGACCACGGCAACATCTATGGCGCCGTGCATTTCTTCGACGCGGCCAAGGCCAAGGGCGTAAAGCCCATCCTCGGCTGCGAACTCTACATCTCCAAAAAGGAAGACCACCGCGCGCCCGGGGAAGGCGACGAGAACAACCACCTGCTGGTGCTTGCTGAAAACGAGGAAGGCTATCGCAACCTCATCCGCATCACCTCCGAGGCCTCGCTGCACGGCTTCTATCGCAAGCCGCGGGTCAGCAAGCGCTATCTCGCCGAGCACTCCGCGGGGCTCATCGGGTTTTCCGGCTGCCTGAGCGGCGAACTGTGCGAAGAACTCGTTGCCGGCCGCTACGAAAAAGCCAAGTCCGTCGCACAGCAGTATCAGGACATCTTCGGCAAGGGCAACTTCTATCCTCGAGATTCAGGATCAGGGCCTCGAAGACGAAAAGAAGATTCACGAGGCGCTCTTCCGCCTCGAGCGCGAACTCGACATCCCCCTCGTCGCCACCAACGATTCGCATTACCTCTGCGGCGAAGACTCGCACGCGCACGATGTGATGCTCTGCGTGCAGACCGGCGCGAAGGTCCACGACAAGGAGCGGTTCCGCTTCGACAGCGACCAGTTTTTCGTCAAGAGCGCCGACGAGATGGCGCGTCACGTTCAAGGATTCGCCGGACGTCCTGAAGCGCACGCAGGAGATTGCCGAGCGCTGCAACCTGAAGCTCGCCAAAGTCGACAACCCGTTTCCTGAATTCGCTGTGCCCGAAGGCCACACCATCGATAGCTACTTTGAGGAAGTGTGTCGCCAGGGCCTCCGCAAGCGCCTCGATACAGCGGTTCGACAACTTGAGCTGCGCGGCGTTCTGCGTGCACAGCCGTCACGAATACGAGTCGCGGCTGAACTTCGAGATCGGCATCATCAAGCAGATGAGCTACTCGGGCTACTTCCTCATCGTGTGGGACTTCATCAAGTACGCCCGCGATCACGGGATCCCGGTTGGGCCCGGGCGCGGTTCGGCCACCGGCTCGCTCGTCGCCTACGCCATGGAGATCACCAACATCGATCCCATGCAGAACGTGCTTCTCTTCGAGCGCTTCCTCAATCCCGAGCGCGTCACCATGCCCGACATCGACGTCGACTTCTGTCAGAATCGCCGCGGCGAAGTCATCGAGTACGTCACGCGCAAATATGGCCGCGAGCAGGTGGCGCAAATCATCACGTTCAACACCATGGCTGCCAAGGCGGCGATCAAAGATTGCGGCCGCGCGCTCGACATGCCCTATGGCGACGTCGATCGCATCGCCAAGCTTGTTCCGGCCACGGTCGGCATGACGCTGGATCGCGCCCTCGAAGATGTCCCCGACCTGCGCAAGGCATATGACAACGATTCCGTGGTCCGCGAATTGCTCGACACGGCCAAAAAGCTCGAAGGCCTCGTCCGCGGCAGCGGCGTGCATGCATCGGCGGTTGTGATTGCACCGCGTCCGCTGACCGAGCTTGTGCCGCTCAACAAGACCAAGAACGACGAAATCGTCACGGCCTACGACATGAAGGCCGTCGAAAAAATGGGCCTGCTCAAGATGGACTTTCTTGGCCTGGCCACGCTCACCGTCATCACCGATTGCCTCAAGCTCATCGAGCAGACACGCGGCGAGAAGATCGATATCGAGATGGTCCCGCTCGACGATCCTGAAACTTTCCGCAGGGTCTTTCACACCGCGCTGACTTCCGGCATCTTCCAGTTTGAATCCAGCGGCATGCGCGACATTCTGCGCCGCTACAAGCCCGACACCGTGGAAGAGCTCACTGCGCTCAACGCGCTCTATCGGCCCGGCCCCATGGACATGATCGATGACTTCGTCGAACGCAAGTGGGGGCGCCGCAAAGTCGAGTTCCTGCTGCCGGTCCTCGAAGGAATTCTCAAAGACTCTCTCGGCGTCATCGTCTATCAGGAACAGGTGATGCGCATCGCCAACGTCATGGCGAGCTACTCGCTGGGCGAAGCCGACCTGCTGCGGCGCGCCATGGGAAAGAAGGACCCCGAGGCGATGGCCAAGCAGCGCGACCGCTTCATGAGCGGAGCTCAGGCTCTTGGTCACCCCAAAGCGGCGATCACCGAAATCTTCGATCAAATGGCGAAATTCTCCGGCTACGGCTTCAACAAGTCGCACTCGGCCGCGTATGCACTGGTTGCGTATCAAACGGCCTATCTCAAGACGCATTATCCGGTCGAGTTCATGGCCGCACTGCTGACCTCGGAAACTTCGAAGCCGGACAACGTCGTCAAGTACATCGGCGAGTGCCGCGAGATGGAGATTCGCGTTGAGCCGCCCGATGTCCAGATCTCCGGCGCGCAGTTCACGCCAACCAGATCCGCGGAGGGAGAGGCGATTCGCTTCGGCCTGGCTGCAGTGAAAAACGTCGGCGGCAACGCCATCGAGTCCATCATCAAGGCGCGCGACGAAGTGGGCGGCCGATTCCAGACGTTTTGGCAGTTCTGCGAAAAGGTCGACCTGCGCGTGATGAACAAGCGCGTGATCGAATCCCTCATCAAGGCCGGTGCTCTCGACTCGCTTGGCTCACGTGCCGCGCTTTTCAAGTCTGTCGATCGAGCCATGGAGCGTGCGCAGAAGGCCCAGAAGGATGCAGCCGCCGGCCAGCATGGGCTCTTCGGACTTTTCAATGAAGCCCGCGTACACCACGGAAACGGCCACGGCGACGATTTGCCCGCGTCCGCCGAGTGGGAAGAAGGCGAGCGGCTCGCCAACGAGAAGGAAGTGCTCGGCTTCTTCGTCTCCGGGCATCCGCTCGACAAGTACGCTGAGAAGATTCGCAATCTTTCCGGCGTCATTCCCATCTGCCGAGGCGCTTGAGCGCAAACCGCCGGAGCGCGTCTGGGGACGACAGGCAGACCCCGCCGACGAACTCCAGGTAGTCGGCATGCTTCGCGGAACCGGAACCCCGCGCAAGAGCAAGCGCGACGGCAAGGTTTATGCCAACGGGCACCTTGAAGACGCGACAGGAACCATCGAGGTGATCTGCTTCGCGCGCGATTACGAGCGCCTCGCCGAGCAACTCAAGATTGAGGCCCCGGTTCTGGTGCGCGGCATGTTGATGGGCGAAGAAGACTCCGCGCCGAAAATCTCCATCAGCGGCATTCAACCCCTCGATGCTGTGCAGATCAAGCTGCCGCAGGGCGTGCGCATTCGCATCAATCTCGATCGCGCGACAGAACAACTCCTCTCCGGACTAAAAAGCGCGGCCGATGCGTCCCCGGGCCCGGGCAAGGTAATGCTTCACCTCGAGAAAAAGGGCGAATACGCCGTCATTCTGGAGCCGGAAGGCATGAGCGTAGCCGCAGATAAGGGCTGGGTGGAGCGCGTCGAAGAGCTCACAGGCAAGGGAACTGTGCAGGCAGTCGGCTAACCAGGTGGTGTCGCAAATCCCGATCCTCAGAGTTGGGAAACCCAACTTCATGCGAGCGAGCACCGAGCGTCTACCCCGACGCAGGTGGGGAGAGCACGAACCTTATCCGAGCGAAGATCGGTTGCCTTACCCGCAACAAATGGCTGCCCATTTGCGGATCGCCTCCGGCCCAATGCGCGCACCTTCGTTCTCCGCCACCGCCAGCTGAATCGCGAAGCTCCCGATCGTTGAACTCTCCGGGTGACCGGTCTCCACAGGGCGTTGCGTACGCGCCGCCGTCAGCTCGGTCAAGAGCTTGTTGCGGCTTGCTCCGCCGAGAATGTGAACGCGCTCCAATCGGCGTCCCAGAATTCCCTCCAGGTTTTCGAGCGCCGTCGCATAGCGCGCCGCGAGGCTCTCGAAGATGACGCGCGCGAATTTTGCCTCGTTGCCCGGTTGATTGGAAATCGGCGCGCATCCGCAGAGAGCGAGCTGCTCATTGATGCGTTGCGGCATGTCCGCGTCCAGCAGAAGCGGCTCCGCATCGACATCAATCGTTCCCGGACACTCCGACTGTGCGGCCTCTGCAATCAGGTCCTCGATCGGCAAGTCGCGCCCTTCAGCGCTCCAGGCATTCTGACACTGCTTCAGCAGCCACATACCATTCACCAACGAGTGGAAGCAGAGCCCTGAGGCCGGCGCGCCAATGTTGGTGTACTTCGCGTCGAGTGCTTCGCGCGTCGTCACTGGTTTCGCGACCACGGTTCCCACCAGCGACCAGGTGCCCGAACAAATGTAGAGCGTGCCATCCACACCCGACGGAATTCCGGCGACTGCGGATGCCGTGTCGTGGCAGGCGCCTGCAATCAAATCAGTATGGCTAAACGCTTCGAGGGAGGCCAGTGCGCCTCGCAGCTTTCCGACAACCGTGCCGGTGGGCACAATCGGAGGAGCGGCGTCGAGTGCAAGGCCCAGCTTCTCGAACAGCTCTGCGTCCCAGTCTCCCGTCGTCAGGCTGACGAGCCCCGTATGACTGGCATTCGTAAACTCACCCACGCGGCGGCCGCCCAGCCAGTGCAGCACATACTCCGGCAGCATCACCCACGGCGCTCGCGCATCGAGCCCCGACGCTGGATCGGCCATCAACTGGTATACCGTGTTGATGCGATGCGGCTGCGCGCCCGTTCGCTGGTAGATTTCGAGCGGGGGACGCAATCGCATCGGCCTGCTCTTTGGTTCGCACCGTGCGCTCATCGCGGTAACAGAAGGGAAGCCGCAGCGGCTTCCCCTCGGAATTCAGCCGCACGTAGTCGACCGACCATCCATCGACCGCAATCGAGGCAATTCCTTCCGGTGCGGCCTTCGCAGCTTTGCGCAATCCATGCTTCAATACCTGCCAGCAACTGCTCAAGCGGCCAGCACATCTCATCGCCGTGGCGAACCGGCCCATTGGGAATGCGATGGATAACCTCGATGCTGGGCCGCCCGTCGAGCCAGCGCAGTAGGGAAACACGGCAACTTTCAGCGCCAAGGTCGATGGCAATGCGTGCGGGTTCCGGCATGGGGTGGATGATCCCTCGAAGACTCTACCGCAGGAATGCTTCGGTCAACCCGCCGTCCACGGGAATCAGATGTCCGGTTGTGCAGCGCGAGCGTGGGCTAGCCAAAAAGAGAATCGCTTCCGCACAATCTGCCGGGTCGATCGGCTGATGCGTCAGCGTGCGCTTGCGCATAGAACTCCGCGAGCAAGTTCCGCAACTCATCGTCCGTCGCTGTCTCTTCGAAGGCAATTTCGTACTTGGTCAGCGAAGCTCTCACGCGGTCGCGCGGAAACATCGTCGACCCCTTCACCACCGTCGCCGGGCTGATGCCGTTCACCCGCACACGCGGCGAGAGCGCGACGGCCAATTCCCGCACCAGGTGCGAGACGGCCGCCTTGCTCACGTCGTACGCCTCCGACCCGCGCTTCGACACCACGGCATTGGCCGAACTCGTCAGCACAATGGACGCGTCCAGCCCCTGTTCGTTGAAGAGCTTTGCCGCCTCATCGGCAAGCAGATAATTCGCGGTCACATTGATATCGAGTGTCGTCGCCCACAGCGCATCCGAGATCACGCCATCGGGCGAAGACGGGAACATCGCCGCGGTATTGATCAGAATGTCGAGCCCGCCAAACGCAGCCACCGTCGCGTCGATTGCCTTGCGCAATGGCCTCGCGGTTGCGAATATCGACACCGGCTACAGCCGTAAACTCCGCCGAGGTAACCTTCTTCAGCTCGCTCACCACGCTTGCGGCCGCGGCCTCATCGCGATCGGCAACCACCACGTGCGCGCCGCGCGCCGCAGCCAGCAGCGCGACTTCGCGCCCAATCCCGCTGCCTCCGCCAACCACCAGCACAATGCGCCGGCTCAGTTCTTTCTCCGGAGGCTGGCGGCGAATCTTCGCCTCTTCCATCGCCCAGTACTCAATGCGGAACGCCTCGATCGGCGGCAGCGCAACGTAGTTGGAGTACACTTTGAAGCTCTTCGGATCCTGCCCCACGCCCACCTGCGGCAGCGTGCCCGTGACCTCGCCTTCGCCCAGCAGACTTGCGCCTTCCATCACGTGAATCGCATTGGTATAGAACTCGCCGGTGATGCGCGCTTCGGTCTTGCTCTTGCCGAAGCTGAACATGCCCAGCCCCTGAATCAGCACAACCGTCGGGCTCGCATCGCGCAGCGCCGGGGAGTCCGGCGTCGCGAACGAGTGATAGTACTCGCCATACTGCTTCCGATATTCATCCAGCGAAATCGGCAATCTGCTTCTTCAGCGCATCAAGATCCGCACCCTCCGCCCACGGAACAAACAGCGGGCGAATCTTGGTGCGGATAAAGTGATCCGGGCAGCTTGTTCCCAGAAACGCAAGCTCCTTCGCGTATGCCGAATTCACAAACTGCAGCACGTCCGCCGCATCGCTGAAGCTCGAAATCCACCGGTTCTGCGTGCGACACCAGCCCGCGCAGATAAGGCGCGATCTTCACTGCTCAATGTCCTGCCGATCGTCGCGCGCCTTCACGGCCTCGCCGCCAAATCGTTGCGGCCCCTTTTCATCGCCATGCCGCTCGATGAACTGCCCGATCTGGTCGATCACCGTCAGCGTATTCAGGTAGCACTCGCGCTGCGTCTCGCCCCACGTAAACAATCCATGCCCGCCCAGCACAATGCCGTCGCATTCCGGGTTGTCGCGCACTGCCTGCCGCAGCATCAGTCCCAGTTCAAATCCCGGCCTCTGCCACGGAATCCACACCAGCTTGTGACCAAACTCGCGATTGAACTCCTCCATCTTGGCTTTGCCGTTGGCCGAGGCCGCCAGCGCGATTCCCCAGTCCGGATGCAGATGATCCACATGCGGGAAGGGAAGAAACCCATGCAGCGGCGTATCGATCGAAGCCGCGACCGGATTGTTGCGGAACGTGCACAGCGGATACATCGCCACCATGTCGTCTTCGTGATCCACGCCCTTGTAGCTGCGTTCGAGCGCCAGAAACTTGTCCTGATAGAGCGTCGCCAGGCCCGCGCGCTTCATGCTGCCCAGGTCGCCGCCCGAGCCCTTCACCCACAGCACTTCAACCTTCTCGCCGGTGAGCGGATCGACTTCCCAGACCTTCGAACTGGTGTTGCCGCCGGCAAAGTTGGTGATGCGCAAGTCGGAGCCCAGAAGATTCGAGCGATAGCGCAGCAAGCTCCGGCTCATCGAGCGTTGCGGCAACCGCGGGATCCCAGCGGTCTTCAAGGAATTTCAAAGTAGCGGAAGGTGCAGCAGATCGACGTCATAGAACCACTCTACGAGGATTATGAAGCCGCTACTACATAGGCTATACACTCGATAGCTAGAAAAGCCAATGAGAGAACCTCAGTTTGTTCACTATCTGAAATTGGGCTGCCTTCAGGATTGCTCGGATTTCCAGACACTGGGCAGCCCGCGCTTCTCGGACACTGCGCTCAGCGTCTCCGCGGTGACCGCCGGTGCCGCACATAGTTGTACGGTGGCACCGTGTAGCCGCGCAGAAGCGAAATTCCCAGTTGGATCAGTCGCGGCCCATAGGTCTCCACCTCGTGCGAGATGCTGCCGATCAGCGCGCTCTTGCCCGATCTGCATCTCGTCAAGCGCCTCGGGAATGCAGTCCTGGCCGACGATGGCGAAGTCGCTCTCCCGCCCTGCCTCGCGCGCCGCATCCAGAACGCCCAGCGCGCTCGAATCCGTCGCCGCGGCCACCAGGATGCGTTCGCCCCTTCGCCGTCCGCGCAGAAACTCAGCTACCGCCAAGCCTGCTTGGCTCGCGCATGCCGCGCCCTTCCAGCTGGAGCAACAGCTCTGCGGCGCAAGGTCGGCAACCGCTCGCGCACTCCGTCGAATGCGCCGGTGATGCGGCTCTGCACAAAGCTGCCCGCCTCGGCAAATCCCACGCCCAGCACTACGTCGGCGCGGCCTCTCCATTGCGCGGTGCGCATGCTGCGCCAGCAGCACTCCGGCTTCATAGCCGCACTCGAAGTTGTCCACGCCAAAGTAGGTCGCGTTGGGATGCGGCACATCGATCGCCACCAGCGGAATGTCGGCCTTCTTGAAGATGTTCGCAATGCGCGGCGCACGCGCCTCTTCTGCCTGAAACTCCAGCACCAGGTCCACGCGCCTGGCCACAAATTCCTCGGCATTCTTCACCGCGATGGCCGCGTCGAATTTGTTATCGAGCACCAGCAACTCCACGCCTGAGGCCGCCGCCGCGGCCGTCACGCTCTCGGTCACGGCCATGGAGAAAGGCAGCTCCGCGCTCTGCACCGCAAACCCGAAGCGCAACCGGCGCGGCCGCGAAACCAGCCGATACAGGCCGTTCTGCGCCTGCGCCACGTAGCCGCGATGCACAAGCGTCTTCAGAATCCGATACACGCTGGTCTTCGAGATGTGCGTCTTCTGATACACATCCTCCAGCGCCAGGGCGGCGCATGATTCTGCTCCAGCAGCTCAATCACATCAAGCGCCTTGGAGAGGATCGGAATCAGATAAAGACGTTTGACTTTGGCCTTTGGCACGATTTCTCCGTCGAATGCCTGGCCAGAATTCTTCAGGCGTAGCTGCTCGCGGTCGTGTGCTCAGATCCGTGCATCAGCTCGCGCTGCTCGCGTGATGCGCTCCACATAGCCGCCTTCGCGCAGTGCCGCCAGCGGGTCAGCCGCCAATCCGCGCGCCTCGCGCCACGCGGCGACCGTGGGCCGCACATCGGTCCAGAAGGCTCCGCGGAACAGCTCTTCCGCCGCCACAATATCGCAGGATTGCTGCAGGCCTGCGAGTTTCTCGCGATCGATCAGCGCAGCCTTCACCCACAGCTCCTGCGCAGTCACAACCGTCTGCACCGTGGCTTCGATCTTGCCTTTCAGATTGTGGCTCTGGTCGATCATGTACGCGACGCCGGCATCAGGCAGCACCGTCAAATGCGGCGGTCTGCAGTTCGTGGAAGATCCTGAAGATCTGGTAGGGATCGATCGAGCCCAGCGTCAAGTCATCGTCCGCATAGCGCCGGTCGTTGAAATGAAATCCGCCCAGCATTCCGAGGTGCAGCAGCCACGCCACAATTTGCTCGATGTTCTGCGCGTTGTAGTGGTGCCCCGTGTCCACCAGCACGCGCGCGTGTGGCCCAGCCGCAGCACAGAGTGCGTCGACATGCCCCAGTCCGCAATATCGGTGTGATAGAAAGCCGGCTCAAACGGCTTGTACTCGATCAGCAGCCGCTGTCCGGCCCCAAGCTCGCCGTGTGCTGTTACCAGCGCCTCTTCAAGCCACCCAATCCGTTTCCGCATGCTCTGCGAGCCCGGATAATTCGATCCATCCGCCAGCCACAACGAAACATCGCGCGACCCGGTGGCCTTGGCTATTTCAATTGAATCAAGTACATGATCGAGAGCCTGTCGCCGCATCCCAGCATCCGGATTGCATAGCGATCCGAACTTGTAAAGCTGATCTTGAAACAGATTCGGATTGATCGATCCAGCCTTGATGCCGAACCGTTGCTCCAGCTTCTTCAGTTCCTGAATCGAGCTCGTACCTTCCGGCATGTCCCAAAGAACATGCAATGCGATCGTCGGAGTCGCGCCGGTCAGGCGATGCACCTCTGCCGCATCGGCGAACTTTTCTTCCAGCGTGGTCGCGGCGGCGCTTCTGCAGGAATTTGCCGAAGCGCGTTCCGGTATTGGCAAATCCCCAGGAAGGGATCTCGATCTTGAACGCGTCCAGCGCCTGAAACGCTGATTCCTGCCCTGCCGTCTCCGTCGGATTCATGAGAACAGCACCCATCCTGACGATGGCCCTGCTGGTTCTTGCCTCCGCAAGCAGTACCGCACCTGTGGCTGCGGCAAGTTCGAAGGAAAGGAGCCTCATCCTATTCGATAGAAGAATCAATTGTCTATTGCAATAAGGCAACCGGAATCGCACGAAGGAACTACTTCCCTCGGTGGTAACTCCCACCTTTCAGCTTGCCGAACGTCTTTCTATTGGTCTTCCGTCCCACAGGGCCCCTTGACGGTCAAACCGGATTACCGGGGTCATGATACAGCCCAATCATCCTCGTGATACTTTTGTTGGGAATCGAAGGTTGGCCTGGGCCGATTTGCCGCCTACGAAGAAAGGCATCTGGAATCCCCATGCAGACACACTTCTCGTCGCGCGCGTTTCTTCTTTTTGTCTTGGGAAGCCTCTCTCTCGCACCCGCAGTTCACGCCCAGGCAGTCGCTTCATCGCCCCGGATCGTCACGGCCGTCGATGATACCAACCTTGTTCCACTCAAGGGCAACACCCATCCGCTCGCCAATGCCAGAAACGATCGCGGCCGTGCGAGTTCCGATCTGCCCATGTCCGACCTGATGCTGGTGCTCAGCCGCAGCCCAGAGCAACAGGCCGCCTTCGACAAGTTTGTCGCCGGCCAGTACGACCCGCACTCGCCCGATTACCATCATTGGCTCACGCCGGCCGCGGTCGGCGCGGATTTTGGCCCCTCGCTCACCGATATTCAGACCCTCACCCATTGGCTCGCCGGCCACGGCTTTACTGTCGGCGAGGTAAGCCCGGATCGCATGACCATCCGTTTTGGCGGCTCCGCGGGAAAGGTCGAGTCAGCTTTCCATACCGAGATTCACAACCTGGATATTTCCGGCCAGGCCCACATTGCCAACTTCGGCGATCCTCAGATCCCCGCCGCGCTTGCTTCGGTGCTTGTTGGAGTCAAAGGGCTGCATAACTTCTTCCCCAAGCCACTGCACCGCAATGGCGGCCTGGTGAAGTTCGATAAGAAGGTGGGCAAGTGGCAACGGCTCGGCGATCAAGGCGCTGCCCCTACGGCTGTGAGTAAGCAGCTCGGCAAGTCATCGCC
Source organism: uncultured Acidobacteriaceae bacterium (assembly GCA_963846095.1). Taxonomy (GTDB): domain Bacteria; phylum Acidobacteriota; class Terriglobia; order Terriglobales; family Acidobacteriaceae; genus Telmatobacter. Next base: position 239,769 of record CAWJUW010000011.1, read on the forward strand.
GCGCCCGGAATTTGGCGTCAATCTCGGCTCCGGCAACTACGAGGAAGATGTGGCGCCGTACGACTTCGCCACGATTTACAACGTTCTTCCTTCCTGGAGTCAAGGCGTTGACGGCACTGGCCAGACCATCGCCATTGCCGGTACCAGCGATATCAAGCTCTCCGACGTCACCACGTTTCGCAGCACTTTCGGGCTTCCGGCCTACACCTCCTCCAATCAGCCCAAGGTCGTTATCGTTCACGGTACGGACCCAACCTGCACAAGTGCGTCGAACTCCTGCGATAGCGACCTGACCGAGAATACGCTCGACGTGGAGTGGTCGGGCGCTGTGGCCAGGGGCGCGCAGATTGTGCTCGTCGTTGCCGGATCCACTTCCGCGACCGACGACACGCTCTTCGATGCCGAACAATACATCGTGAACAACAAGACGGCGCCGGTCATGAGCGTGAGCTACGGCCTGTGCGAGCTCTACAACGGCACAGCGGAGAACACCACTTACAACAATCTTTGGCAGTCCGCCGCGACTGAGGGTATCGCCGTGTTTGTGGCTTCAGGCGATGCCGCATCGGCGATGTGCGATGACGGCGCAAGCCAGCAGTTCGGCGAACCGTGGGCCAGCCAGTATGGCCTGGCAGTCAACGGCCTCGCCTCTTCGCAGTACGACACGGCTGTGGGCGGTACCGACTTCAACTGGGGTACGTCGCCGGCACCCTTTTGGAACACTTCGAACAGTTCAACCGGTGCGAGCGCGGCAGGTTATGTTCCTGAGATCCCCTGGAACGACACCTGCACGAATCCGCTGGTGCTGAGCTACATCCAGCAGGACGCAACCTCCGTGAATTGGTCTGGAACTGCCGTGACCGATGCGGAAACTGCGTGTAATTTCATCGCGCAGGATGCAATCAGCATCTTTCAGAACTACACCCAGAACGGCCAACCCGTGGATCTGGCATTCTTCGTCGACACCGTGGGCGGCGGGGGTGGACCCAGCAACTGCTCGACGAACACGACGACCATCACCGGAAACAACGAGACGATCGGTACGTGCACCAGCGGTTATGCCAAGCCCAGCTGGCAAACCGCTCTGACCCCCGCCGACAGCGCACGCGATCTGCCCGACGTCTCGTTTTTCTCGGCCAACGGATTCCTTGGCAGTGCATACCTCATCTGCGTCTCCCTCAACGGCGCTTGTGTGACCTCGACCAGTGGCGCGACTGAACCAACCGCGCAGGAGATCGGTGGCACTTCTGTCGCGACGCCCGCCATGGCAGGCGTGATGGCGCTGATCAACCAGGCGGCCGGTTCGTCGCAGGGGAATCCCAACAACGCCCTGTACACGCTCGCCGGGACCCAGAACTACGGCGACTGCAGCGCCGAGACCGTCGTTACCGCCAGCACATCCTGCTACTTCAACGACATCGACACGGGAACCATCTCCATGCCTTGCGACTACGGCGCCAAGAATGGTGGCATTGTCGACACCTCTGGGACGCCAACGCTCCAAACTTCGGACGAACAGCCAGGCATCAAAGCGCCAGGATGCACGCCTGCACACTCGGGCGACACCGTCGGCATCCTCGCCGGCGTCGACGCCAAAGCCGGCTATGACCTGGCCACGGGACTGGGGTCGCTCAACGTCGCCAACGTTGTCACCTATTTCGCCGCGAATTCCACGGCGCCGTCTTTCACGGTTGCCGGTACGGCTCTCTCCATCAACTCGGGAGCGACGACCGGGAATACGACTCCGGTCACCGTGACGCCAACCAACGGCTTTACCGGAACCGTGAACCTCACCTGTACAGTCTCGGCTCCTTCCGGTTCGACCAGCCCCGTTACCTGCAGCGTACCGGCTTCGGTGACGGTATCCGGCGCTGCCGCCGTAGCTGCGGCCCTGACTGTCAACAGTACGTCGACAACTTCCGGCGGTGCGTATTCCATCATCGTGATCGGAGCTGCAAGCGGAGGCCAGCCGAGTTCCTCTGCCGCCATCGCTGTGACGGTGACCAATCCCAACGCGACCTTTACGCTGACGGCAGGCAGCGCTTCACCGGCCACGGTCGCCCCCGGTGGAACTTCGGTTGCCGACATCACGGTCGGTTCGACCAACGGTTACAACGGATCGGTTGTCCTCACCTGCACGGCCGCATCCAGCAACCCAACCAACGCAACGGGGGATGCTCCCCTTTGCGACGTGACCTTATCCGGAGTGGCCGTCGGATCCATGACGCCTGTCACCGTGCTCACCATTGCCGCCGTGACTTCGGAATTGACGACGCCGCGTCTCGGCGGACCGGGCAAGGGCCGCCCCGGTACATGGACCGGCGCAGCAGGTGGCGCAGCTCTTGCGCTGCTCGTTCTCTGCGGGATTCCGGCGCGGCGCCGTAAATGGCTTTCCATGCTGGGCATGATCTTTGCTCTGGCCGCGCTCGGCGGTCTCGCTGCCTGTGGAGGCGGCGGCGGAGGAGGGACGCACACCACCAATCCCGGCACCGCAGCGGGCACTTACGTCTTCACCGTGAGCGGAACCGGCAGCCCGTCGCCCAGCAGCGCCCCCGCACCCGTAACCTTCTCCGTAATCGTGAACTGATCTGGCTTTGCAATAGAAAATAAGAAGTGGGTGCCTGTAGATGGTCAAGAGGTTGTGCCAGCGTCAGATCGGCTGATGGGCGGCTTGTAGTTGAGGCTACCATGCGGTCTTTCCCGGTTGTAGTAGTGGATCCATGGCTGCAGGTGAGCGTCTCTTTGCTTGGAGTCAGTCCAGTGTTTTGCATAGGCCCACTCGCGCAGAGCAGTCTGGATGAACCGCTCTGCCTTGCCATTTGTTCGTGGCGTGTAAGGCCTTGTGCGGTGGTGCTTGATGCCCATCTTCAGGCAGGCGTGGCGGAACAGGTGTGACTTGTAGCTGCTGCCGTTATCGGTCAGCAGGGCGCGTATGCCGATGCCGTGGGTGGCGAAGAACGCGACGGCCGAGTGCAGGAAGCCGATGGTGGTTTCGGCCTTCTGATCCGCCAGCAACTGTGTGAAGGCCATACGCGAGTGGTCGTCGACCGCCACATGCAGGGCCAGGAAGCCTGGATGTTCCTTTTTGCCGCGCAGTCTGCCATCGCCGCGCAACGAGACCTCGCCGAACTGCGTCATCCCCTTGATATCAAGGTGCAGCAGGTCGCCCGGCCGCGGATGCTCATAGCGCTGTACGGGTGGCGGGGGATTCAGATCGCGCCATCGGCTCAGGCTGGCCCGGCGCAGGATGCGGCTCACCGAAGCCGGACTCAGCCCTGTGCGCCGCGCGATCTGGTAGCCGGGCATGTGTCCGCGCCGAAGTGCAAGAACCTTTTCCACTAACAAAGAACTGGCCTGCCTTGGACTGTGCCGAGGCCGCGAGCTGCGATCCAGCAGCGCCTCTACGCCGCCAACACGAAAGCGCATCACCCACTTGCCGGCTGTCTTGGCGCCTACGCGAAAGGCGGCGGCCGCCGCCTTCCGCGTAACCCCCTGTTCCAATACATCTCTGACTAACGCCTCTCGACTGCGAAAGCTAAGTCGGGCATTCTTATGAATGTCCATTCGATTCCTCCGAAGGGTCTAGTTGCTCGACACAACCAGCTTCTCCGGTTCATTTCGAATGGACAACCTCTTGAAAGATCACAGGTGCCCCATCCTAAACGACATCTTTTTGTTGTTTAGGGTGGGAAAGCACGAACCTCATGCGAGCGCATGCGCATTCGAAGATCCAAACAGCGCTTCGAGGTTCGCTGTCAGGTTTCGCTTTCCGCCCATCCTTCAGGAACAAAGCGATACCCGACCCACGGTTCGGTCTGAATGTATTGCTTGCCCGTCTCCGCTTCCAGCTTCTTGCGAACCTGCCCTACAAACACGCGCAAATACTCCGGCTGGTGTGCCGATTGTGCCCCCCAAACGGCGGTCAGCAAGGCGCGATGGGTGATGACTTTGCCTGCGTGCCGCGCCAGGTGCACGAGAAGGTCGAACTCTTTCGGCGTCAGATGCACAGGCCGCCCCTGCACGCTGATGATGTGAGCCGTGGCGTCGATCACAAAATCGCCCAGTTCCATCGCGGTCGCTACGCGTTCAGGCGCTCGCCGCAAATGGGCGCGCACACGCGCCAGCAGTTCCTGGATGCCGAATGGCTTGGTCACATAATCGTCCGCGCCGGCATCCAGGGCCTCGACCTTTGTCCGCTCGTGGTCGCGCACGGAAAGCACGAGGATCGGCGTGGTGGTTCGCGCCCGCAGAGCGCGCGTCAACTCCACCCCCGACATGCCGGGCATCATCAGATCCGTGATGACCATATCCGGTGTCCATTCCTTGAAGACTTCAAGACCCTCCTCAGGGTTATTCGCAGTGCGAACGTCGTAGCCTTGCGCTGACAGTGCCGCGCGCATCACACGCGTGATCTGCGACTCGTCATCAATGACCAGAATTCTTCCCGGCATCCCCGTCTTCTTTCCGAGCGAATGCTTTCGCCCCCAAGCAGTATCTCAGGAAGGGGCACTCAAGATTCAGGACTGCTCCGGCTGGCGTCGGTACAACCGAAGCTTAAATCATCGGGTGCTCCCGCTATCATTCCAGTGAGCAGCCGATGGACTTCCGCACCTCAGCAACTCGCGTGGCTCGAGCGTTTGCCGCGACCGCTATTGCCGGCGCCACCACGTACGTACTGGCGAAGCTGAATGCGAACCCGACCGAAGCGGGAATGGTCTTCCTCGCGCTGGTGGTTTGGTCGGCAACGCGATTCGGACCGTGGCTGTCGCTCTACGTCACCGCCCTCTGCGCCCTCGCCTTCGACTATTATTTCCTGCCCATTGTTCACACCCTGCAAATCGCCGGTGCGCAGGCGTGGGTGGCGCTCGGATCGTTCCTGGTCTGCTCGGTGGTGGTGGGCAGGCTGGCCGCGCGAGCGCGTGCCCAGACCCTGCAGGCCGAGCAGCGCCAGCAGGATGTGGAGCGCCTCTACGAACTGAGCCAGGAGATGATGCTCCACGAGGATGCGGCCGCTCTCACCCACGATCTGCCGCGCCTGATCCAGGGCATCTTTGCCATGGATGCGGTCATGCTCTACGTGGTCGAACACAATCAGTTTTACCGTTCTACAGGCGACTTCGCTGAGGATGTGCCGGCCAAGCTTCGCGCCGTCGCCCGGGGCGAGAACCCAGCGGAAATCGTCGAGCCGGGGCTGTATCTGAATGTGCTGATGGTTGGTCTGCGTCCCGTCGGCGCCATTGCCTGGCGGTCGTCTTCCTTCTCCCACGAGGTGGCGCACGCCGTCAGTGCGCAGGTCGCAATCGTTCTCGCGCGTTCCATGGCGATCGAGGCCTCCGCCCGCATCGAGGCAGCGCGCGAGGCCGAACGTCTGCGCACCGCGCTGGTTGACTCATTGACCCATGAGCTGCGTACGCCGCTGACCTCCATCCGCGCAGCCGCTTCAACGCTGCTCGAGTCCACAGGCCTCGATGAAGCCGGCCGCATCGACCTCATCACCATCGTCGACGAAGAAGCTTCGCGGCTCGATTTGCTCATCGGCGAAGCCGTCGAAATGGCGGAGATCGATGCGCAGGTCGTCCAAGTCCAGCAGTCGCCGCATCACGTGCGGGCCCTCTTCGATGAGGCAGTCGAGGAGTCGCGAAAGATTCTGGCCAGGCAAAAGGTTGAAATCGCCGTGAAGGAAGACGAGAAGCCCGCATGGTTCGACGCCCATCTGCTGGCGCGCGTCCTGCGGCATCTTCTCGAAAATGCGGCCCGATTTACGCCTCCGGGCGGCCGCATCTTCCTGCGCAGTTGGCGATCCTCCACGGCTCTCGAGTTTGTGGTCGAGGACACGGGCCCGGGCATCGATCCCCACGATCTGCATTTCATCTTTGAGAAGTTCTACCGCGGCCACAGCGGAGCCAACAAGAGCAAGGGATCGGGCATGGGACTCGCCATCAGCCGCGCCATTCTCCTTGCGCACGGCGGCGGTATCAAGGTCTCTTCATCGCCCGGAAAGGGCGCCAGCTTTCACTTCTGGGTGCCCCTCATCCAGAAGCAGCCCGCCGCGCCCCCGGAGCTTTCCCCTGCCGATCGATCCGCGGCGGCCGAGATCGGCGAGAGCGACGACAATCCGGAGTCCGGGCTCGAACGCGAAGCTCGAGGCAGCATCCCTTAGGCCTGCTCAGGCTCGTCGCTCCAATCGCAGAGCACGGCGCATCCGCTTTCCGCGCTCTCCCGCGCCCATTCCAGTATGCGCGCCGCGCGCCATGCCTCCACCGCGGTGACAGGCGGATGCGACAGACCCAGCATGGCATCGCGCACTGCCGCGTAGAACAGGCGGTAGTCCCCGGGCAGGGGCGCAACCGGGCAGGTCACCATGCTGCCATCCACACTCACCGCGCGCGTCCCCCAGTTTGCCGGCGGCTCTTCGCCCCAGGGCCCATCGGAGATGCGTGTGATCTTGCTGAGCGCAGCTTCCTGTGGATCGATGCCCGACTTCCAGTAGCTTCCCTTCGTCCCCCGCACATGAAAGCGCGGTCGAGCCAAAGCCGAGAGCTGATTGGCTGCCAGAGTGACGGCCAGCCCTGGGTAGCCCAGGCGCACCGTGAACGAGTCGTTCGAGCCCTGTCCATCGCGCTCGCGCACGACCTCAGCGCTCACCGACTCCGGCCTGCCAAAAAGCTTCAGTGCCAGATAAGCAAGGTGCGTGCCCAGGTCGAGCAAGATCCCACCTTCTTCCGGATCGTTTTTCCACGGCTTGCGTGACGCCCCCGGCGCCCACCGGTCCATCGTCGATTGAAAAGAGACCAGCCGCCCTAGAGATTCTTCGCCAATTAGTTGAGAAACCGTCCTGAAATCGCTGTCCCAAAGCCGGTTATGGAAGGGAATCAGGAGCACCCTGCGCACATCCGCCAACTCTGCCAGTTCGGCGATCTCCGCGGAGGTGAGGGCAACCGGCTTGTCGACCACGACCGCTTTTCCCGCGTTGAGCACCTTCTTCGCGACTTCGAAGTGCGTGGCATTGGGCGTCGCGACCACAAACAGGTTCAGGGTGGAGTCGGCGAGCATCTCCTCCACAGAGCGGTACACCGCAATCCCCGGATAGCGCTGCGAAGCCTCATTCGTGCTGCGCTCCACGACCGCAGCCAGTTCCAGGCCTTCGACCGATGAAACCAGCGGCGCATGAAAGACCTTCCCCGCAAGTCCGAACCCCACAACACCGACGCGAATCATGACTCTCTCCTCGTTTTCCGCTCATGATAGTACGCGCGGCAAGGCTCTGCGCCGGCGCAGAAGCCGGAGTGCTCCGGGTAATGAGTTAAGGGATGCCCTGCAGTGGAGGGGAAGTAAGTCCTGAACCCTGGTTTTGAGCGCCGTGTCTTTATCAGCTTCGAAGTTTGTTCAGCAGGTCCTGGGGGTGTACTGGCTTGGCGAGGATTTCGAATTCGTAGCCCTGAGCGCGTGCCTTTTCGAGCAAGTCAGCGGTAGCCGCCTGTCCTGAGAAGAGCAGGATTTTGATCGAGGGCAACAGCGAGCGAACCTGGATTGCGGCGTCGATCCCGTTCAGGTCGGCCATGATGACGTCTGAGATCAGCATGTCTGGAGCAAAGGCCGGTGCCATTTCGACTGCCTTCTCACCGGAATACACTGCACGCGCCTCAAAGCCGCTCTGGTTGAGGATCATGGTCAGCGTGTCGGCGATCACTCGTTCGTCGTCGGCAACTAAAACCTTGGGTCTTGGGGAATTCTCTGGCATTACACTCCTTGACGGCAGGCGAGGCGCGCGGGTTGCTCCGCCTTGCCCGATTTTCGAAAACCATCGCGTCTCATCTCATTCTAGAAGATGACCCCGCTGGCACGTTGCTTTTTTGGATGGTAAGCTCGGGTTGGCGCTTGCTCCTGAGCTCGTCTACCCCAAACGTTCAACTTAAGACCACTGTGACAGCCCGAACTGCAGCAGTCCGCCTGGCGTGGCAGGCAGATTCATCTGGAATCAACCGGACAAACCTATACTTGCAACAATTCGGACGATTCAACGATCGATCCATGCAGTGAAGATTCATAGCCTGGCGTCCCCGCGTCGTATGGGACCGCTTCGTAGTCCCGGGCCGAATCGAAACTTCTAGTTGACGGAGATCGCTCCTTAGCCGGCCGTCGCGCGAATTCTTTGCGGGAGTAACTTTGCATGCAGGAAACGAGCACAATCGTGCAGAATCCACCCACGGCTGTCGAGGCGATCATTCGCGCCGAGAAGATCGAAAAGTACTACGCGCAGCCGAGCCAGAACCGGATTCAGGTGATCTCGTCCACCGACCTGTCGATTGTGCCGGGAGAGATCCTGGCGCTCCTCGGGCCTTCCGGCTCAGGGAAATCGACCATGCTGCGTATGCTTACCGGCCTTTCGACGCCTTCGGCGGGCCAGGTCTACTGGCACGAGAAGCCCATCGCCGGTGCCGAGGTCAATGTCTCGATCGTCTTCCAGAGCTTTGCTCTGTTCCCCTGGCTCACGGTTCTCGAAAATGTGGAAGCCCCGTTGCAGGCCCGGGGCGTCGATCCGGAAGAGCGGCGCGCCCGCAGCATGAAGATGCTCGATACGGTGGGCCTCGACGGTTTCGAAGGCGCCTATCCCAAAGAGCTGTCGGGCGGCATGCGTCAGCGCGTGGGCTTTGCGCGCGCGCTCGTGGTTGAGCCCGAAGTGCTGTTCATGGACGAGCCTTTCTCCGCGCTCGACGTGCTCACCGCCGAAAACCTGCGCTCCGAACTTCTGGAACTGTGGGCAAAGAAGACCATGCCGACCAAGGCGGTCTTCATCGTCACCCACAACATTGAAGAAGCCGTGCTGCTGGCCGACCGCATCATCGTGCTGGGCCGCAATCCCGGGCACATCCGCACCGACTTCAAGGTGCAGATTCCCCAGCCGCGCGATCGCAAGTCGGAGCCGTTCACGCAACTTGTCGACTTCATCTACAAGGTGCTCACCAAGCCGGACACAGCGCCGACGCAAGCGCCGGACCAGACAGGCGCGCGCGTTCGCGACCAGCGCCAGATGCACTACCAGATGCTGCCCCATGCGCGTCCCGGCGGCGTGGCCGGTCTTTTGGAATTGCTCCTCGACAAGGGGGGACGCGACGATATCTACCGCCTCGCCGACGATCTTGCCTTCGAGATCGACGACCTTCTGCCCATCGTCGACGCCGCGCAGTTGCTGGGCTTCCTGAAGATCGAAGAGGGCGACGCGGCCATCACTACGAGCGGCGCGGAGTTTGCGAACTCCGAGATCCTGCGGCAAAAGGAGCTCTTCCGCGACGCCGCCGTGACCAATGTTCTGCTGTTGCGCCAGATTCGCAGAGCGCTGGAGTCGAAGAGCGACCATACCGTGCCGGAAGACTTCTTTCTCGACATGCTCGATGAACAGTTCAGCGAAGAAGAGTGCGAGCGGCAGATCGAGACGGCGGTGGCCTGGGGCCGCTATGCCGAACTGTTTGACTACGACGCGGGCCGGCGGCGCTTCCTGCTGCCGGATGCACAGGAAGAAGAGGCTGCAGCCAGCGAGGTGGCCGATTGAACCTGCAGCATCCACTGGCGCGGACTCTCGTTGGTGCGCGCACATGGCCGTTCCTCATCGACTCCGCGATCGCCGCCTGCGCTCTGGCGATCTTCTTCTCCATTGTGAGCACCGGCCGCTACTGGCTGGGCAAACCAGTTCCGGTCGTCGAAATATCGCACTCCATCGGAGCCCTTCCGCTCTACGCTTCGTATTCAATCGTCCGCATGGCGATTGCCTATCTGCTCAGCCTTGGCTTTGCCATCGCGTACGGCTACACGGCGGCTTACAATCCGCGCATTGAGCCGTGGATGGTTGCTGTCCTCGATATTCTGCAGTCGATTCCCGTATTGAGTTTCTTGCCGCCGGTTGTTTTTGCCATGGTGTCGTTGATTCCGGGCCACCAGCTGGGAATCGAAATGTCGGTCATTCTGCTCATCTTCACTGGACAAGTGTGGAACCTGGCCTTCAGTTTCTATTCCTCGCTAAAAACGATTCCGAAGGAAATGAGCGAGGCGTCGCGCATCTATCGCTACTCCGCATGGCAGCGCTTCTGGCAGCTCGAGATTCCTTTCGCGACGATCGGGCTGGTATGGAACTCGATCGTGTCGGTCGCCGGCGGGTGGTTCGCGCTGATGCTCTGCGAGACCTTCACCATGGGCACGCGCAGCTTTCAGTTGCCCGGCCTCGGCAGCTACATCAAGTCGGCCGCCGACTCAGGAGACGTGCGCGCGTTGCTGTGCGGCATCGGGGTTGTGATTCTGATTGTGGTTGCGACCGACCAGCTGGTGTGGCGGCCCATGATTGCCTGGAGCGACAAGTTCAAGTTCGAGCAGGTGGAGTCGGCCGACCGCGTCACCTCGCCGGTGCTGGCGTTGTTTCGGCGTTCCGGCATCTTCAGCTCTCTGCCCGACCGCATCTGGAGCCGCGTCGAGGAGCCGATCTTCCGGCGGCTTGCGCGCTCGGAAGAGTGCCGCGTGGTCCGTCCCATCGATCAGGAACCGGCAAGGCTGAGAGCCACGCCCGCTCTGTGGGCGCTCGGCGTGGCCCTCTTCTGCGCCGTGTGCTGGGGGGCTCTGCAAGCCGTTTACATGCTGAGGACGGTGAGTTGGCCCGATCTGCGTCTTCTGCTCGAAGGTGCGGGCGCGACGTTTCTGCGCGTGAATACCTCGCTGCTGATCTCTGCGCTCTGGACGGTTCCTGTCGGCGTTGCGATTGGCTTCAATCCGCGCATCTCGCGGGTCGTGCAGCCGCTGGCGCAGGTGCTGGCCTCGGTGCCCGCCTCGGCGTTTTACCCGGTGCTGCTCATCGGCCTGCTCAAGATCGGCGGCGGACTCGGCATTGGCTCGATGGCGCTGATGCTGCTGGGGACGCAGTGGTACATCCTGTTCAACGTGATCGCCGGGGCCATGTCGATCCCGTCCGACCTGCGCGAGGTGACCTCGCTCTTTCGCTTCACGCGCTGGCAGCGCTGGACCAAGCTGATTCTGCCCGGCATCTTTCCGTACCTGATCACCGGGATGGTCACGGCCTCCGGCGGCGCGTGGAACGCTTCGGTCATGGCCGAGTACGCCGACGTGAAGGGGCAGACGCTGCAGACCATCGGGCTGGGTGCGCAGATTCAGGGCGCGACCGATAACGGCAGGTTTGCCATCATTCTTCTGGCGACAATCCTGATCTCGCTGATGGTGGTGACCATGAACCGGCTGGTGTGGCGGCGGCTCTACCGGCTTGGCGGAGACGCGCTATAAGTTGGAGTGACCGACTGCGGTGGAACGGGGATCGCCAGCGTTCATGCGTGCGAATCAGAGTTCCCGCCGTCCCTCCATGGCCCGCGCCATCGTGACTTCGTCGGCATACTCAATATCGCTGCCCGCCGGCACGCCGGTGGCGATGCGCGTGATCTTCAAGTTCGGGTGGCGTAGTGCCGAAGCCAGCCAGGTCGACGTAGCCTCGCCCTCCAGCGTCGGACTCGTGGCCAGAATCACCTCATCGATCTCGCCGCGCTCCACGCGCGCCACCAGCGTTCCTGTACGCAACTGGTCCGGCCCCACCCCGTGCAACGGCGAAAGCGTCCCGTGCAGCACGTGATAGACCCCCTGGTACCCTCCGTGCTGGCTGCGCGTCCGCTCAATGGCGGCGATGCTCGTGGGCTCCTCGACGACGCAGACGATGCGCTGGTTGCGCGTGGGGCTGACGCAATAGACACACGGGTCAATGTCGGTGACGTTGTTGCAGATGGAACAGAGCCGCAGGCTGGCTTTCAGTCCGCGCACAGCCTCGGCAAGCGCTTCAGCGTTTTCGTCGCTCGAGCGCAGGATGTGAAAGGCAAACCGCTGCGCGCTCTTGGTGCCGACACCCGGAAGCTTCTTCAGTTCCTCAATCAGCCGCGCCATTGGCTCGGCATAGCGTGACATGCGAGAAGCCTCCTGAAAACCTGGTTTGTGATTGTAGGTATGAGAGCCCTGGCTGAGGTAGGGAACTGGGTGCCCCAGGTCCCTCGCCTTTGGGGACCTGGGAAAGCACGAATGCCAACTAAGTCAACCCCGGGATTTTGAGCCCGCCCAGCATCCCCTGCACGCTGGACTTGATCGCCTCATCCGCCTTGTTCCCCGCATCGTTGACCGCGGCCACCACCAGGTCCTCGAGCATCTCGACATCCGCCTGCGCGCCGCTCAAACTCATCACCGCAGAGGGATCGATGCGGATCTTCAGAAGCTGCTTCTTGCCGTTCATGGTTGCGGTGATGGCGCCGCCCCCGCTGCTTCCTTCCACAACCGTTTCACTGAGCTTGCGCTGCATCTCTTCCTGCATCTGGTTGGCTTGGGAAAGCATCTCCGGAATTTTGAGCGGATTGATCATGAACTCGGTTCCTCTGATCTGAGTAGACGACTATTTCAGGCGCAGATCAACCACACTGCGGACTTCGGCCTGGAAGATTTCTTTGGCCCGTTGGACCAGCGGGTTTTGCAATGCGGCTTCCTGGATGCTGCCCGCCAGCGGCGTCGCAGCAATTGAAGCGCCGGCGGCCACGCCCTCGCCGGGCACGATGAGAAACCGCGTCGGTGCTCCCAGTCGCTGCAGTTCCTGGCGAATGATTTTTTCCGCCCCCGCGTTGATGGTCAGCCCCAGCATCTTCTTGCCGATCCCCGGCACTTCGATGCGCAGATTCCCGTCCAGCGTCCACGTGCCCGTTTCCAGAAGCTGCGCTGCGGAGTCGTGGCCGGCTTCGCGCATCGCCGGGATGATCGCCTGGCGCAGGCTGTCTAGACTGATCGCCGCATTGGGCTGTGGCTCGGTGGCCGGCGCTTTGGCCAGTGAGCCCTCCGTCAGCGTTGCCGTGGCCGCGAATCCCGCCGTGTCGTCTCCAGCAACAGGAAACGGCGTACCCGCGAATGGAGTAATGCGCCATGTCGCTCGCCGCAACGATGGGCGCGGTTGCGATCGGCGCAATGGGCGCAGCGGTCGACTCGACCACGCGGATTCGGCTGCGAACTCATGATGGGCGTGACCGACGCCATGCTCGCGTCCTTCTTCGGCGGCGCGAACGGGGAGATCGTTGCGGCCGGGGCGACTTGCGCCACTGGAGTTGCCAGCGGCGTTGGCCTTGGCGGTGGCGTTGCCGTGCGGACTGCCGAGGGAACGCTGCGGGCTCCGGTTCCGGGGACCGCACCGCTCAGCAGCTCCTCGAGCGGAATCAGCCGTTGCGCGTGAATCAGTTTCAGCAGCCCCAGCTCAAGATGAAAGCGCTGCTCCTGCCTGTAGTTCAGGTCGTCGAAGGTCCGCAGCACAATCTGCAGGTTCCGTGTCAGTTCCTCTTCGGAGAAGAGCAGGGCCGTGCGCGTAGCACGTGCGCGCTCATCCCCGGAAATCTGCAGCAACTCAGTCTGCTCGCCGCCCAGTTTCGCCATCAGCGCATTGCGCAGGTAGCGCACCATCTGCCGCGCCAGCGATGAAGGGCTGTGCCCCGCATGAAGAAGCAGGTTCAACTGCTCCATCAATTCCGCACTCTGCCCCGCGGCCACCGCTTCCAGCAGTCGCTCAAAGACCGCATTAGGCACCGAGCCCATCAACTCGCGAATCTGCGCGGCGGCCAGCACAGGCCGCCCATCTTCCGTCGGCGCCGATGCGATCGCCTGGTCCATGATCGACAACGCGTCGCGCATGGAGCCGTCGCCCGCTTCGGCAAGCAGCGCCAGTGCGTCGTCTTCGGCGACTACCTCTTCCTGTTTGGCAATCATCCGCAACTGGTTCAGAATGTCGTCGAACTTCACCGCGTGAAAGCTGAAGTGCTGGCAGCGCGACCGAATCGTCTGCGGAATGTTCTCCGGCTCCGTGGTCGCCATCATGAAGATGACGTGCGCCGGCGGCTCTTCGAGCGTCTTCAGCAACGCGTTGAAGGCGGCTTCGGTGATCTGGTGCGCCTCGTCGAGAATGTAGACCTTGTAGCGATCGCGCGAGGGCGCATAGCGGGCGGCGTCGCGCAATTCGCGAATCTCGTCGATGCCGCGATTGGTGGCGGCGTCGATCTCGATCACATCGACGGCATTGCCCTGGCGGATTTCAATGCACGAATCACAAACCGCGCATGGCTCCGGTGTGGGCCGCGCCGCGCTCCCAATCTCGGTCCGGCAATTCAGAGCCTGGGCCAGGATGCGCGCGATGGTGGTCTTCCCAATCCCGCGATGGCCGGAGAAGATGTAGCCGTGCGCGATCCGGTTCTGCGCCAGCGCGTTCATCAGCGTACGCGTGACGTGGTCCTGCCCGGCCACATCGGCGAAACGCTGGGGACGATACTTTCGCGCCAGAACCTGATAACCCATTGACCTTGCACTCCCTTGCTAAAAAAGAAAAACCTGAAACAAGCGCCTAGAGCCGATTGTATCGTTCTGGTCTAAGCGATTCACAGAGCGGAGGATCCAGCCCGATGTGCCGGCGCAGCAAATGAATCCATCCTTCTGCGGGCCTCATCTCAGGGGTGATGACGACCATCACCCTCGAAGAGCACTTTGTCACTCAATCGTTTCTGAAAGCCACCAGAAATCCCGCTAAACCGGTGCCGGCGCCCATGGCAGCACTCGAGCCAAAGCTGCTGGACATCGGTTCCGGCCGCATCGCCGACATGGACGCGGCAGGAATCGACCTGCAGGTTCTCTCCCTGGCTTCGATGGGCATGGACGCGCTCGACGCCGGCCATGCGACCGCGCTGGTCAAAGACGTGAACGACGAACTGGCCGACGCGGTCCGTGCGCATCCAGGCCGCTTTGCGGGGTTCGCCGCACTCGCCTTGAAAGACCCGAAGCAAGCCGCGGCCGAATTGGAAAGATGCGTGACGAAACTGGGCTTCGTCGGCGCGCTCATCGATGGGACCACCGACGGCCTGTTCCTCGACGACCCGCGCTTTCTGCCTGTCTTCGAAGCCGCCGACCATCTAGGCATCCCCATCTACCTGCATCCCGCCCCGCCTCCGGAGACCGTGCGTGAGGCTTACTATTCCGGCCTGCCCGAGCTAGCAGGCTTCGCACTTTCCATCGCCGGATGGGGCTGGCACGCCGAACTCGGCCTGCACACGCTGCGCCTCATCTGCTCCGGACTCTTCGACCGCTTTCCGAATCTTCAACTCATCATCGGGCACATGGGCGAGGGTCTTCCGTATGCACTGGCGCGTTCGAGTGCCGTGCTGTCGCGCGCAGCCAAACTCCGCCAGCCCGTCGCCGACTATTTCCAGACCAACATTCACGTCACCACGAGCGGTTACTTCACTCAACCTCCGCTGCAGTGCGCGATCGAGGTCATCGGCATCCACCGGCTCCTCTTCTCCATTGACTATCCCTTCAGCCCAACCACCAATGGCCGGACCTATCTCGATTCGCTGGCAAAATCGCTTGGCAAGGAAAATTTGGAAAAGCTCGCTTACAGCAACGCCGCGCGCGTGTTGAAGCTGGATTGAAAACGAGCTACGCCGACCTGTGCTTCTCAAGAAACTCGCGTACCGCGGGATCGCGCTCCAACCCAATCGCGATTTCATTCGCGTGCCGTGCCTCCTGCTGCGCGCCGCTGCGCCGAAGCAGCTCTGCGAGCACGGCCCAATACGGCTGGTATTCAACCAACTCCGCATGGAGAGCCAGATCCGGCATGGCCGCAAGTCCCGCCTCTGCGCCTTCCACTTCCGCCACGGCGAGCGCGCGGTTGAGCCGCACGACCGTTGATCCCGTCAACGCCAGCAGCGCATCGTAGAGTTGCAAGACCTGCGCCCAGTTGCCAACGCCCGTCTGGCAGCGGTGGACGTGTGCGGATTGAATCGCGGCCTCGAGCTGAAACCTGCCGATGGTCCCGATCCTGCCGGCGCGCTGCAGCAGATCTTCTGCCTCGTCAATCAGCCCGGCATTCCACAAAGAGGTATCCTGCTGCGTGAGCGGCACAAATCCACCGGCTCCGTTGCGCCGCGCCGGCCTGCGCGCTTCGGTGTGCAGGAGCAGGGCCAGCAGGCCTAAAGGCTCTGCCTCCGTCGGCAGTAAATCGGCAACCAGCCTGGCGAGGTAGAGCCCCTCTTCGGCCAGGTCGTGCCGCGTTGCATCCGCGCCCGTCGGGTCCGTCCAACCCTCCGCATACGCGCCGTACACGGCGTTCAGCACCGCATCCAGGCGTTCCGGCAGTTCGTCACGTTCGGGAACCCGGATGGGAATGTGGGCCTGCCGGATCTTCTCCTTGGCGCGCACCAGCCGCTTGCCCATCGCCGCGGGCGAAACCAGAAATGCAGACGCAATCCGGGTCGCATCCAGGCCCAGGACGATCTGCAGCAGAAGGGGCGCACGCACCGCCGCATCGATTGAGGGGTGTGCGCAGGCAAACATCATGGCCAGCCGTTCGTCGGGAATCTCACGCGGGGCCGGCGCCGTTGAAACCTCTTCCATCAACCGCTGTTCATCCGCGGTTGATTGCCAGTGCGCCGCCCTGCGAAAGCCGTCGATCAGCTTGCGCTGCGCCACCTTCATCAACCACGCTTCCGGGTTGGCGGGGCATCCCTGCTTTGGCCATGTTGAAAGCGCGGTTGCGAATGCTTCGGCCACGGCATCTTCCGCCGCGGCCGGATCATGCGTCCGCGCGGCCAGAAAGGCGACGAGCTTGCCGAAACTTCGGCGCGCAACCTCCTCCGCCATCGTTCCTGCTTGCTCGTCAACCTCTGCGGTCATGCGCTCAGGCCACTTTCGCTGCCGCTGGCTGGCCCATATCCCAGATCGGCCGAACTTCGACCGTTCCATGACCCGCACCGGGGCAGCGCGCCGCCCACGACAAAGCCGCATCGAGATCCGGAACTTCAATCAAAAAGTAGCCGCCCAGCTGTTCCTTCGAATCCGCATACGGCCCATCCAGCACCTGCGTCTTGCCATCGACCACCTTCACCGTGGTCGCGGTAGCCACCGGCCGCAGCCGATTCGACCCCACATACGCACCCGCTTGCACCAGCGCCTCGGTGTAGGCCTGGTAAGCGGCCATGCCCTTTTGCTGCTGTTCGGGCGTCATGCTCGTGAATCCGTTTTCGTTCGCGTGAAGCAAGAGAAGATATTGCATCGGAAAAACCTCCATTTGGGTTTGCAGGCATTTCGTCCTGCTACCCCGATGACGCCCGGTGAACCGCAATTTGGACATGCCCGCGGAAAATTCTCGTCACAGCCTAAAAAAGATCTCCTGGTGCCGCGGGACCTCAGCGGGGCAAGTCCCCGGTCCAGCTAACTCTTCGGGGCAGGCTTCTTTTTCACGGCTTTCGCCGGTTTCGCCAATGCTGCCTTCTGGGCTTCGCGATTGCGGCGGCGAATCTCTTCCTTGGAATACATGGTGCCGCGGCACTTCTTCGCCCCGCAGTTGCAGAGGGCCGGATCGTCTCCGCCGTCGTACAGGCAGTAGTCGTAGGTAATCTCCTCCCCCGCGGCGATGGGGCGGATGGACTTAATCCACACATGGCCGTTCACTTCGCTGGTCTCGCAGTTGGCGTCGCAACTGTGGTTGATGAACATCGCCATGGAGTGCCCGTCGATGACGATCTGGCCTGCCCCGAGTCCAAAAAGGTAGGTAATGGGGGAGTCTTCGTAGGTCGTGTCGGCTTCCTCTTTGCTCAGGCGCGGGCCGGTGTATTCGGCCACACGGCGGCCTTTCGGGATGGGCGTGGTTGTATAGCAGCCGGCGGCGTGGATTGCAGAAGAGCGAATGATCAGTGCCATGCGTCTGTGCGATGCGTCCTCAGGGTTGAGATGCTCTATGGACGCATCGTACCATTGAGAAGGAGATTCTTCGGCACGTGCCGAATCGGATGAGACGGGCTTTCCCATACGCGGCGGTTTTTGCGACCTCTCTGGTCGCGGCCCTCGGCTTTTCCGCGCAACCCGCACCCGCGCAGAATCCACCCGCGAACCCGCAACAAGCGCCGCAACCGGCGCCCGACCCCAAAGGGGCGAATCCGTTTCCTGAAGACACAACCAGCGTTCCCGTCATGCCTTCGCGCGGATCGGCCCCGGTTCCTGAGGGAACCTACGGCGGCGACGTGCGCCTGCCTTTGCCCAGCGATAACAAGGATCCGGTGCGCAGCCCCGACGATGCAGCACCAGCGGCGGAGAGCGGCAGCAGCGATTCGTGGAGTTCGAGCTCATCGGGGTTGCAGAAAGTTCTTTCCGGCGACAGCGACGATGAGCCGCAGGGAAAGAAGAGAAAGCTCTCCGCCCCGGCGCCCGAGCACGAGGAAACCTCAAAAGAGGACATCGACGTAGGCAAGTATTACCTCGAGTCGAAGAACTGGAGGGCCGCGCTCTCGCGTTTTGAATCGGCGCTGGTGCTCGCGCCCGACGAGCCCGACGTCTACTGGGGATTAGCCGAAGCCGACAGGCACCTCGGCAACTTTGCCGATGCCCGCGCCAATTACCAGAAGGTGGTCGACTACGATCCCGACGGCCCGCACGGCAAGGCCGCGCGCAAAGCCCTCAAGGACCCCGAAATCGCCAACGCCAAAGCGGTAGCCCCGCCGTCGCCGGCAGCCGGCGCGCCCAAGCCATAGCCTTTTCTCTTTCCGGATTTGCTGGACCTGGGAAAGCACGAACTTTTCAAAACTCACTCGTACCGCAACGCTTCGATCGGATCGAGGTTCGCCGCGCGAATCGCGGGGATCATCCCGCTCACCAGCCCCGTAATCGCCAGAATCACCGTTGCCACCACCACCGATGTCGGCGAAATCAACAGCCGTATATCGGCGCTCTCCGCGTTTTTGGCCATCGCGCTGTAAAACGTAATGCGCCCCACCAGCGCGGAAATCAGGTAGGCGAGGCCGATGCCGGCCACGCCGCCTACGCCCGTAATCGCCATGGCCTCCGCCAGAAACTGAACCAGGATGTGATGCCGTTGCGCGCCCAGCGCCTTCTCAATGCCGATCTCCCGTGTCCGTTGCTGCACCGAGACTAGCATGATGTTCATCAGCCCGATGCCGGCAATGCCCAGCGTGAGCGTGCCCACAAGCGTGAGCAGAACCGACAAGGCAATCGACAGCATGCGAAACACAATCACCTGGCTCATCAGGTTCGCGACGCCCATGGCATTGTGATCGGTCGGCCTGAAGTGGTGCGCCGCGGCCATGGTCTCGCGCAACGACTTTTCGACCATCTCGTGATCGCCCGTGTAGTCGAGCCACACGCTGTCGAGATACGTCGTGTCGACGAAATCCGAACTGGTGTTGAAGGGAATATAAATAACGCGATTGCTGTCGTCGTTGTCGCCCTCCTGCATCTTGGGCTTCATCACGCCGATAATGGTGAAAGCCTCGCCGTTGAGGCGAATCGTCTCGCCCAGAGCCCACCCGCCCGAGAACAGCTTGGTCTTGTTCTCCGAACCAATCACGCAGACATGGGCGCGCTCCTGGTCTTCCGCCCCGTTGAAGAATCGGCCCTGCTCGAGATTGAGCTTCCAGATCTCCTGATAGGCCGGGCGCACGCCATTCACCGACCATGTGTAGGTGTGCAGGTCGTTCTGCACAGGAACCTGCTTCGACGACATGGGCGAGATGTGCTGGATGCCGGGCACGCTGTTGGAGACACGATCGATGTCGTCGAGCATGAAGCGCACCTTGGTGCCTGCCTTGTCGCCGCCCGCCTGTTGGCTGGTGCGCCCGCCCCAGAAGATCATGGTGTTGGTGCCGAACTTGGAGAAGATGGTCTCGATCGCCGCGCTGAACCCCGCTCCGTACGCGACCAGTAGCACCACCGTAGCAATACCCCACGCCATGCCGATCATGGTGATCGTCGTGCGGCGCCGGTTATAGAGCATCGCGTTCCAGGCCTGCCCGAGAATGTCTTTCAACATAAGAACCTCAAAAACAGCTTTCAGCTCTCAGCTGTCAGCTGCATGGTCGGCAGGAGTTACATCTGCGCTGCCTATTCGGAGAAAAATCCTGCTTCAGTCGATGCACTCCAATTCTCCAAGATCAAGCTGACAGCTGAAAGCTGAGAGCTGACAGCTGTTTCTCACTCTCTCCGCAACGCCTCAATCGGATCCAGTGCCGCTGCCTTGCTTGCCGGATAAAGCCCGGCCACCACGCCGCAAAGGACCAGCGAACCCAGCGCCAGCGCTGCCGACCAGGGCACAAGCCGCGGCGGGTCGAATCCAGGAATCTTGCCCGTCAGCAACGCCTGCAGCACCCACATGCCCCCTGCGGAAACCACAATCCCAATGATCCCGCTTACGGCCGTGAGCAGCAGGCCCTCCCAGAAAAACTGCGCCAGGATGCTGCGCTTGGTGGCGCCGAGCGCCTTCAACAATCCGATCTCGCGCGTCCGTTCCGTCACCGACACAAGCATGATGTTGATGATGCCCACCGCGCCCAGCGCCAGGGTCACAATGCCGACGCCGCCAAGAAAGATATCCATGGCGTTGAAGATCGCCCCGATCATGTGCTCTTCCTGAATCGTGTCAAACTCGTCGAAGGCGTCTTTCAGGGATGGGTCGAAGTTGTGTCGCTGCGCAACCACGCGGTGCACTGCCGGCACCGCCGCGGTGGTGTCGCCGTGCGCCGCCGGCTGATATTGGATCGAACTCAGCGCATCCCGCGCCACGTTGTCCCCCTTCATCGCAAAGAGTTCCTGCATGGTGCTCAGTGGAATGTAGACCTTCTGGTTGTCTCCATCGTTGTTGCCGCGGCCGATCGGTCCCACCCGTCCGACTACGGTGAATTGCGTGTTGTTGATGGTGATGGTCTCGCCCAGCATCGGCCTGCCGGGGAAGAGCAGCGAGGCGATCTTGGAGCCCATCACAACCACGCGCTCGCCGGTCGGCAAGGTCTCCGGCGCTGATGAACCGGCCCTCCACGATCGGCACAAACCGCATGCCCGCGTAGTTGGGTTCTACGCCGACCACCTGTCCTGAAGAATTGGCGAAGGCGCTTACCTCGTAGAGGTCATTGCGCTGCAGGAAGCCGGTGACCGACCGCAGCTCCGGCAGCCCGCGCAGTGCGGCCACGTCTCCCGGCGTGAACTGGTACGGCCGCATCCCCGTGTGCTGGTTGGCCACCGCGGGGATGGTGCCGTCCCACATCATCACCAGGTCGTTGCCGAACGTGGCGAGCTGTTTGTGTTGCCCGCTGCGGAACCCCTCGCCCAGACCCACCAGGACCAGCAGCGAGCCCACGCCCCACGCGATCCCGAACATGGTCAGAAACGTGCGGACCTTGTTCGCGACCATCGCGCGGAACACCTGGCCGAGTGTGTCGGAGAAGTTCTGCATGATCTTTTTGACGCGTCGAATCGGAACTGGAAAGAAATACGCAGCGTGGTGCGATTCGGTTCCAGGTGTCGCTTCGGAAACGGGAACCAATCGTCGAAACAATGCGTAGAAGTTGACAGCGAATCGGCAAAAACGTCTGAACACTGGCTTCAGACAAGAAATTCAATCTTTATTCACACTGGGCAGGAGTGCGGGACGATCAACTCCTCTCCGCTGGAGGCGTTGTGGCGGCAGCACGCAGGAGCAGGAAATTCTGGATCTGGCTGAGCGCGGGGATCCTCGTCGTGGTTCTGATTGGGGGAGTGGGCCTGGTGCGGCTGGCCAAGGGCTCAGGCGTCGACGCCAACCGCCTGTCGAAGGTGACGCGCGGCGATGTGGCGCGCTCGGTGGTGGCGACGGGCAAGATTCAGCCGATCACCAAGGTCGAGGTCAAGTCGAAGGCCTCCGGCATCGTCGAGAAGCTCTACGTCGACATCAACAACACGGTGAAAAAGGGCCAGCCGCTGGCGCAGCTCGACCAGCAGGAGATTCAGGCGCAGGTGGAGGCGCAGCGCGCGCAACTGGCCAGCGCCGAGGCGAACGTGGGCACTTACGAGGCCAATGTGGAGCAGGACAAAGTGAACGCCGCCGCTCCGGATCTGCCCATGTACAAGGCCACGCTCGATCGCAATACGGAGATGCAGAAAGAAGGCATCGTCAGCCGGCAGGCGCTCGACGACGCGAACAAGGATTACCTGGCGGCGCTGACGCGGCGCGACAGCTGCCAAGGCGCAGATGGGTGTGGACATGGCCAAGCTGAAACAGGCCAAGGCGCAGGTGCAGCAGAGCCAGGCTAGCCTGAAACAGCTCGAAGAAGCAGCTGGGCTATACGACAATTGTTGCGCCGATGGATGGCGTGATTCTCTCGCGCGACGTGGAGATCGGCGACGCGGTCAGCTCGATTCTCGTGCTGGGTTCGACGGCCACGCTGGTGATGACCGAAGGCGACGTGGACGAGGTCTATGTGCAGGGCAAGGTCGACGAGGCGGATATTGCGCACGTTTACCTCGGCCAACCCGCGCGCATCAAGGTGGAAAGCTTTCGCGACCGCACATTCAACGGCAAGGTCACCAAGATCTCCCCGATGGGCGTGGAGAAAGACAATGTGACGACGTTTGAAGTGCGCGTCTCGATCAACAACCCCGGCGGGGAACTGAAGGCCCTGATGACCGCCAATGCGGAGATCCTGCTCGACGAGCACAAGGGCGTACTGACGGTCCCGGAGAACGCGGTGATTTACGACGTGCAGAAGAATGCGTCCGTGCAGATCCCCGACAAGCACCAGAAAGACGGCATGCGCAAAGTCGCCGTCACGGTGGGCCTCTCCAACGGCAACGTTACCGAGATTACCGGCGGGCTGAAGGAAGGCGATGCGGTGGTGCTGCAGCAGTGAGAAGCAGTGATTAGTGGATAGTGATTAGTGGTTAGTGGTTAGTGATCAGTGATGCGGTGAAGGGCAGGACCGACCCCATTCATCCGCGGTCTCATCGCGGATGAGTGGGAATCCGCCGAGGTCGGTGCAAGCGAACAGCGCGTACCTCCGCCCCACCGCAGGTGCTGCTGGATTCGCCGCCTGATCCCTGAAACCTGAAACCTGACCCCTGTACTGGTGCTAAATTCGTGGGAAGAGGTCATTCCCATGAACGAATCGAGCGTCCTGACAAAATCCTGCGTTGTGGTGCGCGGGGGAACTCCGGTCACTGGCAAGCAGGGCCTTGACTACCTCGTCGGCATTTCGGCGGAGTCGGCGGGCGCCACCGGCATTCACATGCAGATGCTCACCATGCCGCCCGGCGCGCGCGCCAAGGCCCACAAGCACGCCACGCATGAAACCGCCATCTACGCCGTCAGCGGCACCTCGGGCGTGTGGCACGGCGAGCGTCTCGAGCACCACACCATCGTTGAGGCCGGCGACTACTTCTACATCCCTGCGGACGTGCCGCATCTCCCCTACAATCCCAGTTCCACCGAGACCGTCACGGCGATCATCGCGCGCACCGATCCCAACGAGCAGGAGAGCGTGGTCCTGCTGCCCGAGTTGGAAAGCATTCACCCCGTCGGATCGTAACTCCGCGAGGCCTCATGGTGTTCACAAAGCGCCTGCGCGCCGGCGTCATCAGCGGCGAAATCACCACCAGCATTCGCATCTGGCAGAGCCCGCGCGTCAAGGTGGGCAATCGCTATGCCATGGGCGCGGGCGCAATCGAGATCGATGCGATCACGCCCATCGGCCTGCCTGATATCACGCCTGCCATGGCCCGCGCTTCAGGATTTCTGGGTGTGCTCGACCTGCTCAAAGTGGCAAAACACGGCAAGGGCCAGAACGTGTATCTGATTCACTTCCACTACGTGCCGTGAGAAGCAGGGATCAGGGGTCAGGGGTCAGGGATCAGTCCTTCCGTGCCGCCACTCATCACTAACCACTGATCACTAACCACTGATCACTATCCACTAACCACTAGATCCCCGAGCCGAGTTGCTCTTTCGCTGCGGCGTCGGAGCCGTGCTGCTTCACCAGCTTGTTGTAGATGCCGAGCAGCAGAAACGGTGCGGCCCACTGGCCTACGAAGAGTGCCTCGTGCTTCTTGCCGGCAAACTGCAGCGAGAGCGACCCGAGAATGGACGCGAAGGCCGCGCCAAGAAAGATACTGCTGGGCAGGGAAGAGGATTGCGCTTCAAGCATTGCGGTAAATTGGTCTTCGTTCCGTTCGCCGGGGCGCACACGATTGTCGGTCATTCAGTCTCCTTAACAAATCCGAAAGCTTGGAGCGGTTCTCGCTCCGTAGGCACTGAGATGCGAGCGTCTGTGAAGAAGTCGTGGTTGCGCGTAGGAGGCATTTCATCCGATGCCAATAAATCGGTGCGGAAGTTGGATGGGATCAACGATTCCGCGCCGATGTAGTCGGTCAAATCGCTCGGTTAGTGTGCGAAGTTGAGAGAGATAAGCATTAGGCTAGAGACTGGGGCTCACATTTCGCGTCGACCAAGCCGAGCACGAAATCATTCTCCTGAACTTGGAGGATTAACCCTAGGAACGAGGAGAAATATGGCGATGAGAAACCCGCCCCATCCTGGGGATTTTATCAAGACCGAAATCATCGAAGCGCACGGTCTGTCGGTGACCGCCGCGGCGGCGGCACTTGGCGTGTCCCGCCCCACGCTCTCCAGCCTGCTGAATGGCAAAGCGGGCATCTCCGGCGACATGGCTCTGCGTATTGAAAAGGCGTTTGGAGTGAAGATGGACACGCTGATGCGCATGGCGTCCGCGTACGAAATCGCGCAAACACGCAAGCGTGAGAAGCTGATTCGGGTTCAACGCGTCGTATTCGCGGCTTGAACCCAATGGGTCAGCGCAGCTTCCGCCGCAGCAGATCCAGCGTCTGCTGCGCGGTCCACTCGCGAATCTTCTGCCGGTCGCCGCGGAAGTTTTTCTCGGCGACGTCTACCTTTTCCCCATCGGCGATCGCAATGTAGACGAGGCCTACCGGTTTCTCTTCGCTGCCGCCGGAGGGCCCTGCGATGCCGGTGACGCCCACGCCGATCGTGGCGCCCGTACGCTTACGAATCCCGGCAGCAAGCGCTTTGGCAACCTCCGGCGAGACTGCTCCGTGCTGCTCGATCATCTCCGCGGGGACATCGGCGAAAGCAGTCTTCAGCGCGTCGGAGTAGACCACGGCCCCGCCGAGGAAACTGCGCGAGGCGCCGGCAACGCGTGTAATGCGCTCCGCAACCAATCCGCCTGTGCAGCTTTCCGCAACCGCGAGCGTGGCCTGGCGCAGGCCCAGATAATAGATCACGATCTGCTCCAGATTGTCGGCAGCCTGTGCGCCCGATGAGTAAAGCCAGTCTTCCAGCGCTTCTTCAAGTTTTCCCGCCAACTCATCCACGCGGCGCTGTGCCAGGTCCAGTGCCGGCTTGCCGCAAAGCAGCGTGAGCTGGATGTCGCCGGCATGGGCGAGGATCGTCGTCTCCACATCCTTGTACGTGGTATAGAGGGGCGCCAGCAGCTTGTCGGCCTGCGACTCCGGAATCATGGCCGCGCGCAGCGTGCGTGTAGCAATCGCGCGCGGCGGCAGAATCTCCTTGAGGCGCGGCAGGCACTCTTCGTCGAAGAGCGGCTTGCACTCCGATGGCGGCCCCGGAACCAGCATCACGATCTTGCGATGGCCCTCAAACGCCGTGTCGAGCCACTGCCCGGGGGCAGAGCCGTTGGGGTTGTTGAGGACGGTTGCGCCGCGCAGAACGTCGGCCTGCTTCAGGTTGTTCGGTGGCATCGAGATGCGCCAGCTTGCGGCGCGCGCGTGCAGAGCGGCAACCAGCGAGCCGTCGCGCCGAAGCTTCAGGTCGAGAGCTTCGCCCACCGCTTCCCGGGTAAGGTCGTCTTCCGTAGGGCCGAGTCCGCCCATGAGCACAAGAATGTCGACGCGTCCCAGTGCGCTGCGTATGGCGTTGACGATGTCCTTCTTGCGGTCGCCCACGATGGTCTTGAAGGCGACGGTAACGCCGATCTCATTGAGCTTCTCGGTCAGGTAGAGAGAGTTGGTGTCCTGGCGGACAGGCGTAAGCATTTCAGAGCCGACAGCGATGATTTCAGATTTCATAAGGGCAGAACTAGATTAAAGCCTTGGGCCGACAGCTTTCAGCTTTCAGCTGTCAGCTATCAGCTTGTTTCGAGCAGATCCGATTGGCGTCAACTTCTATCAGAAAACGACCTAAGCGGTCAGGCGGCGAAGGCGGAACGGTGCGGCCTCACTGAGAGCTGAGAGCTGAGAGCTGAGAGCTGAGAGCTGAGAGCTGAGAGCTGAGAGCTGAGAGCTGAGAGCTGAGAGCTGATAGCTAAAAGAGGGAGAGCCCTTCAACCCCCAGATCCACCTCAAACACCGCTTCATTCGTCGCCAAAATCGTCGTTCCCAGCGGCGAAAACGCGATGCCGATCAGGTTCGGTCCCGAGAGCACCAGCGACGCTTCGCCTTCTGCGGTGACGCGCACGATGCCGCGCCGGCCGTGCAGGCAGGCGGAGAGGAACACGCTGCCGTCTTTGGCGATCGCGAGGCCCTGCGGCCGTCCCAGCCCGCGATACCAGGGCCGCGATTGCCCGTGCGTGTCGATCGCCCAGATCGCGTCGTTGGAGTTGAGCGCAGGTGCGGTGACGAACAGAGTGCCGTCCGCACCGACCGCGAGATGATAGGCAGCAACCGAAGGCTCGAGCGTGGCATACACAAAGATCTTGCGCTCCAGATCGATCTTGAAGATCGTGCCGCTGCGGTCGCCCACGTAGAGATTGCCCTCCGCGTCGAAAGCTGCGCCTGTCGCGGTGCCCATCCCTTCCGCGTAGACGGTGAATTCGCCGGCGGGATCGATGCGGTAGACATTGCCTTCGGCCCGCGAGGTAACGAACAGGTCGCCGTCGGGATTGAAAGCTAGCCCTGTCGCATTCAGAATCCCCGTCACAAACGGCGTTCCGCGCCCGTCCGGACTGACGCGGACGATGGAGACCGGGGTCTGCTTCCCGCGCGCTCCGGAGATGGTTGCGTAGATCATGCCCGAACGGCTCACGGCAGGGCTGGTCACGGGATGAAGCCCGGACGACAGTTCTCGCCCCACGCGGAGCGGCACCGTGTTGGAGATACCTGCGGGGCTGCGCACTTCAATGAGGCCCGTGGTTGCCTCTTCAGGCACGCGCAGCGCAAGCCGCGTGGGCCGGCTCATGAGGACGTGCGCCGAGTGGCCATCGACTAGCACCGCGGGCGGTCCAAACGTCATCGGGCCGAGGTTCGTCCCCGTCAGCTCGATCTCGCCCAGGGGCAAAGCCGCAGGGGGATGCACGTCTTCGATGTGCGGGTCAGGGAAGACTTCAGGAGCGCCGGAGTGAACACGAGAACGAGGCATATTTCGACCTAAAACCAGAGACGCAAAAGCCAGGCTACACCCAAAGCATACAGCCCTGCAGCCACATCATCGAGTACGATGCCCCAGCCTTCGGGCAGGTTTTCGATCCTGCGGATCGGAAACGGCTTGGTGATGTCGAAGAGACGAAACAGGGCGACGGCGATGAGCGGGTGAATCCAGTCAAAGGGACAGAAAAGAAGCGCGATGGCCTGCCCGGCCACTTCGTCGATGACGACAAATCCGGGATCTTTGCGTCCGGCTTCGCGCGCCACGATGGTTGCAGCGGGAATGCCAAATACGAGAGAAAATCCGATCACCACAAGCAGCGCGAGCTGCAGCCGGTGCGGCGTGGGATGAAAGGCCCAGGCATAGTCTGCCCACACCAGCAGCGTTGCCACAGAGGCCCAGGTTCCGGGGCCCGGTTTGCCCAGGCCCGTGCCGAAAAACGTGGCGATGGCCCAGGCCCAGAAGGTCTTGCGGACCTCCGCCGGGCGCGCGGTAAGCCGCGGACTAGTCGTCATGGGAGCCGCCACGCATGTCGGGTCCGCCCCCAGTCCTCAATCACATCGGGATCGAGAACGGGAGAGCTGATCTTGTAGACGCCTGAGGCCCACTTGCCCAGGTCGATCTTGCGGCAGCGGTCGCTGCAAAAAGGGAAGTCCTCGTCGTTGAACTGAACGAGTTCATCGCAAGTGGGACAGCGGAGGAGGCCGGGTTTTTTCTTTGCGGGCATGGGGGTGTGCCTGCCGTAATGCAGAGCTTAGCTCATTTTACGGCGAACGCAAGGTGCCTTCCTGTGATGCAGGACGGCACTCTTTGGTCGCAGAGAGGATGGAGACTAGTCGTTGGCTTGCAGAACGTGTTCGGTCAGGAAGGCCGCACAGGCCGTTTGCACCGAATGTTTGAAGGCTCGCTTGTGCTTGGTGCGCAGCTTGTGGCCTTTCTTCACGCTGCTCAGCGGTTTGCCTTCCAGCGGGATCGAGGACACGAAGAACCCGGCTGCATTGGGCTCAATGCCCAGACCCAGGAAAAGCTCGTTGTAAGCCTGTTCGAAAGCGGCGGTTGTCTCTTCGCCAAAGGCGCTTTGGCGGGCAGCGGTCACCGAGGCGATCTCGTGAATGCCCAGCCCCTCGGCAATGCCCTGGAGCGCGGCCAGAAGAACCGATGCGGGCGCCACATCGTGCAGCGTCTTGGTGGCCAGATGAATGTCGCGATACGAACCCTTCATGCCCTGGAAGCGCGAGATCATCACCACTTCGCGCGCCGACGATTGCACAATGGCGCCGGGAACGATGGTGAAGGCAATCAGGTAGACGATTTCGCCGTTGACGTGAAGATAGACCGACATCTCGCCTTCCATGTCGAAGTAGCGCGAGATTCCCATGGAGATGGCGAAGCGATTGTCGTCGACGCGGATTTCGTGGAGGGGAAGATAGCCATGCGTGACCAGGTGCATAATGCGGCTCGGAAACGTCTCGGCGAGGCGCCCGTAGTGATGCAGAAAGCAGTCGGCGCGTTCTTTGGTCTTCAATCCGCGGGCAAGATAGTTGACCGAGAGATATTTGTAGGCGAACCGCGGCGTGGTTTGTGCAATTTCAGCCAGAACCGGACGCTTCAAAAGCTGCGACACCGCGCGGTGCGCGCCAAAATTGGCCACAGCCCGGGCCATGACGCCGGCGAGCAACCATGGCGACCAGGAGGTGCGACGGTGCCCGTGCAGCGCCAGAGGAACAAGAGAGATTTCGTTTTGCACAGCAGCCGATTGAGTAAGGACAGCCATCTCTGAGGAACCCCGACAATGAGCCGGACTTCTGGCTTGTTCGAAAATTTGAAAGAGAAACAGAAGGGCTGCATGTCGACCAGGTCGCAGCCAAGCTAACTATAGCGGATGAAGCGCGCTGGCTCCAAGCGCCTCGATCGAATGCATTGACATTCGTCTACATCTTAGTAACTCCCCCAGAGTTACTCCATAGCAAAGAAGAGTTAGAGCATACAACTGTGCAGCGCTGTTCTTGATGCGGATCTTTGCAGGCCGATAAATCCTATGCTTCCAGCGGGCCCGAAAGGATGCGGGCAATCACGTCATAATCATGCGCTTCGGTGATTTCTGCCAGATAAAAGCGCCCCGGCTCCAGTGTTTCGCGATCGCCGATGTCGTTGATGTAGACCTTGCCGTCGATCTCCGGTGCGTGGAACTGCGTACGCCCCTCCCAAAGCAGCGGTGTCTCTTCACTCTCCTGCTCGGCCAGGATCACTAACTCGCGCCCCACCCATTGTTGCTTGGCCTTCTTCGAAACGGACTGCTGCAGTTTCATGATGCGGCGCTTGCGGGCTTCAATGGTGCGCTGCGGCACCTGGCCGCCGAGCGAAAAGGCAGCGGAGCCTTCTTCATGCGAATAGCCGAAGACGCCGAGCCAGTCGAATTTGGCCGCCGTGATGAATTCCTGCAATATCTCGTAGTCGAGAACCGTCTCTCCCGGGAAGCCCACAATAAACGTGGTGCGAATGACGATACCGGGCACGGCGGCGCGCACCTTCTGAAGGGTGCGCAGAAAGATGTCGCCGCCCGCTCCGCGCTTCATCGACTTGAGCACAGCGGGCGACGCGTGCTGCAGCGGGATATCGAGATACTTGCAGATGTTGTCGTGCTTCGCGATGGTCTCGAGCAGCTTCGTCGTGATGCGGTTGGGGTATGCGTAGAGGAAGCGCAGCCAGCGTAGCCCCTCGATCTTCGCGAGTGCATCGAGCAGCGTGGCAAGTCCGTCTTTGATGCCAAGATCTTCGCCGTAGCAGGTCGTGTCCTGGCCGATGAGCGTGATCTCGCGGACGCCCCGCGCGACCAGCTGCTGCGCTTCCGCGACCACCGACTCGAATCGCCGCGAACGGAATTTTCCGCGCAGATTGGGAATGATGCAGAAGGTGCAGGGATGATCGCAGCCCTCGGCAATCTTGATATAGGCCGAGGATTTGGGTGTGGTCAGGAACCGCGGCGTGGCCTCATCGTAAAGGTAAGTCGGAAGATTGTGGGTAGCGCCCTGCCACTCGTCGCGCCGGAAGCGCCCCTGCTGCTCGCGCAGATCACCCTCGGCTCGGGCGGTCGTTGCGTTCTCGAATTCGGAATCCCGCTTGTGCGTTCCCGATTGCGACTCCTTGCCCGGGTGCGTGACAGCGGCCTGCACCGTCGTCAGGATCTGGAAAGGGGACGCAGCAGCTTCCGCGGGCCGCAGCGTCAAACCGGCCGCGGTAAGAATCGCATCCAGCTCACCGGTACCGACCACCGCGTCCACTTCCGGAATGTTCTTGATGATCTCGTCGCGATAGCGCTCCACCAGGCAGCCGGCCACGATAAGCCTCTTCGCCGACCCCGTGGTCTTGTGGCGGGCCATCTCGAGAATCGTGTCGACCGACTCCTGCTTGGCTGCATCGATAAACGAGCAGGTGTTCACCACCAGAATCTCCGCCTCGCTGGGTTGGGAGGTCAGTCGCGCGCCGGCGCGGTCGAGCAGTCCCATCATGACCTCGGAGTCGACGAGGTTTTTGGCGCAGCCTAACGAAATAAAGCCCACGGAAGGGGCCGTGGGTGCTTGGGGCTTGGTCACACTTCTATTGTAGCGGGAATCGGGAATCGGGCCTCTGGAAGCTATGGATGATAGCGCCAAAGGTCGTTCAAGGGTCCTGATTGTGCGACGAATTCGTCGGGCCCCGAACCAGCAAAGATCCAAAAGTCACCGCTCTGGTCAATCCACTGCGCGGAACTATACCGCCCCCCGGGGCTATTCGCAGCGGCAAATGCTCCCTCGGTGCCATAGGTGCCAGCTTGGCTGCCGAGATCACTGCCGGCGACCCAGGTCCACTCTTTTTTGCTCAAATCGAATTTCCAAAGATCGTTCAAGGGGCCGTTCCCAACGAAACCAGTGGAATCGTCTCCAGTACCCCCGAAAAGCCAAAAGGTACCTGCGCTATCGGTCCATGTAGTCGCGTTTTGTCTGCCTCCAGGGGTGTTTCCAGGCGCTGCTACTCCTTGTGTGCCGTATGTTGCAAGGGCGGGAGCCATATCAACGGCGTCTACGTATGTCCCACCCGCCTCCCCTGCTACCCAAGTCCATTGTTCGGTAGCCGGACTAAACTCCCAGAGGTCATTCAACTCGTTTGTGCCAATCTGGCCACCTGGACTTACGGGGCCGTTGGCAAATCCGCCGAAGACCCAAAGGTTCCCGGAGGAGTCGATCCAGCCGGAGCTGCCGTAGCGCGCCCCTGGGATGTTGTTGGGGGATGGAACGCCGAGCGTTCCGTAGACGCCTGCCCCAAGAGAACCATTTACCCCAGCCGATCCGCCTCCGCTCACCCAGGTCCATTCCCTAGTTGTGGTGTTGAATTCCCAGAGGTTGTTGAACCAGACCCGAGCCCCGTCTTCCGACGGGCCCACGCCACCGAAAAGCCAGAGGTTGTTATTGCTGTCCACCCATCCAGTGGCTTCCTGGAGACCGGGTGGAACATTGGCTGAAGCCGGCGTGCCTTGGGTTCCATAGACTCCAGTCTGTCCACCAGAACTGCTGCCGCTGACCCATGTCCACTCATTGGTTGAAGTGTCGAACTCCCAGAGGTCGTTCAAATATGTGGCCTCAGTGCCAGTGTCAAAACCGATTCCGCCAAAAAGCCAGAAATTGCCGGAATGGTCGGTCAAACTCACTGCTCCCATGCGGCCTCCGGGTATGTTTCCTGAGGCGGCTGTGCCTTGTGTGCCGTAAACGCCGGACCACCCGTGGACTACATAGGCTGGGTCGAGATTCGGTCCACCGGTGTCGCTACCGCCTACCCAAGTCCATTCGTTGTTCGAGGGTGTGAATTCCCAAAGATCGTTCAAGAAGCAATCCTCTTCATAGCCGCCGATCTCATTTCCACCAAGTCCATGGCCCCCAAACAGCCAGAAGTTTCCCCTTTTGTCTGTCCAGTAGGCGGACGAATAGCGCCCGCCGGGTACTGTGCCAGCCCCCATCCCGTTGTATGCGACGGGTACCCCGAGCGTGCCGTACCAGGCACCGTCGTTCCACGGTTCGGGACTTGGTCCCGGCCAACCCGGGGGAACTTGAACATCAACTTCGACCCCCCTGACCCACATCCATTGATTTGCATCGTTCGGGGCCGGAGGTGTAGGGGCGATTGGCGAACCGCCGCCGCCCCCGCCGCATGCGATGAGAAAAGCGGCAAAAGCAAGGCAAGAGAAGAAACCGAGTCGGCGAAACGGCGCGATTGCCATACTGGGTGACTCCGATTAACGATCAGAGGTTCATGGTCACTCAGAAGAAATTATATTGGTTTGATACATGGTTGCGGCGTAACCCTTTAGTGGGCACCCGGACCTCCCCGAGACACCATTTCGGCCTACATGCCACCGTATTCCAAGAATGCCCACGCAGGCGCTTCACCGTTGTCGTTGGGCCATTGACGTAAGCAAAACATGCCAAATACGCTGAAAGCATGCCCCGCATGATCCAGATTCGCAATGTTCCGGAGGCGCTACACCGCAGCCTGGAGGCCCGCGCTGCTAACGCGGGCATGTCGCTTTCTGACTATCTGCTCGGCGAACTCCGGGAAATCGCAGACCGCCCGACCCTGGCTGAGTTCCGCGAACGTCTGCATACGCGAGACCCAATTCCGCTGGCGCTGGACACCGCCGATCTGGTGTGGGAGGACAGAGGGGAGCGATGAATTTCGCTGCTACTTCTTCGCAGCGGCCTTGATCGTCACACCTGCAGCCGTCAGCACCGCCTTGGTATCCGGCGCGAACTGCCCGTTGGGGTCGAGATCGAGGTATTTCTGATATGCCTCAAGGCAGCCCGGCGGCAGGATCAATTTGCTCGTCTTGGGATCGACGGAGGCCTGCGTGGTGAGCGCCTGGGCCTTGAAGTAGTAGTTGCGCGGCTTGGTGGGATCGGCGGCGATGGCCTTGTTCGCGGCCTCAAGCTGCGCGGCCGTGTTCCCGGCCTGGAAGAGAAACACCGTTTCATTGCCGTAGTAGAAGCCGGCCTGCGCCGGGTTCGCCGCAGCTGCCTTGTCGAAGGCAGCCTGCGCGTCTGGAATGCGATTGGTGTGAATGTAGATTTCGCCAAGGCTGGCGTTGCTGACACCTTCGATCTCGGCCTTGCTCTTGGGATCGGCAGCCGCAGCGACGGTGGCGATTGCAACATGTCCGGCGGTTCGGCCGTCCGCGGTGTAGAAATTGGTCGCGGCTCCCTGCGACTGCGGCGATGCCGACGGACCCCCCAGGGCGGATTTGAAGCTGGCCTCCGCTTCCGGGTACTTCTTCTGGCCGAGCTGCGCAAGGCCCAGTTCGATCCAGAGATAGGGCTCCCCGGGCTTCGCGGCGGTGTCCTTCAGCATCACGGTCTCAGCATCGGCATAGCGCTTGTCCTGGTTGGCGGCGCGGGCTGTCTTCAGATCGGCATTCATCGCTGTCGTGCTCAGGCCTGTGGGTGGCGCCGTGACTCCTGCGAGCGGAGGCAGGCCCGCGGGCTGGGCCGGCGGCGGCGTGGCCGGTTTGCCGCCCAGCGGCGGAAGTTGCGCCAGCGCATGTGGAGCGGAAACGAGGGTTGCGGCTATGAAAAATCCCAGAACAGCGGGCAGCGGGCGGACCATGATTGAGTCACTCCTGAAAAGGCACCTGCGGAACGCGTCAAGGATACTCCAAGGCGCGGAAAGGGTGTTTGCTCCATGGACGCGTTGACAAGGGGTTCAAACCAGCTTAAGCTAGCTTAAATGAAGGGGGATCTGAGAATGCGTGAGACGATTGG
Source organism: uncultured Acidobacteriaceae bacterium (assembly GCA_963846095.1). Classification (GTDB taxonomy): domain Bacteria; phylum Acidobacteriota; class Terriglobia; order Terriglobales; family Acidobacteriaceae; genus Telmatobacter. The sequence goes on from CAWJUW010000011.1 coordinate 273,774, forward strand.
GGCGTTCGAGGCCAAAAACACGTTTGGGACTCTGCTGGACCGCGCGGAGCGCGGCGAAGAGATCGTGATCACGCGGCATGGGCGACCTGTTGCACGCCTGGTGCCCAATACTGGAGGCACAGACCGGGCTCTGGCACGTGCCGCAGCGGAACGAATCCGGGCAAGGGCGGCGGCTGTGCGAGGTGGCTTCGACTGGGCCAGCGTAAAGGCCGACAGGGACGCGGGACGGCCATGAGCCTGGTCTTGGACAGTTCAGTAGCTCTCGCGTGGGCTTACAGCGACGAAACGACGACAGGAATTGAGGCAGCTCTCGAGCGCGCCGTGACCGAAGGAGCTTGGGTGCCGGGGCTGTGGAAGCTGGAAGTCGCCAACGTTCTGGAAACCGGAATCCGGCGTGGACGAAGAGACGCCGCGTTTCGCGATGCCACACTAGTCGATCTGGCGCTGCTGCCGATTCAGACCGATGGCGAGACGGATCAACAAGCGTGGGGAGCTACGCTGCGACTCGCCGAACGACATCGATTGACACTCTATGATGCTGCTTATCTTGAACTAGCGGTGCGGAGAGGCTTGCCGTTGGCGACGCTCGATGAAGAACTGCGAGCCGCGGCGCAGAGAGAAGGCGTCGAACTGCTGAGTGCACAATGAAGCCTGTCGACTCCATTGTGGGTGAAGATGCAGTCGAAACTAGACTCCTACAGCAAATGGCGAGAGAGGCGGGCGCGAGCTGAAAACGGCGGCGAGGTCGAGTGAATTAGGCTCATGGTTGGCACGGTGCGGCGGTGATAAAATCAATCAGTGCCGGGTCCTACGCGACGTAATCCCGCCAATCCCGCCAGGTCCGGAAGGAAGCAACGGTAACGGGCTAGTACGGGCGCAGTAGGTCACCCGGTACTTTTGTGTTCAGAGAAAAGCGTTCGAGATCTTACTGATCCCTGACCCCTGGCCCCTGTAGGAGAAATGCATTGAGCCTCACCGTTCGTCCTGTGGTTGGCCGTCGCGCGAAGATCACGGCGATCGGCACGTACGTCCCTCCCGATGTCATCACCAATAAAGACCTTGAAGCGATGGTGGAGACCAACGATCAGTGGATCGTGGAGCGCACCGGCATTCGCGAGCGGCACAAGCTGGCCGCGGGCAAGGGCACGAGCGACATGTGCGCCGAAGCTGCGAAGAAATGCCTGGCCGCACGCGGCATCGAGGCCAGTGAAGTTGAGGCAATCATCGTAGGCACGGTCACGCCGGACATGATGTTTCCTTCGACAGCCTGTTTGGTGCAGGACAAGATCGGCGCCAAGGGCGCATGGGGCTTCGATGTTTCGGCCGGGTGCTCGGGATTTGTGTTTGCGTTGCAGGCGGGCGTGAAGCTGGTGGAGAGCGGCGCGCACTCCAAGGTTCTTGTGATCGGCGCGGATGCCAACACGCGCATGACCGACTACACCGACCGCACCACCTGCGTACTCTTTGGCGATGGCGGCGGCGCGGTGCTGATCGAGCCTGCGGCGGAAGGCGAGATCGGCTTCATCGACTTCTGGCACGAGATTGACGGATCGGGTGGCGTGAGCCTGAACTTAAAGGGCGGCGGCAGCCTGAATCCTTCGAGCCATGAAACCGTCGACAAGAAGATGCACTACATCTATCAGGATGGGCCGGCAGTCTATAAATTCGCGGTGCGCAAGATGGCCGAGGCCACCGAGAAAGTGCTCGAGCGCAACGGCGTGAAGGGCTCGGACCTGGGCTGCTTTATTCCGCACCAGGCCAACAAGCGCATCATCACGGCGACCGCCGATCGGCTGGGCATGGATCCCGCCGGCGTGATCATCAACATCGAAAAGTACGGCAACACCTCCGGCGGCACCATTCCGCTCGCGATGGAAACTGCCGTAGAAGAAGGCAAGCTGAAGAAGGGCGATTTGGTGCTTCTTGCCGCCGCCGGCGCAGGGTTTACCGTGGGCGCCGCGCTGCTGCGCTGGGAAATCTGAAAAAGCAGCTATCAGCTTTCAGCCGTCAGCTATCAGCTCGAATGTGCTGATTCCTGAGTCCGTGCCGGCTCCTTAATAGGTGAACCCGCCGAAGCTACGCAAGTCTTGTCATTCTGACGCGGAGCGGAGAATCTGAAGTTGTTTTTTGGGAAGTCGCCGGTTCGCAGACCCTGTTTACGAATGTTTATAAGCAAGGGCACGATTGCTCACACCCGCAAGAAACAAGCTGAGAGCTGAAAGCTGACAGCTAATAGCTGAAATCGTACTCCGGCAGGATGCCCAGCCTTCCCGCTTCTCGAAAGAAGACCCGCATCCCTTCCACGCACTCTTCATCGAGCACATAGTGAATGTTCGTCGTCAGGTAGGCGCGGATCGTCTGCTCCGAGAGCGGTAGCTTCTTCGACCACTCTGTGACCAGCGCGTCGATGTTCTGAAGGCCGTGATCGCGCGAACGAATAAAATCCGTGGCAACAATCTCATCCAAAGGTCTGCTGCATGCAATGGCCCAGACGGCGGAGACGAAGGGCACATGCATCAGCCGTGTCCATTCCTCGGCGAGATCGAGATATACGAGTTTCTCGCCGGTGCGTTCCATGCGGTTGGCCTGTTCTTCGAGAGCAAGCAGCGCCGGATCCCCGATGAGAATCGCAGCGTCGGCGAGGTCCAGCATTGCATCGAGGTCCGCGTTGGCAGGGAGGAACGGAACGTCGGGATTCTTCCACGGATGGAGAAGGATGCGCGCATACGCAAGCGTCGTACGGCTCGCGGTGTCGGCTGCGATGGAGCGCGCTGCGGAGATAGGTCGTGCCGCGCGATGAACAAGCAGCAACGACCGCACACGATGCTTCGACGCGATGGTGCAGCCCGGCAATATCTTCAACGCAGGATTCGAAGCGAGCGATGCGATGGGAATCAGACCGATGTCGGCCTCGCCCGAAGCGAGCCGATCGGCACACTGCGATGGCAGCATATTGTCGATCACATAGCGCTGCGCAAGCTCCGCCGCCAGCGGCGGATGCTCGAAGTCCCACATCAGTGGAGCAGGATTCAGAAAGCGGATCGCAGCAATGCGCAATCGGCTTGGCGGTCGATCCTCGACAACGTTCATTCTCTCTAAGACTATCAACCGAGGGGCTTGCGCCGTTTGTATGCAGTGACGCGTGAACTTGACACGCACCCGAGGCGCGGATAAGGTGAGCGGGAACTCACAAGAATTGAGATCGATCAGGCCGCAAAGACGGCCGTTCGCAAGCATTCCACTCTGCGTTGGGAAGGGAACTGAAGACTGGTGCAGGTGGAAGCACAAGCTGCCGTCGACACGGCACTGGATGAGGAACGGCTTGGATGGCTGGCGTTGACGTTGTCGCCGGGCCTCGGCCCCAGGCGGATCATCGATGCGGTTGCGCAAATGGAAAGTGCGGCCGAGATTTTTTCCCTGCCGCTCACAGGCCTGGAAGCTTTGCGCTTTCCCGCACACACGGCGCAATTCATCTTCGAAGGCAAAGCGCGCGCCGCCGCTGAGGCGGAGTGGGCCAGGGCAGCCCGCGAAAGCGCGAGCATCTTCACCTACAGCTGTGCGGCCTACCCCGAGCGGCTGAAACAGATCTACGATCCTCCCCCGGTGCTCTGGATGCGCGGCAACGTTGACTTGCTCAAGCGTCCCTCGCTCGCCGTCGTGGGCACGCGTCACCCCACGCCTTACGGAACCGGCATGGCCGAGACGCTCTCGCGCGATCTGGCGGCGCGGCGGTTGTTGATTGTCAGCGGCATGGCGCGCGGCATTGATTCGTCGGCGCATCGCGGCGCGCTGGCGGCGCGCATGCCCACGCTGGCCGTATGGGGTACCGGCATCGACGTGGTCTATCCCAAGGAGAATCGCAAGTTGGCTGAGGACATCCTGGCCTCTGGCGGCGCGCTTGCGAGCGAGCAGCCGATGGGCACATTTCCCGCGCCGCAGAATTTTCCCCGGCGCAACCGCATCCTGAGCGGCCTGAGTATCGGAGTTCTGGTCGTCGAGGCATCTGAGAACTCCGGGACGCGGGTCACGGCGCGTTGCGCAGCCGAGCAGAACCGCGACCTGTTTGCCGTGCCCGGCAACGTCACGCGCAAAGAGTCGTGGACACCCAACACGTTGATAAAGCAGGGCGCTAAGCTCACCGCGACCTGGGAGGACGTATGGGAGGAACTGCCCTCGCAGATCCGCGTCCTGCTCGAGGCGGAGACGCCCCATGAATCCGGAAGGGAGGAGACTGCATCCTTATTAACAGACCCGGCTTTACGCCCCGAAGAAGCGATCCTCCTCGAGACTTTGCACACCGACACGAGCCTGCAGATCGATGAGATTCTCGAGCTTCTTGAGACCCATCTGACATCTTCGGAAGTGTTTACGGCGCTTTTTGAGCTGGAGATGGCCGGCCGCATCCGCTGCCTTCCCGGGAAACATTACGTACGGGCAATGTGAGCCCGGGCGTCGCGCTCGTGAAGGAAATTTATTGTGCAGGTGCCTTGCGCGGCAACGAAAGCTTATGGGGAGCGATTTCCACGACACGTAAGTCAATCAAGAGGCGCGGCTTTCGGAAAGCGGCCTGCGGAGATCGTTTTCCGCAGAATCGTGCAGATCGGCGAGTCGGTCCGTCAGGCTGAGTGGAATTCAAATGGGGTTCCGTGGTAGGGTGCAACCTTTGTGAGTCATTTTTCGTAGTTTGGGTTTAATCCTTGAGAGAACGAATCATTTTTGAGCCGGACTGCCGTCATACGGAAGTGTGCAAAACGGAGTCCAACAGGCCAGACAGGATAGAGTAGGTCAGGAATAAGGATGGCAATGAGCAAAGCATTGGTGATTGTCGAGTCGCCCGCAAAGGCGAAGACGATCGAAAAATATCTGGGCAAAGGGTTCGAGGTGCGCGCATCGGTCGGGCACATTATGGATTTGCCTAAGAACGAGATTGGCGTGGAGTTGAAGAACCGGACGTTTGAGCCGGAACTGATTGTGTCTCCGGGCAAGGAGAAGGTTGTCGATCAGTTGAAGAAGCTCGGGGCGAAGGCGGATGAGATTTATCTCGCGCCTGACCCGGACCGCGAAGGCGAAGCCATCGCGTATCACTTGGCTCTGCAGCTTGGCACCTCTGCCAAAGAGCGAAAGAAAATCCAGCGCGTCACGTTCAACGAGATTACGAAGAAGGCCGTGCAGGAAGCCTTCAAGCACGCTCGCGACGTCGATCAGAACCTCGTTGACGCGCAGCAGACCCGCCGCGTGCTCGATCGCCTGGTGGGCTACCAGATCTCTCCGCTGCTGTGGGATAAGGTGCGGCGCGGACTTTCTGCGGGACGTGTGCAGACGGTTGCGGTGCGCCTCATTGTCGAACGCGAGCGCGAGATCGGCGCGTTCAAGCCCGTCGAGTACTGGACGCTCGATGCATACCTGCATGCCGAGAAGCAGGCCGACAAGACATTCAAAGCGCGCCTCGTCGGCATCGATGGCCAGCGCATCTCCGTCGACACGGTCAGCGGCCCGGCGCTTCCCGGCGAAAAAGAAATCAAGGCGACACTCGCGGCTTTAGAGAAAGCCACCTGGACAGTCGACTCGATCGCGAAGAAAGAACGCCGCCAGAGCCCGCCGCCTCCGTTCACCACCAGCCAGTTGCAGCAGGATGCCTCGCGCAAGCTCGGCTTCAACGTGCGCCGCACCATGGGCGTGGCGCAGCGTTTGTATGAAGGCGTTGACCTCGGCTCCGAAGGCACAACCGGCCTCATCACCTACATGCGTACCGATTCACCGCGCGTCGCACCCGATGCCATTGCCGGGGCGCGCGAGTGGGTGGGCAAGCAACTCGGCGCGAAGTATCTGCCCGAGACACCCAACGTCTACAAGGGCAAGAAAGATGCGCAGGACGCGCACGAAGCCATTCGCCCAACGGACGCGGCGCGCACGCCTGAATCGATTGCGCGTTTCCTCAGCGACGAGCAGCTCAAGCTCTACACGCTGATCTGGCGTCGCTTCGTCGCATCGCAGATGGCTCCGGCGCAACTCGCCGTCACGCAGGTCAACATTGGGGCGAAGAGCACGGTCGACAGGCGTACCTACGACTTCCGCGTCAGCGGCACGACCGTGATCTTCGACGGCTATCAAAAGATCTACGAAGCTTCGAAGGACAAGAAGGACGAAGACGACGAGTCACTGGCCAACAAGCTGCCCAACCTCGACGGCGTCAAGCAGCTCGAGCTGGAGAAGCTGGAAAACGAACAGCACTTCACCGAGCCGCCTCCGCGCTACAACGAAGCGTCGCTGGTGAAGGAGCTGGAAGAGCGCGGCATCGGCCGCCCGTCGACCTACGCTTCCATCATCAACACCATTCAGGATCGCGAGTACGTGGTGAAGCACGGCGGATCGCGCGGCCGCTTCTATCCCACCGAGATCGGCATGGTGGTCTGCGATCTGCTGGTCGAAAGCTTCCCGTACATCTTCGACATGGCGTACACCGCCAAGCTCGAAGAAGAGCTGGACGACATCGAAGACGGCAAAGAGAAGTGGACCGACCTGCTGAACGGCTTCTACGACCACTTTGAAGACGAGCTCAAAGACGCCGGCAAGAAGATGCGCGACATCAAGCGCCTGGAGCAGGTGACCGACGAGAAGTGCGAACTGTGCGGTTCACCCCTGGTCTTGAAGTGGGGCAAGTTCGGCACGTTCTTCGCGTGCTCCGCGTACGACAAGAAGGATCCTGCGAGCTGCACGTTCACGAAAGAGAACACAGCGGCCAAGCCCGACATGAACACGCCGGAAGCGCAGGAAGCCGACGAGAAGGAAGAGTACTGCGAGAACTGCGGCAAGGTGATGGTGCTGCGCCGCGGGCCATTCGGCATGTTCATGGCCTGCCCGGATTACAGTGCCGATCCGCCCTGCAAGACGATTCGCAAGCTCACGCAGAAGCAGCAGCAGAAGCCGCCTGTACCCACGGGCGAAGACTGCCCGCTGTGCGGCAAGCCGCTCGTGCTGCGCCAGGGTCAGTACGGCGAATTCGTATCATGCTCGGGCTATCCCAAGTGCAAGTACGTAAAGCAGAACCTGATCGAAGGCATGAAGTGCCCCAAGTGCGGAACCGGCGATCTGGCCGAACGCAAGGCCCGCCGCGGCAACGTCTTCTGGGGATGCACGAACTATCCCAAGTGCGACTTCACCTCGAACAACAAGCCGGTGCCGAAGAAGTGCCCGGAGTGCGGCAGCCCCTACCTGGTGGAGAAGATGCTGAAGAGCGGCATCTACCTCGAGTGCCCCAACAAGAAGAAGGGCGCCGAGGAAGAGGTTGCTCCCAAGAAGAAGACCGCTGCGAAGAAGGCAGTCGGCAAAACCGATGCATCGGCCGTTGCGGTACTCGATGCGCCGGTGGTCTGCAGCTACTCCAAGCGCATCGGCGATCCGCCGCCTCCGCCAACCGCCGAAACCCACGGCCCGGTCACAGAGAAGTAAGAACTCAAACATCGCGGGCGCCGTTGCGCGCCCGCGCAGCCTTCCCGCGAATCCGTTACTATGAGGCATCGGAAAGAGGCTTCAATGGAACGAATGCTGGCTACACCCGCGGATGCCGAGATCATCCTTCGGCTCTATGAACTGCGTACCGAATCGGAGATGCGCAAAGCGCGGGCGTGGGTCACAGGAGAATTCTGGCCGGCGACGGCCGACGACTATTTTGCCGTGGCCTGGAACCGCAAAGACCCCCACAATCCGTGGCTGCGCCAGGTGCTGACCTACTGGGAGATGGCTGCAGCGATGGTCCTGCATGGCGCGGTATCGGCCGAACTGTTTTCCGATAGCAACGGGGAAGGATTCTTCCTTCTCGCCAAGTTCGAGCCGATCCTCGAGGACGTTCGCGCCAAGAGCCCCAGTTTCCTGATCAAAACATCGGAGTTGATTGCGCGCTTCTCCGCCGCGGCGCAGCGGTACGAGACGGTGTTGAAAGACCTGAAGGCGCGGCAGGAGCGGGAAGGCGGCGGGAGCGCACGCTGAGCCGGGTCACCATCCGGGGTGCCCAGGCCCCTCCATTGGGGACCTGGGAGACGCAGCCCAGTCCCGCCAACAATTCTGGGTGCCCCATCCATCGCGTTCTTTGCGATGGGTGGGAAAGCACGAGCCTCAACCCGCTGCGAACCCGCTAGATCCGTCAACAATCATGTGTACCCTCGCCTTCGGGGACTTGGGAAAGCACGAACCCCATGCGAGCGCAAAGCGAGCGCCCGCCCCACCCCAGGTGGAATGAACTTGTCGAAATCGAGGTCGACGGAGCATGATGGTAGCTGTTCAAAAACTCGTGGTTCCCCTGGAGGTTTCTGTGAAACGTTTTCTGGCTTTGTTGACGGTCGTTGCAGCGATGAGTCCCGTGGCGGCCCTGGCGGCCGATTCCACATCGAATGGCTGGATTTCTGATGCCATGTGCGGCGCCAAGCATGCGGGCACAGGCGCTGCCTGCGTGAAGAAGTGCATCTCGGGCGGCGAAGCCCCCGTGTTTGTCGATGAAGCCAAGAAGGAAGTCTGGACCATCGACAACCCCGACGCGGTGAAGTCGTTCTACGGCGACCACGTCACCGTGTCGATTACCAGCGATGCGGACAAGAAGAGCGTCCACATCAACTCCATCGCCGAAGCGAAGTAGCGCTGGGCGGGACGAAGCCGAACGGGCGTACTTGCAGCCAATGGGCAGGCATCCCTTGAGGTGTCTGCCCATTGGCGTGTGCAGGGAACTTGCCGCAGGAGGCCTGCGGTTATACTGGAAAGCGATCATGGCACGAGCGGTTTGGAACGGCAAGGTGATTGCCGAAAGCGAGACAACGGAAGAGGTTGAGGGAAACGTCTATTTCCCGGAAAGCAGCCTCAAGCGGGAGTTTTTTCGGCCCAGCAGCACAACCTCCACCTGTCCGTGGAAAGGGCAGGCCCGGTACTACAACCTGCTCATCGAAGGGCAGGAGAACCCCGACGCCGCCTGGTACTACCCAGACCCCAAGCCGGCGGCGCGTAAGATCAAAGGATACGTGGCTTTCTGGCGGGGAGTTGAAGTAGAAAAATAAGGTGCTCTCCGCGCTCTGCCCTTTGCTGGACCGAGGCGCTGGGTGCCCCGGGTCTAGATTCTCAGACCTGGGAACGCACCGACCTTGCGGTCGTCATCGTCGACGTGGCTGGCCTGGGTGAAATCTGAATACCTAAAAACTGAAACGGAGTTCGGATGCGTTTGCGCTCCTCGCTGGCAGTTGTGGCAGTTATCTCGTTTTCTCTGGCGGGCTGCACCCATCCAGCGGCGCGGCCCTTAACGGCGGGTGTTGCTCCCACCCTCACAGGCGATCCGGCCCACCCCGGGCAGACCTCGAACTGGGTCGACACACAGCTTTACTTCGGCCTGGGTCTCGCCGACGCTCCAGACAAAGGCATCAGCGAGGCGAAATGGCGCGAGTTCCTTGACCGCGAAGTGTCGACGCGCTTTCCCGACGGTCTCAGCGTCCTGGACGTTTACGGCCAATGGCAGGGCGTGAAGCAGACCACGCCGGAGCGGCTTCGCTCCAAGCTGCTGATCATCGATTACCCCAACACGCAAGAGAATCGCGACAAGATCGAAGCGATCCGGTCGGCCTGGAAGAAACTGACCGGCGATCAATCCGTGATGCGCGTGACCATCCCGGCAGACGTGTCCTTCTAATCAGCCCCCGTGGGCCCCCCCGACCACCGCCCCAAAAGCTAAGGCGCAAACAGGCTCAGCGGGATCGACTCCGCCATCGCCTTGTAGCCGGCGGGCGAGGGGTGCAGATGGTCGCCGCAATCGTACGCAGGCAGCAGTTGGTCGGGATGGGCGGATCGCGCACAACGCTGTCGAAGTCGAGTACGGCATCGAAGTGCCCGGCGGCACGAATCCACGCATTCACAGCCTGGCGATCGGCTTCGCTGAGAGGCCCAGGGTGGTAGTAGCCCGAGCCGACATACGGCGTGATGGTCGCGCCGTAGACGCGCAGGCCGTGTGCATGGGCGCGCGCAATGATCTGCTGATAGGCGGCGATCACGCGGGCGACAAGCGCGTCGTGCATCGGCTTGCGGCACTTCGCCGTCGCGCGCGAGGCCGCCCAGGTCGTTGACGCCTTCGAAGACGATGAGCCAGCGCACGCCGGCGGGTGCAAGCACGTCGCGATCGAAGCGGGCGAGCACGTTGGGCCCAAGGCCGTCGGTCAGCAGATGATTGCCGCCGATGCCCTGGTTGGAGACGCCGATGTTGTGCGTTCCTGGGCGAGCCTGTAGTCGCGCCGCGAGCACGTCGGTCCAGCGGTCGTTGCCGTTGGTGGTGGCGCCGTGCCCGTCGGTGATGGAGTCGCCAAGGGCCACGATGGCGGCGGCGCTCGGTGCTGCAAGCACATCGATCTCCGCAAGCTGGTACCAGTGGTCGACGTGCTTCGGCTCGGTCAGGCTGGCCGCGCCTGTACGCATCGCCGTGAACGTAGTACGAAGTGGCCCGAGAGCCGGGATGGCCGGTCTCGCGCGCAGGCGGGGCATCGAAATGGATCGACACGGCAAGATCGGAGAACGGTGCAACAGGGAAGTCGATGGGGTCGGAGAGGAATTCAGCGCCAGGAGGGATGGTGACGTCGGGCTTCGACGGCAAACATCAGTGGACGGTCGCTTGCAGGATCGATGGCCGCAGATGCCGGCGAGACGGGGCGCGCGATGTGGACGGAAGTGAGATGCAGAGCCTCTGTTCCGAATGCGTTGGAAAGATGAACGCGCATCGACGCGCCGCCGACAGAAAGATGGAAGATCTGCCGAAGCGTGGCGTCGCGCAGGTCGTCGGCGGGAAGGGAATTCGCCGGCTCGGGAGTCTGCTGCGAGGCGCCCCACGTGGCGACCCACACCTGGTTCGACGGCGCCGCCTGCGTCTTTGCCATCGGCGAAACGATCGCGGCGAGCATGGCAACGGTGGCCGAGAATTTGAGTGCGCGTTTCATCGTTGGGGGTTTAGTATGGACGCCGAAGTAAATCGCTTTTCAAGCGCGATGCAAGCATAGCATCGAATGGAGCTCGTCGTGACCCTTTCGTTTCGGACCCTGTTGGTTGCAGGGGTTTTCTGGTGCGTTTCTTCTTTCGCAGCAAGTGCGCAGACGGCTCCGCCGCCGGTCACATTCACCGCCGAGCAGGATCACCAGAACATGATGGACCAGCTGGGCATCAAGGCGCTGCGTCCCGGTCCGAGCGGAAACGAGAAGGCTCCCAACCACGCCAACTACGACGAGTCGCTGGCGAATCCCTATCCGAATGTGCCCGACCCGCTCACGATGAACGACGGCCAGAAGGTGACCACCGCCCAGATGTGGTGGGACAAGCGGCGTCCGGAGATCGTCGAGATTTATTCGAAATACGTGTACGGGCGCATTCCCAAAGACACGCCCAAGGTCACGTGGACAGTGACGGCCATCGGACCACGAGATGATCGGGTTCACGCCGGTGATCGCGAAGGACCTGATCGGCGAAGTAGACAACTCCGCCTATCCGGCCATCAGCGTGAAGATGCACATGACGCTGGTGACGCCGGAGCGCGCCAAGGGCCCGGTGCCGGTGCTGATGATGTTCGGGCGCGCAGGATTTCCCGCACCCCACGAGCCGTCGCCCGACGAGTTCGACCGCGTGAACGCAGCCTTGAAGGCGGTGCTCGAACAGCAGGACCCGTCGCTGAAGGATGTCTTCGACAAGCATCCCGCCTGGCAGCCGGTGAAGGCGACGCCGTTCGCATTTCCGCAGATGAATGAAGATGGCGATCTGCCCAACACGTGGCAGCTGATCGCTGCGGGTTGGGGCTTCGTGCTGTTCGATCCGGCAAGCGTGCAGGCGGACAACGGCGAGGGCATCACGCGCGGCATCATCGGCCTGGTGAACAAAGGCCAGCCGCGCAAGCCCGAAGACTGGGGCGCGCTTGCGTGCGTGGCAGTGGGGCGCGGGCGCGGACTGGACTATCTCGAGACCGATCCAGCGGTCGATGCGAAGCATGTGGGCATCGAAGGCGTGTCGCGCTACGGCAAGGCCGCGCTGGTGACCATGGCTTTCGATCAGCGCTTTGCGATGGTGCTGGTGGGCTCGTCGCGGCAAGGGCGGCGCGACGCTGCTGCGCACGCAACTTCGGCGAGGCGGTGGAGAGCCTGACCGGCGGCGAATACTACTGGATGGCCGGAAACTTCATGAAGTACGGCGCGTCGGAGGCGACATTCGGCAGCATGAATCGCCGGCGATATTCCGGTGGACTCGAATGAGCTGATCGCGCTGTGCGCGCCGCGGCTGACCTTCATCAGCTATGGCGTCCCGGAGAAGGGCGACGCGAAGTGGCTCGACCATGAAGGCAGCTTCATGGCGACCATCGATGCCAACCGCGTCTTTGCGCTGCTGGGCGCCAAGACGCTCGACATCCAAGGAGATTACCAGACCGCGAAGATGCCGCCGGTGAATGAAGGCCATCTCGATGGAGCTCTGGCGTGGCGGCAGCACGACGGCGGCCACACCGACGCGCCGAACATGAAGTGGTTTATCCAGTGGGCGGACAAGTTCATCGGCCACACGCCGCCGCAGTAGACACAACGCGGTCCGGTCCCTTCGTCGCCAAAAAAGCACAAGGCGCTGTCGAGGAGCTATCCGCGAGCAAATTCAGCTAATAGCTGATAGCTGAAAGCTAGACCGCATCGCGTTGGAAGCGGCAGATCAGTACGCCTGCAGCTGGTCGAGCGGCAAATGTACGCGAAAGCACGTGAGCCGGGCTTGGAGTGGACGTCCATGTGGCCGCGATGTTTGCGGACGATGCGCATGGCGTTGTCGAGACCCAGGCCCAGTCCCTGTCCCGGCGGCTTGGTTGTGAAGAAGGGCTCGAAGATGCGGTCCTGGTGTTCCGGGCGAATGCCGGGCCCGGAGTCCCAGATTTCGACGAGAATCATGTCGCCTTCAAGCCGCGCCGAGACACGCAGCAGAGACTCGCTGGAAGATTTGCGCATTCGGCGAGCGCCTCGAGCGCGTTCTCAATCAACGCGGTCCATACCTGGTTCAACTCGCTGCCGTAGGCGCTGATCCGGGGCAGATCGGTCGCATAGTCGCGAATCACTTCAATGTCTCCGATGCGGGACTGCAGCATCTGCAGGGTTGCATCGAGACCCGCGGGAACGTCGACCTCGAGAATGGGCGCACGATCCATGTAGGCGTACGTCTTGACGGCGCTGATGAGATCGAAGATGCGGCCCGTTGAGTTGATCAGGGTTTCGACGGAGCGCTTGGAGCGCAGGTAGCGCGCGAAGTACTGCAGCATCACGCAGGCTTCTTCCGACCCCAGGAACGCAGGAATCTCTTCAAGATCGGCGAGAGTGACCGACTGCTCGGCGAGCTGCGCGGCGATCTCCCACGAATCTTCGCAGGGCAGCTCATTGAGCCAGACGCGCATGGCTTCTTCGCGGGTGATCAGCTCGGCGGCCTTGTTTTCCGAGGACAAGGTGGGGCGGGCGAAGATTTTGCGCTCCCAGTCTTCGATCGCGTGCGTTTGCGACTCGGTCAGGCAGAGGTTGACCAGCTTGAAGCGGTTGTCGCGGTTGGCGCGCAGTTCGGTGACCAGGCTGGAGGCGGCGCGCTGCGCAGCAGACGCCGGATTGTTGAGCTCATGGGCAAGGTTGCCGGCGAGCTTGCCGAGTGCGGAAAGCTTCTCCGCCTGCTGCTCGATGCGGGTCACTTCGCGTACGCGGTCGAGCAAGGTGGACACGCACCGCTGGCCCATGGAGGGGATGGCGCGAAGCATCTCGTCGAACAGACTTTTGTGGACGCCCAGAACCCAGCAGTCGGTGACGGCAAAGCCCTGGCCGCCGTAGGCTTTCATGCGCGAGTAGGGCAGCAGTCCCGTCAGTTGGCCGGTGCGTCCGATGAAGAGAGCCATGGTGCCGCTCCGGATGCGGCGCACGTGGATTTCGCCCTTCAGGATCAGCATCATCTGCTCGGCCGGCGCGTCTTCTTCAAACAGAACCTCGCCGGCGCCGGCAACCAACTCGGTTCCATGGCGTGCCAGCCAGAGACGGTCTTCAAACGGCAGGCCGTGCAACGGTGTGACGCGCTCGATCGCCTCTGCAATGACTTCCGGCGCAGTGGGAATGGCAGGCGAGGTGACGGTGGGGGAAAGCATCCGGGGACCTCCAGCGTTGCACTTTCAGGATAGCTGATTTGCCCGTTCGGGATTTCACAGGGCGGTGCGGACCTCCTTTGAGTGAGTCCGCCCTCCAACCCGCGTCTATGATTGGGAACGAGAAAGATGAGGACGTGCAGTGAACGAGGGGTTCAAAGCGAAACTGCGCAAGGTTCCAGTGCTGGCGTGGATGGTGCTGATCGGGTTGGCACTGCGGCTGGCGGTGATTCCGTTCGACACCATTGAAGACCTGATGGACGCCGAGCACATTCACGCCTGGGAACAGGGGAATGTGGCGCGGGCGCTGGTGGCGGGACGCGGCTTTGGGAGCCCATTCGTCTCCGATCAGACCTCGGCGATCATGCCGCCGGTGTATCCGCTGATCGTGGCGGGAATCTTTGAAGTATTCGGCGTGCACACGCGCCACGCGATCTTCGTCGTGCATGCCTTCGATTGCCTGACCAATGCGCTGGCGTGCATTCCCGTCTTCCTGATTGCACGGCGGAGCTTCGGCGCGCGCGTGGGGCTGGTTGCAGGATGGACGTGGGTCTTCTTCCCGTACGGGATTTACTTCGCGGCGGCATGGGCCTGGTCGACGCATCTGCTCATGCTGAGCCTTCTCTGGTTGTTCTACCTGGCCCAGAAGATGGAAGTATCGACGCGACCCGGTCTGTGGATCGGCTTCGGACTGCTGGCCGGGTTCGCAGGGTTGTGCGAGCCAACCGCGTTGGTGATCGCGGCGTTCCTGCTGCTGTTTGCCGCACTGCGGCGGATGCGCGGTGGGCAGCGGTGGCTTATGCCCAGCCTTGCTGGCGTCCTGTGTGCTGGCGGCAACGATCACGCCGTGGCTCATTCGCGATGCGTTGCTGTTTGGCCGATTCATTCCGATGCGCGACAGCATGGGGCTCGAGCTGTGGATGGGAAACAATGGGTACAGCGAGCGCTTCACCAGCGATCAGCTTCATCCCCTGCACGATGCCAACGAACTTGCGATGTACAACAGCATGGGCGAACTCGCCTACATGGATTGGAAGTCCACGCAGGCGAAAGCCTATATCCACGCCCATGAGGGATGGTTTGCGCGCATGTGTTTGCGGCGCGCGGTCTATCTATGGACGGGGTATTGGAGCTTCGATGCGGAGTACCTGAAGATGGAGCCGATGGACCCGTTCAATGTGCCCTTTCAGACTTGCCTGACGCTGCTGGCGCTGGCGGGGCTATGGATTGCGTGGAGAAGCAATCCGTGGGAAGCACTGCGCTACGCGGGCGTGCTCTTTCTCTTTCCGGTCGTGTATTACTTCAGCCACCCCGAGCCGTACCACATGCGTGCCGTGGACCCGTTGATGGTCATACTCGATTGCCAGGTGGTTGTTTGGGTAGTGGAGTGGCGGCGGGCGCGAAAGAACGCGTTGCTGAGCTAAGAGCGGTGGTTGACGGCCAACGCGGCATGCTTGCGGGCCCGATGCTATGATGGGGCGGTTTTAGATTCCGCGGAGGAAGCGGCTCGAAATGAAAGCCTTTTCATTCGTTCTCACCGTGCTTTTTGCCCCCATGCTTGTTCTTGCTCAGAACTCGGTCCACTTCGATCAGCCACGAAGGTCTTCCGGCTGGATGGCGGCGGCGTTTCCTATGCCTTTGGCGTGAATGGGCGCGGCGAACTGCAGCAGCTTTACTGGGGCGGACGGCTGGGCGCGAACGACAAGATTCCTCCAGGCGCAGGCTGAAGCCGAGAAGGGCTTCGTTCGACTCGTCGTACACCAACACGCCGCAGGAGTATGCGGGATGGGGCGCGGGGCTGTTCGTTGAGCCGGCGCTGAAGGTGACGTTTGCGGACGGCAATCGCGACCTGGTGCTGCACTACGAGAGCCACACGGCGACGGCCAATGGTTTCGATGTGGTGCTGAAGGATATTGCGCGGCCGATTTTTGTAACGCTGCACTACGCGATCGATCCGGAGAGCGGAATCCTGGCGCGATCGGCGACGATTGAGAATCGCGGAACCGACAGCCGTCACCGTGGAGCAGGCGGCTGCCGCGGCGTGGGCGCTGCCGGCGGCGCAGTACACGCTGAATTATCTGACCGGCCGCTGGGCGGGCGAGTGGACGCTGAACCAGGAGGAGGTGCGCCACGGGGCGCGCGTGATTGAGAGCCGCCGCGGATCGACGGGGCATCAGGCGAATCCGTGGTTTGCGATCCAGGCAGGGCAAAGCCAACGAAGAACACGGGGCGGTTTGGTTTGGCGCGCTGGGCTGGAGCGGGTCGTGGCGCATCACCGTGGAGCAGGATCAGCTGGATGCGGTGCGCGTGACCGGCGGCTTCAATCCCTTTGATTTTGGATATGTGCTGAAGCCGGGGGAGAAGCTGGAGACGCCGGTTTTCTACGGCGGCTATGCGCACGATGGGCTGGGCGGCGCTTCGCGGATGCTGCACGCTTACGAAATTGCGCACATTTTGCCGCGGATCGCGGCGGATGCCGGCGAAGCCGGCGCCGAAGCCGCGGCCGGTGATCTACAACTCGTGGGAGGCGACCGAGTTCCGCGTGAGCGAGGCGGGGCAGATGGCGCTGGCGGAAAAGGCCGCGGCGCTGGGCATCGACCGCTTTGTGATGGACGATGGGTGGTTCGGGCAGCGCAAGGATGACCACGCCGGACTGGGCGACTGGTATGTGAACAAGGAGAAGTTTCCCAACGGGCTGAAGCCGCTGATCGACAAGGTGCACGCGCTGGGGATGGATTTCGGCTTGTGGGTCGAGCCGGAGATGGTGAACCCGGATTCGGACTTGTATCGCGCGCATCCGGATTGGGTGCTGCATTTCCCGGGCGTCCGCGAGACGGAGCAGCGCAACCAGCTGGTGCTGAACCTGGCGCGGACGGATGTGCGCGACTATGTTCTGGGCTTCCTCGACAAGCTGGTTTCAGAAAACGACATCGCGTTTCTGAAGTGGGATTACAACCGCAACTGGAGCGAGCCGGGATGGGATCAGTTGCCGCCGGCGGAGCAGAAGAAAGTCTACGTCGCGTTCACGCGAGAATCTGTACTGGGTGCTGAGCGAGCTGCGAAGAAGCATCCGAAGCTGGAGATTGAGTCGTGCTCGGGCGGCGGCGGGCGCGTGGATCTTGGGCATTCTGCGCTACACGGACGAAGTGTGGCCCTCGGACAATACCGATCCGTTCGATCGGCTTGACCCAGCAGGATGGATTTACCTACGCCTACACGCCGCAGGTGATGATGGCGTGGGTGACGGATTCGCCGCACGACCTCGAGCACCAGGTCCGCGTCACCTCGATCCCTTACCGGATGCTGAGCTCGATGCAGGGATCTCTGGGCATTGGCGCCAACATCACCAAGTGGACGCCGGAAGAGGCGGCGACGGCCAAGCGGCTGATTGCCGCGTATCACCAGGTGCAGCCGACGATTGTGCAGGGCGCTTTGTATCGGCTCATCTCGCCGCGCAACGGAAGCGAGTTCTCGGCGACGCAGACGGTGAATACGAGACAAGAGCCAGTCGGTGGTGTTTGCGTTCATCCACTCCACGCAGGAAGGCCGCGGGTTCCCGACGCTGAAGCTGCAGGGGCTGGATCCCGAAGGCGCAGTATGCGCTGAGCTGGATTGAAGGGAAGGCGCAGCCGGGAACGCCGACGACGGCCAGCGGCGCGTGGTGGATGAACCATGGGCTCGATTTCGACGACAGCTTCCGTGGGGATTTTCAGGCGATGGCGTTCCGCCTCGACAGAAAATAGCTCACGCGCAACCTGAGACAAAATCGTCACCGAAACAACCAACGGAAAGACGCGGGAGGAAGCATGAGGCGTTCGCGAAAGATTGCGGCGTGGGTTTGTGCGTGCGCACTGGGTGGCGCGGTCGGAACGGCGCAGAGCACGGACGAGGCTGCAAGTGAAGGCTCGCCTTGAGCAGGTTGCGAGCTCGTACACGAGTGGCAATGCGTTCATGGGCACGGTGCTCGTGGCCGAAGGCGACCAGCTGCTGCTGAACAAGGGATACGGGATGGCCGAGCTGGAGTGGAACATCCCCAATGAGCCGGATGTGAAGTTTCGGCTCGGCTCGCTCACCAAGCAGTTCACGGCGACGCTGGTCCTGTTGTTGCAGCAGGATGGAAAGCTGAATATCGCCGACCCGGTGAGCAAGTATCTGCCCGATGCGCCCAAAACGTGGGAGAAGATCACGTTGGCGAATCTCCTGGGACACACGTCTGGAATCCCGAACTTCACCGATACCAAGGAGTTTGGCGTTTGGCGCATGAGCCCGCATACAACGGAAGAGGAGCTGGCGTTCTTCCGCGACAAGCCTTTGGATTTTGAGCCGGGATCGAAGTTTGCCTACAGCAATTCGAACTTCGAGGTGCTTGGCGCAGTGATTGAGAAGGTGAGCGGCAAGAAGTACGGCGATCTGCTGCGCGAACGGATCTTCGATCCGCTGGGCATGAAGGACACGGGGCTCGATGCGGACGAACTGATCTTGCCCAAGCGCGCCGAGGGCTATATGCCAGGCCCGAAGGGCCCGGTTGTGGCGCGGTCCGAGTCGATGACGGTTCCGTGGGCCGCGGGTTCGTTGTATTCCACGACCGGCGATCTGCTGAAGTGGGAGCAGGGATTGTTTGGCGGCAAAGTGCTGTCGGCCGATTCGTTGAAGCAGATGACAACGCCAGGCAAAGGCGACTACGGGCTTGGCGTCTTCATCACGAAGAAGAACGGTGTGACGGTGGTGGATCACGGCGGCGGCATTGAGGGATTCAATACGCACCTTGCGTATGTCCCGGACAAAAAGATTGCGATCGTGGTGCTGAGTAACGTCAACGGCGGCGCGCCGGATCAGATGGGCGGCCAGTTACTGGACGTCGTGTTGGGCAATCCTGTGACACTGGCGAATGAGCGGAAGGCCGTGCCGATTGGCAAAGAGGAGTTGGGCAAATTTGCGGGCGTGTATGACCTGGCGCCGACGTTTTCGCTGACGGTGGCAGTCGGCGCCGACGGGCTGACGGTGCAGGGCACGAATCAGCCTGCTCTTCCCGTGCAGTATGAGGGGTTGAAGGATGGCCACCCGCGCTTCTTCGCGACCGCGGTGGACGCGCAGGTCGAGTTTATTCCGAATGCGAGCGGCGCGATCGAGTCGCTGATCTTGCACCAGGGCGGGCACGATATGCCCGCTCCGCGGCATACAAAATGAGACGTGAGAACTATGTCCGACAGGTTGGGCTTCCAGCTAAGAGCTGAGAGCAGATAGCTGGAAGCTGCCTTTTTTAGCGCGTTTTGCGGACTTGCTCGACGGTGACGGGATCGAGGAAGGGCATCGAGGCGCGGAGGGTTTTGCCGATGACCTCGATGGGGTGGTTGGCTTCCTTCTTGCGGAACGCCTCGAACTTCTTGCGGCCGGAGTTCTGATCCTTGAGGAAGGTCTTGGCGAACTTGCCGTTTTGAATTTCGGTGAGGATTTGCTTCATCGCCTTGCGGCTCTCCTCGTTGATGACGCGGGGCCCGCTCACGTAATCTCCCCACTCGGCGGTGTCGGAGATGGAGTAGCGCATGTAGGCGAGCCCGCCGCGATAGATCAAGTCGACGATGAGCTTGAGTTCGTGGAGAACTTCGAAGTAGGCGCTCTCAGGCTGATAGCCGGCCTCGACGAGAGTCTCGTAGCCAGCCTTGATCAGCGCGCTGACGCCGCCGCAGAGCACAGCCTGCTCGCCGAAGAGGTCGGTCTCGGTCTCTTCCTTGAACGTGGTCTCGAGAACGCCGGCGCGGGTGCAGCCGATGCCTTTGAGGTAACTGAGCACGAGCGCGTGGGCGCCGTCGCCGGCATCCTGGTGCACAGCGATGAGTCCGGGGACGCCGCCGCCTTCGGTGAACACTTCGCGGACGCGATGGCCGGGGGCCTTGGGAGCGGCGAGGCCGACGCTGATCTTTTTGTCCGGGACGATGGTCTTGAAGTGAATGTTGAAGCCGTGCGCGAAGAGGAGAAGCGCACCGGGCTTGAGGCTCGGGCCGACTTCCTCGGCGTAGAGCTTGGCCTGCGTCTGATCGGGGGTGAGGATCATGACCACGTCGGCCCACTTGGCGGCTTTCGCGGGGGTGGTGACCTCGAGCCCGGCCTTCTTGGCCTTGGCGCGCGATTTGGAGTCGGGGTTGAGCCCGACCTTCACCTGCACACCCGAATCCTTGAGATTGAGAGCATGCGCGTGCCCTTGCGAGCCGTAGCCAATGATGGCTACTTTTTTGCCCTGGATGAGCGTAAGGTCGGCGTCGTGATCGTAGTAAGTCTTGGCCATGGGGTTCTTTTCTTTTCCTTTGCGTTCGTTGGTCAATCAGGAAGACACGCTTTTAGTTTATGCCTTCACGAAAGTGGTGAGGCTTCTGCGGGTGCGCTCGCGAAGCTGACAGTCGCGGAGCTGGTCCGCGATTGCCGGGAGATTGGGAATGCCATAGATGGAGAAGTTCTCGAGTTCCGCGTCGGAAGAGAACAGGTGGAGCGAAGCGTGGCCGAGAATGCGCGCGCCGAAGGGCTGACGCAGTTCGAAGTGGTCGATGCGGAAGAGTTCCAGCGACTCCTGCACTTTGGAGAGAAGCCCGCGCTCGAGTTTGATGCGCTGCGTCGTGATGACGTAATGGGTGCCGCGGCTGCGCATGTACACCCGCAAGACGAGAATGGCGAGGAGTAAGAGGGTCGCGAGCACCGCGTAGGAGATATACGCAGTTTGCTTTTGCCACTCGAGTACGTAGACGGCCGCCGCGCCGAGAGCCACAACCAGCAGAAATGGCATAAGCTGGCCGATACTGTAGATCATCGCGGGGTGACCGTTGTAGATGGTTTTTTCTGCCTCGAGATCCCGGGTTGCCGAGTAGGCGGCAAGGTCGGTATTGCAGAAGCGGCACTTAAGCGCTACGGCTTTGATGGTTTCGCCGCAAACCGGACATGGTTTTGTATCTTCGTCCATGATGCGCTCCTTCCCGCGTCAGAATACCGCAAACCGCTCGGAAACCTCAGCTGCAATTGTGTGCTTGCATCTCACGCTGGCACGGTAGCTGGGATAGCCAGCTCTGTTGGATCGAGAATCAACTCCTATGCGGGTTCGATGTCCACCGTTGCGTCGGATTCTTCGGGCTCGTCTTCCGGGAGTGCCTTTTCGTCGATGCCTTTGCCCATGGCCTTGAGAACGCTGGAGGTGTGGTGACCGCGGCGCATCGTCATTTTGCCGCTGCGGCAGATCTCAAGGATACGCCCATCGTCTTCGCGCAGAACCTCAATGAGGCCTTCAATCTTGCTTTCGACGCCGGTCATCTCGATCATGAGCGACTCGGAGGTGAGATCGACGATGCGGGCGCGGAAGACTTCAACCAGGTCGAAGATCTGCGAACGGTTGGCGGGCGTGGCGGCCACCTTGATGAGCGCGAGCTCGCGCGTGACGCTCGGAGCCTGTGCGATGTCGTCGACGTCGACAACGTTTTCGAGCTTGAACAAGCTGGCGCGGATGCGATGGCCGGCTTCCGCAGAGGCCTCGCAGACCAGCGTGAGCCGCGACAAGCCGGGGCGTTCGCTGCGGCCCACGGTGAGCGAGTTGATGTTGATGTTCAGACGGCGAAAGAGCGAAGCGACGCGCGTGAGCACGCCGGGCAGGTCTTCAACATAAGCGACGAATGTATGCAGCATAAGGCAGCTCCTAGCTTTCAGCTTTCAGCTCTCAGCCAGAACCTGCCGCTTCCGGATTCCTCGACTGTCACAAACGATTGGAGTCACGCCGAGAGAACTGAAAGCTGAAGGCTGAGAGCTGAAAGCTGTCTTGTTACTTATCCTCCGGCGTCTCGAGCAGCGGGTCTTTGCCGGGGCGGCGAATCATTTCGTGTAATGCGCTGCCGGCGGGAATCATGGGATAGACCGACTCCTCTTTTTCGACCATGAAGTTGAGGAGGAACGTGCCGGGTGTGTTGCGGGCTTCGGCGACGGCGTCGGCAACTTCGGGGCGCGTAGTGGACTGCGCGGCCCGGGATGCCGTGCGCATCGGCGAGCTTCACGAAGTCAGGGCTGATGAGCGGCGTGGCTTCGTAGTTGCTGTCGTAGAAGAACTGCTGCCACTGGCGCACCATGCCGAGGAAGCCGTTGTTGATGATGGCGATGTTGATCTTGATCTTTTCCTGAACGATGGTCGAGAGCTCCGACGCGGTCA
Source organism: uncultured Acidobacteriaceae bacterium (assembly GCA_963846095.1). GTDB lineage: Bacteria > Acidobacteriota > Terriglobia > Terriglobales > Acidobacteriaceae > Telmatobacter. The sequence continues at coordinate 296,093 of CAWJUW010000011.1, forward strand.
TCTGGAAGCCGCCATCGCCGGCGACGACCCACACCTCTTTTTCAGGACACGCGAACTTTGCGCCGATGGCGGCGGGTAAAGCGAAGCCCATGGTGCCGAGACCGCCGGAGGTGACCAGGGAGCGCGGGTGCTCGTGATGGAAGTATTGCGCCTCCCACATCTGGTGCTGGCCCACATCGGTGACGACGATGGCGTTGCCGCCAGTGATGCGCCAGATGTCGTGAATGACGTGGGCCGCGTAGAGGTGGCCGAGGTCGGGAAGATTCTTGATATCGAGTACGGCGACGGCGCCTTTGCTCGCGTTGATGGTCTTGATCCAGTCAGAGCCGTCGCGGCTGGCAACGCGCGGAAGCAACTGCTCAAGCACTTCGCGCAGGTCTCCGACGAGCGCCACATCGACCTTGACGTTCTTGTTGATCTCGGCAGGGTCGACTTCGATGTGGATCTTCTTCGCCTTCGGTGCGTAGGTCGAGATGGATCCGGTAACGCGATCGTCGAAGCGCATGCCGCAGGCAATCAGCAGATCGGCGTCCTGAATGGCGTCGTTCACCCAAGACTCGCCGTGCATGCCCATCATCCCGAGGTTCAGCGGATGCGAAGCAGGGAAGCTGCCCAGGCCGAGGAGCGTGAGCGCCACGGGAATCTGCGCGCGCTCGGCGAGGGTGCGCACCTGCTCCATGGCGCCAGACTCGGAGACGCCGTGGCCGGCGAAGATGATCGGCCGCTTTGCGTTGCGAATGAGTTCGGCTGCCTGCGCGAGTGCGGGGTCTTCAATGCGCAGCATGGGGTGCGGACGATAGGGCTTAGGCTTGGCGGCTTCGAAGTCGAAGAGGGCTGTGGCCTGCTGCGCGTCTTTCGTGATGTCGACGAGGACGGGGCCGGGGCGTCCGGACTGCGCGATCTGGAAAGCGTAGCGGATGGCCGGAGCGATATCTTCGGCGCGGCTGACGACGAAGTTGTGCTTGGTAACGGGAAGCGTGATGCCGGTGATATCGACTTCCTGAAACGCATCGGTGCCGAGAATCTTGCTCGACACGTTGCCGGTAATGCAGACAACAGGAATGGAGTCGAGCATGGCGGTGGCGATGCCCGTGACCAGGTTGGTGGCGCCGGGGCCGCTGGTGGCCATGGCGACGCCGACCTTGCCCGACGCACGCGCGTAACCGTCGGCCATGTGCGACGCGCCTTGCTCGTGGCGCACAAGCACGTGATGAATGGGGAACTTGCGCAGCGCGTCGTAGACCGGCAGGATCGCGCCGCCGGGATAGCCGAAGACGGTCTCTACGCCTTCACCGACGAGCGTGGCCCACACGATTTCAGCGCCGGTGAGAACGGTGAGCGTGGTGAGATGAGCATTCGCGTTAGCAGGTTCTGCGCCTTGGTTCCCCATGGTGGCTCCTTGTTTTAGCTGTCAGCTTTCAGCCCTCAGCTGTCAGCTTGTTCTGTGCAAGTTGATACCGTCTCAACGAACTCGTTTTCAAGCTGTCAGCTGAAGGCCGAGAGCTGACAGCTGCTTTTCACGTTGTTGCGCCTTCGGAAGCGCTGGCGACGCGGTCGACATATTTGCGGAAGACGCCGCGCGGCCAGCGGAGCGCCGGTGGCTTGAAACCTTTGAGACGGGCGGCGATTTCTTCGTCGCTGACATCGAGTGTGAGCTTGCGGTTCTCGATGTCAAAGTGAATGAGGTCGCCTTCGCGAACGGCCGCGATGGGGCCGCCGACAAAGGCTTCCGGGGCGACGTGGCCTGCGGTCATGCCGCGGGTTGCGCCGGAGAAGCGGCCATCGGTGAGCAGAGCCACGTGCGCGCTTAGTTCTGCGTTCGAAGAGATGGCAGCGGTGACCTGCAGCATCTCGCGCATGCCCGGGCCGCCCTTGGGACCTTCGTAGCGAATCACGAGCACGTCGCCTGGCTTGATCTGTTGCGCCTGCACGGCGGCGAAGCAATCGTCCTCTGAGTCGAAGACGCGCGCGGGGCCGCGATGCTCGGTGCGCCCGAAGGCTGAAACCTTCATCACGCAACCCTCAGGCGCGAGATTGCCTTTGAGGATGACGAGGCCACCGGTGGGCTTGATGGGATTCTCGAAGGTGTGAATGACATCCTGGCCGGGCGTCTCTTTCGCAAGCGCTGCTTCTTCGGCAAGAGTCTTGCCGCTGATGGCGAGCGTGCTGCCGTCGGCGTGCCCGGCGTTGATGAGCCGCTGAGCCAGCAGGCGCGAGCCGCCGGCAGCCTGGTAGTCCTTCGCAACGTACTTGCCGGCAGGCGTCAGGTCGCAGATAAACGGCGTGCGTTTGCTGATCGCGTCGAAGTCATCCACGTTGAGCGGGATGTTGAGTTCGCGCGCGATGGCGATGAGATGCAGCACGGCGTTGGTGGATCCGCCGCTGGCCGCAACGGCGGCGATGGCGTTCTCAAGCGACTTGCGCGTGATGATCTGCGAGGGGCGGCGATTGGCGCGGACAGCGTCCATGAGGATGTGGCCGGCCTCTCGTGTAGCGGCGAGTTTCTCGTTCGACGTGGCGGGAACCCCGGAGAGATAGATGGGCGAGATGCCGAGGATCTCGCCGCTCATGGCCATGGTGTTGGCGGTGAACTGGCCGCCGCAGGCACCGGCGCCGGGGCAGGCCGCGGCCTCGAGAGCTTCGAGGCCGGCATCATCGATGCGTCCGGCGGCGTGTGCGCCGATGCCTTCGAAGACGTTCTGGATCGTGATGTCGACACCGTTCAATTTCCCGGGGGCGATGGAGCCGCCATAGAGCATCATGCCGGGAATATCGAGACGGCAGAGGGCCATGATGATGCCGGGCATGTTCTTGTCGCAGCCGCCAATGCCGACGAGGCCGTCGAAGAGATTGCCGCGCGCGACGAGCTCGATGCTGTCGGCGATGACTTCGCGGCTGACCAGCGATGCCTTCATGCCCTGCGTGCCCATGGTGAGGCCGTCGTTGATGGTGATGGTGTTGAACTCCATGGGCGTGCCGCCGGCCTCGCGAATGCCTTCTTTCAGGGCTTCGGCGAGGTCGCGCAGGTGCACGTTGCAGGTGCCGATCTCGGTCCAGGTATTAGCGACGCCGATGATGGGCTTGTGCAGGTCGTCTTTGCTGAAACCCGCGCCGCGAAAATAGGAGCGCGCCGCAGCGCGGCTGGGGCCCTCAGTCAGTGGAATCGAATTACGCTTGCCTTCAACTGTCATGTGCTCGCTCAGTGACAGCTTTCAGCTCTCAGCTGTCAGCTATCAGTTTTTTTGTGCTGCGTTGGACTGCTTCAAATCATCCGACTGCGTTTTTTCGATCATTGCAAGTCGATCCACTCTGATATAGCAGGATCAACTGAAGGCTGAGAGCTGACGGCTGAAAGCTGTCTCACTTCGCCTTCAGCCACGCAGCTTCATCGTGTGCTGCTTCGTAGGTGTCGAGCGCCTTTTCGTGGCGCAGGGTCAGGCCGATGTCGTCGAGGCCTTCGAGCAGGCAAAACTTGCGGAAAGGATCGACTTCGAATTTGGCTGCGAAGCCGGAGTTGTCTGTTACCGTCTGCGCTTCAAGCGAGACGGTGAGTTGATAGTTCGGAAGGGTTTGCGCGTTGTGCAGAAGGGTTGCGACTTCTTCGTCCGTGAGGCGGGCGAGGACGATGCCATTCTTGCCGGCGTTGGAGAAGAAGATGTCGGCGAAGCTGGGTGCGATGACGACGCGGAACCCGTAATCACTCAACGCCCATGCCGCGTGCTCACGGCTCGAACCGCAACCGAAGTTCTTTTCGGCGATGAGGATTTGCGCGCCCTTGTAGCGCGGGTTGTTGAGCTCGAAGTCGGGGTTGGGATCGCCCGATCCAGTGCGCCGCCAATCGAAGAAGAGAAACTCGCCGTAGCCTGTTCGCTCAATGCGTTTCAGGAACTGCTTGGGGATGATCTGGTCGGTGTCGACGTTGGCGCGGTCGAGAGGTAATGCGATCGATGTGAGTGTCTTGAACGGTTCCATCAGGCAGTCACCTCCTGGTTGATCTTCCAGGTGCGAATGTCGACGAAGTGGCCGGTGATGGCGGCTGCCGCGGCCATCTCCGGCGAGACCAGGTGCGTGCGGCCGCCGCGGCCCTGGCGGCCTTCGAAGTTGCGGTTCGATGTAGAGGCGCAACGCTCGCCGGGTGAAAGAATGTCGGGGTTCATGCCCAGGCACATGGAGCAGCCAGGCTCGCGCCAGTCGAAGCCGGCGTCTTTGAACACTCGATCGAGGCCCTCGGCTTCGGCCTGCGCCTTGACCGCCTGCGAGCCGGGAACCACCATCGCGCTCACGTGCGTGGAGACTTTGTGGCCCGCGGCGATGCGCGCGGCGGCGCGCAGATCTTCAATGCGGCTGTTGGTGCAGGAGCCGATGAAGACGCGGTCGATCTCGATGGAGTCGAGCCGCGTTTTGGGCTGCAGGCCCATGTACTCAAGGGCGCGTTCGAGGCCTCTGCGGTCCTGCTCGTTGCTGACCGCGGCAGGATCGGGAACGGAGGCGGTGATGGGTGCGACCATGCCGGGGCTGGTGCCCCAGCTGACGTAGGGAACGAGCGTTGCGGCGTCGATCACGAGTTCGCGATCGAACTTGGCCCCGGGATCGGTGGGCAGCTTGGACCATTCCGCGACGGCGGCCTTCCACGCTTCGCCTTTGGGGCTGAAGCGACGGCCCTCGAGATACGCGAATGTTGTTTCGTCGGGAGCGATCATGCCGGCGCGCGCGCCTGCCTCGATGCTCATGTTGCAGATGGTCATGCGGCCTTCCATCGAGAGCGCGCGAATGGCGGAGCCGGCGTATTCGATGACGCAGCCCGTGGCGCCGTCGGTGCCGATCTTGCCGATGATGGCGAGGATGATGTCCTTTGCAGTGACCCCGGTGGGCAGCTCGCCTTCGACGGAGATGCGGAAGGTCTTTGGCTTCGACTGGGGCAGCGTTTGCGTGGCCAGCACGTGCTCGACCTCGCTGGTGCCGATGCCAAAGGCGAGGGCTCCGAAGGCGCCGTGGGTGGAGGTGTGCGAGTCACCGCAGACGATGGTCATGCCGGGTTTGGTGATGCCGAGCTCGGGGCCGATGACGTGCACGATGCCTTGCTCGCGCGAGTCGACGTCGTAAAGCTCGACGCCAAAGTCGGCGCAGTTCTTGCGCAGGGTGGCGATCTGCGTCGCGGCAATCTGATCGAGGATGTGGAGGCGGCCCTCGATGGTGGTGGGCACGTTGTGATCGACAGTGGCGATGCAGCGGTCGGGGCGGCGCACCTTGCGGCCGGCGAGGCGCAGCCCTTCAAAGGCCTGCGGCGAAGTAACCTCGTGGAGCAATTGCAGGTCGATGTAGATCAGCGTGGGTTCGCCCTCGGGTTCGACGACGACGTGCTGGTCCCAGACTTTTTCGAATAGCGTTTTGGGTGATGCGGTCATGAAGCTCCTGGTCAGCTTTCAGCTGTCAGCTATCGGCCTTCAGTTCGTCGTGCTTGTTGACATAGCCAATCACGTTTTTCGGAGTACTTCGTTCCTTGCCGGTACATGATGCTGCCTTGCGCGGCACAATGAGCTGAAAGCTAAGAGCTGACAGCTGAAAGCTGCTCTTTCACCGTTTCGCGGACTTTGGCGCCCATCTCGGTTGTGGAGAGCACCGTGAACCCTTGCGGGTTGCTGCGTGCGAGGTCCGGTGTGCGGAAGCCTTGTTCGAGCACCTTGCGCACCGAGGCTTCAATGGTTGCGGCTTCGGCTTCGAGGCCGCCGGAGTGGCGCAGGATCAATGCGCCGGTGAGGATTGCTCCGAGCGGATTGGCGAGGCCTTTGCCCGCGATGTCGGGCGCCGAGCCATGCACCGGTTCGTAGAGATTGACTTTGCCGCCGATGGTGGCCGAGGGCAACATGCCGAGCGATCCGGTAATGACGGCGGATTCGTCGGAGAGAATGTCGCCGAAAAGGTTTTCTGTCAGGACGACGTCGTAGTTCGTCGGCTGGTTCATCAGGTGCATCGCCATCGCGTCGACATATTGATGCTCGACGGCGATCGTCGGGGAAGTCTTTCGCGACTTCATTCACGGTGGCGCGCCAGAGTTGCGAGACTTCGAGAACGTTGGCCTTGTCGACGCTGGTCAGTTTCTTGCGGCGCTTGGCTGCGAGCTCAAACGCGATGCGAGCCACGCGAGCAACTTCCTCGCGGGTGTAGCGCATGGTGTTCCAGGCTTCGCCGGTTGTCTTGTTCCACTCGCGCGGCTGGCCGAAGTAGAGGCCGCCGAGCAGTTCGCGCACGAAAAGAATGTCGGCGCCGTCGATGATCTCCGGGCGCAGCGGCGAGTTGACGGCGAGTTCCTTGAAGGCGAAGGCGGGGCGCAGGTTGGCGTAGCCGCCCAGCGCGGCGCGCAGTTGCAGCAGGCCGGCTTCGGGGCGCTTGTCGGGCGGAAGGGAATTGAACTCGTTGCCGCCGACGGCGCCGAGGAGAACCGCGTCGGAGTCGAGTGCCGCGGCCAGGGTGTCGGCGGGGAGAGGGGAGCCGTCGTTGACGATGGCGGTGCCGCCGATGCGCTTGTGGTCGAGTGTGAGCGTGTGGCCGCCCAGCTGCGCGACTTCATTGAGGACGGAGACGGCTTCGTTGGTGACTTCAGGGCCGATGCCGTCGCCGGCGGTGACTAGGATCTTGAGGTTCATGCTTGGTCTGGATTCCCTCAGGGGCTAAAGCCCCCCATTTCTCTTGCTGCCTATGTACGGGCTAAAGCCCGTACCCTTCAAATCCGCTGTTCGCGCAACGTACGACCTAAAGCTCGCACCTTTCGTATCTGCTGCTCGCGGTTCGGTAAAAAGCAACTGCAGATCCTTCGCTCGCTCAGGATGACAAACGTTGCTGGTGCTTCAGTCCAATTCGGCTACCGGTTCGTGGCGGCGCTCTCGAATCTGATCAGGCAACAGCCCGATCAGATCCTGGTCGTAGATGTTTTTCTTGCGGTCCGCTAAGGCAACGAAGCGGTAGTACACGTGTTGCAACTCTTCGCGGCTGACAGCGAAGCCAAGTTGTTCGAGGCGATGGCGCAGTGCGGCGCGGCCGCTGTGCTTGCCGAGCACCAGATGTGTTTTTGCGACGCCGACCAGCGCGGGCGTCATGATCTCGTAGCAGAGCGGGTTGGCCAGCATGCCGTGCTGGTGAATGCCCGACTCGTGCGCGAAGGCGTTGTCGCCGACGATGGCCTTGTTCGGCGAGGGGTGGAAGGTGATGATCTGGCCAAGCGTCTGGCTGGTGGGGTAGAGGTTTTCAAGCTTGATGTTGGTGGAGATGCCGTAACGGTCTCCGCGCACAAAGAGGGCGGCTGCAATTTCTTCGAGAGCCGCATTGCCGGCGCGTTCGCCGATGCCGTTGATGGTGCACTCCACCTGGCGCGCCCCGTTCTGCACGGCCGCCAGGGAGTTGGCGACGGCCAGGCCCAGATCGTCGTGGCAGTGCGAGGAGAGGATGATGCCCTGTTCGTCGATGGCCGGGATGCGCCGCCGAACCTCGGCAAACATCGCGCCGTATTCCTCAGGAGTGGAGTAGCCGACCGTGTCGGGCATATTGATGGTGGTCGCGCCGGCTTCGACAGCCACGCGCACCATTTCGACGAGGAAGTCGCGGTCGGAGCGGGTTGCGTCTTCCGGCGAGAACTCGACGTCGTCGACCAGCGAACGGGCGAGGCGCACCGATTCGGCCGTCGTGTCGAGCGCCTGCTGGCGGCTGATCTTGAGCTTGTATTCAAGGTGCAGATCGCTGGAGGCGAGGAAGACGTGGATGCGGGCGCGGTCGGCGAACTGAACGGCGCGCGCCGCCATTTCGATGTCTTCCTTCTTGGCGCGGGCGAGAGAAGCGATGCGCGGCTTGCGGATGGCCTGGGTGATGGTGGCGATGGCGGCGAAGTCGCCCTCGGAGGCCATGGCGAAGCCCGGCCTCAATGATGTCCACGCCCAGTTCTTCGAGGGCGTGGGCCATGGAGAGCTTTTCCTGCGTGGTCATGCTGCAGCCGGGAGACTGCTCGCCGTCGCGGAGTGTCGTGTCGAAAAAGTAGAGGTGATTCGAGCTCATCGGTTACCTGCCAGGGGAAGCTTTTTCCTTCCGACCTGGCTAGTTTCTCGCATTCGAGGCCTATAAGGCAAAGTTATTATTTTTGGAGAGACGATAAGTTTTCATTATGATGAAAAGCAGCTTTTCAGCTCTCAGCTTTCAGCTGTCAGCTGTCAGTTGCGGAAGTGCCAGGAATCGAGGCTCCGGAATAGCAACAAGGTGCACCAAATAGAAAACAGGAGATGGGGATCGCCGCAATGGGCTGACAGCTGAAAGCTGAAAGCTGATAGCTCGTAAGGAGTGCCGATGGAACTCAATCAACTCGAAACCTTTCTGGCCGTGGCCGAGGAGCAGAGCTTCTCGCGGGCGGCCGTGCGGCTGCATCGCACGCAGCCGGCGGTGAGCCAGGTGATCCGCAAGCTGGAGGCCTAGGTGGGCGAGAAGCTTTTCGATCGCGCGGCGCGCGACGGGTCGCTGACGGCTTCCGGTGTGCTGCTTGCGCGATTATGCGCTGCGCCTGCTGGCGCTGCGGCGCGAGGCCACCAGCGCGCTCGATGAGCTGAAGAGCCTGGAGCGCGGCCGGCTGCAACTGGCGGCCAACGAATACACCTGCATGTACCTGCTGCGCGTCATCGACCGCTTCCGGCAGGAGTTTCCCCAGGTAAGCGTGACCGTGCACCGCATGCTCGCCAGCCGGATCCCCGACGAGCTGAATCTGCGCACCTTTGAGCTGGGCATGATTTCGTTCCGGCCCGATCCGGCGCAGTATCGAACCATCGCGGTGTATGCCGATAGCCTGGCATTCATCGTGAGTCCGAAGCATCCGCTTGGCGGGTGCGAGCGCGGGTCTCGATTACGCGACCTGGGCAAAGAGCTGTTTGTTGCGCACAACGTGGCTTCGCCGCTGCGGCAAAAGGTGATTGAGACATTTCAGCGCTACCGCACTCCGCTGAACATGGGGATCGATCTGCCGACCATCGAGGCCATCAAGCGATTTGTGGCCATGGGCAACGGGGTGGCGCTGGTGCCGCACCTGACCGTGGAGCGGGAACTGGAGACGGGCGACCTGGTGCGCGTTCCCGTGGACGAGCTCGAGATGAAGCGGGTCTTGCGGCTGGTGCATCGCCGGCAGGCCACGCTGTCCTACGCGGCGCGCGGGTTTTTGCGCGTGGTGCGGATGCTGGCGCAGGAGAACGGCACGCCGTTTCATTACCAGGTGGAGGGACGGATGTAGAGTCCGAAGCGCTCACACCATTTCCCGTGCCGCGTCTAAGCGAAAGGCACGTTCCAAAGGATTGAATTGGCGATCCAGCAGGAAAGATTCCTGCTGGACTGACGGGAGAATTGCGCAGGCAAACCCACCGTTTTGCGTGAACAAATCGAACAGACGGTTGGGAAAGAGATACGGACGTGGTTGAGCCAGGCTACAGACCCGATCTCGGCCAGTTACAATGCAAAGAGCGACCCCCGGACCACCCGGAACGCCGAATTCGATAAGCTCGTTGCCCGTCGGTCGGCGAGTGCAGTCGTGAGGTTCAGGACCGAATGAAGAAGATCGCCATCATTGCATTCCTGTTGGCCGGCTGCGTGGCTGCCGGCCGCGCGCAGGAAAGCCGCCAGGACATCAGCATCAGCGGAACCGCCCTTTTTGAGCCGTTCATCGCCTCACAAACCGATGTCCAGCTTCACTCCAACACCGCTTATGGGGCATTGGCCAGCTATCGATTCATGCTTACCCCCTCAAGCGCGCTCGAGGCCAACTACGGCATCACGTATCAGAACACTCTCAAGTATGTATTTCCGCAGTTTCCGAACGGTGTAAAGGTCTTGGTGCGCACGCAGGAAGCATCCGCAGCGTACGTTCGGTCTTTCACGTTCAAGAAGTTCAACCCATTCGTTGAAGCCGGACCGGGCGCACTGATCTTCCTCCCTGTGCGCAACACCGGCACAACATCGCTGGATGTGAAGCAGCAGACGGCGGTTGGCGCACTGTACGGCGCCGGAGTTGCCTATGAGATCAGCCCCAGCTTCGACATCCGCGCGGAGTATCGTGGGTTCGTCACCAAGGTTCCGACCTTCGGCGAATCCACCTTCGCCACCAACAAGTGGTTCAACGTCTTCAACCCGTCCATCGGCGTGGCATACCACTTCTAAGTCGCTTCCTGGGATGAGTTCAAAAGGGATGAGCCTTGGCTCATCCCTTTTTCTATGCCCGAAGAAGCGTGCGCATGGGGTCAGGATTCGGAGCGTGGTGTTGCCGCTTCGCGGTAGCGGCCGAGTTCTTTCACCATGGAGCAGTGCGGGCGCAGGGCGTCGAGAGCGCGGTCGGCCTCATCGAGCGAGTGAATCTGGTAATCGACGTAGAAAATGTACTCCCAGGGGTGACCATGCACGGGCCGCGACTCGATCTTGGTGAGGTTGACGCCCAGCGCTGAGAGCTCGTTGAGAGCGGCGACAAGCGAACCGGCGCGGTTCTCGACCGAGAAAGCCAGGCTGACCTTGTTCGCGGCGGAATCGACGACGGCATCTTCTGTTGCGGCGAACCAGAAAGAAACGCGTGAAGTTTTCGGGGTTATCTTCAATACCGGATTGAAGAATCTGCGCACCGTAATAGTGCGCGGCGGCTTCGCTGGCGATGGCCGCGGCATGACGGTCGCGCAGTTCGACAAGCTGTTTCACGCTGCCTGCCGTGTCGTAGAAGGCAAACGACTCCATGCGCGGATGATCGGCGAGGAAGCGGCGGCATTGGGCCAGGGCCACGGGATGCGAGAAGACGCGGTCGATTTCGCCGATGGATGCGCCGGAGATGGCGATCAGGTTGTGGCGGATGCGCAGGCGAGCCTCGCGCTCGACCACCACATCGTGTGCCAGCAAGGAGATCGAAGTGCTCGAGGACCGAGCCGGCGAGGGAGTTCTCGATGGGAATGGCGGCTGCGGCGACGGTGCCGTTGGCGAGCGCGGAGAAGGCTTCGGCCGAGAGCGCGCAGGGAACGATGACCGCGTCGCTGCACGAAGCCCATGGCGGCTTCGTGACTGAAAGAACCCGGCTCTCCCTGAATGGCAATTCTTGTTCCCATACCTCAATCTCTTGCGGGCTGGACCTCGGACCGCGTTGAATCGCAAAGCAGAATGCCCTCGGGCAACATAGCACGGCCGAGGCGGCGTTTTCTGTTGGAAAGCGATAGGCGGCATCAAAGTCAGAACCGAATCCAGAGGTCGGCAGCGACAAAGACCAGAAACACCATGGCGATAATGCCGTTCATGGTGAAGAACGCTGCGTTCAGGCGGCGCAGGTCGGTGGGAGAGACAAGCGAGTGTTCATAGGCAAGCAACAAAGCGACCGCCGCGATGCCGAGCCAGCCGAATGCGTGGAAGTGGAAGAGCAGGCCGAACCAGATGAGCAGCGCCAGCATGGAGAGATGCAGGACGCGGGCAACCATGAAGGCGGCAGGAATACCGAGGGACTGGGGAAGGCTGAAGAGACCGGCAGAGCGATCGTGTTCGAAGTCCTGGCAGGAGTAGAGGACGTCGAAGCCGGAAGCCCAGGAAGTGACCGCAAGCGGTGAGCACAAGAATGCGCGGTCGAGGGCGCCGCGTTACGGCGATCCACGCGGCGGCGGGTGCGAGCCCGAGGGCGATGCCCAGTCCAAGGTGCGACCAGCGCGTGAAGCGTTTGAGGTAGCTGTAGCCGAGAAGGACGATGAGGACGACCGGCGACAGGTACAGGGTGAGCGCGATTCAATTGCGCAGCCGACAAGACGAAGACGAGCGCCGTGATGCAGGTGAATCCAAACACAAATTGACGCGAGAGAAGCCCGGCGGGAATCGCGCGCGATGCGAGTGCGCGGATTGGCGGCGTCCAGCTCGGCGTCGGCCCAGCGATTGAAGGCCATGGCGCAGGATCGCGCGGCCACCATGGCGACCAGAATCCAGAGAATGGTTCGCCATGCCGGCAAGCCCTGCGCCGCAAGGATGGCGGCGGTGAGAGCAAAGGGAAGCGCGAAGATGGAGTGCTCCCACTTGATCATTTCCAGGGTCGTCGCGGTTTTGGACAGAATGCCGGGCATACGTGCTTCGATTAGTTTACTTGAGCGCGTGCCGGCAGAATCTGGCTGGGGATCAACGGTAAAGACTTCGGGGCGGATGTCTTGAGCGAAAAGCTGAGAGCTCAGCTGCGCGGCGGCGTCTCGCGCGAGCCTTCGATAATGGGCGGCATCAGGCGTGCTTTGCGGTAGACGTTGAGCACCGCGAGGGTCCAGAACGGGACCAGATCGACACCCGGGACGAGTTTGCCGACGAAGGAGGGGAGAAACTCCCAATGCCAGCCGAGAAGCCAGGCGAGCACTGCCCCCAGCCCGAAGTCGAGCACATCGTCGACGGGCGACTCGGCTCCTTCGACGAAGATCGGGAAGACCGCGATCTGGACGGCATCGGCAAGGATGGCCAGCAGCATCGCCAGGCGGAAGCGCGTGTTGTGGGAGAGCGTCATGGCTTCAGGGGCCTTCCCCAGGAAGGATTAGCTCCTCCCTTGGTTGGATTCATTCTACGCGCTGGGCGATTCGGCGGTTCCATCAGGGGGCGCGCGGCGAACGGAGGGCCTCAGCCCGACCGGCTCTTCCTGCCGCTCTCACGTTCTTTCGCGACGCGGATGCGCTCCGAAAGCAGCTTCTTTGCTTTCTCCAACTTGGCACGCCGCGTAGCGCTGAGCCCTTTGCCTGCGCGGTTGATGAAGTAGGTGAGCATGCGCATGCCCGATGCAGGACCTTTGGGCGAGACCTTCTTTGAGGCAAGTTCGCGGGCAATCGTCTCAGGATCTTTGGTGAACAGGCCTTCGCGCGGATAGGTCGAGACGGTTTTGACCTTGCTTACCCATTTTTTCGACGAAGAGGATGTTTTCCTGGCGGAGGTTGGCATCAGGCACCTTGATTCGACGCAGGTTCTCGCGATCGAACTTCGAAGTTGGGATGCCGTGGTCGACGAACTGGTTTGCCGGTGCCCTCGAGGGGCGCTTCCGCCTGCTATTCCGTGGTGTAGCGGATCTCGAGCTTGCGCATGCGGATGCACGAGTAGAGAAGCACCACGCCGATCAGAACCAACAGGCCCAGGACGGCTTGCCACGCGGCAACCGGCTCGGTCTTGACCGTCAGAAGCGCGAAGATCCCTTCCGCTTCAACCGGGACCGGCATGAGATGGCGCAGATAGGAGGCGACACTCAGCTTCTGGAGAAGGGAGGGAAGGATGGGGTTGATGGCTTCCCACCCGAGCACCAGCATCGCGGCGGGCGTGGGGTTGCGGAACATCATGCTGAGGAGCAGGAAAACCGCTCCATAGCCGAGGCAGGCGAGAACAATGATGGCCAGGTACGACTCAAGTTGGCCGAAACCGGGCCCATTGAAGATGAAGTCGCTGCCGGCGCCGCCGAAGCGAGCGTAAACCAGGGAGAAGTCCGCGATGATTGCGGATCGCAAACAAAAGAATGGCGCGCGATCGACCCCGCGGCAAATTTGGCCAGCAGGAGCAGCTCGCGGCGTATCGGGGACAAGAGATAGAAGTGGATGCTGCGCTCGATCATCTCTCCGCGAATGAGCCGCGAGAAGATGCCGAGGCATCCGAAGAAGACGGCGAGGCGCATGTAGTAAAACTGGATGATTCCTGCGAGGATGATGCCGTCTTCGCTCATCGATGAGCTGCGAGTGCCGGTCGAAGAGCAGATGAATGAACAGAATGAGTGTAGGGGCGAAGGCGAGGAAGTAGATCCACGCGGCCTTCCACGAAAAGAGATTGCGGCGCAGTTCGATGCGCGTAAGCCGTGTGCCCTGTATCCACCAGAGTCCCCAGGGCTGCTCGAGAAAGTTCTTGCGCATATCTGCCATCGAAGTCGCCATTACGAAGCGCCCCCTTCATCCCCAATCAGATACTGGTAGATCGCGCTGGCGTCGTCGTCGGCGGGCGCGACGGAGTCGATCTTGACCAGGCCCTCGACGGCGATGCTGTTGAGCACGGAGTAAAACTGGTTGAGCTCTGAGGTGCGCAGGAACACGCCCTTGCCATCGGCATGAAGCCGGGCCTCGACGCAGTGGTCGAGCGAGAACATTTTTGAAGCCAGCACGTCGGGCCGGTCGCAGCGGATGAGCACTTGCATCGGTTTCTCGTGCACTTCCTGCCGCACCTGGTGGATGTTGCCTTCCGCAATCAGGTAGCCGCCGGTGATCAGAATGACGCGGTCGGAGATGCGGTCAACTTCATCGAGGATGTGGCTGGAGATGATGACATGCATCCCCTGGCGGCCAAGATCCTGGAACGAGGCCATCGATTCGGCGCGCGCCATGGGGTCGAGCCCATTCAGCGGCTCATCGAGCACGAGAACGCGCGGATGATGCGCCAGAGCCTGGGCGAGTCGAATCTTCTGGCGCATGCCTTTGCTGTATCCGGCAATCCTGCGGCCGGCGGCTTCGCCAAGCTGCACCCGCTCAAGCGCTTCAACGGTGAAGTCGGCGGCCATGGCCTTCTCCATGCCGTAGAGAAGCAGGCTGTCGTAAACAAACTGCCAGCCGGTCAGGTTCGCGCGGAAACGAATCGAATTGCGCACAGTAGCCCACGGCGCTGAAAAACTCGGTGGCGTCCGCGGGCGTGAGACCGAGGACCGACAAGCTTCCGCGCGAAGGCTGAATCAGCCCCGTCATCAGGTTCATGAGCGTGGTCTTGCCCGAACCATTCGGGCCGACCAGCGTGGTGATCCCCGGCGGAATCGAGAGCGTGATGCGATTGACGCCCAGCACCTCGCCATAGAACTTGGAGACATCTTCGAAGAGGATTCGGTCGCTCATCCGCGAACCACCTCCCGTGCGCGAATGCGGGCGTTCAGCATGGCAAAGCAGACCAGGCATGCCAGCACGAGCATGAATACGATGGAGCCGCTGGGAAGCATCCTGTCTGTTCGAAAGGTTTCAGGAGCGCCGAGAAGACGCTGCCACAGCTCGGAGATCATGAAGGGCAGGTTGAGGAGGAATCCCCACCTGGTGCGCAACACTGCGGTGGCAATGCCGCCAATGCCTGCCGGCACGAAGACTGCGGCAAAGATAACGCCGGTCGCCACAACCCGCCATTTGACCCAGGCTGAGAACGCCAGGCCGAGTATCGCCAGCAGCACGATCCAGATGATGGAGCCCGCGAACATGCCAAACGCGATCCGAAGATTGGCGGCCATCCATGGGAGCGGGCGATGTATAGCCCTGGTAGATAAAGAGAGCCAGGCAGGGAACCCATGTCACGAGGGAAAGCGTCGCAAAGAGTGCAAGGAATTTGCCGAACAGGTAGCCGAACCGCGAGATGGGATGACTGAGCAGGATAGGCAGCGCGCTGTCGGCAAGGTCAAAGGTGATCACGCGCGGCGTGATCCACGAAGCGAGAACCAAGGCAAGCCAGCACTGCCCTTCAAGGACTTTCAGGAAGTAACTGGCGTCGATCGAAAGAATCTCGCTGGCCTTCCCATTGATCAGGCCGCGGACCAGCGGGTTGTTTGCGGCGTAGATGCCGACAAGCGAAATAAGGAAGGGCACGAGCGCCAGGATGAACAACGCGATCGTGATCTTCGAAGACCAAGCCTCGGCCCAGGCATAGCGGGCCAGCACCAGAATGCGCGCCGTCCGGGATGTGACGGGGCCGTCGTAGGCTTTGTAGCTGCGCTTATAGACGGCCATCGGCGATCCTTTCCGGCTCGTTGGCCATGGCGCGCAGGAAGATGTCTTCAAGGGAGTCGCGGCGGTGATTCATGCGGCGAATCTGCACTCCCTGCTCTGAAGCGATGGTGTAGAGGTCGCGCACCTCAACGTTGGCGGGCAGAATAAGCTTGATGCGTCCGCCCGGAAAGACAGCGCACTCGCAGCCGAGCCCGCGCACGCTGACGGAGAAACGCTCGGTAGCGCCGATCGTCTCCAGTTCCATGAAACTGCGATTGGAGTTGCGCTCCTGTTCGATGTCGCAAATTCCCGCGACGCGGCCAGCTTTCAGAATGATGACTTCGTCGCAGGTCTCCTCGATGTCGCGCAGCAGATGCGAAGAGATCAGCAGGCGGATGCTGCCTTCCTTGCGAATGTCTTTGATGAGCTGGATCATGCGCAGCCGCGCGACCGGATCGAGGCCGTTGGTCGGCTCGTCGAGGATGAGCAGGTGCGGACCGTGCGCCAGCGCCTGCGCCAGCTTCACCAGCTGCTTCATGCCCAGCGAGTAGGAGTTCACCTTGCGGTAGCGGACCTCGCCAAGCCCGACATAAAAGAGCGCTTCGTGAGCGCGTTCGAGAGCGACTTCCGGCGGCAACCCCGCAAGCTCGGCCATGTAGCGGACGAAGCGCACGCCGCTCATGTTGCCGATGAACGAGTCGTTCTCCGGCATGTAGCCCACTTTGCCGCGAATCTCAGCGCGGTTCAGATGGCAATCGAGACCGAAAACCTTTGCGGTGCCGCTGGTTGGGCGATGGAAGCCGAGAAGGGTATTGATCAGCGTGGATTTTCCGGCTCCGTTCGGCCCAAGAAGTCCGATCGCCTTTCCGCGCAACTCCCCCGTGAGGCCATTGAGGATGACGCGGTTGGCGAGTCGGACTTCGAGTGCCTGCAGATCGATGACGCCCATATCAGTTTTGTACGATGAACGGGTGGTTCTTGTTCCCGATTCCCAACAAAGTTTCAATCGTCAGGAAATCGACTTGGAAAAGACGGCTGTCGGTCTCGGCCACGATGCTGTTCTCTTCTCCGCGCACACAGACTGCCGTCGGTTTGGAGTCGGCCGCCATCTGCTTGAGTGTATCGGCTGTCTGACCCGACATCTGCGAGAGAAGCGGTCCTAAGACGGGGCTCAGGTTCTGATAGAACACCGCCGAGTAGTTTTCGTTTGCGTCCTTGGGCAGCAGGGACTTGAAAGATCCAGACCGGGCAAGTGAGTTGCCACTGCTATAGGTTTGGAGAGCATCCATCAGCAGCGCGCGATCCGGGGCAACGATCAGGTAGCCGTTGGCATAGGTGTAGTTGGCCAGTGTGCGTCCCGTGGAAGTGTCGTGCAGCGCATAGTAACGCTGCCCGTTCACGTCAGCCGAGTCGATGCTGATCACGTGCGGATGCGGACCGCCGGCCATGGCGCTGAGGCCTGCAAGCTGTTCCAGAGTCTTCTGCAGGCGTTGCGTGTCGTTCACTTCAATCACAGCTTTCCACGCAGGCGTGGGAAGAACCGGCCCATCGAGGGCGACGGCGAAGTCTCCTCCGAGAGAGGCGGCCAGGTTGTCGCGCAGATCGAGCTTCAGGTTTTGCTCCATGTCGGCCCGAGCCTGGTCCTGCTCATCTTTGTTCGGCGCAGTCATGCTGAGGAGGTCATCGGCGATGGCTTTCGGATCCTTCGACAGCACCGCAACCGCGGCGGCAGCATTCGGCGAGATGAACTGCAAAGACCCGATCGAAGCCGGAGCCGCCAGCCACGAGGCTACGCCTTCGCGCGCCCCGGCAAATTGCAGCTTCAGCTGATTCTCCGGCTGTCCGTTGATCTCGCGATGCTCAGCGATGAGATAACGAACTTGTTCCAGCCCGCTCTTCTGCATCGCTTCATCGCTGTGCGCGTTCTTATGAACAGCTATCTCCATATGGTTGCCGATCATCGTGTGCAGGTCGGCTGCCACAAAGACTCCCGCGCCACGGCTGTAGGCCGCAGAGATCTGTTTGCCGAAGTCACCCTGGGAGAAACCGCTCTCGCCACCGTTCAGTTGGCTGTTGACAAGTTTGATCGTTGCAACGTTGTTGCTGAGAATCAGGTGATTTTCGGTGACAAGCGCGAAGAGGCCGTCTTTCATGGGTGCGGCGTTCAGGTTGTTCGCGCCAAGCACGGTGATTCCCGGTCCGGAGCCCATGGTGGGGAATTGACTCTTCAGCAAATCGGCGAGCCCAGCCTGCTTCACATCGGAGACGATCGCGAAGGCCGGGTGCCCCGTCTGCTTGATGCCCAGAACGACGATCTCATCGCCGAGGTAGCTACTGACCTGGTGGATCCCGTCGACAAGCATATCGAGGTCGGCGGTGTTCTTCGCGTGTCCCTGGTTCCACCATTGCTGCAACTCGGGGCTGCGCTTCAATTCGTCCTGGAAGATCTGGTTGGCCTGGGTGAGGAAGTCACCGAGGTTCGGAATGCTGACATAGAGCAGCGTATCCGCAGGGGCCTTCGGAAGCAGGTCGCTGGTGTAGCGCGGCTGCGGGAATGGAATCTGCTCGATGCGATGCTGGAGAGTAGAGAGCTCGGCGAGCAGCGGAAGATACTTCTCCCGATCGTGGCTCCACGCAATCTGCTGCTCAACCGGTGCCGGCGCCAGCGCGCTGCTTGTGGAGACCTGATCGCCCGCTTGCAGAATCGAGTCCATCCCCGCGTGACGGACATCCACGGTCCCTTTGAGAACGGCAACCCGCGAACCCTTCAGGCCCGAATCCACTGAGAAGACCGTGCCGGTTACAGCCACGCGGCAATCGGGAGTTTTCACATAAAGATGACCCGACGTGCGTTGGGCTGCCTGCACAATGACATCGCCATTGTCGACGGAAACGGTGGTGTTGTAGCCGCGTGCGCCAATGGCCAGTGTGCTGCGCTCGTTCACCTCGACAGTGGACCCGTCGGAGAGGCGAAGTACGGCGTGGCCACCGCCGCTGGTGCGCAACTGCTGATTCTCTGAGAGCGTGTCGCCGGGGGCCAGCGGGCGATCGCCGTTGTTGGAGATGAGATATGCGGAACCGTCGATCGACTGCACCTCTGCCCGTACGCCGGGGGGCACCTGCCAGAATGCCCGGTAAACGAACATCCCGGTAAGCAGCAACGTCGCCGCCGTCGCCAGCGCCCAACCGTAGTTGCGGGGGCGCCATGCCAGGACCTTGGCTTGACGTGGCGCTGTCCACTGAGTGGCCGCCGTGACCGACCGGGATTGGAAGCGTTGGCGGCAAGCGCCGCACGTGAGCAGATGCTCGTCGATCAGATGCTGCGTTGAATCGGAAAGAGCCTGCTTGTCGCGCGACAGGAAGCGGCGGCGCACGTCGTCGCAGGTGATGAGCGAGCTGGTCGATGCATGCAGGGCGTGGTCGATACCCAGCCGATCTTCCAGACGGGTTGCGGAGGCAGAGAGCTGCTCGGGATTGGGCGTGTCGGAACGCATTGCTTCCAGCGCGGATTCGAAAAGAACGTCGTCTTGTCTCATATTCTTCCCCGATTCAATTCCGTAAGTCGTTTTTTCAAGCGGGATCGCGATTGGTGGAGCGTCACAGCTACCACAGCCTGCGAGGTGCCCATCCATGCCGCGATCTCTCGGTTGCCCATCTCTTCTACGTAGCGGAGCGTGAACATTTCCGCCGCACGCGGCGACAGCTCGGCAATTGCCAAACGAAGCAGATCGGCGAGCTGGCGGTTTGCCGTCGCACTCTCCGGCGAACTTCCGGCTCCTGTAGCTGCCACCATCGCTGCGGACTCAAGCGGCTCAGCCCCCGATGTTTTGCGGCGTCTGAGCAGGTCGAGCGCCCCATTGAGGGCGGCGCGATACAGATAGCTGGCCGCATTGGCGACCGGAACCGGAGCGCCTGCCACGCGCAAAAACACCGCCTGCGCCACGTCTTCCGCATCCGCCATGTTGCCGGTAATGCGATAGGCTGCCATGAGCACGCGCCTGTTATGTTCCGCGAAAAGTGCGGACAGGTCGTGCGTAAGCGGCAAGATTGCGTTTCCGACGGCCACCGGATCCCTTTCTTGACTGTTCATAGAGATGACGCTCGAACCCACGAATTCTTAATCGGGTCAGGAAAGAATACGGGAATCTCTCCCGATCTGTTCCGGGAAGCCGTCTTATCTGGCAGGTTTTAGCCCTGAATACGGTACTTCCGAATGGCGCAGGGCCATACGCGCCGCATGGTAGCCGCACATGCCGTGGACACCCCCGCCGGGCGGTGTGGAGGCCGAACAGATGTAGAGGTTCGGTGTCCCGGTAAAGTAGTTGCCGAGCGCGGGCCGGAAGAGGAACTGTTTCATGGAAAGCTCGCCGCCGTTGATGTCTCCCCCAACCAGATTGGCATCCATCGATTCCAGGTCGGTCGGCGTCAAGATGCGGCGCGCCAGCACGCAATCGCGGAACCCCGGCGCAAAACGCTCCAGCTGCGCCTCGATGCGCTCGGTCATGTCAACCGTCGCAGCCGTTCGGGACGTGGCAGTACACCCAGGCAATGTGTCTGTCCTTCGGCGCGCGTGTCGGGTCAAAGAGCGTCGGCTGCGCCACAATCAGGAACGGGCGGTCGGAAATTGCGCCATGGGTGACAGCATGCTCCGATTGCGCAATCTCCTCCATCGATCCGCCAAGATGCACGGTGATGGCGCGGCGACACTCTTGTGCACGCCAGGGGATCGGTTCGGAAAGCGCGAAGTCCATCTTGAAGGAACCAGGACCGTAGCGAAAGCCGCTGAGCGCTTTACGGAATCCGGGACGAAGACGATCGCCGGCAATGCTGAGGAGCTGACGCGGCGTAAGGTCGCAAAGGATTTGGGCTCCCTTCGCATCGAGTTCTTCGAGAGAGGAAATGCGTTGGCGAATGTGAATCGTGCCACCAAGTTCGCCGAAGTGCGCCGCGAGGGCATCGGAAAGCGCCTGCGAGCCACCCCGTGGAATAGGCCAGCCGACTGCGTGGGCGGCAGCGCCGATGATGAGTCCGATCGCAGAACTCAAGACCTGGTCGAGCGAAAGGAAAGAATGCGCGGCAAGGCCCGCGAAGAATGCGCGCGTACGGTCGAGCCGAAAGTGAGTTTGCACAGGCGCAGCGCGGGCTGAAATCCATGCAGGCCGAATCGCGCCATCAGAAATGGATGGCGTGGGATGCGGGTTACGGGACCGAGCGCGTCCGCGCAGAACGCGGGCCACTGCTGAACGAGCGGGTCCGACGAGGTTTCGCCAGGCACGGCCATCCGCGCCCAGAGCGATCTTCGGCATCGTTGAGATCGCGCTCGAGAACGATGGCCGATCCATCCGCGAAGTGGATGCGCCAGCGGTGCTGAGCCATGAATCCATTGCAGGCCGTGGCGCTCGAGCGGGAGCGTAGCGTAGACCGGAGAACTTGCCGCCATGGGATGCACCGCCGAGCCAAAGTCGTGATGGAAGCCAGGCAGCGTGAGTTCCATGGTGCGTGCCGCTCCACCGACCTGCGCCTCAGCTTCATAGAGATGAACCTCGCGGCCGGCGCGCGCCATGTGATGGCGGCAGCAAGCCCATTCGGGCCCCGCGCCGATCACATGTGCGAGACGGGAAGCATCAGTCATGTGGCGGAAGCTCTCCGGCGACGCGGTTACTTCGAATTTTCCATCGGGCTGACGGGTGACGACGGGCGCGTACAGTCCGAGCAGTTCCCGTCTCCACCAGTTGCCGGTGCGGCGCTTCTCTTCCATCGTCGTGAACCAATACTGCCATAGCACCGCGCGCACGAAGCGCGGCGGCGGCTGCCGGAAACGGATTGGAGCGGAAAAGTGCGAGGACATCTGCATCGTTTTCGAGCAGGCGCTCTTCGGTGAGCGGGACGAGGTCATTTTGCTTCCAGTCGCCAAGCGAGGCGAACCAGAGATTCCACTCGAAGCGCGGTTGATAGGGAGCGTAGATGCCGGGCGCCTGATTAAGCGCCTGTGGCTTGAAGCGGAAGGGATACGGCGTCCAGTTCTGCCCGTCGTTTGAGCCCTGGAACTCGATCTCGTAGCGGCCGCGTGTCATTACGGCGAAGAGGCCGTATTGATTGGCGATGCGGAATGGTTCGAGCGCGAGAACGGGGGATTGCGGGAGGGGGATCCCGGGCCAGGGCATGCGGAGCAACTCGGCAACAGTGGCATAGCCGATCCAGGTAAGGATGAACGATGCGAAGACAATGCCGGCGCTGCGCAGAACGGATCGGAGACGAAATGGCGAGCGAGGCGCGGGATATGTATCCGAGTGCGGAAGAGCGGCGGCATTGCGGGGGCTGCCGCATCCCTAGCGAACGAAGCAATGCGCTTGCGTAGCCCCGATGGAATGAGCCAGAGCGCGCTCTGGTCGTCGAGGAGAAGGAAGCCGAGCGAAAGAACGAGGTAGTTGAGAAAGGTGTAGTTGGCAGTGAAGATGACGCCGATCTCCCACGGCGTGACGATGCAGAAGCAGACGAACCGCGCGCGTCGGGGAAGGAAGAGCATCCAGACGACGGCGAGTTCCATTGCCAGCGTAGCGGCCACGGTGGTTGCGTGGAACCAGTGCGGCAGATGCTCGACGTACCAGCCGATCCACGTGGGCAGTGGACCGTTCTGGTAGTACTCGTCCATCGCAGTGAAGTTGCGCCACTGCGGATCGCCACTAAGAAGCTTCACGATGCCGGACTCGAAGTAGATGCGAAACCACTCCCATTGCAGAAGGAACAGGCTTGCGCGCGATGGAGGAGTGCTTTCGGCGAGGCCCGGTCTGAGGCCGGGAGGCGCGAAGAAGAGCGCGAGAAAGCCGGCCTCGAGCAACATGCTGTCGGACTGGTAGCTGGAGAAAGCATCGGCGGCTGTGACGAAGGAGAGAAAGCAGATAAAGCAGACGAAGAAGCTCATCCGCGGCCATAGGTTGAAGAGAGCCGCGATGGAGGCGATGAGCCCGATCCAGACTACCGCATAGCATTGCATCCGAGCTCGCCGAGAGCCAGAACAGCGTAGGGCGCATACCAATAGCGCAAAGGCCCCATGGCGACCCGCAGTGCGGCGAGGGTTTGCGCCGCGGGCAGGATTCCGTTGGGACCATTCAGCGCTTTGATCTGGAAGAGAAGTGGATAGAAAGCTGAGAAGTAAATCGCCGCCAGTGCGCGCAGAAAGATCCAGCGGGTGAGGAAACGATTGCGGGGTCCGGCCTGAGGATCGAACAGCCAGCGAAGCGGATGCGGATGGACACCTTGCATGGAGTTGGTTGGCGCGGAGATGCGGAGAGCGCGTTCCATGGTCTTGGGATGCTACCCGTTGCGGCAATCGTTCCCGTATCCGTTTCAGGCTGCGACTGTGGGGAGCCTGAAGCGAGAGGCCTATCGGGCCATCCAGCCGCCATCGACAACCAGAATGTGTCCGTTCACGTAGTCGCTCGCGGCAGACGCGAGAAAAACGGCGGCGCCTGCAACGTCGTGCGGAGAACCCCAGCGTGCCTGCTGGGATGCGTTCGAGGATTTGCCGGGAACGACGTGGAGTCATCTTGCAGAGCCTGGGTGAGATCGGTTGCCATGTAGCCGGGAGCGATGGCGTTGACCTGCACTCCGCGCGCCGCCCATTCATTGGCGAGCGCCTTGGTAAGTTGTGCAACAGCGCCTTTCGCCGCGGCGTAGGCGGGAACGGTAATGCCGCCCTGGAAGCTAAGAGAGATGCCATGTTGATGATCTTGCCGGATCCGCGTTCGAGCATGGGGCGGGCTGCGCATTGGCACAGGCGAAACAGGCTGGTGAGGTTTGTGTCGAGAACTTCGTCCAGGCCGCCAAGGGATAGTCGATGGCGGGGCGCGCCGAGTGATGCCGGCATTATTGACAAGGATATCGATGGAGCCAAGTGCTTCGATTGCCTGATCGAGAAGTCGTCGGCGGCGTTGCGGGGCTGGGTAAGATCGGCGGTCGAGCGCGGCATGGCTTGAACGCCGGTCCCGGCAACGGTCTGGATCACTTCGGGAGGAACGGACCTCGAACCATGCAGCGCGACATTGGCGCCGGCCTGCGCGAAGCGCGAGGGCAATGGCTGCGCCCATCCCGCGCGATGAGCCCGTAACCAAAGCGTTTTTGCCGTGAAGCTGAAAGGAATCGAGAATCAATGCGTGCTCCTCGCCGTGTGTATCGGCATGATTAAAGAAGGTCAGCGATGGACACGAGGGTCCATGTCGGAGTAAACCTGATTTTCTCCGCCCATGCCCCAGCAGAAGGAGTAACTGGCGGTACCGGCCCCGGCGTGAATCGACCAGAGCGGCGAGATGACCACCTGCTTGTTGGCGACCACGCAGATGGCGCGTCTCTGTGCGGGGCCCATGAGATGCACAACGCGCTGATCGGGCGGGAGATCAAAGTAGAAATAAACTTCAGATCGGCGCATGTGGGTGTGCGGCGGCATGGTGTTCCAGACGCTGCCCTCATGAAGCGTGGTAAATCCCATGCACCAGCTGGCAACTGGCGATGCCGTCTACATGGATCAGCCGGTAGATGGATCGATGATTCGCCGTAGACGGGCGCCGATGGTCTGCGGTACGAGCGTGCCCGACTTCACCGTCGCCACCGGATGCGTGGCATGAGCCGGGATAGCTGAGCAAGATAGAACTCTGCCGGCGTTCTCGGCGGAAACGCTTGAAAAGGAGATCGAGTGCTGCCCGCGTCCGATGTAGAGGGCATCGCGCTTGTCGAGCTGCATACTCTGCGCCATCCACGCGAACGATACCGCTTGCGCCGATATTCAGGATGCCGAGTTCACGGCGCTCGGTGAAACAAGTCGCCCGCAGTTGATCTGGACACGGAAGCTCAAGCGTTCCGGAACGGGGTACCGCCGAGCCAATCACGGTGCGATCGAGATCTACGTAAACAAGGTCGATTGAATCGGGAGTGAACAGATCTTCAACCAGGAAGCTGAGCGCGGAGTTCCGCCGTCGACATCGAGGCATAGCGAATCTCATCGGCGAGTTGCAGGATTCTCATTGTTTCTCCACCAGGAATAACTTCGAAAAATGGATTAGTGAGTGACGGAACTTGCTGCCCGTTCGCTCGAGAACCTCACCGGTTGACCGAGAAAGACTGGCGCAATGTGCCGGCCGAAGAGGTTATGCGTAACGTTGTCAGCAATAATTTCTTGATTCGAAACCAGCAGATCGAGATAGTGGGAGCCGAGTTTTGCAGCCACCTTGAACCCGACATGGAGGAGTTGACGGATGTCAGGATTGTAGCTGGGACAATGCGGATCGTGCCGCACTGCCGCTGCGAATTGCGCACCCGGCCATCGAGAAACCTCCGCCGGCGTGGGAAGCCTGCGCGGATCAATGTCCACAACTGTGGCGTAGGGCTGGCATAAGCTCGGCCGAGTGCGCGTAAGCCTCAGCATAGATTTCCTTCACGAGCTCAAGCCCTGCGTCTCCCGCTTCAGCGAGCCCTATCACTTCTTCGAGCCATGTGGTACCGGCCGTCTTCAGATGAATGCCCGCGTCCGTTCGTTTGAGCGCATCGTGAATCGCAGGATAGATGGAGAACTTATCGCTGCCCGAGTGGATGCTCAGCTTCAGATTATTCTCGAGACCGTATGCTTCGACTGCATATCGAATGACCGCAATATCCAGCAGAAGTTCACGAGAGAATTGCGCGACATCGCCAAGGTAGTCGACGCCTTTATTGAAACGGCCGCTGAACTTTGGGGCGATGGTCTGGATTGGGATCCCTTGATCGGCGATGGCGGCAAGAATGACAAGTAACTCCGCCGGCGTTTGCGCGGCATCGGTCTCATCCATCGAGATCTCGGCGATGAATGAGCCCTTCCCATTGGCCGCCTCGATATGGCGGTAGATCCTTCCGGCTTCTTCAACCGCGAATAGAAAGTTCGAAGCCGTGCGGCGTAAAATCTCGGCACTGATCGTGATGGTTTGATCCGCCTCGATGAGCTGGATTGATCCGGCGAACTCTGCGTGGCGATCGATAAATGCGTCGATGCTGGATGCCTCTGCCGGCTTGCCGATGAAGTCGGCAACATCGATCGTGTAAAGTCGCATGCGTGCAGAAAGCGATCGACCGTGGCGAGATTGATATGGTCGGCATCGCAAAAGTAGGGAAGCGTCCAGCCAAGCTGCTTCACCGCGGCATCTGCGGCCGCGCGAACCGATGCGGGCTGCGAGCCGATGATCGTATGTTCGCGATTGGATTTGTTCCAGACGGGAATAACATCGACTCCTGTGCGCGACGTCAGCATGCAGGCACGTAGCTGCGCGGCAGCCTGATGAGCAAAGCGATCGCCTACGCCAATCGAGTATTTGTCGAGTTGGATCATGACGTCATTCCTTTATCTTGATCACAATCGCGCGATACAAAGTTCCCGGAGCCACGATCGTTTGGTGAGGTGTGCCGGCCGGAATGTGCACAATGTCGCCGGCAGCGACGTTATGGCTTTGCCCGTTGCGGATCCCCGATCCTGAGGTCTCACCATTGGCTCCGGGATGCGGGTCGATCACGTCTCCACCGGTGATGATCGTGGCTGTTCCTTCGGTGACGTACAGGATGTCGTCGAAGTGTGCATGGATCTCCGCGCCGCCGCTCGCAGTTCGCTCAGACAGGCGGATGGCATGCGATCCGTAGTCGCCGAAGGTCGCCCCACCGTTCGGTTGATGGCCCATACGCTCGAACTGATCGTGAATCTGCGCCGACGAAAAGACCTCAGCTTGCTTTGCCGATTGTGCAACCGCCACGCTCGAGAGTGCGGCGATGAAGGTTACGGTGAAAAGATATCTCATAAATACTCCCACTGGAGCGTGCATCGTACGCGCAAGCGTTGCCTAGATCGTCTTGCGTTCAACCTTGTCGAGAAGGGTGTCGGGCGCCGCGCGGCTCCATCCAATGCGAAGATCCTTCACGTCGGTGAGCGCAAATGCACCCGCGTCGGAACGAGGTGCAGTCACGGCAAAGAAGTCCGCTCGCTCCACATCGACCAGATGAAACGCAGGCCGTTCGTCGCGGGTGGCTGTAGCGATCTCCACATGGCTCATCTCAATGCCACGAACGTGGCGCAGGAAGAAACCAAAGGCGGGCATTGTCCCGAACATTGAAGGTTCAGGGTATTTGCTTTCATTTTCGGCGGGTTCGATGCGGGCTTCCTCGGCCGAGCCGCCACCGACTGTCTCGATGTAGATGTTCGAAAGCTTCACGTCTTCAATCGCAGACCCAGGGATTCCGCTCAGGATGGAACAAAGCTTCTGAGGCGCGTTGTGACAGGTCAGGTTACTGATCAGAATGCGTTTCATTCTTCCCACCTGCGTGCTCTCTTTGGGGCCGCGCAGGCGCGCGCCGAGGCGCATGAAGATCGGGCTCGAAGACAGATCGCGCATGGTCGTATTGGTGATGGTGACATCTTCCATAATCGCGCCATCTTCTGATTCGAGCGCATATCCCTGGCAACCATCGAAGACGCAATCGCTGATGGTGATATTGATGAACCCGCCGTTGGATTCGGTCCCGCACTTGATGCGCCCGGTTCGCGGCTGATGCACGTCAGCCGGGAAGCGCTTGAACGTGCCATCGAGCAGCGTCCCCATCTCGAAGTCACCCGTCACCCAGCAATTCGCAATCGTCACGTTGCGCGTGGGCCGGGCGTAGCCAAGCGCATAACTTGATTTGGGGCAGATGCCGTCATCCCACGGAGAGTTCACGCTGCAGTTGGAGACGCGGACATTCTGACAGCAATCGATGTCGATTCCATCGCGATCGGTGTCGATCTTGATGTTGTCGATGGTCACGTTGTCCACGCCGGTCAGCAGAAAGCCAAAGTGGCCGGCTTTGAGAATGCTGAAGTCGCGAAACAGCACGTTGCGGCAGTTCTTGAGGGCGATGGCCTTGTTGCCCACGCCCGCCTGTTCCGCAACAAATTCGCCGCCTCGATGCGCCTGCGAGCGGCCATCGGAGAGGCCGCGTCCCCAGATCAATCCCGGCCCGGTGATGCTGAGATCATGCAGGTTTTCTCCCCAAAGCAGCGAGTTGTGCCAGTGGTTATGACCGTAGTCCTGATATGCCTCCCACGGCGCGTTGGGCTCGGCCGCATCGTACACACCGCCGTTGTAACCGGTTTGATCGCCGGGCCGCGGTGAATCTGCGGCAACCATAGCGCTGCCTTGCAGCAGGCGCAGGTGGACATTGCTCTTGAGATGAATGGAGAAGCAGAGGTACGAACCCGCCGGGAAGATCACGTCTCCACCCCCCGCCGCCGCAGCTGCATCGATGGCACGGTTTACTGCCTGCGTGTCGAGGGTTTTGCCGGTCCCGGTTGCGCCGTAGTCGCGCACGTTGAAGACACCCGTGGAGGGCGCAGAGGGCGCCGGATTCGACTGAAATGCATGGGACGCCGCAGGGAAGGCGAGGGCCGCTGCGCCAGCTCCTCCGGTGCGAAGGAGATTGCGGCGAAGAGAATCGATCGGATGCATAGGGAAGGGTCCTCCAGTTTGCCTGCGATGCTGCGATCAAGCAGTCATTGCTCACAGAAGCGTTTCGTGCATGACCAATGCGACGGCGCTGCGCAGCCGCGCCTTGTTTCCCTCCTGGGCAGGACGTACTCTGGGTTTGGCGACCAGGGGAAGGCGATGCATTTCTTCTTCAATCAATGGCCCCACCCTGTGCCACAGGCTGGTGATGTCCCCCACCACCACAATCTCCGCGGGAGCCAGTGCTGAAGAGATCATGTGCATGCCGCGGCCCAGGGCAGCGCACATGCGATGGATGGCACTGACAGCGCGGTCTTCGTTTCTATCGGCTCGCTGGAGAAGTTCTTCGAACGAAGGAGCAGGGGTGATCCGCCTTCGGCGTAGTAACGGAGTGCCGCGGGGTTGGCCGCGAGCGTCTCCCAGCATCCCCGGCTCCCGCACGCACAGTCCGGGCCGTTGGGATCCATCTGCACGTGACCGAACTCGCCGGCCGAGCCGCCTTCTCCCCGCAAGATGCGTCCGTTGGCAAAGATGCCTGTGCCAAGTCCCTCCGACACATTGACGACGACCAGGTCGTGCAATCCGTCGCTGTCTCCGAACCAAACTTCAGAAAGAGCGCAGGCGTTGGCCACGTTGTCAGGGACCACGAGAAGACCCGTCGCTTTCTCAACCGACGACTTGATGTCTTCAATCGGCCAGTGAATATTTGGGGCGAAGATGGTCCTCTCAGAGGCCGCGCCGTTTTGGCTCGACGCCTCGGTGCGATTGAGACGTCCGGGCAAGCTGATACCGATGCCGTCAAACGAGCGATCGCTGCACTCGGCAATCATTTGCTGTATCGCCTCAACAATGGAGCCGACCACTTGCTGCGGGTCGTCCGGCAGGGCAATCAGGCGCTGCGAGACGATGCGGCCACCGAGATCGGAAACGGCAAGCGTGGTTTGTGATGGGTGGATATCGAGCGCGAGCACGCCGCGCTGGCTGTTCACATCGAGAAATGTGGGTCTCCGGCCACGAGGCAACCGGCCTAACGACCCTTCAACGATCCAGCGGTCGGCCAGGAGTTCTTCGACGATCAGCGACACGGTACTCCGCTGCAACCCGGAGACGCGCGCAAGTTCGGCGCGGGAGATCGGTCGGCGCGTGCGAATCTGATTGAAGATAAGATTGCGATTGATTTGGCGCGGAATTTTGTTGGATGCGCTCACCTTGTTCGTGAACGAGAAGCGCGGTGCGGAGTTTCTGGATTGGATTTCCGATTTTTGGTCCATACGTGGCACCCGAAGAAAACGAAGATGATGAAAGAGTCTACTGGTTGACGCCGCTGGCAAGAAACCCGCCGTCGACGACGATCGTTTGGCCGGTGACGAACGAAGCTGCATCGGAGGCGAGGTATACCGCGGCTCCGATGAGTTCCTCTGTTTTGCCGAAGCGCCCCATGGGCGTGCGCATCAGCAATTCCTGGCCGCGTGGCGTGCTGTCGAGCAGCTTGGCATTGAGATCTGTGCGAAAGACGCCGGGAGCGATGGCATTCACGTTCACTCCCTTCTTTGACCACTCGACGGCGAGGGAACGGGTGAGGGAAGCCACGGCGGCTTTGCTGGCTGCATACGCGGCCACTTCATTCAGCGCAACAAAGCTGTTGAGCGACGTGATGTTGACGATGCGGCCGTAGCCGCGCTCGAGCATGGGTTTGCCAAACACCTGGCAGGCGCGCAGAGTTCCCATGAAGTTGGTGTCGAGGATTGCGTTCCAGTCTTCTTCAGCCATGGTGAGCGTGGGCGTGCGTTGAATGCGTCCCGCGCAATTAACAAGGATGTCGACTTTGCCGAACTTGTCGAAAACCGCGGCGGACAAGCGCTCGAGCGACGCGCGATCGCAGACATCGGAAGCCACCCGAAGCGTCTCGCGGCCGAGCGCTTCGATTTCGACCGGCCATGGCGTCTACCTGCTCCTGACGACGCGCCGTGGCCACGACATGCGCGCCGGCTTCAGCAAGGCCGAGCGAAAGCGCGCGGCCGATGCCCGAAGTGCCGCCAGTAACCACCGCGATCTTGTCGTGCAGAGTGAGTGTGTTCGAACTCATGAGTTAATCCTTCGTAGAGAAGCGGTCGCGATGCGCCCAGAGGCCGAGCCCGGGATTCCCGATAAAGAAGATTTCTTCCCCGTCGATCCGGTTGTATCCGTGCGTGAGTTTTTCAGGATCATAGCGTTTGAGCAACGCGGTGAGATCGGCATAGCGAAAGCCGACAGACTCGATTTCCTCCCGTGTGAGATGTCCCGGGCACCAGGTAATCGTGAAACGTCCTTCGGAGGATCCGTGAATCAAGTGCGCGGCAGCGCTCAGATCCCCGGCAAGGTCGGCGTTCTTCTCGACTGCGGCAAGTGTCGCCGGGGTGCCGTGATAGCCGTACTTGCGGATGAGGGAATCGATCGTGGCATCTTCGCCAAACTCGCGCACGCCGGGCGCGAGAATGATGAGCTCAGCGTTGTCCGCCAGCGCCATGCGCGTCCGATAGACGGCCTTGTTCCCAAGCCAGGTGGAGTGAAACTCATGCGGGTCGAGGTACACCACCGCCTTTTGAATCGGCTTGTCGAGCATTTCAAAATTGACTTCGAGACTTAGTGCGGCGGCGCGATGAAAGCATTCGGCATCATCGCCAATAAAGAGTCCGCGAACCGCCAGACCTCCTTCCTCCCGGCGCGAGACCACGGTCAGGACATAAACAATCGGGAATGGACGAAGGAAATGATCGGAAGCGTAGTTGAGAACGGCGCGGACGGGATTCTCTGCGCGGCCCATAATGCGTTCCATTCCGTAAACAGCGCCGAGGTAGTGGCTGCGATTGATGCCTTCGCGGCCGCCCGCGCCGACCAGGATGTTTTTGGTGAAGTTGGCCATGCCGATCACTTCGTGCGGCACCACTTGGCCAATCGACAGAATCAGGTCGAAACCGCCGCCGGTGATCAGGCGATTGACCTGTGCCGGCCACGCGTACTTCAGCTTGCCTTCCGATTGCTCGTGGATAAAATCGGCAGGGACCTCGCCGAGGGTCTCGATATCGGTTCGCCAGTTGTGAACATGGAAGAGGTCCTGCGGAATATCGCCGAACATCCTGCGTGAGTTGAGCTGGGCTCCATGGGCGAATGCGTGCCCAGCGCGGGAAGAATCGCTTTCATCCGATCGCCGTAGTACTTCCACGCGATGTTCGTCAGTTCGCCTGCGCGAGAGTGATGACGGGTCTGATCGGGAGGAACGGCAAGCACTCGACTGCGCGCGCCTAGCTTCGCCAGGGCATGCTTCGAGCAGGTCTTTCAGCTCCAGCGCAGAGAGATCGGTGTCTCGACTCCCGACAGCGCAGTAGAGGCTCATGCGAGAACCTCGACTTTCCGCAATCCCGGAGCGAGCGTGACGACCACAAGGAGCGCGAGGAGGTAAGCGCTGCCGGCCATCGCGAAGAGGCTCGCGTAGCTGCCGGTCAGTTGCAGGATATAGCCGGTAAATGTCGCGAGCAGAAAGCCGCCCACAGAACCGGCCATGCCGCCGATTCCCGTGACCGAGCCAACGGCCGTGCGCGGAAACATGTCGGACGGCGTGGTCGAGAATGTTGGCCGACCATCCCTGATGCGCAGCGGCGGCGAGACTCAGCAAGCGCGATCGCGATCCACTCCGAGGCAATGTAGTTGATCAGGACGACCGGCACCACCGCACACGCGCAGAGAAGCATGGCTGTGAGCCGTGCCTTTGCCGGCGCGAGACCCATGCGTCGAAAGGGAGCAGGAAGCCACCCGCCCACAATGCTGCCGACGGCAGACGCATTGTAAACAACGATCAGCGGCATGCCGAGATGCGAAAGATCGAGGTGAAATCGCTTGCTGAAAAAATCCGGCAGCCAGAAAAGATAGAACCACCAGATCGGATCGGTGAGAAACTTTCCAATCGCAAACGCCCAGGTCTGCCGGAACGTGAGCAGTCTCAGCCACGGCGTTGCCGGCCCCATTTGCTCGGCGGCTTCCTGGTAGATGTGGCGAAGCTCCGCGCCCGTCAATGTGGGATGGTCGGCCGGCTTGCGGTACTTGATGAACCACAGCGTGATCCATGCGGCGCTGAAGAGCCCCGTGACCAGGAAGGCCGCATGCCATCCGTAATGCAGCGTGACCCAGGGAACGATGAGCGGCGCGAGAATGGCGCCAAGATTTGTGCCCGAATTGAAGATGCCTGTCGCGAAGGAACGCTCGCTCTGCGGAAACCACTCGGCTACGGTCTTGATCGCGGCAGGGAAGTTGCCGGACTCGCCAATGCCCAGAAAGAAGCGCGCAACGCCGAACTCGAAGACGTTGGAAGCGAGCGCGTGGCCCATGGCGGCAAGGCTCCAGATGGCCATGATGACCATGTAGCCCACGCGCGTCCCAACCTTGTCGACAAATCGGCCTGCCATCAGCAGGCCCAGCGCATATGCGAGCTGGAAGGCCTGAACCACGTGGCTATATCCCAGCTCGCTCATGCCAATGCTGTGGGTCAGCGTGGGCTTGAGGATTGAGATGACCTGCCGATCCATGTAATTGATCGACGTGGCCACAAAGAGCATCGCGCAGATCGTCCAGCGCACGCGGCCCAGGCGCATGGGAGCGGTGTCTTCTTCCGGCGTACTCACCCGTGCGTCGATCGCGGACACTGAGCTAGGCCCCCTCAAGTTTATAGGCCTTCTTGACCAGGCCATACGTCAGCGCATAGGCCGCCTCGTGCGCCTCATCCTCATCGAGACGATGCTCGGCGACGAGTCTCGCGAGGAAGGCGCAATCCATGCGGCGGGCAACATCGTGCCGCGCGGGAATGGAAAGGAAAGCGCGCGTGTCGTCGTTGAATCCTACGGTATTGTAGAAGCCCGCGGACTCGGTGATCTGCTCGCGGAAACGGATCATGCCCTCCGGGCTGTCGTGGAACCACCACGGCGGCCCCAGCCGCAGGCAAGGATAGTGGCCGGCAAGCGGAGCAAGTTCGCGGCTATAAGTCGACTCATCCAGCGTAAACAGAATGATGGTGAGGTTCGGCTCGTTGCCGAAGCGATTGAGGAGCGGACGCAACGCATCGACATAGTTGGTGGAGCGCGGAATGTCCGCACCCACGTCGCGGCCGTAGCGCTGGTAGAGCACCTCGATTATGATTGCGCACGCTGCCCGGGATGGATCTGCATGACCAGGCCGTCGTCCAGGCTCATGCGCGCCATCTCGGTCAGCATCTGCGCGCGGAATAACTCCTGCTGCGCCGGATCGGCATTGCCGGCCAGCACTCGCTCGTAGAGATCGGCAGCTTCGGATTGCCCCAGGTCCGCGGTTTGCGGCGTGGGATGACCATGATCGGTAGCCGTGCAGCCGAGAAACCGAAAGCGCGTGCGCGTCTGTGCGAAGCGCCTCGAGATAACCCGGCCAGCGAGCCGTGTCTTCGCCGGTCAGTTCTCCGAGCCGGGCGATGTTTTCCTCGAATCCCGCAAACTCAGGATCGACCACTGGATCGGGGCGGAAGGTTGGAAGAATGCGGCCTTCCCATTCCGAGTCGCGAATGGCCTGGTGGTCGGCAAGGGAGTCGAGCGGCGAATCGGTGGTCGCGAGCACTTCGATGTTGAAGCGGTCGAACAGCGCGCGCGGGCGAAACGCAGGCGTCTTCAACTTCTCCGAAATGGTATCGAAATAGAGGTCGGCGTTCGCGTCGCGAGAGACGTTCGGTAAGCCCGAAGACTTCCTGGAACACATAGTCGAGCCAGATGCGCGTCGGCGTTCCCTGGAAGAGGTAATAATGCTTCGCGAAGATGCGCCAGACGCTGCGCGGGTCCTTCATCTCGGGCTGCGCCGATCTCCAGATCCTCGAGCGAGATGCCTTGGCTGTACATCATCCGGTAGAGGTAATGATCCGGCTGCACGAGCAGTTTCGCCGGGTCGGGAAATGGCTCGTTCTGCGCGAACCATGAGGCCTGCGTATGCCCGTGCGGGCTCACGATAGGCAGATTGCGAATGTGCTCGTAGAGAGCGTCGCGCGATGGCGCGCGTTGCGGGATCGGCGGGAAACAGACGGTCTTCGTGAATCAACATGGGTTCAACTCCCATCGTGCGTGGAGGCATTGATTCAATCAGGCTCGATATCCCATGCCGTCGAGAACACCGCGCATGTAGGCAAACGACTCGATCACGCCGGGCATCGGGTCGTCGCCGTGAATCTCGTACTCAAGATCGACAAAACCGTTGTACCTGGTCTCGATCAGCGCACGGAAAACATCCCGGAAGGGGAGCTTGCCGCGGCCCACGGCGACCTGGCTGTCCTTGTCATGGAAGTCGGTCAGATCCTTGGCGTGCATGTTGAACAAGCGGGGACCGATCTGGTGGATCGCTTCCACGATATCGGTGCCCGCGCGCACGCAGTGGCCCATGTCGATGCAACAGCCCATGCGCGGGTCCATGTCCTTCACGGCCTTCAATACGTCGAGCGGGGAAGGGAAGACCTTGTCCTCCGGGCCATGATTATGGATAGCGATGCGGATGTCGTATTGCTTCACGAACTTTTCAATGCGCGGAAGCGTCGACGGAGCCGGATCGCCCGCCACGATGATGGAAAGGCCGGCGCGCTTGGCGTATTCGAATTTCGCGCGAATGTCGTCGTCCTCGTCCTTGGGGAAGTAAATAACGCCGGCGGCGTGCAGCGTGATGCCCGCGGCTGCGTAGTCTGAAAGGGCCTTCGCTTCTTCCGCGGCATCCATCGGCAAGTGATCTTTCGCGTCTTTCGGGTTGATCGCCGTCACCTGAAGCTGCTTCAGGAAGCCGATCATCTGCGTACGCGTGAAGTTGCGGAACGTGTACGAGGCCACGCCGAGACGCACCGGCGAAGGTTTCGCGTCATCCTGCTCAGGATTCGCAAGCGCTGGAAGCGCTGTCGGCAGGGCCGCAAGAGCAGCACTGGATTGCAGGAAACGGCGGCGAGAGAGAGTTGAATTCATTGCTGCCTCGAACGTGCGGGTTAGAGATGTGGCTCCCAGCCGGACTCGTACTTGCGTCCCCAGTACTTCATGGCTTCGGCATCGCCAACTACCTTGCCGTCGCCGGTATTGAGAGCCAGGGTGCGATGCAACTCCCACGACACATTGGAAAGCTGAAGCATCGTGACGGCAACATTGCCCACGGCAATCGGCGCATTGAGTTTTTCGCCTTTGCGTACGGCGGCAATGAAGTTGGCAAAATGCCGGTCGGTCATCGAATCGCGTCCCGTCGTGTCGGATGAGTCGGCAGCCTTCTCGGCCTTCACTTCAGAGGTCCTGTTGCCTTTCAGGTCGTAGACCTCGTAACCGCCGCGATCGACGATCACCGAACCGGTGGTGCCCATAATGCACGAGCCACGATCGCGACCATAGAACTTCATCCCCTGGCAGCATTTGCCTTCCCACTCCAGCAGTTTGTCGGGATACTCGAAGGAGGTCAGAAGCGTGTCGTAGAACTGCCAGTCGTCTTTAAAGTGATAGCGGCCACCGGCCGAGGAGACGCGTTCGGGAAAGTCGACACCCAGCGCCCACCGGCAGACATCCACTTCATGCGTGCCGTTGTTGAGTGTCTCGCCGGTGCCCCAGATCTTGAACCAGTGCCAGTTATAGGGTTGCACATTGTCCTTGTACGGCTGGCGCGGCGCAGGACCCTGCCACAGATCCCAATCAAGCGCAGCTGGAACCGGAGCCTCTTTCCCATCGCCGATCGATTTGCGCGTATTGCTGTACCACGCCTTTGCGTAGTAAGTGCGGCCGATCAAGCCATTGTTGATCTTGTCGATCACTTCGATGGTGTGCGGCGACGAGCGCTGCTGCGTGCCCATCTGTACCTGCTTGCCGTATTTCTTCTGTGCTTCAACCAGCAAAGCGCCTTCGGCGGGATTGTGGCTGCACGGCTTTTCAACGTACACGTGCTTTCCCGCCTGCAAACCCGCAATGGCCATCGGCGCATGCCAGTGATCGGGCGTGGCAATGGTGATGGCATCGACCTCTTTGAGTTGAAGGATCTCGCGGAAATCCTTGTTCTTTGCGGGAGCCTCGCCCATCTCGCGCTCGGTCTCCGCGGCGAACTTCGCAAGGATATTTGAGTCGACGTCGCACACATGCGAGATGCGTGCATCCGCTTTGTTTGCCTTCAGCGAAGAAAGGTGCGCGTAGGCGCGGCCATTCAGTCCGATGACCGCGAAGTTCAGGCGATCGTTCGCGCCGAGAATGCTGGCATAGCTTTTGGCGCTGGAATTGATGGCCACGCCTGCCGCGCCTACTGCGAGAGTGTCGAGAAATTCACGTCGTGTAACCAATGCGCATCTCCTTCGCGTGCTTGTGAGCGGGCGGCCCTTCGCGGACGGCCACGCGCCTTTCGCTAAAGCGAGCCTGAATCCTGCAGTGCCTTCTTCATATCCGCCCAGCTCACGCGCGTCGACTCTTCCGGTGTTGCGGCGCCGTGCCAGTGCGTCTCCAGGCTTACAGCCTCTTTGTAGCCGATCTGCCGCAGAGCCCGGAATTGAGCGGTCCAGTCGATGTAGCCCGTGCCTACCGGCGCCCATTCGATC
The DNA here is from genome assembly GCA_963846095.1 of uncultured Acidobacteriaceae bacterium. Classification (GTDB taxonomy): domain Bacteria; phylum Acidobacteriota; class Terriglobia; order Terriglobales; family Acidobacteriaceae; genus Telmatobacter. Next base: position 332,860 of record CAWJUW010000011.1, read on the forward strand.
TTTCCGGCATCGTTCTTCTTCGCATTCTTTACATGGCAATGGTGAATGCGGTCTTTAGGCAACGCGGCCCACGCGACCGGGAAGGCATCGAGTTCCCCGCGCATGACCGCGTTTCCCGGGTCCCAGTTCAGCGCCAGATGCGGCGATTGGACGGCCTGGAGCGTGCGCGCCGACTCGCGCCCTGTGGCCGTGTTGCACTCGAACTCGTTTTCAAGAACAAGAAGGATGTCCTGTTTTCCCGCCGTCTCCGCGGCAGTCCGCAGTTTCTCGTCAATCGCGGCGCGGTAGGGCGTGACATCGTCGAGCCGCCAAAAATCAAAACAGCGAACCTTGCCGGTGTTGAATTCTTTTGCCAGCGCGATCGACTTCTCGAGAATCTGGTCCTGCTTCTTGAAATCAGCTTCGACGGCACCATGCATGTCGCCCTTGGAGCCATACGGCGAGCGCGGCGCGCCCGGCCAGTCGGTCTTGAAAAGGGGGCTGGCGATGTCAGTGACCTCCAGGCTGTACTTGGCCAGGATCTTCTTCGCTTCGGCGATCTGCGCATCGCTCAGGTCCATGGTGTTTTTGCCCCACATGGAGCGAAGCTCTACCCAGTGAAGCCCGAAATCATGCGCGATGACATAGCAGACGTGGTCGAAGTCCGCCGAGATCTCGTCGTTGATTACGGAAACGCGAAAGGGAGAGTGGGTCGCCTGGGCCAGGCTGCGAAGGGGATTGGTGAGGGAAGCTGCCGCGGAGAGTCCTGCTCCAGCCAGAAATGTACGTCTCGAAAAGCCTGCCATATTGCTCCTCTCGCAGAGCAGCTCTTGGAACAAATCTGCCAGATTTCCCCGCGATTCGGTCGAGTGTCGAGCGTGAGAGGCAATTTGTTCAAATACCGAACTAACGCTATCGACCATCGCTGGATCTTGTCAAGAGGGAAAACCCGGAGGGCGCCTGGGCTCGATCGGTCCTGGGAGTCCGCTTGCGGCCCCGCTCGATTCCAACAGCCTCCATGCGTGGATCACAGGCGAGTGGGCACTCCCCACATAGCGGCTCGCGGCGGCAGAAGGTTTTGCCGGCCTCGACAACCAGCGCATGAAACTCATTGAAGAGCTCGGCCCGAATAGATTCCGCATCCGCCGCAAAAGCCGCCTTTGCCAGCTCAGCGACGGCTTCGTAGCCTGCCTTCGCGCCCTCGATCAGTCCATGCCGCACCACAATGCGGCGCAGGTATTCATCGACGACGGGAACGGGATGATTCAGCGCATACAGAAGGATGGCGTCCGCGGTTTCCGGTCCGACCCCCGGCAACTGCAGCAACCGGCGCCGCAGAATCAAGGTTGGTGTCGTCGCCAGCTGTTCCAGCGAGCCGCCAAACTCGGCGTCGAGCATGGCAACAAACGCCCGGATCGCCGGCGCTTTGCGGGTATGGAAACCCGATGGCCGGATCAACTCGCGCAATCGGTCAAGGGACAGCGCACGGAATCCATCCAGCGTCAGAGCATCGGCCTCGCGAAGATTGGCAAGCGATCGTTCCGCGGCCTTCCAACTCGTGTTCTGGGTCAGGTACGCGCCGAGGATCACTTCAAAGCGAGTCGCAGCCGGCCACCAATACTGCGGGCCGAAGGCCTCGGCCAGCCGATCGAACATTCTGCGCAGACGCTCCGCCGGTGAATCAATCGTCAAATGCGTGTCCTTGTTCCGGCGCGGAGTTGAGCTGCACCTTCCACTCCAGGATGCGGGCGCGCGCTGCGGCAGCTTCGGCCTGGGGAACATGGCCGGCGTGTTGCAAGGCGATGGAAAGCGCCGTATGGGCCAGTGGGTCTTCGGGGGTGAGGGTAGTCAAAGCCATGGCTGCGGCCACCGAGTTGTTTGGCTGACCGGCATCGCGCAGGGCGCGGATCAGCCCGTGATGGGCTTCCAGGTGATTGGGATCTACCGCAATCGCAGAGCGGAACGCACCCGCCGCCTCCGCAGCCGAGCCCGCAGCCAGCAGGTCGAGCCCCTGCTGAAACAACGCGTCTGCATTCTGCGCTTCCCTCATGCATCTTAGGATAAATGTGGGTCGGCCGTGCCATGGCGCCCAGCGTGAAGACTGTCCCATGAGTGAGGATGCGCGCATGAAAAGTCACACCGAATATCTCGTCTTTGAAACCAAAAAACGCCGTGAGATGGTGCACATCACCGACGAAGTCGAGCAAATTGTTGGCCGAAGCGGAGTGAAGGACGGTCTTTGCTTTGTCTCGCCGATGCACATCACCGCCGCCGTCTACGTGAACGACCACGAGAGCGGCCTCATCGAAGACATTTGGAAATGGCTCGAGCAACTGGCGCCCGCGCGCCCCGACTACAAGCATCATCAAACCGGCGAGGACAATGGCGATGCACACCTGAAGTCGATGCTGCTGCATCATGAGACCACTCTGCCTGTCACCGGCGGGAAGCTCGATCTGGGCACCTGGCAACGGCTGTTCTACGCCGAATTCGACGGGCAACGCCGCAAGCGCGTCATCGTGAAGGTGCTGGGAGTCGAGTGATCAGGCCAAGCAAACGGCGCATCCTCAGGAACGGAAAATTGCCCTGATTTCACCGTAGAGACGCCAAAACCGATGCCGGCCCAAAGGCAAATTGCAGCAGCCCGCCAGCTTTCGCCGAAGCGGCAACTAAACTTCAGGAAAAAGTGCATTTTCTTGCTTGTAAGGTCAATTTGTTCATGATACGTTGATACAACGTTTTCGGTGTCTTCCCTTTTAATGCAGTTCTGCAAGAAGAAACAAGGGCTCTTGTTTCTCCGATTCACTCAAGCTTTGATCAGTAGTCCGAAGTAAGGGTTCCGGGCCGTTTCGTCTGGTTTTGCGCTGAGAGTTTCAAGCAGGTAGTTAAGGCCACTCGCTGTTTTGGGTGGCTTGACGAGTGTGCAACTGCATCCCGCGGGTCTTTCATGAGCTCGATTGTCCTGAGAAGCTCACCCGCCCAAGGGTAGAACAGAGTCATTTCGGCATTCTCGATAGCTGTCTTTACCGTTCCATTTTTGATTTGCTGTCGTTGCTTTCTCTGCTGGATTTTCTGGCCGGTCGCGAGGTCTTCCCTCATTGCGATTGATCGTTGGGTCAGAGACGCGTGGTGTCCTATCTTCACCGCGCGTTTGAATCGCCGTAGCCCATACAAAAATAATCGAAATCCGTTTGTCCAGTTCGTCAACGAATCACAACTAATGAGGGGGCGTTTCATGATGCGACTCGGTTTAAGGTTGCCGATCCTGGCAGCCTTCTTTGTAGTCCTCGGGTATATTTGCACATCGCCTGCGTTCGGACAGGCGACGAACACGGGAACCGTCGTTGGAGTTGTTGAAGATCAGAGCGGAGCGGTTGTTCCAGGCGCTGCGGTTACGCTGATCGAGGCAACGACCAATTCGGAAAGAACCACGCAATCCAACAAGACGGGCGGATATGTTTTTGTGAACGTCGCGCCCGGCACGTACGTATTAACCGCAACCAAACAGGGATTCGAACTCAGCAAGATTGATAGCGTGACCGTGCAGGTCGGCACGCAGGCAACGGTGAACTTCAAGCTGACCGTGGGCAGCGCCAGCCTCACCGTAGAAGTGCAATCGACGGGCACCGATCTTCAGACTCTGAATTCAACCGTTGGAAGCACGGTTGAGCAGGAGGCCATCGCGCAGCTTCCCAGCCTTCTGCACGACGCGGGAACTTTCACCGAACTGCAAGCCGGCATCAGTCCCGATGGAAGCGTTGCCGGATCGGTCGTTGATCAGAGCACCTTCACTCTTGACGGCGGCAACAACACCAACGACATGGACGGCAGCATGTCTGTCTACACGGGATCGTTTGCCGGTGATACCACGGGCGGCGTCGCAAACCAGAATGCCAACGTTGCCGCGGGCCCAACCGGAGTGATACCGACACCCGCAGACAGCGTGGAAGAGTTCAAGGTCAATGCCACCGGCCAGACTGCCGATTTCAACAACTCGGCGGGCGCGCAGGTCGAAGTGGTCACCAAGCGCGGCACCAACACATGGCACGGGACCGGCTACGAGTACTACCTCGACAACGGTTTCAGTGCGAATTCATGGGCGAACAACGCCGTGGGAACCGACAGCTATTCCCCTGTCCCGAATTACCACTACAACAAATTTGGGTTTGGAGCTGGCGGGACGATTCTTCCCAAGATGTTGGGTGGAAAAACTTACCTGTTCGCGCTTTATCAGGGCTGGCGTTTCCCGCAGTCCGAGGTCTTCGAGGTGCCGGTTCCGAGCGCTGCCATGCAGGCGGGCATGCTCACCTTTAACGGAACCGCCTACAACATGAAGGCGCTCGATCCGCGCGGCATCGGCATCAACCCCGTTATGGCCCAGCTCTGGAGCCAGTTTGAACCGACCGGGAACGATCCGAGTTGCGGCGGTATCTCCTCCCGATGCGACGGCGTCAACGAAATCGGATTCAAGTCGCAGATCGCGATTCCGCAGCACGACAACTTCCTGGTCGGCCGCCTCGACCACGACTTCGGCGAAAAGTGGCACTGGATGAGCAGCTACCGCTACTACAAGCTCGTCAAGACCACAACCAGCCAGTTCGACGTCGGCGGCTTCTTCTCTGGCGATAAGCTCGGGACACCGGCGGCTACCTCCGTGCGTCCGCAGCAGCCGTGGTACTTCGTCACCGGCGATGACAACCAACATCAGCCAGGGAATCACCAACGACTTCCACTACAGCTACCTGCGCGATTACTGGTCGTGGTCGGACAACAATGCTCCGCCACAGTTCACTGGATTGGGTGGCGCGCTCGAACCGGGCGGCGAAACCACCTCGTTGCTCGCTCCCTTTAACGTCAATACCCAATCGATCCGCACCCGTTTCTGGGACGGCCACGATCACTTCTTCCGCGACGACGTGACCTGGTTGAAGGGTCACCACCTGTTCAACTTTGGAGGCCAGTACCAACACAACTTCAACTATCACCAGCGCTCCGACAACGGCGGTGGCATCAACTTCACCACCACCTATCAGATTGGCGACTCGACCGGCGCGGGTAATGTCGACCTCTCGGATCTGGTTGCCGCGGGCTATCCGACCGGGACCACGGCCGCTCGTGATGCTGCCATGGTCTATGGCATGGTGACGAACTCCCAGGTGGCCTATACCCGCTCGGGAAGTTCGCTCGCTCTGAATCCCCCGTTGACACACGCTTTCGACAAGAGCACCATACCCTACTACAACTTCTACTTTGCCGACACTTGGCACATGAAGCCCAGCCTCACGCTGACCTACGGTTTGGGATGGACGCTCGAGATGCCGCCGACAGAAGCACAAGGCAAGCAGGACGTCCTTGTCGATGCCAGCGACACCCCGGTCAAGACCGTGGACTACCTCGCCCAGAAGAAAGCCGCAGCTTTGCAAGGCCAGGCATACAATCCAGAGCTCGGCTTTGCTCTGGTCGGCAACGTTGGCAGCGGCCGGAAGTACCCCTACAACCCGTTCTACGGATCGTTCAGCCCGCGCGTAGCGTTGGCCTGGAGCCCGCACTTTGACGGTGACGGCCTGTTGTCGCATGTCTTCGGCCACGACGGCACGGTCATTCGTGGAGGCTACGGCAGACTCTACGGCCGCCTGAACGGAGTCAACCTCGTCCTCGTACCTCTGCTCGGTGTGGGTTTGATCCAGGCAGTGCAGTGCAACCAGGTCCTGGCCGCCGGAACTTGCGGACCGGCCAACCCAACAACATCTACGGCGTTCCGCATCGGCACCGACGGCGATACTGCCCCGTTGCCCGCGGCAAGCACAACCCTGCCACAACCCGTATTCCCGGGTTACAACAACTCTTCAAGTTCGGCGGCCGAAGGACTCGATCCGGACTTCCGGCCCAACGTCTCCGATACATTCGATCTGACAATTCAGCGTCAGGTAAGCCGCAAGGCCACTCTTGAACTGGGCTACATCGGGCGCATCATTCATCACGAATACCAGCCCTACAACCTCAACGTCGTGCCGTACATGATGGTTCAAGGCGGCCAGGACTTCCAGACTGCCTATGCGGCTCTCGAGAGCGCGCTTGGTTGTACCACATCCATCGGCGCTTGCGGCGCCGCTGGCATGCCGACGACGATCACAGCGCAGCCCTTCTTTGAAACCGCGCTCGCAGGCACCGGGTATTGCACGGGCTTTGCAAGTTGCACGGCCGCGGTTGTCAGTAACGAATTCTCCAACCTCGTAACCCAAAGCGTGTGGAGCATTTGGTCCGACCTCGACAACGGCGGATTCAATTTCCCGCGCACCATGATGAACACGCCAATTCCGGGCTCACCGTACGGCGGTCAGGCAGGCAGCGGGTTTGCGCTCAATGCCAGCACCGGCTACGGCAACTATAACGGTGCCTTCGCCACGCTGATCACCCAAAACTGGCATGGCTTGCTTCTTCACAGCAACTTCACCTACAGCAAAGCGCTTGGCACGGGCGCATTCGTCCAGGCGACTAGCGAATACACGCCGAACGACGCGTTTGATCTGCACAAGATGTACGGCGTGCAGGCCTTCAACCGCAAGTTTGTCTACAATACCTACCTGGTGTATGACGAACCGTTCTTCAAGGGCCAGAATGGCTTGTTAGGACGCATTGCCGGTGGTTGGTCGTTTGCTCCCATCTTGACCGCGGGCAACGGTGAGCCAGTGGGTACCGGTACGTGGACAAGCGCACAATCGTTTGGCTCAGCTGACGGTTCCAATTACGCTACCAATGAACAACTCGTGTTTACGAGCAAATACCACGCAGGCAACCACTCGCATTACGGAGTAATGGGCGGCACCGATCCCTACGGCAACTCGGTGGGTACGGGTGTCTATGGGGCCAACGTGCACCAGGCAGTCAACTTGTTCGCGGATCCGGTGTCCGTTTGGAATCAGATGCGCGCACCGATCCTTGGACTCGACTCCCGCAACCCAGGTGTTGGTCCAATCACTGGCGTGCCGTACTGGAACGTCGATGGGAGCTTGGCGAAGAGCATCAAGGTCTGGGAGCGCACCACGCTCCAGTTCTCGATGATCATGACCAACCTGTTCAACCACAACGTCATGGCCGATCCCAGCATGCAGGTGTATAACTCTGCGGGCTTCGGCGTGCAGAGCGGCCAAATCAACAACCCGCGCACCATGGAATTCGGCATGCGCGCCAGCTTCTAACCAACACGCAACTCTCGAAAGCCGGGGGCTCACGCTCCCGGCTTTCGTTTTGTCGGCGCAACGCCCGCATGGACTGCCGCGCTTAACTTCCTCTATTTAAAGCACCCATCGCGCCCTCAGCGCCCGCCCCATCATCGCGCAGACAAACCATGTACTAAGAGTGTGCATCCCAGCCAAAGTATCCCGCCGCTTGCGATACAGAGAGATAAGATCTCTCTATCTCAGAGAAAGCCTGTATGAGCCCTACCTGACTGATGAAGCGCACACTCCTGCCTGGTCGACCCTTCCCCTTAGGCGCCACCGTCTATAAAAACGGCACCAATTTTGCTCTTTTTTCTGAAGACGCGACCCGCGTCGACCTGTGTTTTTTCGACAGCGATGGCAGACAGACCGATTGCGTCACCTTGCGTGAGCGGACCGCCTTTGTCTGGCACGGCCTTGTCCGCGAAGTTATGCCGGGACAGCTCTACGGCTATCGCGTCTACGGCCCATGGGAACCGGAAAACGGTCATCGCTTCAACTACAACAAGATGCTCATCGATCCCTATGCGCGCGCCATCTCGGGAAAGTCGAACTGGTCTCCAGCCATCTTTCCTTACGACATAGCTTCAGGGGACGATACCAAATTCAGCGAAGAAGACAGCTCGTCGGCAGTGCCCAAGTGCGTTGTTGTCGACCAGCACTTCGATTGGGAAAACGACAGCCCGCCGGAGACGCCGCTCGCCGACTCGGTTATCTATGAAGTGAATGTTCGCGGCTTCAGCATGCGCAATCCGGCGATCCCGGAGAATCTCCGCGGCACCTTTGCCGGCCTTGCGCATCCGTCGAGCATCGACTACTTCAGGAAGCTCGGTGTGACTGCCGTTGAGCTTCTGCCCGTCCATCATTTCATCGACGAAGGTCACCTGGTCGATAAAGGACTGCGCGACTACTGGGGATACAACACCCTCGGCTTCTTTGCGCCCATGTCGCGTTACAGTTCGTGCGGAGATCGAGGCGGAGCAGGTGCGCGAGTTCAAAGAGATGGTGAAAGCGATTCACGGTGCAGGCATCGAAGTCTTGCTCGACGTGGTCTACAACCACACCTGCGAAGGCAACCACCTGGGCCCCATGCTGAGCTGGAAGGGCGTCTGCAATCGGACCTACTATCGGACCGTTGAAGGCGATGCGCGCCACTACATGGATTACACCGGTACCGGCAACACACTGAACGTCCGCAATCCGCAAGTGCTCAAAATGATCATGGACTCATTGCGGTATTGGGTCACGGAGATGCACGTCGACGGTTTTCGTTTCGATCTTGCGGCGACCCTGGCGCGTGAACTGCATGACGTGAGCCGCCTCTCCTCCTTCTTCGACACCATTCACCAGGACCCCACGCTGGCCGATGTAAAGCTCATCGCCGAGCCATGGGACGTTGGCGATGGCGGCTATCAGGTTGGGCAGTTCCCGGTCCTGTGGGCGGAGTGGAACGGCATCTATCGCGACACCGTGCGCCGCTTCTGGAAGGGCGATGGCGGCCAACTCTCCGACTTCGCGAACCGGCTCACCGGTTCCAGCGACCTTTATCAGTTCGACGGTAGAAAACCATACGCGAGCATTAACTTCGTCACTGCGCATGACGGATTCACGCTGTGCTGACCTGGTCAGCTATAACAGCAAGCACAACGAAGCCAACGGGGATGAGAATCGCGACGGCACCGAGAACAACGACTCATGGAACATGGGTGCGGAAGGACCCACCGACGACGAAGAGATCAACCGTCTGCGCGAACGCCAGATGCGCAATTTTCTTGCGACGCTCTTGCTCTCCCAGGGCGTACCCATGATCGCAGGCGGCGATGAAGTTGGCCGCTCCCAGCGGGGCAACAACAACTGCTATTGCCAGGACAATGAGCTTACCTGGTTCGACTGGGACCTCGACCCGCCGCGCAAGCGCTTGCTCGACTTCACGCGGCAGTTGATTCATTTCCGTCTGCGCCATCCCAATCTGCATCGCCGCAAATTCTTTCAGGATCGAGTCATTCGCAAGAAGAATGAACTCACGGTGATTCAGGATATTGCTTGGTTCAATACCGATGGCAGCCAGGTCACCGATGAGGTGTGGAATGCCGAATGGAGCCGCTGCATTGGTTTGCTCCTCAATGGGCAGACGCTCGAAGTAACCGATGACGAAGGCCGGCCGGTCGTTGACGATACGTTCCTCATTCTTGTGAATGCCGCCGCGGAAGGCGTGGAGTTTACATTACCGCCTGCTCCGAGCGGACGGCATTGGTGCCAGCAGATGGACACCGAGAACCTCGACGATCCCTTTGCCCAGGCGGAGAACGGTGACAAAGTGATTCTTGGTGGCAGGTCGCTGCGTCTGTACAGCGACGCACTCGTCAATCCGGGTTCCAGGGAATCCAGAGCCGCGTCGAGAGAGGCAGATGAATCCCGCAATCGAGGCTCCGCCGTAGGGATGATCGGTTTGTCTTCGGCGCTTGCCTTTCACTTCATGAGGTTCCGATAACCGCACGATTGCTGCGCGCACCCACTCGCCGCGGACCTGCCCGGCAACTTCAGCCGCTGATCTTTTCTGTAAGCTCCAGCCATCGTTCGTAAACGGCATGGTGTTCGTCCCTTGCCTCTTCGAGTTCGGCGAGAGCCAAAGTAAGAGCTTCGGGATTGGTCACCACCTCCGTCGCGTCGATGCGCTGTTCGGCAGCACGAAGGCGCTCGTCTGCTTCCGCGATGCGCGTGTCCAGCGAGTCATACTCGCGCTGTTCAAGGTAGGAGAGCTTCTTGCGCGCTGAAGAGAGTGAAGAACTACTCTGAGGTGACGGCGCGTCGTTTGAGGGAATCACCGGGTTAACGCGGCTCTGCTTGCTGCGCCAGGCTTGCCATTGCAGATAATCCGCGAAGAGCGCAGCGTTGCCAACTCCGTCCAGACCGAGAACAGCATTCGTCACGCGATCCAGCAGATATCGATCATGCGTCACCAGCATCAGCGCGCCTGCGAACTCAAGCAGCGATTCCTCCAGAACTTCAAGGGTAGGAATATCGAGGTCGTTGGTAGGCTCGTCAAGGATAAGCACGTCGGCCTGTTCGAGCATCAGGCGCGCAATCAGGACACGCGCCCTTTCGCCGCCACTGAGCCTCTCCACAGGCTGGTTGAGTTGCTCGCTCGTAAACAGAAAGCGCGCGGCATATCCGGCAACGTGGACGGTTCGTCCCTGGTAGATCACCGAATCCGAGTCGGGTGCGAGCGCGCGGCGCAGGGTGAGGGAAGTGTCCAACTCGCGCATCTGCGAGAAATACACAATGCGCAGGCCCGGCGCGCGGCGGATCTCCCCGCTGCTGACAGCGAGCTCTCCGGTCATTGCGCGCAGCAGCGTCGTCTTGCCCGATCCATTCGCGCCGGCAAGGCCAAGCTTTGTTCCGTTGATCAGCGTGAAGTTGACGTCGCGGAGTACTTCGCGATCCCCAATGGTGACTGAGGCATTCTCAACTTCGATAAGCCGTTTGGTCTGACGGCCTGTCGCGTCGAAGGCGATGCCCGCCGTTGCGAAACGCGAGCGCGACTCCGAATCGCGAAGGTCTGTGATCAGCGCGTTTGCCGTATCGATGCGTGCCTTTGATTTTGTGGTTCGCGCTTTGGGGCCGCGGCGCAGCCACTCCATCTCGATGCGCACGCGATTACGCAGGCTCTCTTGCGCACGTTGTTGCCACTCAACGTAGTTCTCTCGTTCTTCAAGGAATCTGGAATAGGCGCCTCTCACCCGCAGCAGTCCGCTGGTGTAGATGCGATTCAACTCGATCACTTCAGATGCCACGCTTTCCAGGAAATAACGATCGTGCGTCACCACCACAAAGGCAAAGTTCGCAGCGCGCAGCAGCCCTTCCAGCCACTCGATTCCATCGATGTCGAGATGATTGGTGGGCTCGTCGAGAAGAAGCACATCCGGTTCGGTAACCAGAGCCTCAGCGATCGCGAGCCGCTTGCGCCAGCCGCCGCTCAGGCTCGCTGCTTCGCGGTCCATGCCTGGACTGCCGACCGTGTCGACTTCAGAGAATCCGGAGCGGCCCAGGGTTTCGCGCAAACGCTGCTCGCGGACAGAAGCAGAAACGCCGGCGCGCTCCAGCGCTGCTTCGATCAATTGGCGAACGGTCGTTTGACGAGGGAACTCCGAGATCTGATGTACGTATCCAATGCGCGTGTTCTTGCGATAGGAGACTTCCCCTGAGTCGGGTTCCTGCTCCGCGCCAAGAATCGCAAGCAAAGTGGATTTCCCCGCGCCGTTGGGTCCGATGAGCCCGATGCGATCGCCGTCCTGTACGGCGAACGCAATACCTTCGAAAAGAGGCGTTGCCCCGAAGCGTTTCGAAATGTTCTGTGCGATCAGGATCGGCGGCATAGTTTCAGTTTACGTTGCGCGCAGCAGACACCCTCGCTCGTCTGAAGCGCGACCGATAGACGCTGTGTAATTTTTGGCTTCTTTTGCGGTATTTATTTCACTGCAACCCGCTCCAAACCGCCGCGCATCTGACGTTCCGAGAAGCAGATTCAACCGTCGAAACAATCGCAACACATTCTGTTCCGCGTTTCAGAATTCATTGGAGGATTGAGCAATGATCGCTGACTTTGCTGACACTTTTACTCAGGAACAACTTCCTCATCCGCGCCGCAATCGGCGTCGGGTGCCGGTGTGGTTCGATACGCCGAATCCCTTTCACGCGATCGAGGACGATGTGGATCATCCAGCAGAGATCTCCGAACTCCGGTCGCGAAACCTTTAGCGCGATAACCCGCCGCGAACCCGTTCCCAGTAAACTTCTCCGCTGCACGGCGAAATCCTCCATCATTCCCCGGGATACGGACGGCCATTTATGATTTCAATAAGTGGCCCCGTAGCTCAGATGGATAGAGCAGCAGTTTCCTAAACTGCGTGTCGGCTGTTCGAATCAGCCCGGGGTCACCACCGATCTTCCAGAATGCTCCATCCCCCAATCGCGAATAGTGTCCGTGTGCAAGGAATTCGTCCTATCGCGAGACTTCATCATGCGATTCGGCTCTTTGACTTCAGCGCTAGTCTCCCTCTATAAATGTTGATGACATGGAATTCGATTCCATGGCATGCGCGTTGGTTCCGCAGATGACCCGATGCATTCAACCTCAATAACCGTCAGGGATGCTCGGGAAGGCGGTGAAACTCCGCCACTGCCCCGCAACTGTAAGCGCCACACCTCTTCGGTCCGGCAAGATCGGGCCGCATGACCCAACCTTCAGCCTCGGTGACTCGCCAGCGAGGCTCGAAATGACCACTGGGAGCGTTCCACCAAAGCACTTCGTCCCTTCATTTACAATGACCAATCGGCTTCTGCGGGCAGTCCCGTCGCTCCGCAAGCTGAATGCTTCGAACCATGCGGAAAGCCGGTTCGGTTCGCTGCGCCATCGTAATCAGCAGGGAAGAAGTTGCTCGTGGCTCGTTCCTGGGAAGGCGGCTGAAGAGGGCGCAAGTCAGGAGACCGGTCCTCGGCGTTATACCCGCTTGCGTTCCGAGGGGAACGAAGGAGCCATCATGCCTGTCTCCGCACCTCCGCGCGCTCGACTGAGCTGCGCCCGCCTGCTTCTTCTCTCATCATTCTGTGCATTGGCCTTTGCTGTGCCGTCGCAGGCATGCGATTCGCGGAATCGTGACCGACCCTACCGGCGCAAAAGTCACCGGCGCCAATGTATATCTGATCAGCAACAGTCAGGTGGTTGCGACCACCGTTTCGACTGCGGATGGCAGCTTTCAGCTGACGACCGGCGCCAAGGGCCGATTTTTTCTGATTGTCTCCGCCAGCCAACTTTCGCGAAGTCTCAACGCCCGGTTTCTATGCCGGCGTCTCGACAGCATCGAGCGCAATGTAGTTCTCGAGCCGGAGTGGGTGCGCGAGTCGATCGTGGTCACAGCCACGGGAACGCCCACTCCGCAGGCGCAGACCAGCGCCGCTACCACCGTGATTGGGCCTGACGATTTGAGCTGCGCACGACAGCCTTGTCGACAGCCTGCGCATCATGCCCGGCACGTTTGTCGCGCAGTCCGGACAGATGGGCGCGCAGAGCTCGCTGTTCGTCCGCGGTGGCGATTCGACATCCAACAAGGTCCTGGTCGATGGCGTTGACGCCGGCGATCTGGGCGGCGGATTCGACTTCGGGCCGCTGTCGACAACGGCCGTGGAAAGCGCCGAAGTCTATCGCGGACCGGACTCCGATTTGTACGGCGCCGACGCCGACCAGCGGCGTTGTCAGCCTGACCACTCCTCATGGCACCACCAGCTTTCCCTCGCTCTTGTTCCGCGGCGATGCGGGCAAGCTTCGATACTTCGCACGAAGAGCTGCAGCTTGCCGGCGCGCAAAGGCAAACTCGATTACCTCGGCGCATTCAACTGGCTGCAGACGCAGAACAATCTGCCCAACGACGAGTACCACGTGGCCACCGCAGCGGGCAAACATCGGCTGGCGCCCTCCGGCACAACGCAGCTTCGCGCCACCGCCCACTACGGCGTCGATGGAACCGGTGTTCCCAACGCCTGGGACTTTTACCACGTGGCGGACTCAGCCACGGAGAAGGACCAGGACCTTTACGTCTCCGGCAGCATCGACAATCAGACCACGGCCGATTTGCACCAGACGGCGCGCTACGGCATGACGCGCAAGCGCGAGCAATATAACCTGTGGTCTCCCTCCGGTGTGCTGCTCACCTACGACTCCTTCGGCGATCAGGCGTACTACGGCGATCCTGAAGTGATCACAGGCGCCAACGGCTACTCGGTCTCCGGCCGCGCCATCCTTGACTTTCCGGGCACTTATCCGCAAGGGCATCAGCTCGTCTCGAACCGCGATCAGATTCTCTACCAGGCAAGCTACGCGTTCACGCCGCACATCACCGGCGCAATCGGATTTCACTATGAGGACGAGCGCGGCGCTGCTCCCAACAGCACCTACCTCACGCCCGTCGAGCGCAGGAACTACGATTACATCGCTGCCGTGCATGGCGACTACAAGAACCGCTTCTTCTATAACCTCAGCGGCAGCCTCGAGCGCTATTCGCTCTTCGGTACGCAGACTCCTGCACGGGCCGGCGTTTCGTATTACATTCTTCGCCCGCAGCTATGGAGTCTTCAGCGGCACGCGCATCCTCTTCAACTTCGGCGATGCCGTGCGCGAGCCGGGGCTGACCGACCAGTTCTACTCGCTCTACAGCTTCCTTCAGGCAAGCGGCGCGCAGTCGACGGTGCAGCAACTGGGCATTACGCCCTTGCAGGCGCCGTCCACGCGCACCTATGAAGGCGGTGGAGAGCAGGCCTTCTTCGGGGAGCGGCTTATCTTCAAGGCCAGCTTCTTTCACAACGAGCTTGGAAGGCAGATCGAGTATGTCGGCCTCGATATCATTCCGCAATTGATCCCGGGGCTCACTCCGGCGCAGCAGGCACAGCTCGAGCAAACCCTGCAGGCCGACGGCGCCTATGAACAGAGCCTGAATACCCAGGCCTACCGTGCCATGGGTGTGGAAACGACCGTGGAAAGCGGCATCGGCAAGGGAATCTTTCTGCGCGGCGGCTACACCTACCTCGATGCGGTGATTCAGCGCTCGTTTGCGAACGACGATGTCGCATTGCTTGGGCCCGGTTCCCACCTACAACGGCATCCCCGTCGGTTCCGACTCGCCATTGCAGGGAGCGCGTCCGTTCCGCAGGCCTCCGCACACCGGATTCGTGTCCGCGTCGTACTCCAACAAGAAAATCTCCGCAATCTTTACCGGCGCCTTCGCCAGCCGTTCCGACGACTCAGACTTTCTGGGTGGATTCGATTCAACGGCGGCAACAGCCTTCTGCTGCCCAACCGCAACCTGGATTAGGGCTACGCCAAGCTCGACCTGGGCGGCACCTACCGGCTCACCAAGTGGCTGTCGGCGTATGGGCAGGCGGAGAATCTGCTCAACAGCCAGCACATCGCGCCCATCGGCTTTCCCAGCCTTCCGTTCAGCGTACGCGGGGGCCTGCGCATCGCCTGGGGAATCGGCGCGCCGAAATGACCTGGCAGCTGTGCGCTGCTTGCGTAAGTTATTTGCGAGGCCGAGCGAAGGGAAGAAGTGGCAACGCGTCTGGTTCTGAGACGGGAACTGCTAGCCCAGCTTGAGCAGGTAGGCAAAAGCAAAGCGGACCAGCACGAAAACAGCGGCCAGAAACAACACCGCCTCAACTACACGCAGCACGTCGTGGACGGTTTCCGCGCGGCGTGCTGCACTGTCTTCGTCCTGGGCGCCGGGCCAGACCCGCGCTAGCCCGTCGGACAATTGCTTTGTGGCTGACTGGAATGAGCTGAGAACTCCACCGTTCATAGAAGTCTCCTCGTTACCTGAGGCCGGATTATATGCGACCGATGGGCTCCAAAAATCCACAGACGCGCTTGCGCCGCCGCTTGATGGGTAGGTTCGATGGCTGCGAAGGGCTGTCTGGTTGCCTTTGAGGGCAATTCGATCGCGAACTCGGATCGGGGCGGGCGGGCTAACTCAGCTTGACGAGGTAGGCAAAAACAAAGCGGACCAATACGAAGAGCACGGCGAGGCAGAAAACCGCTTCCACTATTCTCACGACTCCGCGAACGGTCTCATCGCGGCGCGCATCCCGGTCCGCATCCTCCCGCCAGGCCAGCTGGTCGGAGGCGGTCTTCGTGATCACTCCATTGGGGCCAATAATGTCCATAAATTGAAACGTTTCTGGGGGACTGCGACGGATTATAGCGGGACCATTGCAACGAATGTCCACCGCCGCGCTCTCCGGCCCACAACCAAGAGGCATCCGAAAGCAGTACCCGAAGTAATCGCGATGGTGTGCCCATGCAAGCCAGGAGCGAGCGCCCGCCCCGCTGGCGTGCCCCGTCCTGAACGACATCTTTTAGTCGTGTAGGGTGCTAAAGCACCGAACCTCATGCGAGCGAAGATCGAGCGCCTACCCCGCTGGGGTGCCCCATCCTAACGACGCACTTTGTCGTTCAGGGTGGGAAAGCACCGAACCTCATGCGAGCGAAGAGCGAGCGTCCGCCCCACCGCAGGTGGCTGTTGGGTGCCCCATCCTAAACGACATCTTTTAGTCGTTTAGGGTGGGAAAGCACCGAACCTCATGCGAGCGAAAAGCGAGCGTCCGCCCCACCGCAGGTGGTGGTTAGCCGCGCAGCCAGTCCTTGGCTTTTTGAATGAGGACGTCGCGGCTCACGTCGGAGATGGCATTCGTCAGCGGAATGCCCTTGGGGCACACCTCAACGCAGTTCTGCGCGAAGCCGCACTCCTGAATGCCGCCGTCGCCGGCGAGTGCGCGGAGCCGCTCTTCCTTGAAGACCTTGCCCGTCGGATGGTCGTTGAACAGCTTCACCTGGGCAATCGTGGCCGCTCCCACAAATCCCGTGTCTGTATTGAACTGCGGGCAAACCTCCATGCAACACGTGCAGGAGATGCAGTTCGAAAGAGGGTAGCTCGACTCCTGCTGCTGCGGGAAGACGCGCGGGCCCGAGCCGAGATCGTAGGTGCCATCGACAGGCACCCACGCCTTGACTGCCTTCAGGTTCTCGAACAAGACAGAGCGGTCGACCTGCAGGTCGCGCACCAGTGGGAACTTCGAGAGCGGCTCAATCTTGATGGGCTGCTCCAGATTGTCGACCAGCGCAGAGCAGGCCATCCGTGCGCGCCCGTTGATACGCATCGCGCACGACCCGCAGATCTCTTCCAGGCAGTTCGAGTCGTAGGTGATCGGCGTGGTCTCCTGTCCATCCGCAGTGACAGGATTGGCGGCGATCTCCATCATGGCGGAGATGACATTCATGCCGGGACGCCAGGGAAGTTCGAACCTCTCCCAGACCGCCGGTGCATCCGGATTCGCCTGGCGCTTGATTTCGAGTGTTACGGTCTTTTCTGCCATGATGGATGGTTTCCCTCAGGGGCCAAAGCCCCAGATTGCTCTTCGTCATTCTCCCTCCCTCTTGTCCTGTTTCCCATTTCGCCCTTGTCATCCTGAGCGAAAGGGGCCCCGAACGTCTTTCAGTTCGGGGGTGGTGAGTCGAAGGATCTGCATTTCCTCCTTCGACCTTGTCCTGCTTCCCCATTTTGCTCTGTCATCCTGAGCGAAAGGGGCCCCGAACGTTTTTCAGTTCGGGGGTGGTGAGTCGAAGGACCTGCATTTCAGCCTTCGACGGTGGCAAATGTTACTTTGTCGCGTCATAACGGCGCGGCCGCGGCTTGATGTACTGCGTGTCCACTTCTTCGTACGTAATCTTCGGACCCTCCGGCGCGCCCGTGAAGGTCGCCAGCGTCGTCTTCAAAAATCTGCTCGTCATTGCGATCCGGGAAGTCCGGCTTGTAGTGTGCGCCGCGCGATTCATCGCGCAACTGCGCGCCAAGCACAATCGTCCGTGAAAGTTCCAGCATGTTCTTCAACTGCCGCGCGAAAGCAAAACTGGTATTCGCCCACTGGCTGCGATCGGAAAGGTTGACCTTCTTGTATCGATCCAGAAGTTCAACGATTTTCTCGTCTGCCTTCTTCAAGCCGCTGTTATAGCGGATCACGGTTGCGTGCTCGGTCATGGTCGCGCCCAGTTCGCGCCAAAGCTTGAACGGATTCTCGTTGCCTTCGTTCCTGTAGAGCTTGTTATTGATCTCGGCCTGCCGCGCAACCTCGGCTGCCGCGCCCCCGTCGCCCTCCGCCGCCTCCAGGCTCTTTGCATAGCGCAGTGCATTCGGTCCGGCAACGAATCCGCCAAAGATACAGCTCACCAGCGAGTTGGCGCCGAGCCGATTCGCGCCGTGGTACTGGTACTCGCATTCGCCCGCAGCAAAGATGCCGGGGATGTTCGTCATCTGGTTGAAGTCGACCCAGATGCCGCCCATCGTGTAGTGCATGCCTGGGAAGATCTTCATCGGGTTATCGTGCGGGTCCACACCGACGAACTTCTCGTAGATTTCGAGAATGCCGCCCAGCTTGCGGTCGAGCGTGGCGCGGTCGATGTGAGTCAAATCTAGGTAGACCATCGGCTGGCCTTCGAGCCCAAGTCCGTACTCGTAGACCACCTTGTGAATGGCGCGCGTGGCCACGTCGCGCGGCACAAGGTTGCCGTACTTCGGATACCACTCTTCGAGAAAGTACCAGCGCTCCGAATCAGGAATCTGTTGGAAGGGCCGCTTGTCCCCGGCGGTCTTGGGCACCCACACCCGCCCGCCTTCGCCGCGCGCCGACTCCGACATCAGGCGCAGCTTGTCTTCCCCGGGAATGCACGTCGGGTGCACCTGGATGAACTCGCCGTTGGCGTAGTACGCGCCCTGCTGAAAGACCGCGGCGTTTGCCGAGCCTGTGCACACAACCGAGTTGGTGCTCTTGCCGAAGATGGCTCCGTTGCCGCCGGTCGCGAGGATGATGGCGTCGGCAGGGAAGGCGCGCAACTCCATCGTGCGCAGGTCGAGCGCGGTGATGCCGCGCGCCACGCCCTTGGAGTCGATGATGGCGGAAAGAAACTCCCATCCTTCGAACTTCCGCACTTTGCCGTCGGCCTCATAGCGGCGCACCTGCTCGTCGAGCGCGTAGAGAAGCTGTTGCCCCGTGGTGGCGCCGGCGAAGGCTGTGCGGTGATAGAGCGTTCCGCCGAAGCGGCGAAAGTCGAGCAGGCCTTCGGGCGTGCGGTTGAACGGAACGCCCATGCGGTCGAGCAGGTCGATGATCGCCGGAGCCGCTTCGCACATCGCCTTCACGGGCGTCTGGTTGGCAAGGAAGTCGCCGCCGTAGATGGTGTCGTCGAAGTGCTGCGCCGTGGTGTCGCCTTCGCCCTTGAGGTTCTTGGCGGCGTTGATGCCGCCCTGTGCGCAGACCGAGTGCGAGCGCTTCACGGGAACGATCGAGAACAAGTCGACATTGCCGCCGGCTTCGGCGATCTTGATGACGGCCGCGAGCCCCGCCAGCCCTCCGCCCACGACGATGATTCTTGGTGCTGCTGCCATTGAGGTCTTCCTTTGCAGTTGCAGGGGTCAGGGATCAGGTTTCAGGGATCAGTGACCGATTGCCTTTGCCTTCTTAGCTCTGTTGCCCAACATAACTCGATTGAAAAAGTCCGCCTCAGCTCGCCGTGGTTCCCAACGAGACAACAAGCGTGTCAGCATGCACATCCAGGACTGAAACCTGACCCCTGACACCTGAAACCTGCCCGCGAGGGCCTGACCCCTGCGCCCCCGGTGCCACATCTTCCGGCACATTGGGATACTTGCCGCCGACGAAACGCCCAGATGCTCGCCAGTCCCATGCCCAGCAGCACCACGCCAAGCGCTGCGCAGACCCAGCCGAAACGCGAACGCGCCTTCTCGCCCGGCGTAATGCCCCACTTCGCCGCGAACAGCCAGACTCCATACGCGAAGTGCCAGCAGATCGCGATCATGGCAATCACATATACCGCGAGCATCACTGGATTCTGCAACTCCATCTGCACTTTGTGAAACGAAGCGTAGGGATTCTCCGGTAGCGAGATGCCCGTGAAGCGCTGCCGATACACATGCTGGCCGATATAAAGGATCGCGATCAGCCCAGTCCAGCGCTGCGCCGTATACATCCAATTGCCGGCCCACGGGTAATACACCACGTTCGACTTGCCGCGCAGCCAGATCCACAGCCCGTACAGCCCGTGATAAAGAATCGGCAGGAAGATGAAGACCCACTCGAGCACGCGAACCATCGGGAGCCCGTTCAGAAACTTGACCTGCGCTCCGTAAGCGATGGGGCCTTTGAGTCGCCTCGAAGTTCGAGAGCAGGTGTTCCAGCAGAAATGCGCCGATGGGGATGATGCCGAGCAGCGAATGCAGTTTGCGCAGCACAAAGGTGTATCCCTTGCCCGCGCGGATGGGCTGAACGCCGCTCGAAACCGTGTGCGCGGCGGGTGCTTGCGTTGTTGCCATAAATTCTTGGCTCCTGAAGAGCCCGGCATTCCACGAAGGGTTTCCGGGTTCCGGGAAGAGTTCCGGTTGACAGGCGTATCAGATTGAGGGACGCGGTGTTATCGCAGTATCGCCCTTGCATTATTGGAGCCGGAAGATACCCGCGTCAAGGCGCGCGGCGTCCGAAACCCGCGTAGGTTCGCGTTTCGTAATCAGGGCTCGACTTCACAGCTTGCTGAAAAATTGCGGATGAACAGGTTTTCAAAGGGCCCGGATTTATCCGGGCCGGTAAGTCATTTGCAACGGCAGCGGTTTTAACCGCTGAGGGATGATCTTTCTTCCCTTCCGTGCCGACATCGACTTTTTCAGCAAGCACTTTAGTCGTGCCCATACGCTGGGTCTTGTTCTTGAAGGGTATGGGCTTTAGAGCTCCTTAAAACTCGAGCCCCAAGCTTGGTAATCAGGGCACGACTTTAGTCGGGCCGATAAAGCCACCAAAATGACGGGGCTTTAGCCCCTGAGGGATGGTTTCGCGCATTCGTGCCTTGTCGTAGCCCTTTCACCAGGCTGTCCAGTCATGCCGACAGCAGACCTCCCGGAGGGAGGGCACGAGACTAGCCCCGGATGGAGCGCAGCGCAATCCGGGGAAAGCCACAAAGGAGAACCGCCGCCCCGGAGGGTCGGCACGATGGGGAGGAGCAATGTCCGGATAGCCCGTCGTTCGGGCGTTATCCAAGAATTAGCCAGAGGCGAATTTCTCGATCCACTGCACCTGCTCTGCGGTGTCTGGAACTTGTAAGCCCCGTGCAGTTGCAAGTCGTCTAAAGGCATCCTGTGGTGCAAAGCCCTCGGCGCACAAAACGCCAGCAAGCAATAAGGAGGATCGTCCGATAGACGCTCTGCAATGCACCGCCACGCTTCGCCCACGATGAAGCTCCGCCCGTAGCTGTTCCACAAACGCGGAGAAGGAAGCGATGGAATATGGCACGTCCCTATCTTGAATAGGGAACGACATGAACTCAATTCCAGCGGCGCGGCACGCCTCAGATTCTGTGGAAAGCCCTAGTTCGGCCTCTTCTTCCGCTCGAAGCATCGAGACGAGGATGTCTATTCCGGCATTCTTCATCGATAAGGCTTCGTCTTCGAGCCAATCCCCTCCGCGAGGGCGCGGAACGATTGCTAGTCGCAATTTGTTGCCGGTCTCAATCCAGAGGGGGTTCATCTTCAAATCCTAGGTGGTTAGCGCATCTGATCGCATGGCATTCGCCGTCATTGACGGGTTCCGTCTGGATTGTTTGAATGCTAAGTCAGTGAGGAGCACGAGGTGTTGCAAAGGCTGAACTCAGCTGTGAGGCTGATTCAGAGAACTACCTCGGAGGCTCCTCAGAGACATATGTATTACATCGGACTGGATGTTCACAAGAAGACGATCAGCTATTGCGTGAAGGATGCGGCTGGTCGGGTGCACGAGGAAGGCAAGATCGGATCGACCCGGCGCGAACTGGATGCCTGGATCAAGACGCTTCCCCAACCCCGGACGATCGCCATGGAAGCGACGATCTTCACCGGCTGGATATATGATCACCTGCTTCCGCATGCCGAGAAGGTGAAGGTGGCGCACCCGCTGATGCTGCGGGCCATCGCGGCAGCCAAGAGGAAGAACGACCGATCGATGCCAGCAAGATCGCCGACTGCCTGCGTTGCGACTTTCTGCCAGAGTGCCATATGGCATCGACCGAGATCCGAGACCGGCGGCGGACGCTGCGCTATCGCGAACTGCTGGTCAAGCAGATGGTGCAGATGAAGAATCGCGTATCGGGGCTGCTGTTGGAGAAGGGTGTGCTCATACCAAGCGACGGCTGCATAAGGTGGGTTACTTTGCTGAGCTGATGACCGGCAACGAAGAGATCGATGCCAGCATCAGGCCGCTGCTGAAGCTGAGCCGCGAGCACATCGTCCGCGCGCAGAAGCTCGACTATGCCCTGGTGAGTTCGCTGGAGCGTGATCCGATGTTGGCCGAGAGATTGAAGCGGTTGAGAACGGTTCCAGGAGTAGGCCCGATCACCGCGCTGACCTGGGCCCTGGAGATCGGCGATGTTGCTCGCTTCCGGTCGATCAAGCAGGCCATCAGTTATTGCGGACTATGCGGCGCGGAGAAGAGTTCGGCCGACAAGACGATGCGCACGCCCATTTCAAAACAGCGCAATAAGCACATCCAACACGTGCTGATAGAGGCCGCCAAGCTAGCACCCAGGCAGTGCCACGAACTGGCACAGCTCCACGAAATAGAGATGCAGAAGGGCAATCGAAATCGCGCCACGCTGGCGGTGGCGAGGAAGCTGGTCTGCTGGATGCTTGCAGTAGAGCGCAGAAAAAAGGACTTCGTGCCTGCGGAAAACTTCGGAGGCGCAGAGGCAGCCTAAAAACCTGCCTAACAAATGAAAAAACATCAGGATTACTCGGTGCGCAGACTGCCAGGTCCTGCAATTAGGCAACTGTGCGAAGGAGTTGACGCTCCGGAGGCTCACCACGAATTGTTTCGGGACTGGCAGAGAACACAAACTCAATCTTCGGCGACGGCTCTTCGGAGCTTGAGGCTGTAAATGGATGTATGGTTCTGCATCAGGGCAGGAACCAACGGCCGAGAGGCCATCGATGCGTACGGCACATCCTGATTTCGATCAATGCGCGCTCTCCTGAGCGCGCCAAGGAACACCTGTGCTTTTCTCTTGACTTTGACTTACATGGACGTTGCCA
>CAWJUW010000012.1:0-163575 GCA_963846095.1 uncultured Acidobacteriaceae bacterium
AGCTACTGATTCTTTCGGATGACTGCCCGTTTACATCAGTGACGCTTTTTTGGAGTAACAATTTATTGAAGATAGCAATCACTGTCTTTGAATTTTGTTTATTCTCAATGGTAGAAAGCCCTGACAAATCGCGATAAAATCTGATTTTCTTGTTGATTTTTCAAAGAAACTTGATTAATCTTGTCATATATCAACATGAAAACTCTTGGATTTTGGAATTTGCGTTTTGAGTATAATGTTGGGTTTCGGGATTTGGGATTTGGGGTTTCAACATTCGGAATTTTAAGTAAATTTGAGTTTTTATTTGTGGATTTGGCTGGTGGTCGTCCTCTTCAATTATGATATTGATTATTACAATAAAATACTTCAACTTGTTTAGCAAACGCCGAAGTAGGTAACCATTAGCACTATTTGAGAACGACGTATGTCTACCTATCGTAGTTAAACATATATCGTTTTCAATTATTACTAAGTTATCAGTTGCTTGAAGCATAATGATACCTTCTCTTTCAAATTATATACTGCGGAGCTTGGTAAGCAAATTGGAGTACTTTATTGCAATAATAAATATCATAATTCAAGAGCAGGACCAAAACTCAAAATCCCAAACCATTCAAAACCGGGGAGCAACAACTGATTTGAACATTTCAAAAGACTTCAAGAGACTTCAACATAACATCTGATGCAAAGCAATGTGACGACTATGGATCCCTATTTCTCTTTCAAGAAGGGTGCTGAAAAAAACGTTTTTACCAGAAGATAGATTTTTTTCTTTTTTCAAATCATATATATAACTTCTTTTTATCAAACGTTCACAAGCGATATGAAATAACAGAAAAGACAATTACCTTTAAAACAAATCCACACTTTTCGCCACACTCAAAAAAGGCATAAAATGTTGATCTCTAAACCAGAGATGGAACCGGTACCGGCGACCGGCCGGTAGCCGGTAGACCGGTCGGTCTGTCTTATTTATTTTTCTGTTTTTCTTACATAAAATTGTTCAAAACTTCTGGATTTTAATTGTATCTTGTACAGAATACATAAGAAAGTTTTGGTGCAAGTTCAGTATGTAAATTATCACTGTCCAAAGATAGAATTAGTATTGGTAAAAACTGGAAACCGACCGGTCGATCGGTTGAACCGGTAGACCGGCCGGTCCGGTCCGGTCTGACTTATTTGGACCGGTACCGGTCATCAAAAATCCAGACCGGTTCCATCTCTGCTCTATACCTTTTGATCAATACCTTTCGAAAGGAATATTTTTTAACCAGTCGATAGAAAATTTTCTCCTCTTTCGAACAGTATATTATTTATATTTCTTTTACATTCGTAAATAAAATGAGGGCAAAAGAGAAAAATACTCGCGCAATAAATTTGCGATTTCTATGTGGACTCGTCAAAAGTATAGTGTAAGGCAAAAATGAATTCCATTTTTGTGGACTAATTGAAAAGATCTTGTAAAACGTATGGTTAATTGGGTTTTGAAGAACTTATTAAAACAATGTTGTAAAACGACAGTTGATCAAAATTAATCGTCGTCTAACACTATATTTGAGCCGAGTTCATATAAAAAACCCAGGTCAAACAATCAAACGATAAGATCGCACATCAGCCGGTGTCTGATCTTGTAAGATCAGACGAAAATCGTAGAAAAGTAATCGTAGTCTGAAAAATCCTATGCTAAGTCGTACTATGAGATTCTTGAAAGACCTTGCCATCTTAGATATCACTATAAGATTAAAGGAAATCTTATGTCCCCGGAATATGTTACAAAAATCTTACAGTACGATATAATGTAACATTTCTGAGACTACGATTTTTCGTACAATTTCTTTTGATCTCACCAGATTTTACGTCTGATTTTTTGGATGTGAGATCACAAGTGTATAGGACCATTGTTTCTATTTTTTCTCGCCTCATTTTATTTACAAATCTTTGACAAACATAGGTCATATACTGTTCGAAAAAGTAGAAAGTTTCTTAATCGACTGATGAAAAAATATTCCTTTCAAAACATGTTTATCGAAGAGATATAAGGATCTATATTTTGTGCTATAATTTATAGGAAAAGTGCAATCTCACTTTGAGGATGTTTTCCTTTGTTGTTACACCGTTTCGTTTATGGGGGTGTGATAAGAATAAGTTATGTATGATTCGAATCATGAAAAAATTCTTTATCTTTTCGGTAAAAAAGTTTTCTTTCAGCACCCTTCTATTACATAGACATAGGAGTCGACAGTTGCACCATTACTTTTGGATCAGATGTTATATTAAAAACTATAGCTCAAAGAGTTCGAAAGACTTCACGAGACTTCGACAGACTGAAGTCTCCATTGTTTCCTCCTCGTCCAAAACTCAATTCTTCTATACCCATAACCGAAATCCCAAGACCCAATGTTTTGGATTGGATTTGGTATTATAACATGCCTAGATTAATCACGGTTTTCCATCTGTTTTCAAAAATCATCAAAAGTATCAATATTATAAAGGTATGGGAACTCGTAGAAAAAGCGATTGAAAGAGTTACCCAGAGAATAATTCAGAGAGAAGTCCTAGGATATTGATGAAATTATTATAGATAATTGTGTGCATAAGTTCTTTAACTTATTCAGGGGTTATTTTCGTTTTCCACCACGAAATTGTTCTATGAGTAGTGAAGTTATATAAGAATACCAATTTGCGTATCTAAAGTCCTATGGGAGACTTAAGAGAAAGAGTGATTTTCCATTGTGCCTTGTAGGAGAACGTGGCTTTTCAATTCCAGACAGTGCTTGAACAACTGTTCGATAATCAGACGACATCAGACGGTCGTGCTCTTCGACCATTGGCGACATGGCTGCAATAATGTACATCCCGCATATGGGATTTTTATCCTTGCATCGTCAAGGAGCTCGATTCAATAACTTTTAGTTTTAAGGTTCTTTTTTTGTCACAGAACTACCGATGTAATTTCTTTAGTGCCAACTTCAATTTCGTCTAAAAACCAAATATAACAATTAAACATGCAGGATTTTGGCCGACAGGTGAAGGTTAGCAAATGCAAACTGCGTATAGCTGAGGCCGTCGCCGAAGCGATACAGGGGAGTGCCTTTGAAGTAGCGATAGGTGCGATTCGCCATGGAGTAGTCGTCGAAGGACGGCAACTGATCGACGCCGGTATAGAAGGTGACGGGCAGGCGGCCTGCGGGATTGTTGTTGCCGCTGAGTGTTTCGGCGATGGCCTGACCGCCGGACTGACCTGGATACCACGCTTCGATGATGGCCCTGGCGTGTTGTTCGGCCCAGTTCACGGCAAGTGCGCTGCCGTTGAGCAGAACCACGACGAGGGGCTTGCCGGTTTTCGCAAGCGGCTCGAGGAGTTGCTGCTGGACGTCGGGCAGATCGATATCGGTGCGGTCGCCACCCGCAAAGCCTTTGGCATTCACGCGCATCTCCTCTCCCTCGAGACGCGGTGTGAGGCCGACGAAGGCGACGACGACATCGGCTTTGCTCGCGGTCGCGACGGCTTCGTGAAGCAGGAGCTCGGCGCGCGGAGTCCATTCGAAGGAGACTCCGCCATTGATCTTTTTCTTTTGCACATATTCAATGCGCAGGTCGTGCGGACTGGCGTCGGCGAAGGGAAAGGCGAAGTGGAGAACGCCGCCGAAGTTTCTTCCGCTGGGAGGAAGGGGCGGCGCACTGACCGCAGAAGTATTCGGCGAGACCGGCTCGAGCGGCTTGTCGTCAAGAAAGACGGCGAATGCTCGTTGCCTGCGCAGGGATAGCAATAGGGCAGGCGGAGGTGGAAGTTGTCTTTGTCGGCTTCAGGCGCGGAGATGGTGCCTGTCCAGCGAACGGCGAAGCTTGCGGCGGTGGTATCGGCGGAGAGGCTCGGGACCGGATTCGCATTGGACCAGTCGAAGTCGATCTGCTTGTCGACGCGGGTGATTTCGGGCTTGCCTTCGAAGGAAGCTGACGGAGAAGTATTCGGCGGTGAGTCCTTCGCTCTGCGGATCATGCGCGGGGTGCAAACAGGTGCGAGGGACGGGTACGGTGCCATCCGGGATGTAGGGCGAGCCTTCCGCATAGAGGACGTGCTCGGGGCCGAATTCAGCGGCGATGCCGTCGATCGGCAGGATCGGCTTGAGCGGGATGGCGTTGTAGTTGCCTTCGAGACCGATGAGCGATGCGGCAAGCGGTCCGACAACTGCGATCGTCGGTGGATGGTCGTTTTGCAGAGGAAGGAAGTGTTCCTCGTTCTTGAGCAGCACCATGGATTCGCGTGCCGCGCGAGTGCGAGGGCCTGATTCTCTTCGGAATTCACGACCGAAAATCGCACCGTGGAGAACGGAACGATGGACGGCGGATCGAACATGCCAAGCTGCATGCGCGCGGTGAAGAGGCGCTTGACGGAAACATCGAGCTGCGATTCCGGTGAGGACATTGTGGCGCACGGCGTCAGTGAGTGCGAGATACGAGTCGCCACAGTCGGTGTCGGTGCCGGCTTCGATTCCCGCGGCCGAGCCGGTGGCGTGATCGGTGGAGTAATGATGGCCGTTCTTCGAAGAGAAGTCGTCGATGGCGCCGCAGTCGGAGGTGACGAAGCCGCGAAAGCCCCACTGCTTGCGGAGAATGTCGTCGAGGAGCATTTTGCTGGCGCATGCGGGCACCTTGTCGACTGCGTTGTAGGCGCACATGATCGAGTCCGCCTTGCCTTCCGTGATGAGGGCGCGAAAAGCGGGCAGATAGGTATCCCAAAGGTCGTGTTCGGTGGGATCGATGTCTGCCTTGTGGCGCGTGCTCTCAGGCCCGCTGTGCACGGCATAGTGCTTGGGGGTGGCGATGGCGCGGAAATAGTGAGGATCGTCGCCTTGGATGCCCTGAACGAATGCGACGCCGAGGCGCGCGGTCAGATACGGGTCTTCGCCGTAGGTCTCCTGGCCGCGGCCCCAGCGCGGATCGCGAAAGATGTTGATGTTGGGCGACCAGA
The DNA here is from genome assembly GCA_963846095.1 of uncultured Acidobacteriaceae bacterium. GTDB lineage: Bacteria > Acidobacteriota > Terriglobia > Terriglobales > Acidobacteriaceae > Telmatobacter. The sequence continues at coordinate 4,973 of CAWJUW010000012.1, forward strand.
TGGTGAGCCCGTAGTAGCGGTCGTGGTTGTTGTGGAGAAGGGCGTCGTTGTATTTGGCGCGTGCCTCGGTAGAAACCACTTCTCCAATCTGCTTCAACAGGGGCGCATCCCAGGTGGCCGCGTTGCCGATTGCCTGCGGAAACATGGTGGCGTAACCGGAGCGCGCAATGCCATGCAGGCCTTCGTTCCACCAGTTGTACGCCGGGATGTCGAGCCGCGGGATGGCCGGCGCGACGTCGATGAGTTGAGAAACCTTTTCTTCCAGAGTCAGCCGCGCGACGAGGTCGTCGACTCTCTGCTCAACGGGAAGCGCGGGATTCCGAAAGGGCAAGGCCGATGCGGCGCTGACTTGTTCCGGAGTTGGCGACGCAGGCTTTGCCTCTTGCGCGAGTACGCAGGGAAGAGAAAGAAGCAGAAGGACTGTTGCCACGATGGCGCGCATGGGCATGAGGGCAGCTCCGGTGAGAGTCATGGTAAGCCGCGACTGCAACGAAGGCAACAAGAGAATCCGCGAACAAGGCTCGCGAGCGCGCGAAGAAAATCGCTTTTGCAGGAAGCAACATTTGCGCCGGGATGGGGCCGCGCCGCGTGCGACTCAATGATCGTTCGCGGCGGGATGGCTCATCGGCTTGCGGACATGGCCATCGCGGAAAAGTGCTTGGTCTGCGAACGCTCTTTGCGCGCGACGATCTGCTGGAGCCAGTTGCGATAAATGTTGATCGCCGAAGAGCGCCAGGTGTTCTCGATCTTCGCCGTGTCCAATGTTGCGGTGAGCCGCTCGAGAACGTCTTCGCCGCCGCCCGAGAGGGCCTGATGGCGCAAATCCATCAGCACCTTCTCCGTCTTGCTTTCGAAGTAGTTGCCGGGTAGCAACGGATAGGTTTGTGCCTCGCCGCGCACATAGCGGGCGGCATCGCGCCGATACTCGCGCATGAGCGTATCGGTGTTGTATTCAGGATGGCCTTGAAAGTAAACGAAGAGGCTCTTCCCCTCTTTGATGAAGCAATCGGCTGATCCATGGGCCGTGGACAGAAGCGTGTATCCATGACTCTGCAGACTGCCGGGCGTGAGGCCATTCCAACGGGAGTGGGGTACATCGAAGCGGGTGGGAAGTTTCTCCATCAGAGCGTGGCCTGAAGACTTCACGCAATCGAAGACGCCGAAGTGTTTCGAATTGGCGCGGACGCGGCGAATGCCGTCGGTGTGCAGGACGGCGGCGTGCGCGGCCAGGCAAGACCAGACAGCCGAGTGCGTGTTGGTTTGCGCCCACTCGAGAACCTGCGTGAAGGTTTGCCAGTATGGCTCATCTTCAAGGTTTGCGGTCTTGGGTTCGCGGCCAGTGACGATGAGGCCATCGAGGTGCGAATTCCAGAGGGTTTCAACGGTGGAGTAGTGGCTGGCAAATTGCGAGCCGCCTGCTTCTGCCTGCGAGAGCCCGGGTAAGCGAAAGAACGAGACGTGGATGGGAATTCCGTCGGACGCGGCATCGAGGAGAGTGAGGAATTGCCGCTCGGTGGCGCGAAACGCCTGGCCGGCCATGTTGTTGAGGAGTCCGATGGTCAGGCAGTGGTCTTTGCGTTCGGAACGAGAGCGCAGCGAGGGGCGGCGAACGGGCCGTGGGTGTGGCGCAGGGCGTTCGATATCCAGGTGGCTTGTTTCGATGTTGACGACCATTTGTTCCTCCGTTGGGGAATCCAACTTCAATTCCAATCGCTTTATTGCACGGCCCGGGCAAGGGCTTGATCGAGGTCGGCGAGGATGTCGTCGATGTGCTCGATGCCGATGCTGAGGCGAATCATCTCGGGCATTACGCCCGCATTGCGCTGTTCTTCGGGGGACATTTGGCGATGCGTGGTTGAAGCCGGGTGACATGCGAGCGACTTCGCGTCGCCAAGATTCACCAGGCGGGTAACAAGGTTGAGCGAATCGTGGAATTTTACGGCGGCGGCATAGCCACCCTTGATGCCGACGGACATGAGTGAGCAAGCGCTTCCGCGCATGTACTTTTGCGCCAGAGCGTGATAGGGGCTCTCAGGAAAGCCCGCGTACTTGACCCAGTCGACGCGCGGATCGTTACGCAGGAACTCTGCGACTTTGCGGCCGTTCTCGACATGCCGCTCGACGCGGAGCGCAACGGTCTCGATGCCCTGCAAGAGCAGAAATGCGCTGAAGGGCGCAAGAACGGCGCCGCCGGTGCGGAGGTACACGCTGCGGCAGCGCGCAATGTACGCACCTCTTCCGAAATGATCGGTGTAAACAAGACCGTGATAGGAGTGATCGGGCTCGCTGAATTGTGGAAAGCGAGCAGCATTGCTCTTCCAATCGAAGTTGCCGCTATCGACGATCGCGCCGCCGAGGGTGGTTCCGTGGCCGCCCATGAACTTGGTGAGGGAATTGACGACGACGTCGGCCCCGTAGTCGATGGGACGCAGCAGAATCGGCGAGGCGACGGTGTTGTCAACGATGAGCGGAACGCCGTGCTGGTGGGCAACGTTGGCGAGGGCTTCGAGGTCACAGATATTGCCGGCAGGATTGCCGACGCTTTCGCAAAAGACGGCGCGCGTCTTGTCGTCGATGAGGCGCGCAATATCGTCGGCGCGATCGCTGGCGGCAAAGCGAGCGGTGACTCCCTGACTGGGCAGGATGTGCGCAAAGAGCGTGTGCGTTGTTCCGTAAAGCTGCGGAACGGAGACGAAGTTGCTGCCGAGCTCGGTAACGTTGAGGACGGCGTAGTTGACTGCGGCCTGGCCGCTGGCGACGCACATGGCTTCGTAACCGCCTTCGAGGGCAGCGACGCGGCGCTCGAGCACGGCTGTGGTCGGGTTCTGGATGCGTGTGTAGCGGAAACCTTCAGCCTCAAGATTGAAGAGGGCCGCGGCGTGATCGGCGCTATCGAAGGCATAGGAGACGGTTTGATAAATCGGCACGGCAACAGCTTTTGTCGTGGGATCGACCTGGTAGCCGCCGTGGATTGCGATTGTCTCCGGTTTCATTTCTTTGCCCTTCATGTCAGCCATTTATGCGGTCTTCCGTGTGCGCGAGCCGGATACGAGGCTGTTCATTTGTTCGACAACCCAGTCGATTTCTTTCTCGGTAGTTCTGAAACTGGTGATGGCGGCGCGCACGGCGTCCACTCCATCGATCCGCGCATCGGACATCCACGCGATCTGCTGTTCGCGGAGCTGGGCGACAAGAGATGCAGCATTCACTCCGTCGCGCGTGAAGCAAACCACGGGCAGCGGTGTTTTGTTGCAGATGCGCCAGCCGGTTGCGGTAAGCCGTTCGCGCAATACATCGGCCATGCGGACCTGGTGCTCGAGCATCTGCGCATAGCCAGACTCGCCTAATTCCGCGAGGGCCATGAAAAGCTTGAGACCGATGAAACGGCGCGACCACTGGGCCGAGTGGGTGAGGGGGTTGAATGTATCGGCCTCGCCCGCCGGTGCTTTCGAGGGCATGTACGTGACGTCGGAACGGAACGCCTGCGCAACGGCATCGCGATGCCGCGAGAAGAACATGCCGCAACCCATTGGGACGGAGAGCCACTTGTGCGCATCGCAGGTTACGGAGTCGGCTTGTTCGATTCCGGCAAGATGGTGACGCAGTTTCGGCGAGATTGCGGCGGGGCCACCGTAGGCGGCGTCGGCATGAAACCAGAGGTTCTGCGGCTTGCAGAGCTGCGCGATCTCCGGCAGTGGATCGATGACACCCGCGGCTGTGGTTCCAGCGGTTCCAATCACCATGAAGGGGATGAAGCCGCGCAGGCGGTCTTCGGCGACGCGCTTGCGAAGATCCTCGACTTGCATGCAAAGATTTACGTCGGTCGCAACGATGCGCAGGTTGCGCCGACCGAGGCCAGTCATGTGCGCAATCTTGTTGAATCCGTGATGGGTCTCTTCGGTGAGGTAGATGGTGGGTTCACCGGAGAGAGAGCGCAAGCCATGCTCGCCATATTCAGGAAATGCCCAGGTGAGAGCTACGACAACGGCGGTGAGATTGGCTTCGGAACCGCCGCTGGTGTAGGTGGCAATCGAGTCGGCGGGCAGTCCGAACTTTTGCGCGAACCAGGCAAGCGTGTGGCGCTCCATCTCATTGGCGGCGGGCGATGTGCGCCAGTTGGCAAGCTGCGAGTTGTACATGGCCACGAGCGTATCGGCGACAACCGACGCAAGGGTTACGCTGGGATTGAACAGGCCAAAGTAGCGGGGATGCGTGACCTGCACCTGCCACTTGCGCAGCATGCTCTCGACTTCGTCGACGACTTCTTCAAGGGGCATGCTCTGCGCGAACTGAAAACGCGATTCGAGATGGGCGCGCACTTCCTTCGCCGTCACAGCGGGCACGATGGGCCCGGCTGCGATCTCGGCCTGGAGCGCCGCGAAATCTTCTCGAATTGGATCGATCTGCATTTCCCTGTTTGCCTTCCAACTGCGTTTTCTGATCCGTGACTTCCCAATGCAAGCTACTCAGATTCGGAATTCACCCTGCTGAATTTGTTTGTACAGTGGTTCGTCGAGGGGAACATACTGCTCGCCCATTTCGAAGTAGAGGGGCTCGCCGCAAAGCGCGGGATCGTAGCCTTCGCGAACGAGCTGGGTTTTGGAGTACTTAAAGGTGCCGGTCAAGTCTGCGTGGGTGCGCATGCGGAGAAACACGGGGCGCGCATAGTGCGGCAGCGCCTGCACAAGATGCGCACGGAGAGCTGCCAGGTCGATGGAATGGTCGGACTGAATGCTTGCCATGCCGACGCGGCCTTCGACTCCAGGGATGGCGACGCCGTAGACGTTGACGTGCTGAATGCCGGGGAACGTCGCGATCGCTTCTGCGACTTCGAGCGTGGCGACATTCTCGCCTTTGCGGCGGAAGGTATCGCCGAGCCGATCGACAAAGTAGAAGTATCCCTTCTCGTCGCGGCGCATCAGATCGCCGGTGCGAAACCACGCGTCTCCGGGCTCGAAGACGTTATGCAGAATCTTGTCCATCGAGGCAGCCCGGGACGTGTAGCCGTCAAAGCGGATGCCGACGTTGGAGGGATCGAGATGAATTTTTCCGAGCGCCTCACCGGGCTGATCGGCGGCGCAGCGAATGCAGAAACCCTCGGCATTGCGCAGCGGCGCTCCTGTTTCTACGTCGATGGCAACGAGCGCGGGCGCGAAGCGATGGGCGAGATACGGAGGAATGTGGCCGATAGAGCCGCGCTTGCCCTGGACATTGAAGAGAGAGATGTTGGCTTCAGTGGCCGCATAGAACTCGAGAATCTGCGGGATGTTGAAGCGCTCTTTGAATGCGTCCCAGATTTCGGGCGCCATGCCGTTTCCGCAGGCGAGGCGTACACGGTGCGCGGTGTCGGCGACCGACGGCTCGGTGTGGAGCAGATAACGGCAGAGCTCGCCGATGTACTCAACCAATGTGCAGTCCCAACGGACGACGTCGCTCCAGAACTGGCGCGCGGAGAATTTGTCGCGAACCACAACGGAACCGCCCCCGGCAAGCAGTGCGCCCATGACCTGAACGCCGCCCACGCTGTGATACATGGGCAGGCAGTTGTACATGCGATCGCCGGGATGCACGTCCATCATGCCGGAGAACCAGTGGCTCCATTGCATGGTGCGACCGTGGCTCACTTTCGCGGCCTTGGGCATTCCGGTGGTTCCAGAGGTGTAGATGTAGAGGGCGAGATCGTTGACTGCCGGATTGCGGCGCTCGTGTTTCGCGAGAGGCTCGTCGGAATAGCTCCCGATAGCCTCTTGCAGGGGATGAAAGGCTCCATCCTGCGGACCGTGCAACCAGATTTTCGGTTCAGCATCCAGGTGCGGGATGACGTCGTGCAGCATGGAAATAAATTCAGTCGAAGCGATGACGTGGCGTGGAGAAACGATGCGCATGCAATGCGCGAGCGACGGGCCGACGAGATTCGTGTTCAGCAGAGAAACAACCGCGCCGGTGCAGGTAATCCCGAGCCAGATGGCAAAGTATTCAGGCCGATTCGGCATCAGAAGACAGACGACATCGCCCTTGCCGAGATTGTTGTCTAGGGCCCAGCGCGCGTAGCGATTGGCGCGGCGAGCGAGGTCGTTGAAGGTAAAGCGTCTCCTGATCGGAGAGTACGGCGGGCGCATCGCCCCAGAGCGCGGCCATCTCTTCAGCGATGGTGAAGAGGATGCGGTGGGGATTGCTGGGAATGGGCGCAGTCATTTCGAGCGCGCGCAGCCACGCTTTGGCGGGAGCAATGCGCGCGGGAAGCTCGCTGTTTCTGCGCGCAGAGAGCTCGTCGTCTTTTTCCGTGGCGATCATGCGATGTTCCCCGCGTCCACTGTAATGACGGTACCGGTGATGTTCCGCCCGCCTTCTCCCATGAGGAAGTCGACCGCGTTGGCAATGTCTTCGACGTCAACCAGGCGCTTGAGCGCACTGCGACGCGCGATACGCTCGCTATCCTCGTCGGTGAGGGACTTGGTCATCTCGGTGCGTACAAAGCCGGGAGCGATCGCGTTCACGGTGATGCCGGCGCGACCAACTTCTCGAGCGAGCGAACGCGTGAAACCGATGAGCGAGGCCTTGGTTGCGGAGTAGACGGCAAGACCGCTGTAGCCGGTCATGGCGGTGATGGAAGAGATGTTGACGATGCGTCCGCCACTATCGGCCATCATTCCGCGCACGACATGTTTGGTGAGCACAATGGGTGAGATCGTGTTCAGACGAACGACCTGCTCGATCTGTTGCGTCGAGGTCATGCGCCAGCACGCCGTCGGCGCTCATGCCGGCGTTGTTTACCAAGCCGTAGATGGGGCCGAATTCCTTGCGAAGGCGCTTGACGAGTTCGGGGAGCGCATCGATTTCGGCAAGATCGGCGGGCACAAAATTCAATGCGCCTGGATGGGTTGGCTCGATTTCAGACTTGGCAGCAACAAGGTCGCTGGTTTCTTTGCGCGCAATGGCGATGGCGCGAAATCCAGACAGGATGAGCTTGCGCGCAATGCCCAGGCCTAACCCGCGGCTGCCGCCCGTGACGATGACGTTACGCATGACGGCGCACCAGCTTTCCTGATTCGCCGATGGTCAGCGAGGGAACGATATGAATGGCGGCAGGAACCTTGTGCGGCTCCAACTCGGTACGGCAGAACTGGAGAATGGCGTCGTGCGAAGTTTCGGGGACCATGGTGTCGCCTGCGGCTCCATTTCGGAGGGAGTGCGGTTTCAATACGACGTCGGCGATCACCAGGGCGCCGGTGATTGGGTTCTTTTTTGCACGCACCAGAGACATGGCAACTTCAGGATGGCGATTGATGACGGCTTCCACTTCTTCCGGATAGACTTTGCGCCCGCCGACATTGATGATTCCATCGCGACGACCCGTGAAGTAGTAGCGGCCTTCGCGGAGCTCGATGGTATCGCCGGTATCGACGAATCCGTCGGCATCTTTGAGGACGGGACTGTTTTCGCCGAGATAGCGCGTTGCGGTGCGGTTGGAGCGGATGCGCAGCGTGCCATCCTGCACTTTCATTTCGATCTGCGGATTGTTGGTGAGCAGCTCCGGCGGAAAACCCATGAGGCCATCACTCACGTAGAAACCGACGCCGGCCTCGGTGGAGGCGAAGGTATGGTCGATGCGCGCGAGCGGATATTGGGCCTTGACCTGATTGAGGATTGCCTGGTCAACGATCTCTCCGGACATGCGGACGTATACCGGCGCGATGCGCGAGACGTTGGAGCTCATGAGAGCGCGACGCCAGTGAGAGGGCGTTCCAGTCATATGCGTGACGCCGTTCAATGCGGCCCTGGCGAGAAACTGCGCGGTCGACTCATGGGTGCTGGAGAGGACCATGGAGGTTCCGGCAAGGCAGGCGTGGAGAAAAATGTGCATCCCGCCGTAGCGACGCATGTCGTAGAACGTGCTCCACACAACGGAGGATGGAGATTGACCTGCGTGCCATCCGGAGCCGGCGAGGCTTGCGAGGGTGTGTACGGCGAGTTTCGGCAGCCCGGTTGTGCCGGAGGTGAGCAGAATCCATTCGGATTCGATGCGTTCCCCGCGATCGCGATCGGCGGGCGCCACGCAGCGGCCACACCGAATCACGCGCTCGATTCCATGAGGCGATGAGGCGATCTCGGGTTGATCGGTGATCAGCACATCGGACTCGGCTGTCTTTGCGACATAGGCAAGATGCTCGCGCGGGACGTCGGACGGAAAGAGGACAATGCGCCGGGCAACGCCATCGAGCTCGATGAGCGCGGCAGCCGCGGAGAACTGATGGGTGGTGGCGATGAGGACGGACCGCCCTTGCAGATCGGTATCCCCCTGGAGCACGGAACCGTGCACCAACTCGCCCCAGGTCGCCCTGGAGTCGTGTCCGGCGAGCCGACGGGAAGACAAGTTGCCGGCGGCGAGAATGATAGACCGCAGGGAACCCGGGTTACTTGACTGCATGCTCATAAAAACGAATAAAGTCGCCGAACGTGATGGGGAAGCGCGCGTCTTCGTCTTCGCTGAAGGGGTCGACACCGAGCGCATTCTCGAGCCGTGCTACGACAATCGCGAAGCACAGCGAATCGAGGCCTGAGTCAAGGAGCGGGAGGCCGTCGGTGAGCGGAGCGAGACGCCTGTCGTGCTCCTTGGCAACCTGAGTAAACTGCGTGACGACTTCGGAACGAATATCCATGTTTCTTCCTACCTGCCTCCCAATACGTAGCCCATGTCAGCGGATGATGCGGATGGCCTTCTGGGTGAGTTTTGGGATTCACTGCCCTGAGCCGATGCCTGTCCGATTTGGTTGCGGTGTGTTTCCTGCAAAGGAAAGTAGGTGCGCAGCCATTCTTCAATCTGCCGTTTCACGGCTTCGCGGCCGTCGCGGTTGGCGAAGGAATGGTCGGCGCTTTCAACAAACTTGACGTTGACCTGGCTCTTGCGGCCGGCGAGCTTCACGGCGTGGTCGATGTAGTCGAATTCTCCCACGCGCGGCTTCGAACCCTGCGCCTTGATGCCGGGAGCCTGCAGAAGAAGAACCGGGAGTCCCGCATTGGTCATCTGCTTCCAGCGGGCAAGGAGCGGGCCATTGGCATTGCCGGGAAGCGCACTTCCGTGAAGAGAAAGGCGAACTTTCTTGAGCTGGTCGTAGGTGTTGCTCACAAGGCGGCCGATCTTGCTTTGGCGCGCCCACTCGCTCATGCGCTCACGAAAGTCGGAGCGTTTGCCTTGGGGTAGATAGAAGTAAGTATCGAGAAGGATCAGCCCTTTGCACTCTTTGACCATGGCGGCGGTGTAGAGCGCGGAGACGGAGCCGGCGCAGTGCCCGAAGATCACGATTCCGGAGAGGGCGAAGCGATCGATGAGTTCCTTTACGGCTGCCGATGCTGCAGGGGCGAGGCCGCCCGCATTGATGATTTCGAGCAGATCGGTCGAAGTGGTGCCGCAGGAATCGCCAATCCCGGGAAGATCGACGCGGAAGGCCGGATAGCCAGTCGCCGCGATCGAATCGGCCCAATGAACAGCCGAGTCGCCGCTGGCGGCGCGGGGCAAGGAGAGCGAGTTGAGGAAGAGTACGCCGAGGCGGCCTTTGCTTTCGGCGGCGGGCGACGGGGAACCAGAGGGACGGTGATAGGTGCCGCGCACCGAGAGATCGCCGCTGTTCAACGTGAACAGCTCGCGGTTTTCGAGTCTCTCAAGCATGACAGACCCCCTTCTCAGAGCGTGCAGCCACCTGTTGGATCCATTCGCGGTTGGGCTCATACAGCCAGGTGAAGTCCTTGAGATCGTCGTAGCCGACGATACCACCCTTGGTGAGGGGCGAGGCGTCGCGGGTAAGCTTGACGCTCTTGACGGGACGAGCAAACGCAGCAGGATCACTCTGATCCGTCAGCAGCGACTCAGGAAGCGTGACGGCGGACGACTGACGCCAAAGCTCAGGCGACCAGCAATACCCATCCACTTCAAGAGGCGCGCCGCGCTCGATCTCCTGGACATAGTCGGCGGCCGACTTGCGATCGTCGCCAAACTTAAAGATTTGCTCCAAGCCTACCCAACGCATGAGAGCGGCGCGTAAAGCCTGGTTTGCGTTCGCGGGCGGAGACCACATGAGCAATCCATCGCCCAGGCCTTGCTGAAAGGCGCGACCGGCGAGGACAGCGCCCATCCCCAGGCCGTGCAGGAGGAGAGGAACCCGCGGAGTGCGTTGGAGCAGCCACTCAGCGAGGAGCTGGACGTCCTGGCTCCAATCGGCGAAGCCCATGTCTTGAAAGGCGCCGGTGCTCTCGCCGATGCCGCGGTAGTCGTAGCGAAGCACTTCGATACCGCCCTCCGCGAGAAAGCGCGCCCAGCGAACCCAGGGGAGATAGGAGTTGTGACGTTCCGAGGCGAAAGGCCCCACGAGCAGCACGCGTGCGGCGGGGTCTGTGACCTCGTGGAGCACGGTGTACAGGTGCACGCCGGATACGGGAAAGTACCCGGCGCGCTCGGAATGAGCCTGGTTCGGTTGCACTTGAGTTAGCCCTGAAATTTTCTGCTGCGCCAGTTATGCCGTTGCGTGCTTCGGTCCCTGGAGAATAGCAACGATCAGGGTGCGAAGAACTTCGACGCCCTCGAAGAGGTTCTGGTTGGGATTGGCGGGGTTGGCCGCCATTTCCAGAGCCAGCGCGCGATAGAGCTCAGCGGTATGCGAAATATCGCACACACCGTGCACGTCGGTATATTCCATTTCCGACGAACCCTGGGCCTTGGCCAGATCGGCGAGATAGCCCATGAAGCGCTGAATCCAGCCTTCAAAGAAGGCCATGGTGAGGACCGAGGGAACGGCCTGGAGTTTGCCGAGGAAAAGGCGAACCGCGGTCAACTCATCATTGATAGAGAGTGAATCTGTGTCGGTAGGAAAGGCATGCGCGGCGATGGCGAATTTGCGGAGCATATGCGGATGGGCGTCGCGGCACTCTTCAAACAGGTTTTCGCCGAGGATTTCGCGGACTTCTTCCTGCTTTGCGGCGATAGACGCGGCGGTCATCCAGTAGATGAAATTGCCTTCGAGGACTGCGGAATAGCGTGCAATGATGCCGCGGCGCTGCTCACTGGTGAGGTTGTCAATCTGCGGCTGTTGCGCGATGAGATCGTCGATGATGGCGCCGATCTGGTTTTGCAGTGAAGCGATCACTGTCTCTTCATGCTGGGGAACCAATGTTGTGCTCATGTGTCACCGTCCAAACCAAGGATGTGGAGTGTCGCGATGCGAACTCGGAACGAGGCGAAAGGCAAAAGTCGAACTGCCCAGGGGTACGGAAATACAGCGGCCGGGAGACACCCGTCCTAACGATTCTGGCCGCAGAAGCTATCCCAGTGAGAGTTGTTTATCTAATGCAAGACCCGGAACACCGATCCAAGCCCCGCTGCTTGCAAGACCACCCTCGTCTGGGAATTGTCACTGACCGAGAAGACGAAATCCCCCATCCAGACGAAGTGGTAGCTTCGGTGTGTGTAACAGAATACAGGATTTCGTCGTCTTGTCAGTTGACTTCTACATATTCTGATGCGAGGAGTGGGATGCCAATGCCACTTTCCGGCGTTGATGCTCGCCGATGGTACTGCTCCGGGACGATTACCGGTAATAACTGCGAGAGGTTACGCTGAGTTATAGCCGTTTGTCAGGGGTATTTGCGGACTGGCCAACCGGGCCGCACTGGTATTCCAGTCAGGGATTGCAGCCCATGCTTCGATATCGCTTTGCACGTTTTGGATTGTTCGCGCTTGTGCTTTCGTTGGCGTGGCCCGGAGCCCGGTGCTGCCTGGGGCAGGAGAACGTGGCGCGGGGCGCGGCGTCGCTGCACCGGGCATTCCTGAACCCTCCGGACTCGAGCAGGATCATGGTGCGCTGGTGGTGGTTCGGCCCTGCCGTGACCAAGCCGGAGATCACCCGGGAACTGGAGCAGATGAAAGCAGCCGGGATCGGCGGAGTGGAACTGGCCTCCCTTTACGCGCTGGCTTTGGATGATCCGCAGACGGGCATGCATAATGTGCCTTTCGTCTCGCAGGAGCACCTGGAGGCGATCGGCTTTGCCGCCCAGCGAGGCGCGGCGGCTGGGGCTTCGGGTGGATGTGACCCTGGGAAGCGGCTGGCCGTTTGGCGGCCCGGAGATTCCGGTGACGGAGGCGGCGGGCAAGCTGAGGGTGGAGAAGGAGGCCGTGGCGGCGGGCGCAACTTCTGCGCAATCGCCGTTCGTCGACTCCGGGAGAAGAATTGCTGGCGGCGTTCCTGATGCCCGAAAACGCACATGGCGTTGAGCCGGCTGTACCTTTGCCGATGCCGGTACGCGGACGGTATCTGTTTGCCGGCGCGCCGGAACCGCGGACACTGGTCTCGTTTCTTTCGAGTCGAACCGGGATGACGGTGAAGCGGCCTTCGGTGGGCGCGGAGGGCTTTGTTCTGGATCACTATGACGCCGCGGCGATCCGGAACCACCTGCACGCGGTGGGCGAGCGGCTCTTATCGGCGTTCGGAAGCAAGCCGCCGTATGCCGTATTCAGCGACAGTCTCGAAGATTATGCCTCGGACTGGACGCCGGCGATGCTGACGGAGTTTCAGCGGAGGCGCGGTTACGATCTGCGCCCGCATCTGATGGCGCTTGCGCAAGCGGACGATCCGGAGGCTGCGGCGGTTCGTCATGACTGGGGCAGAACGCTCACCGAGTTGGCAGACGCGAACTTTCTTGCACCCATTCATGATTGGGCGGCGGGACACCATACGCTGTTTCGCTCGCAGAGCTATGGGTTTCCGCCGGTGACGCTCTACAGCAACCGGCTTGCGGATCTGCCCGAGGGCGAAGGCAAGGCTTCGCGAAACATGTGGCGGGAGTTCTCGGATACGCGCTGGGCGGCTTCGGCAGGACACCTGTTTCATCGGAACTGTGATTTCGTCGGAGACATGGACGTGGCTGCATTCGCCGGCGTTTCGGGCGACGCCGCTCGATCTGAAGGCGGAGGCGGATCTGCATTTTGTGCAGGGGATCAATCAACTGGTTGGCCACGGATGGCCCTATTCGCCACCAAGTGAACCGGAACCGGGATGGCGCATGTACGCGGCGGCGGCGCTGAATGCGCACAACCCGTGGTGGTTCGCGATGCCGCGAGCTGACGCGCTATCTGCAGCGGGTGAGCTTTGCGATGCGGCAGGGGGAGCCGGCCAACGAGGTGGCGCTGCTGCTGCCCAACGATGACGTGTGGGCCACGTTCGCCCCGCAGACGCAGAAGCGCGCAACGCCGACGTCGTATCTCGGCTTCGATGAGTCGGGGTCGAATGTGACGGTGGACGAGCAGATGGACAAGGCGCTGGGGAAACAGGTGATCGCGCAGGTGCTCGATGCGGGTTTCAATCTGGACTTTATTGATGCGGACACGATCGACAACGGTGGGATTCCGTATCGCGTGCTGATTCTGCCGAATGTGGATCGGCTGCCGGTTTCGACGTATGAGAAGATTCTGGCCTTTGCGAAAACTGGCGGCATCGTGATTGCAACGCGGCGGACACCGGGAACCGCTCCGGGCTTTCTGCATGCGGAGCAGGACTCGGCGCGGCTGAAGGAGATTTCGCAGGCACTGTTTCAGACGGGAATCAAGACCGCTCATTTGGTCCGCGAGGATTCGCAGCTGGGGGTTGAACTGGCGAAGGACGCGGAGCCGGAGATGAAGCTGACGCCGGCCACACCGGAGATCGCCTTCTTTCATCGCAAGCTTCCCGATGGCGATTTGTACTTTGTGGCCAACACGGCCAACGAGACGAAACATGCAACGGCGGCGCTGAAGCACACAGGACGCCACGCGGAGATGTGGGATGCGTTTACGGGCGAGGTGACGGGGCTGCCGGATCCGCAGGCCATCGACCTGAATCTCGAGGCGTACGGATCCCGGATCATTTACTTCTCTGACGATGCGGCTGCTGGAAACCCACCGGCAGTGCGCAGCGAGCGAATTGCGGTGGATTTATCGCGTGACTGGAAGGTGGACTTTGGCCCGGGCGGGACCAAGTGAGCAAATGCTAACTTTAGAGCCGTGGACAGAAAATGCGAAAACCCGCGATTACTCGGGATCGGCGACGTACACGAAGAGTTTTGATTTTGCTGCGGGTGCGGTTGGGAAGGGCGCCGAGTTTGTGCTCGACTTTGGGTCGGCGCAGCCAACACCTCTTCCCGATCCGCTGCGGCCGCCGAACCTGTGGGCGTGCCTGGATGCGCCGATTCGCGATGCGGCCGAGGTGTTTGTGAACGGCAAGTCTGCGGGCGTGGTCTGGCGTCCGCCGTATCGCATCGACGTGACGAGCCTGCTGCATGCGGGCACGAACGAGTTGCGGATTGTGGTTGCGAATACGGCGATCAACGCGATGGCGGGACAGCCGCTCCCGGATTACCGGTTGTTGAGGGATCGCTATGGAAAACGATTCGAACCGCAGACGATGGAAGATTTGAAGCCGCTGTCCTCGGGGCTGCTTGGGCCGGTGACGCTCGTGGAGTCGGACGCGGTGCGGTAGAGTCCTGAGATCGCTGAGAGGCTATCATGGACCCATGACAAAGAAGCTTCGCTGGGGCGCGCTGAGCACGGCAAAGATCGGCGTGAAGAAAGTGATTCCGGGGATGCAGCGCGGTGCGCTGACGACGGTGGATGCGATCGCCTCGCGATCGATCGACAAGGCGCGCGAGGCCGCTGATGCGCTGGGGATTGCGAAGGCGTATGGGTCGTATGAAGAGCTGCTGGCAGATCCGGAGATTGATGCCATCTACAACCCGTTGCCGAATCAGTTGCATGTCCCGTGGACAATTCGCGCGGCAGAAGCAGGAAAGCACGTGTTGTGCGAGAAGCCGCTGAGCATGGATGTGGCGGAAGCGAAGACGCTGCTGGCCGTGCGCGAACGGACGGGCGTGAAGATCGGCGAGGCGTTCATGATTCGTTCGTATCCGCAATGGCTGCGGGTGCGCGAACTGCTGAACGAGAAACGCATCGGCGAGCTGCGCGCTGTGAATGGCGTGTTCAGCTACTACCTGGAGGATGCCACGAACATCCGCAACCACGTGGAGTCGGGGGGCGGCGGGCTGATGGATATCGGGTGCTACCTCATCCACGCGGCGCGTTACGCATTTGGGCAGGAGCCGACGCGGGTGGTGGGACTTATCGATCGCGACCCGGTGATGAAGATTGACCGGCTCACCTCGGGGATGCTGGATTTTCCGGGGGGACAAGCGATTTTTACGTGCAGCACGCAGATGGTTCCTTATCAGCGCGTGCAGTTTTTCGGGACGAAGGGGCGGATCGAGATCGAGATTCCCTTCAATGCACCGCCGGATCGGCCGACGCGCATTTTTGTCGATGATGGGGGCGAGTTGTTTGGCTCCGGGATCACGACGGAGACGTTTCCGGTTCTCGATCAGTACACGTTGCAAGGCGATGCGTTTGCGCGAGCGGTGCTGGAGGACAGCGAGGTGCCCGTGCCGCTGGAAGACTCGATCGGGAACATGGCGGTGATTGAGGCGATTTTTGAGTCGGCGCGGACGGGGCAGTGGGAGAAGCCCATTCGGTGAAGTGGACGGCGTGTTCTCCTCGTTCCCAATGCGAGGAGGCGGGGTCAAAAAAACCAAAGCGGGTTCTTCGACTCACCACCCCCACGCTGAAATGCGCGCGGGGCCCCTTTCGCTCAGAATGACCCTTCTTCTCTTCTCGACACGTGGGTTCGATTATTTGGCGCTGGCGGGGGGGACTATGGCGTTCATGCGCATGTACTCGACCATCTGGCCGTAGTGATCGAAGGCATGCGAGATCAGGAAGGAAGCGAGGGTGGCGCGCGTCTGGAAGCCGGGCTCGGGCGACTTGATGACTTCAAACGAATTGGCGGGCGTGAGCGTGGCGATGGCCTTGTGGGAGAAGGCGAAGGAAGCAGCGAGTGCATTCACCACGTCGTCTTTTGAGGTCAGCTTCTCGAGGCCTTTCGTATCGACGTCAGGCTTGAGGCCGCTGATGATGTTGGCAAAAAAGTAGTTGGCTTCGGCCACGTGGGTTGCCTGCTGGGCGAAGGTGCGCACGGTGGCGAACTCGGTTTTTTGCCCTGCAGCAAACAGCGCGGCGCTGGGGGCGAAGGAGAATTTATCGGCGGGCACGGCCTTCACCGCGCTCATCATCTCGCCTTCAATCAGGGTGAGCTGAGAATCGAAGGCGCTGGCCGGAGTCGCTGTCGATCCTATGGGGTGATCGGCGGAGCCGCCACTCATTTGCGCCGATGCTTTCAGCGCGAAAAGACTCAAGACACAACAAGCCAACACAAGCCGGATCCGCATCGCAAACCTCCTGAGGAAGCGAATCAAGATTAGCAGAGGGGAACGCAGGCAGCTTTGGGAAAGCGAGACGAAACGTTCGAGCTTTCCCACCCAAAACGACGAGAAACGTCGTTTTGAATGGGGCACCCTCATCCTGCGAATTCACACGATGGAAGCGTTGGCTTGCTCTTCAGTTCACCGTTTGCGTGAATGTGGTGGTGACGGCGGTGACCGTTGGACTGCCGGTGCCGGTCACGGTGAAGACGTAGTTGCCGGCGGTTGTGCCGTTGGCCGTATTGCCGGAGGGCGCCTGCCAGAAGTCGCCGCATCCTGACAGGGCTCCCAAAGCCGCCATGAGGAGGATGGCTCCGAGCATGGTCCGCCATTTCCGGCGAGAGGGGATGCCGAGGAGGACGAGAAAGGCGAGAACTGCGCCACCGCCTGCTCCGATCCAGCCGCCCTTGTTGCGGGGATGCGTGAACTGGCCGGTCGTGGTGGTGCTTGTGGCCGCGGTTGTGGAGATGGTGGCGGTCACGGTTCCACTGGTCGACGTGGAACTGAGCGCCACGGTGGTGGGCGAGAGTGAGCAGGCGGGCGGGTCGACCGCGCCGGAGGGCGAGGAGGTGAGCGCGCAGGTGAGCGACGCGGTGCCCGTGTAGTTGTTGGCGGTGCTGACGGTGATGGTTGACGAGCCGGACGAGCCGGCGGAGACCGCGGTTGGAGCGGTCGCCGCGAGGGTGAACGTGCCACCGCTGCTGGTGGAGGAAGTCACGGTGACGGTTGCGGTCCCGGTGGCCGTGGCGTAGTTGGAGTCGCCGCTGTAGCTGACGGTGAGCGTGTCGCTGCCTGCCGTGAAGCTGTTGGCGGGGACGCTGAAACTGTATGCGCCCGCGGTGAGGGTTTGAGCCGACGAGGTGTAGCCGCCGCCAGAAAGGGTGACTGTGCCGGTCGGCGTGGCGCCACCGGAGGTCGACGCGGCGACAGTGACGGCCACGGTGAGCGCCGTGCTCGTGGTCAGCGTGGTTGCGGACGGAGTGACGGTCACGGTTGCGGTGCCTGTGCCGGTTGTGGATGTCGATCCTGACCAGCCGTTCACGACGTTGGCGACGTTGAGAGAGCCGAGGCCGGTGGCGAGGTCGAATCCTGCCGCCGCGGTATAGCCGGGCAGAATGCCGACCTTGTCACCGCTGGTTGCCGGGGTGCAGTTGGGCGAGTTGATGCCCGCGGTCGAGGGATCGCCTTCCGTGGCGCCGTAGTCGCAAGGCATGGCGTTGGTCTGGGTGTCGATGTCGTTGAAGAGACAGGTGCTGCTGTTGGCGACGCTTTCGGCGCTGCAATTCGACCAGGTTTGTGCGGCGGCCAGCGTGTAGAGCTGGGTGTTGGGATTGCCCTGGCTCGATCCTGCTTTCTGGTTGATGAGCGCCATAACGCCGGCCATGGCGGGCGTGGAGACCGATGTACCTCCGACCTCCTGCAAAGTCGGCTCAGCAGTGGTGGAGTAGGTGCATGCGCCCAGTTGCGAGACGCACATGAGGTAGGCGCTGCTGGAAACTGCTCCATCGGCAGCGAAGAACGAGACATCGGGGATGTCGCGGACGCCGTCGGTGGGAATGCCGGTGACGTTGGCTTGCCACGAGGGCTTGGGCCAACCGTCGCTGACGAGGGTGATGTTGCCATTCCCCGAGCCGGTGGTGGTGGTTGAGCCGGAGCAACTTGCCACGGTGCTGCCATCGTTGGCGATGCAACCGCTGGCGCCGCCGGCGCCGCCGACAGTGTCGAGATAGTAGGAGAGGTCCGCGCCGGTTCCACTGCCGCCGGTATTGGTCAGGACGGTTTGCCAGTTGTTGTAGACAAAGTTGCAGGCGCTTTCAGGATCAGTGACCCCGCCGACAGCGTTGGCATAGCTGCTGGTTGCCCATTGTTCGAGCGGCGTCACGAGCAGCGGGTTGGAGCAGGTCTCATTCCACGGAACTTCGGGGATGTAGCCGACTGCGCTGGAACCATTGGTGGCGTTGCTGGAGTTCCAGTAGGGCGAGGCGGTGCATTCGGTTGTGGAGCCGGGCGCGCACCAGTTGAAGTCGGTGCCGCCGACCGCGGTGTCGAACGGCGTGGAGGCGAGGCCGTTGACGGCCTGGCCAAACTGCGCGGAGTAGGGAGTGCCGGCGGAGTCGCCCCCGTCGTCGCATTCGGCGGAGCCGGCATCTCCCGAGGCGACGAAGACAGCGATGCCTTCGGTGGAGGCGGTCTGCCAGAGGTTGTAGTACTGAACGTTGCCGGCGGTGCCGTTGCCGAGCTCGCACAGGCCGTAGCTGACGCTCATGATGTTGGCGGTCTTGTTGTTGACGATGTAGCTCTCAGAGTCGTAGAGGTTGTCGTCTGACTGGGAGGCCGGGTAGGACGAAACGAGAACGATCTGCGCGCCCTTGGCGACGGCGCCGGACCACTCGACGTCCAGCGAGTTTTCGATCAGGTCGTTGATTGCCGCAGAGCGATGAGCTTGTGCTGGTGCAGACGGTGACGGCCTGGCTGTTGCCGGAGACGAACTTGGGCTGGTTAGAAGAGGTGTAGGCGGGAAGACCGAAGGTGCTGCGGAAGTTGGTGACGTCCGAGAGCTTGATGCTGCTGGTTCCG
Organism: uncultured Acidobacteriaceae bacterium; assembly: GCA_963846095.1. GTDB lineage: Bacteria > Acidobacteriota > Terriglobia > Terriglobales > Acidobacteriaceae > Telmatobacter. The sequence goes on from CAWJUW010000012.1 coordinate 23,879, forward strand.
GCGATGGCGATGGTCTGGCCGGTTCCATCGATGGGGGTCTGAGGCTGTCCACAAAGGCAGAACGTTGTAGATGGTCGCGAAGTCGTAGGGCGCGACATCTTCGACGAGATACGCGCTGGAGCCGCCACTTGCGGGCACACTGACGCCAAACTGCGGGCGCGGGATGGCGCGACGGCCCGCAGCACTGAGCGTGGAGTCGGTCGCGGCATCGAGGCGCTGCCACTTGCCTGACTTGGAGTCGCGGGTCACTTTGCTTCCCAGGCGATGCAGGGGACGCGGGAAGAAATTGTGCAGCGATTTCACGCCCACAACCACGGGAGCCAGCGCGGCGGGGATCTGCGGGTCGGTCATGTTGCCGATGTGCGCGGCGCCCTTCACTTCGAGGTTGTGGATCTCGGTGTGAAAGGTGCTCTCCACTTGGGCGGCGGCGCCACTGAAGCGGATCGACATGCGATCCTTGCTGACTTCGGCGACGGTGAATCCGTGCGCGGTAAGCCACTGGCCGATGTTGGCGATGTCGGTTTCGGCGGGGCCGAAGTCGGCGCCGACTTCCTCAGGCGAGAGCCAGTGGTGGAAGTTGGGCGAACCGGGCTCGTACTGGCTTTTGACGAAGGCATCGAAGGCTGCCTGCTGGCGCGCGTCGCGGCTGAGCACCAGGATGAGGTCCGTCATGGGCAGCTGCGGGCTGACGCGGCCGCGATCATTCTTCGCGTTGGCGGCGGGATGGGTGTTGCCGTGCAGGGTGACGAGATCCTGGTCGCTGATGGCTTGGGTGATGCGTATGGAGGGGGAAACTGCCTGCGCCTTCGCCCTTGAGCAGGTAGAAGCGGCGAGGAGGGCGAGAAGTGCGGCGAGGTGCGAAAGGCGCATGCGTTATTCCTGACTTGGAAGATAGCTCGCAATTGATTGGACGACTGCGGAATGCAACGGGTCGAGAGCGGAGAGGCGCCGTCGTATCGATGGTCTACCGGCTGAACGAGGCGAGTCAACTGACAGACGGAGGTTTCTCGATGAACGCTCTTTTTTCGAGTGGGTTGGAGGGTTGTGCTTTCCCACCCTCCGCGATGAGACTGCGGATGGATGGGGCACCCGGAATTCGTGAAAGGGGAGTCCCCAAGTGCTGGGAATTCTTTGGCTTCGCTCAGGACGGGCTCTCGGGCACCCAGTCTCTCGACCCATCTGGATGGATGAACGGAGTGGATTGTAGGGTTGTGCTTTCCCACCCATCCGCGATGAAGCTGCGGATGGATGGGGCACCCAAATTTTGTGCTTTCCCTAGTTGGCTAGGCGGCTACTGCGGCTTTCATCCACTCGCGCGTGCCGTGGTAGCGGCAGGACTCGGCGGCGATACCGGTGGCTTCGGCGAGCGAGGCCACAAGTCCCTGACCGCTGGAGGCGAAGTAGCAGAACGCGCCGTGGAAGATGTCGCCCGCGCCCATGGTGTCGACGCGGTCGACTTTCGGGACGCGTACTGTGCCCGACGAGGTCGGCGAGACAAAATACACCGGCTCGCTGCCGTGGGTGATGGCGATACTCTGCACACCGCGGCCTTGCAGGTACTTCACAACCTCGTCTTCGGTGGAGCACTTAGGCGGCTTGAAATCAGCAGAACATATGGCGATATCAACACTCTGGAGCAACTCTGCAGTGCCTTCTTTCCAGCTTCCCCCGTCGAGGACGACACGGATACCCCTGGCGCGCGCAGCCTTGGCGTAGGCCTGGCAGGCGTCCATGAAGTGACCGTCGACCATGAGGACGGAGCAGCCGTCGAGGATCGATTCGTCGATCTGCGCGGGAGCCGGGAATGACGGGTTGCGTTGGCGGAGACCACATTGCGATCCCCGGTCTTATTGACTGCGACGGACGAGATGGGCGGCGGCTGGTCGAACCGGGAAGTGAGATCGACGAGCGCGACGGAGAACTGCTGCAGTTCGTGTTTGATCACGCCGGAGATCGCGTGACTGCCGACGCCGGAGACGAGAACAGAAGAACCTCCGAGGTGGGCGAAGGCGATGGCTGCGTTGGTGGCGGGTCCGCCTACGTACACTTCCTGACTTTTCGCCACGGATTTGGAGTTCCCCGTAAGGAACTGGTCCACTTGATAGACGACGTCGATGGTCGCTAGTCCGACAAAAACCCCTTTTGGCATTCATCCTCTCTTTCGAGGGTCGTGCCAAGTTTAGACTCGTTCGGCTGGGGAACGGGTTGTCTCGCTGCAGTGAACTGCGATCGAGCGTACACGCTTGGGCACGAACCTTTCGGGTTACGCGACCGGAGCCGGCGAGGCGCAGGCGGTCGTTCAGTCGCGGTCTTTCTTTGCGAAGTTTACGCTCAGCATGACGCTCATGGCGATGGCTCCGGCAAAGAAGACCAGGAGTGTGGCGAGATTGTCACTGGTCACGTGGCCGGCGCGGAAGAGGATGTAGCCGATGACCAGGTTGAGAAGTCCCCAGACGGTGTTGACCAAAGGCGAGGACAGTCCCTTGCCCGGGGGCTTGGCGAAGGGCGAGGGGAACCGATTTCCGCTGACGCCTTGAACAAAATGTGGGACGGCATTGGCGAGAAACATCCCGGCAAACAAGCAGGCGACGTAGTCATACCACGGCATAGGCAAGTCCCCTAGAACTCGAGCCACTAAACCACTGGAAGCCCGGCCGAAGTTTGTGGGCAATCCTGGATAGTAATAAGGCAAGGTCTCGGTCAGGTTGTTGATCAGCTTGAAGTAGGAATACTGATAACCGCCTTCCACGCGGAAGGCCAGGTGGCGCGTGAGCCGGGTATCGAGGCCGCCACCCGTGAAGAGCACGAAGGAAGCGGTCTCTCCCGGGCATCGCGTTCGGACCCCAGAAGCGATTGATTCCGGCGTCGCCGAACAGCGCCTTGCCATAGATGGTTTCGCGCCGGCCCAGACGCCAGTTGTATTGCCCTCCGCCCATGATGAAGTAGGGATGCTGCGTGGCGCCATCATTCGTGGCGGAATAGCCGGTTACGTCAATGACGAAGCGCAGGTGGTGCCAAGCGGGAAAACCGACCGATGCGTCCCATCCGTTGATCGAATGGCGGGCGCCGGGAACTCCGTTGATTGCATTGGAGAGGTAGCTGTATCCCCCGTAGATCTGGTAACGGGCGGGCGGCTCCTCGGTCTGCGCCGGGAGGAGTGGCGTCAGGCAGAGAAGCGCGAGAAGGGTGATGAAACGAAACGGCATCCGGGCCTCACGACAAACAATCCTTCTTATCTTAGCCGGACGACTCGATGCTTCGGCCGGCGATCGTCGGTCGAAAGAATGGGGGATGCGAAAAAACTGTCAGGACTTCTGAAACGAGACGGGCTCCCGATTCACAACTCTTTCGGATGGCACGTCGAATCGTTCTTCCTTCAGGAGAGATCCCCTTGTACTGGAATCCACCGAATTTGCCGACGTTACGGCCCGGGCATCCGCGCGCACCTGGTTGTGTGGGCGCGCACGCTGAGCGCTTCCTGTTCGTGCGATTTGGCTGAGCAGCGGCTGGGCGGGCTTGATTGCCCATTGCAACCCGGGACAAGCGGCAAAGCACGGCGTCGAAAGCGTGGTCTGCACGCTTCGGCCGCTGTGGGGCGCGAGGGCGATTCCGATCGCTGCAAGTCTTCCCGCAAGAATGCAGGCAAACCCGATCTGGCGCACGACGAGCCGGATGAGGACGTGGCAATGAGGGGCGCGGTCGTGGATGCCCAGGATCCGCGTAATTGCTGCGTGCGCAAGACATTACCGGCGCGCGCCAGGACCTTCACGGTTTACCGGAATGCGTCGCCCGCAGTGCTATACTCGGTTCCTCGCGCGTGGGCGGAGGCAGGTTTGCAATTTCACACCTTCGATGCAAGCTATGTTGAGAACCTTTGCGCAGGAGACCGGCAGACCGAAGAGCATTTTGTGCGCTATTTTTCAGCGCTGCTCCAAGTAAAACTTCGCTCACGGCTGCAGTCTCCGCATGCGATTGAGGACGTGTGCCAGGAGACATTTGCGCGCGTGTTCAGGATGCTGCGCAAGGATGGCGGCCTGCGCCAGCCGGAGTGCCTGGGAGCCTTTGTCAACACGGTTTGCAAGAACGTACTTCTGGAACAATACCGGGCCTCGCGGCGCACCGAATCGCTGGACGCGGAAGGGTTCCCCGAGCCCTCGGTCGGGGGCGCGGACGCCCTGGATCTGGCGTCAAGGAACCAGATGAAAGCCAAAGTGCGCGAGATATTGCTGGACCTTTCCCTGCGCGATCGCGCTTTGCTCAAGGCGGTGTTTCTGGAGGAACGCGACCGCGACGAAGTTTGCGCGGAGCTTGGCGTGGACCGCGAATACCTGCGGGTGCTGCTGCACCGCGCCAAGCAGGAGTTCAAGGCAGAGTACGTGAAGCGCATGGGCCCGCAGGAGCCATCGGTGGCGAACAGGTTGCGGGCATGAAACGAATCGTCGATCAGGGACACTACTTTTCAGGTGGGACGGCGGTGGGGACAAATCAAATGGACCATGCGCAAGCAATTGAAGAGATGGCAGCAGAGCGATATCTGCTGAACGAACTCGCACCCGACGCGCGCGAGGCTTTTGAAGAGCACATGTTCGACTGCCCGGAGTGCGCACTCGACATTCGTGCCGGCGTCGCGTTTGTGGATGAGGCCAAGACCCAGCTGCCCGAGCTTGTGGGTGCGCCGTCGCGGCTTCCTTCGCCAGTGCCGAGCCGGGCGGACGCCGGCAGGAGAAGCGGCAGGTTCCAGTGGTTGCGCCCGGTCTTCGCTCTTCCCGTCTTCGCGGCGTTATTGCTTGTGGTCGGCTATCAGAATCTTGTGACGTATCCGGCATTGCGCGAGGCGGCCGAGCAACCGCAGCTGGCGCCGATGGTTGCTACGCACGGGGCCACGCGCGGTGGCGACTCGATCGCGGTCAATGCCGACCGGGCTCACGGCCTGGCACTGCCGATCCGCATTGAGCGGGAGCCGGGGATGCCCACGTTTGGCTCGTATTCGTTTCAGCTTTCCGACCCGGCACAAAAAGTGGTGTGGACGAGTTCGGCACCGCTGGCGGATGCGAGTTCGAGCACGGAAAGCAGCCTATCGCTGAAGATCCCGGGGAAGATGCTTCGCGACGGAAGCTTCACACTCACGGTTGCCGGAGTGGGCCCGAACGGAGAGCACACGCTGTTGCAGAGGCTGGTCTTCGACGTTCACGTGACGAACTAACGTAACCCTGCGCGCCGGGTTCTGAATGAAAATTCGGCGCTAATTCGATATACCCTTCAGTCGACTCCAAAAGTCGTAGGAAATTGACGGCAGGATGCCGTAGAATCCCGCTATCTTCGGAAGGGATATGTCTCATCCATGAACGAAATCGACGGCAGAACTCATAGCTACAATGCGGATGCAATGATTCTTGACGGTTTTCTGCGGATTCCTGTCGAGAAAGAGATCAAGCCGCTGGGCGCGGTGTCGCTTTCGGAGAAGGGCGGCTACCGCAGCGAGCGTGTTGAGGATTTTCATCTCGACGAAGTGATCTCGTACCGTTCCGCCTACACGCAGGTTGCCGGGAACCTGGATCGGAAACCCGGCCACGGCTGGGCCACGCTGTCGACAGTGGTGGTTGAGGGACTGAACATTCTGGAAGTGCTCACGGCCGATCGCATTGTGGGGCAGATCATCGCCGATTACCCGCCTGTTGGGTACGTGCCGCTCGATTTCGTTCTTGGGCACGCGCTTTGAGAACCTGCGCATCGCCGGCCACCACGTGAAGGTCGACCTGGACCCACACATTCTTGGAACAAAGCCCGCAAACGATGGACCCTACTCGCTCGATGGGGGCGTGCGCTCGCGCGTTTCCACGCAACTTGGCAGCATCTGCAAGCACGCCGATCTTCCGGCCGATTTGAAGGAACGGTACAATGCCCTATCCTCGAATGTAGGCGCCCGGGAGATCGTCGAATGCTCTTTGGTGAATCAAGCTTCTGGCGGCTACCCGGGAGAGACGTTTGGAAGCGTGCTGCGCATTCCCAACTTCGGCACCATCACGCTGGCGAAGGTGACGGTGATGCACGAGGAGTTCCAGGACGGGGACGGATATTCCGGAGAAGACGACGGTGCGGCTGCGGATGATCGACCTGGAACTGGGTTGCGTGATCTCGGGCAGCGGGGGCGTGGGGACGGGATCGACGAACGGAAGAACAAGACCCTAGCCGCAAGCACTTCAAGAAACAACCCACAGTCTCTGGTTATGCAGCCGCGCGCGAGGAGCTTCGGGTTCCTCGCGCTTGGTGTTTTTGTACTCCTCGTGTTGCTTCCCCTGGAGGACACTCGGCCGCTGAGCTTGACGGTGAGTTTGAGCGCGCATCCCGGCTCTTTCAGCAGGGCTACTTGGAGAAAAGTCAGCAGGAAGCGGACCTTGGCGATTTGCGATCGCGCCCAACTTCCACAGCATGGGCGATCAAGTTTCGGTTGTTGGAAGCGAACTCCATGCTTTTTCGCGGGATGTATGGAGATGCGCTGCAAATAGCCTTAGCCTGCCGCCGATAAACGAACCTCCGGAAGACAGGGTTCGCCAACTCGCCATTGAAGCCGTCGGCCTGACGCGCCAGGAACGTCTGCAGGAGGCGGCGCACACGGTCGGCGTTGCGCGCAACATCTGCGAGTCGCGCGATGTATCAACCTGCGGAGACATCAGCGTCGCAGCAGCCATTCTTGCGGATAGACAGGGAAGACCGGCCGAGGCATGGCGATTCTTCCTCGACAGCTTTCGGTTTGCCGAAGGCCATCACGACTTGTGGTCAAAAGCTCAGGCGGCATTGGACCTTGGCTTTGCCGCAATGAAGATCAACCACTTCGATGAAGCGGTGCAATGGTCGAAGAGCGCGCTTCGAGGACGCACGGAAGCTGGGCGCCGAAGACCTGGCTCAGAATGCTTCAGGCAATCTCGGTTGGGCCTACTACCAGCTTGGCGACGACGACCGGGCCTTAGCGCAGTTTGTTGAGGCGCAGGCAAACTCCGCGCGACTGGGAGATTTCGGCTCTGAACTGAACTGGCTGCTTACGGCTGGATATGTCTATCGCGACAACGATGACGTGGACCGTGCCACTGAATCCTGCCAGAAGGCACTTGCCCTTGCGAAGCAGATCGACAGCAAAGGAGACATCATCAACGCCCTCGAAGATCTGGCGGAGATCTCAGTGGAGTCGGGGCGAGCTCGAGGAAGCCGACTCTTACATCGCGCAGCTAACTCCGATGGAGACTGCGAACGGGGGCCATCTTAGTGCGAACAGCGTGCTGACGCGAGCCAAGCTGGCGGCGGCACGGAGACAGGATGCGCAAGCGGAGTCGCTGTTTCGAGCAGGTGCAGAAGAATACCGGCAGTGCGACCACGATACGCCTGGGTGCGGGATATCAACGGGCGCTGCTTGACGAGGCGCGAGGAGATCTCGCAGCAGCCGAGAGCGAGTACAAGGCAACGCTTGTCCTCTTCGATTCGGCGCAGGCCGCGCTCAAGAGCGAGGAGTCGCAGCTGCCCTTTGTCACCAACGCCTCGGAGATCTACGACGACTATATCGAGATGCTTGTCCGCGAGGGCAAAAGCGAAGAAGCTCTGCGGGTTGCCGACCAGAGCCGCGCTCGAGCGCTGGCGCAGAATGCGGGAACGAACGCGGTGCAAGCTTCAAAGCGCAGCGCTGCGGTTGATGCACGCGCGATTGCGGGCAAGACCGGCGCAACGCTTCTCTTCTACTGGCTGGGACGGAAACAGTCGTACCTATGGGCGATCACGCCGGTGAAGACTGCGTTGTTCCCACTTCCCGCGCAGCAGGAGATTCGCGATCGCGTGGAACGCTACAACAAATCGATCAATGATGTTCGCGACCCGCTGGCTTCGCGCGACAAGGACGCGCAGGCGCTGTATCAAACGCTCGTGGCTCCGGCGGCGGAGCTTGTGCGCTCGAACGCTCCCGTCATTCTTCTGGCCGACGGGGTGTTGAGCGAGCTGAATTTTGAAACGCTGCTTGTTCCGGGCGGTAAGCAAACGCTAACTGCGAATGGAGAGGCATCGCACGCAGACCTTCATTACTGGGTTGACGATGCGACGTTGCTCTCCGCGCCCTCCCTGGCCATGCTGGCCGCTGCGAAGCCTGCTCCGCACCTGGAGCGCAACCTGCTTCTGTTGGGAAATCCGGTTTCGCCGAGCGACGACTTCCCTTCTCTTCCGCTCTTCGGCTTCGAGATGACGCGCATCGCGAATCATTTTCCACCGCAGCAAGTGTCTACGTTTGCGGGCATGAAGGCCACACCTGCGGCGTATCTCGAGAGCAAGCCTGCGCATTATGCGTACATCCATTTTGTGACGCATGCGGTCGCCAGCCGCACCGACCCCCTGGATTCGGCGATCATCCTCTCGGACGCGCAACCCGGAGCCGGCGCGTACAAGCTGTATGCGCGCGATGTGATGCAGCATCCGATTGACGCGGAGCTTGTGACCATCTCGGCGTGCGACGGCGTGGGCAAGCGCGCGTATGTAGGCGAGGGACTGGTGGGGCTGTCGTGGGCGTTTTTGCACGCAGGTGCGGGCAGCGTGATTGGTTCTCTGTGGGAAGCCAGCGATGATTCGACTCCGCGGCTGATGGATGCGCTGTACGGCGGCATTCACGATGGAGAATCGCCGGCAATGGCGTTGCGCCAGGCCAAGCTCAAGCTGTTGCATGGCGATGGAAGGTTTGCCGCTCCGTTTTACTGGGCGCCCTTTCAGATTTATTCGGCGCGGTGACGGGCGAGGAGGAACGCGAGCGTTATGGCACGGCTCGCATGGTTCGATTCTACGTTGGAGACTTCCCTCAGGGGCTAAAGCCCCCGGCATTTTGGTGGCTTTATCGGCGCGACTCAACAGCTGGTTGAAAAGTCGATGTCGGCACGGAAGGGAAGAAAGATCATCCCTCGGCGGTTAAAACCGCTGCCGTTCCAATTGACTTACCGGCCCGGATAAATCCGGGCCCTTTCAAAACCTGTTAATCCGCGATTTTTCAGCAAGCTGTTTAGTCGTGCCTTTTCAAAGCGTGGACCTGAAGAAGGTTCGCGCCGCTTGATGATCCCATTCCCTCGGGGGCTAAAGCCCCGTCTTCTTCGGGCTTCTCAACGTACGGGCTGAAGCCCGTACCCTTCCTTCTGAGGCGTGTGCCCTTCAAGGGCAAGACCAGCGAGAGTTTTTCAGGCAAGCTGGAATGCCGAACATCCTTTCAAGCTGTTTGCGGCAGGTTTGAGGTCATGCTTTCGAAGCTGCGATTTCTCGCTGCAGATTTCTAGAAACGCTCCCTGCCTCTTGCTCACTATTCCAGTGAATTCGAGACATTGCACTGGAGCGGCTTCTCCAATCCCTTGCGCTGATGTGCTCTGCGGATCGCGCGCTTTTTATTGAAGCGCGATGGTCCGCATTCCCGGGATACAACAACGACGAATCCGATCGGGCGATGATCTTGCAATTCGGGAGGAGAACACGATGAACCTGCATTCCTTGAGAACCATGCCCACGGTCGCTGGCGTGACTGTCGCTCTGGCCGTTGCCTACAGCGCATCTGCGTTCGCCGCAAGCGAACCCAAACCCGCGGCCGTCAAGACCGCGGCAGTCGCCAATCTTAGCGAAGAAGCGCACGCGCAGGCGCTCCAGGCATACTGGACCGACGACCGGCTGTCTTCGGCGAAGCCCATGCCCATGCCCAAGCTCGCCCCCTCGGCAACAACAACGAGCAACGCAAAAGTGCATTCCGGACCTGCTCACTTTGGGCAGGGGGCAGCGCCCGAGATCGTGTCGGAAGATACGACGGACGAGAACACGGATGCCTTCCCCTTGAACCAGGGATTGGATGCACAATCGGATACCACGGCTTTACCGGCCGATGGTGGATTCAGCTACGAGATGCCGTTCAACAACTACCGGACAGGCATCAACTCGCAATACCCGTACTCGACGATGGGCAAGCTGTTCTTCACGATTCCCGCAGGCGCTTCGGAGCCGGCAGGTGAGTACGTTTGCTCGGCTACGGCCGTGGGCAACAACCGCATCGTGGTTACCGCACGTCACTGCATGTTCGACTATGCGACGGGCAAGTGGTACAGCAACTGGGTGTTCTATCCGGAATGGAAGAACGGCAAGAGCAAAAAGGTCGGCGGCAAGAGCGGCGCGTGGTATCCCGACTGGGCAGCAACGTGGACCTCTGCAAGCACAGCGAGCCTCACGACTGGCTGGGACATCGGCATCTTCGTGATGCACGACAGCCCGGGCACCGGCTGCGGCGGCGACAAAGGCAAGCAGCTCGGTCAGTACGTCGGCTACCTGGGATGGGTCTACGGCTACGACTACGGCAATGCGCAGTTCAACGCATTCGGCTATCCGCAGGCTTCGCCGTTTGAAGGCAACTACCTGTATCAGGACAACGGCGCGACAGGAATCGTCGATCCGTTTGGCACAACCAACGTGGTGGAGATCGGCGATCCGCAAACCGGCGGAACGAGCGGCGGCCCGTGGGTGATCGGCTTCGATCCGGGCTCTGCCAAGACCGGCGCCGTGAGCAACAACCTGATCAACGGCACCAACTTTGACAGCGCCGTGAACAGCTTTGTGTGGACCAGTCCGAGCGAGCCATTGGCCATCAACGGAACGGTCTTCGAGCAGAACAACTTCTACAACCTGTACACCTATGCTCTTGGATTGTCGTGCCAGTAGGACTCCGCGACCGATCCGTGCGGAATCACGCATAACTCCTCGGCTGCGAGCTTCCCCTCAGCTTCGTTTGTCGAATTGAGTCGTTGAGACACGCCTGTGTCTCAACGACTTTTTTGCGCGCGCGTTGGCCAGGGCTAATTCATCCGATGGCGGAGGATTGGATGCCGTAGCGCGTTTTGAGATCCGCGTAGAGCCAGGCTTTGGCCACACTCCACTCGCGCTTGATGGTTTTGGGAGAGACACCGAGAACGTCGGCTGCTTCGTCAACATTGAGGCCGGCGAAGAAGCGCAACTCGACGACGCGTGCCTGGCGTGGATCGATCTTGGCCAGCTGATTGAGGGAGTCATCGACGGCGATGAGCTCGTCGGCCTGCGTCTCGGCGAAGACGAGGGCTTCATCGAGCGAGACCTTCTGGTGGTCTCCGCCGCGCTTCTGGCGCAGATGGCCGCGCGCATGATCGACGAGAATGCGGCGCATGAGCTGGGCGGCGACCCCGAAGAAATGGGCGCGATTCTGCCAGTTCACGCCGCGCTGATCGACGAGCTTGATGAAGGCTTCGTGCACCAGGGCGGTGGCCTGCAAGGTATGGTCTTCGCGCTCGCGGCGCATGTAGCTGGCGGCAAGCCGGCGCAGCTCATCGTAGATCAGGGGCATGAGCCGCCCGGCGGCGTCGGGATCTCCCTTGGTCAGGGAGGAGAGCAAAACTGTGACATCCTGCGAGTCGGTCATGGATGCGAACATCTTACAACGGGTGTGTGCGGGCGATGGTGAAAGATAGCAGGCCGGTTTTGAGGCCCATTCCCTCGGGGGCTAAAGCCCATCGCTTCTTGCCGGCAAGGTATGTACGGGCTGAAGCCCGTACCCTTCACTAAAGCCCGTTCGCTTCGCTGAGGCCCGTTCGCCTCACTGGAGCCCGTGCCCTTCGACTAGAGGCCGTTCGCTCCACCAGCGGAAGGCGTAGCCATCGGCGGTGTGGAGGGTGGCGGGTTGTGTTCGGCCCAGTGGGCGGGCTTGTCGCTCATGGTCAGGATCAGGCGGCCACCGGCTGCGATCTCGGCGTGGCGTAGCCAGGAGCGGTCGAGCGGGGTTCCGTTCAACGAGGCTTCAACAACGTAGATGTTTTGGGGCGAGAGGTTGCGGGCTTCGATGGTGAAGTCTTTGCCGCCCGCGAGATGCAGAGTTGTTTCTGGATACGCGGGGCTGCCGATGAGGTAGAAGTCCTGGCCGGCATTGGGAAAGATGCCGATCTGGCCGAAGGCAAACCAGGAGGACATGGCGCCGGAGTCGTCGTTGCCGGGCAGGCCCTGCAGGCCCGCGTGATAGCTCTTGGCGATGATGGCGCGGAGGTGCTCGGCGGTTTTGTCGGGACGGCCGGCCCAGTTGTAGAGATAGGGCGAGAGGAAGCCCGGCTCATTGCCGACGTCATAGCGGTCGGGTACGCGGAAGAACGCATCGAGACGATTTACGAATGTCTCAGGGCCGCCGGATGCGGCGATGAGTCCGGCGACATCCTGCGGGACGAAGGTTGAGTAGGTCCAGGAGTTGCCTTCGTAGAAGGTGTTGCCGCCCCAACTACAGGAATCCATCGCGGTGAAGGGATTGAGCCATGCTGCCATCGCGATGACGCGGGCGGATGAAGCCCTTGAAACCGTCGTCGGTGAAGTCTGCGTCCCAGAGCTTCTTCCAGTTGCCGGAGCGGGCTAGATACTTCTGGTACTCGTCGGTCTTGTCGAGGCCTTTGGCGAGAAGGGCGATCTCGAAGTCGTCGGCGGCATATTCCATGTCGACGGAGCCGGAGCGGTCGGAGCCTTCAATGGAGACGTAGCCGAGTTTGTGCCAGTCGTCGAGGCCGCCGCGGCCTTCTTTGAAGTGATCTTTGGGGGAGACTTCGGCGTCGTGGATCTCGGCTGCGAGCGCGGTGTTCCAGTCGATACCTTTCAGGCCTTTCACAAACGCGTCCGTAATCAGGAACTCGGCGTTGCTGCCGCCTTGCGTGCGGCCGTTGTAGTTGCCGCTGCGCGCATCGGGCAGCCAGCCCTCGTGCCGGTAGAGATCGACGAGGGCGCGGACGATAGCTGTTTCGCGCTCGGGAGCGATGAGCGTGAGCAGCGGACCGGAGGAGCGGAAGATGTCCCAGATGGCGTAGTAGTCGTCGTAGTAGGGTTCATCGGACTTCCAGAGCGGGTTTTCGCCGGTGCGGTCCACGGGCATGAGCATGGTGTGGTAGAGCGCGGTGTAGAAGACCTGGGCATCTTCGGGCGATTCGCCTTTGAACTCGACGCGGCCCGAGCGCATGATCCCACTCGGCGACGGCGGCGGCGTGGGTGGCCTCGAAGTCGAAGGCGGGGATTTCGGTGTCGAGGTTGTGGCGGGCCTGGTCGATGCTCACGAAGGAGATGCCGATTTTGACGAGGACGGTGTGGCCGGGCGCGAAGGTGAGCCACGCGCCTGCCTGCTCCTGCGGGCCGCCGCGCACGGATTTTGATCCCGGGGGACGTCGCGGGACCGTGCCAGGTTCCCCAGCTCGTAGCGGGTGCGTCGGCGCGCAGTACGAAGTAGACGGTGTAGCTGTTGGGCTGCTTGTTCCAACCGCCGGTGACGCTGGTGGAGCCTGCCACCTCCGTCGGCGAGAGGACTTGCGCCTGAGAGGCGTGATCGATTGCGACTCCCCGTACTTCGGGGTTGGCCACCAGGCAATGCGCTACGTTGATGAGCAGGTTGGCGGGTGCGTTTTGCGGAGTAGGCGATGCGGTAGATGGCTGCGTGGCGCGCGGCGCTCACGTCGACGTTGATGCCGTAGCGCGTGAGATTGACGGAGTAGAGGCCGACGGAGGCTTTCTCTTGTGCGCGCGGCGAATGCGCGGTGGAAGGAGAGACTATGCCGGTCGTCGGCGTCAACAAAATGTTGCCGTATTTCGGGCCGCCGCCGGTGCCGCTGACGTGGGTCTGGCTGAAGCCGCGGATGTCGCCATTGGTGTTCCACCCGGCGTTGTCGTCGCTTCTGCCGCCGACCATGTCGGGGCCCGGCTTGATCATCCCAAAGGGCACAACGGGGCCCGGGAAATACGTTTCCGCCGCCCGCAGCGCCGAGGAACGGATCGACCCTTTGCGCGAATTGAGCGCGGGCGGCTGCAACGCACCAAAAAGCGACCAACCCTATCATTGCAACGCGGAAAAATCGACGTGCTCTCATTTGATTCGCTCCCGAAAAAAGGCCTTCCCTCAGCAGCTAAGGCCTGGCTCGAATCGCTGAACTTTCCGGTAAAGGTAAAAAGCTTGCTCAAAGAGCCTGGGACCAGGAAAGAATGCGCGAAACCATCCCTCAGGGGCTAAAGCCCAAATGCTTTCGACCGGACTTAACGTACGGGCTGAAGCCCGTACCCTTCAAGACTTGCCCGGATTACAAGGCGTGTGACGCCTTAATCGAACCGGTGATGTCTTGCGCTCTTGTCCCCAGAGAATTTGAACCACTCGCCATCCTATTCCATTTGCGGCGTCGCGCCGTACAATTCGGTGGAATCGATGCCAGCCTTCGAAATTCCATCGAATTGGAGCGCACATGAGTCCTACTCTCGATCGCCGCAGTTTTCTGATTGCCGGTTCGCTTACCGCTTTGGCTTCTTCGCGCGCATTCGGCGCCAATGACACATTGCGCGTCGGCGTGATCGGCGCGGGCGGCCGCATGCACGGGCTGCTTGGACTGCCGCGGACAAAGCGGGGCCGTACCAGATTGTGGCGGTGAGCGACGTGTATGGTCCGCATCGCGATGCGGTGAAGGAACGCACGAATGCCGCGGAGGCGACGACGCACCTGGACTATCACGAGGTGCTGGCGAAGGATATCGATGCCGTGATCATTGCCGCACCGGATCATTGGCATGTGCGCATGGCGGTGGACGCGCTGGCGGCGGGCAAAGACGTGTACCTGGAGAAGCCGGTTACGCACACGCTGGAAGAAGGCGCGACGCTGACGAAGGCGGTGCGGTCGAGCAAGCAGATTCTGCAGTGCGGCATGCAGCAGCGCAGCTGGACGCACTTTCGCGATGCGGTGGATTTGATCCAGGGAGGAGCGCTGGGGCGGGTTACGCAGGTGCGCACGTACTGGTGGCAGAACTACGGGCGCGGCGGGCCTTCGAAGCCGATCGACACGCAGGCGCTGGATTGGAAGATGTGGCTGGGCGGCGCGCCCGACCAGGCGTTCAGCGAAGAGAAGTACAAGCGGTGGCGCTGGTTCTGGAACTTTGGCGGCGGCGCGATGACCGACCTGTTCACGCACTGGATCGATGTGGTGCACTGGGCGATGAAGGCCGATACGCCGCACCAGGCGATGATGCTGGGCGACAAGTACGTTTTTGAGCAGTGGGATTGTCCGGACACGATCCAGGCGGCGTTCCGCTATCCCGGATTTGACGTGGTGTACGAGGGGATGATGAGTTCGTCGATCGACGATGGCGGGCTTGAATTTCGCGGCACGGAGGCGACGTTGAAGATCGACCGCAGCAGTTTTTCGCTGTGGCGCGAGAGTGCGCAGGGCGCGCAGAATCCGGTGCTGGCGGAGAAGAGCTATCGCGACGGCACGATCACCCACATGGAGAATTTTTTCGAGTGCGTGCGCACACGCAAGGAGCCGAATGCGCCGGTGGAGGCCGGCGTGGCGGCCGCGCGCGCGGGACATATCGGCAACCACGCGTACCTGCACGGCGGGCAGACGGCATGGCCGCCGAAAAATGCGGCGTGAAGACGCGTCGATAGGTTCCAATCGCTATAGAATAAATTCTCGATCCGCAAAGATTCAGACGTCTTGCGCAGGGATCGGTGGCGAGTTGCGGGAATGAAAGAGCATCCCTCAGCGGCTGAAGCCGAGCATCCATTTTGTCTGACTTACGGCACGGCTAAAGCCGTGCCCCTTCAAATCAACGGCCCGGACGCGAGTTCTTGCGCGGCATGCAGGCAAGACCACTGACAGTGTTGTCCCGTACCAGGATGTAGTGAGTTGAAGCAGCGAACGGCGAAGCTGTTCGCACTATTCCCCTATTGGAGAGATCTGAAATGCGCATTTCCCCTCTGCGCCGCCTGCTTCAGCGAGCGGCATCGCGCCTCCTGTTTCTTGTTCTGCTCGCCGGCGCGATCGGCCTGCCGGCGTGGGGGCAATCGACGTTTGGATCCATCGTCGGCACGGTGCATGACTCGAGCGGCGCGGTTTTGCAGGGCGCGCAGATCACGCTTACGAACACCGGCACAAACGCGGCGCGCACGGCCGTGACGGATGCAAATGGCGGCTATGCGTTCCAGAACATCGAGGTGGGTTCGTACACGCTGACGATCGCCGCACCGGGATTCCAGACGGACGCGCTGCCGCCGATTCAGCTGACGGCGCGCGAGACGCGGCGACTGGATGAGGCACTGAAACCGGGGTCGGAGACGCAGACCGTCGAGGTGGTCGATAATCCAACGCCGGTGATTACGACCGACGTGTCGAACGTGGCCGAGACGAAACTGGGCGATGAGCTGAATGAGCTGCCGGTGGCCATTTATTCGCGATCGACGGGATCGACAAGCCCGATTTCCACGCTGACGACGGAGGCCGGCGTGCAGACCGACGACAGCGGCGAGCTCGCGGTTGCGGGTACGACGGCGGCGTTGCTCTCGGTGACGATCGACGGAATCTCTTCGGTGGGCGTCGAGTACTCGGGGCCGGTGAACGAGATGTTTCCTTCGTTCAACTCGATTGAAGAGATCCGGGTGAGCGAGTCGAACAACAACGCGGAGTTTTCGGGCGTGGCCGATATCACGACCGTTTCGAAGGCGGGGACAAACAACGTTCACGGCGGCGTGTTTGAGAACAATGAGAACACGGCCTACAACGCGAACGATCCGTTTGCGCTCTCGAAGCCGAAGATTCACATGAACGATTTTGGTGGAACGCTGGGCGGGCCGGTCGTGGTGCCGCATCTCTACCAAGGCAAGGACAACACGTTTTTCTTTGTCAGCTATGAGGGGCTGCGTTTGCCGCGCGAGACGCCGATCGTGCTCAGCGTGCCCTCCGTGGCGATGCGCTCGGGCAACCTGACAAGCTACCTGGCGGGACAGGGTGTGGCGGCGATTTATCAGCCCGATGGCGTTACGCCGATCGATCCCGCGAATGTGCCGGTGAGCCAGCTTTCGGCGAATCTGCTCGCGGTGCTGATGCCGCTGCCGAACCTGGGTTCGCCGGACTCGTACGCGAACAATTACCAGATCAACTTCCCTTCGCCCATCTCTTCGAACCAGGGGGACATTCGGCTCGACCGCACGATCTCATCGCGCCAGACGGTGTTCGCGCGCTTCTCGTACAAGAATCGGCAGATCACGACGGCGCCTTCGGCTACATGCGTCTTTACCTATTGCGCAGAGGCGGGCAGCCCGCTGCAGGGCGGGTACAACACGCCGGAGATTGACGAGGGACTGACGTTTGCGCATAACTTCATCTTCACTCCGCATCTGCTGAATGAGTTTCGCGGGGGCTACAACGCGCAACACACATCGGAGACGCAGAGCTACTCGACGGCGTCGATCCTGAGCCAGACGGGGATCAGCGTGCCGCAGCCGGATACGGATTGGTCGGAGGCGCCGCAGGTGCTGATCAACGGATTCATGTCGACGGGCGCGGGCAATCCCGGCGTGCAGCGCGGGCAGATTATGCAGGCGCTCGACAACGTGTCGTGGTCGCACGGGAATCACTCGTTCAAGTTTGGCGCGGACTTCAAGCGGCTGTCGGATCACGACGACAACGTGTTCGGCAATTACCGGTCGGGGTGGTATGTGTTCGATGGATCGTCGGACGTGGGAACGGCGATTGGCGATCCTTACACCGCATTTCTGCTGGGGTATCCCGATTACACCGAGGTGAGCTCTACCAACAATCCGACGATGAATGGGCTCGGTTATTCGTATGCGGTGTTTGCGCAGGACGACTGGAAGGTTACGCCGCGGCTGACGTTCAATCTTGGATTGCGCTACGAGCTGCATCCGCCGATTCACGAGACGCACTACAACACGGCGACGTTTGCGCCGGACTACGCGGCGAACATTGGCGGCCAGCCGGTGAATGGAGCCGTGGTCGTTTCAAACCAGCAGGCTCTGTCGCAGGCTTCGACTGCGCTGGAGAGCGCGATTGCGCCGACGCCGATCCTGACCGCGTCGCAGGCGGGGATTCCTGAGGGTCTTCGCTATACCGACACGACGGACTGGGGTCCGCGGCTGGGGTTCGCATGGCAGCCGTATGCGGACGGCAAGACGGTGCTGCGCGGCGGGTGGGGACGATTCATTGAGTCGCCGCTGGGCTTCTCGCTGGTGTCGGGATGGGCGGTTCACTCGAGCTACGTGGCGACGTACAACCAGGATTACCAGTCGGATGGGGTGACGCCGCTGCTGTCGTTCGCGAATCCATTCAACTCGGCGGCCGATAGCGCGGCCGGGACGGCGGGCTTCTATTATGCGTTTCCGATTCACTATAAAGATCCGAGCGTGCAGCAATGGAACCTGACGCTGGAGCAGGACTTCGGGCATTCGCTGGGAGCGCGTTTTTCGTACACTGCGAGCCACGGCGAGAATCTGGAGACGATGGTCGATCTCAACCAGGTGCCGGCAAATCCTTATGGGTACTACAACACGGATGCTTCGGCGCCAGCTTCGAGTGCGGCCTGCGTGACCGATGGCGGGACCACGGTCGCGGACCAGCGGCCCTATCCATGCTGGAGCATCATCCAGAGCGTGACCAACCTGGCACGAGAGCAATTACAACAGCGGCACGGTGGAGGTATCGCGGCACAGCGGAAGGTTCGTGACGTTTGACGCCAGTTATACCTACACACGCGATCTTTCGAATGCGGGCGGCGCGACGCCGAGTGCTTTTGCGGTGGCGGGCGGCACTTATCTGACCGATCGCTTCCATCCCGAACCTCGACTACGGCAACGTGATCTACGACCGCCGGCATCGTTTTCTGGTCACCTATCAAATCGATCTTCCTTTCGGGCACGGGCAGCCGTGGCTCAGTGGGTCGTCTGCGCTGAATCGCCTGGTGGGCGACTGGCAACTGGCGGGCGTGACCGTTTTGCAGAGCGGACCGTTTCTTACGCCGTACGAGCAGAGCGTGGATCCAGCGAATACGAACATCCTGACTACGGTGGGCCAGGCGCGCACGGATCAACTCAGCGGTGTATCCCCCTACGCGCAACAGAAAACGACGGCGCAGTGGCTCAATCCGGCTGCGTTTCCGTATTTGAATCTGCAGACTCCGGATGGGAACGGGATCGGACGGTTTGGGAATGCACCGGTGGGCGGGGTGGTTGGGCCGGGCAGCGAGATTTTTTCGATGTCGCTGCTGAAGAAGTTCTCGCTTACGGAGAAGAGCAAGTTTCAGCTTGGCCTGGAAGCGGCGAACGTCTTCAACCATCGCAACTACGAGCCGCCAAACATGCAGGTGGACTCGTCGGCGTTTGGAAGCATCACGGCACTGCAAACCGCCGAGGGTGCGGGACCGCGCAGCCTGGAGCTGACGGGGCGGATCACGTTCTGAGCGCGACCGCGGACGAAGTTGGGCCTTCTATCCTGTAAGCATCGGCATGCGGACAGACAATCAGTCGTTCGATGTGGTGGTGGTGGGCGGCGGCATCGTCGGCTCGGCGTGTGCGCTGGCGGCGGCGCGCGAAGGCATGCGGGTGGCGCTGGTGGAGCGCGACCTGGTGGGCGGTGGGGCGACCGCGGCGGGCATGGGCCACATCGTGGTGATGGATGACTCGGAGGCGCAGTTCCGGCTCACGCGCCGATCGCAGCAGCTTTGGCAGGCGCTGAGCGGTGAGTTGCCGGCGAGCGCGGAGTACCGGACTACGGGAACGCTGTGGGTTGCGGCCGATGACGAGGAGATGGCCGAGGCGGCACGCAAGCAGGCCTATCTTGAGGAACGGAATGTGCCGAGCCGGTTGCTTGCGAGCCGTGAGCTTGGTGAGCTGGAGCCAAATCTGCGGGCGGGTCTGGCTGGGGCCTTGCTGGTTCCCGAGGATGCGGTTGTGTATCCGCCGGCGGTGGCTCTGTATCTGGCGCGGCAGGCGGAGGCACTGGGCGCATCGCTCGTGGTGGGCAGGGCCGTCGTGCGCATGGGGAATGGCGAGGTTACGCTCGCGGATGGAAGCATCCTGCGCGCAACGCGCATTGTGAACGCGGCGGGCGCGGATGCACCGGAGTGCCTGCCGGGCGTGAATTTGCGCAAGCGCAAAGGGCATCTGGCGATCACGGATCGGTATCCCGGATTTGTGCGGCATCAGCTGGTGGAGCTGGGGTATTTGAAGAGCGCTCATTCGCTGACGTCGGATTCGGTGGCTTTCAATGTGCAGCCGCGCAGCACGGGACAGTTGTTGATCGGGTCGTCGCGACAGTATGGGAACGAGGATCCGGGTGTGGACCACGCGCTTTTGAGCGCGATGCTGCAGCGGGCGATGGGCTACATGCCGGGGATTGCGCGGCTCAACGTTGTGCGGGTGTGGACGGGGTTTCGCGCGGCAACGCCGGACAAGCTGCCGCTGATCGGGCCAGTGCAGAGTGATCCTACGGTGTGGCTGGCTACCGGGCATGAGGGGCTGGGAATTACTACGGCGCTGGCTACGGCCGAGCTGCTGGTTGCGTTGTTGGCCGGGCGGGAGACGGCGATTGCGGCTGAGGCGTATTTGCCGGCGCGATTCGCTTAAGGCAGCTTGCAGCTTTCAGCTCTCAGCTCTCTTCAGCTTTCAGCTCTCAGCTTGCTCTTGGTCGGTGGGCGGACGATCGTCCACGGAGCCCTGATACCTCACGACGGATTCTTCCAGAAGAACCAGGCGGCCATGCCGAGGCCGATGGCGACGACGGTGGCGCGGAGGACCGGCTGGGGGATTTTGCGGGCGAGGCGCGCGGAAGAGTAGCCGCCGATGGCGCAGGTGACCATGGCGAGCAGGCAGTAGCGCCACTCGACCTGGCCGCTGATGACGAAGATGAGGAAGGCGATGCCGTTGGCCATGGTGGTGGAGACGACTTTGAGGGCGTTGATCTCGTTGAGGTCCTGAAAGCCGAAGAGCGAGAGCAGCGGTGATGATGAGGAAGCCTGCGCCGGCGCCGAAGTAGCCGATGTAGAAGCAGACAAAGACGGTGGAGAGGAAGACGGGCACAAGATGCGGCGCCGCGGCGGGCTGCACTGGGATTGACGCGACGGCGCGCGAACCAGCTGGATAACGGGGCCGCTGGCGGCGAAGATGAGCGCCGCGACCAGCAGCAGCCAGGGGACGAGGTGGAGGAAAGTGCTCTGCGGGGTGTTGAGCAGGACGAGCGCGCCGGCGGTGCCGCCGATGAGTCCGGCAAGGCCCATGGGCCAGGCAAGGCGGCGGTTCTTGCGGATGTCTTCGCGATAGGCGGCGACGGAGGTGAGCTGGCCGGGCCAGAGGGCGACGGTGTTGGTGGCGTTGGCCTGGACGGGCAGCATCTTCATGCCGAGCATGGCGGGAAAGAGGAGGAAGGAGCCGCCGCCGGCCACGGCATTGAGCACTCCGGCGAGAAAGGCGGCGACGGAGAGCCAGATCCAATGCCAGTCGATGGTCGCGGGGAAGTAGGACACTTGTGATCATTGTAGGGGCTTGACGAAAGGCGGGACCGCAGCGCAAACGGAATGAAATCTGCCTGTCAGGGCAAGGCCTGCCCAGGAGATTGCGCACCGGGCGCAGGCCTTCGGCCAGGAAGATGACATCACGGTCGTGACTTTCACGAGGGCGATCGCTTAGGGCGGGTGGCGGCAGATCGCTGCGCTCTGAACCCAGAAAAAGCCCCCAGACATGCCAGATTGGGTGGCTGACGCTGAGCACGATATAGATGCGCGCAACTTATTGAAATGTATTAGTTTAAAAAATATGAGTGCATTAGCGCTCACATTTTATGAATCGTTTGTGCTATAGTTTTCATCAGATTGGATTGAGCGGCTGGGAGTCAGACTCCCGGCCCATTCATCCAAAACATCTGGAGGATAGGAATTATGGCAATCACTCGTTGGGACCCGTTTCGTGAAGTCGTTGCATTGCAGAACCGC
The DNA here is from genome assembly GCA_963846095.1 of uncultured Acidobacteriaceae bacterium. Classification (GTDB taxonomy): domain Bacteria; phylum Acidobacteriota; class Terriglobia; order Terriglobales; family Acidobacteriaceae; genus Telmatobacter. The sequence goes on from CAWJUW010000012.1 coordinate 45,670, forward strand.
ATGAACTCCCTGTTCCGCGATTTCAACGAAGGGGACAGCCCGTTGACGGCTGCCAGCTTCGTTCCCGCGGTCGATATCTATGAGGACAGCAAGAAGGTCGTGTTGAAGCTCGAAGTGCCGGGCATCGAAGAGAAGGACCTGGACATCCGCGTGGAAAACCACACGCTGACGGTCAAGGGCGAGCGCAAGTTCGAAGCGGAGGAGAAGGAACAGAACTTCCATCGCATCGAGCGCCGCTATGGCAGCTTCTATCCGTGCGTTCACGCTGCCTTCGACGGTCGACACGGAGAACGTGCAGGCCAGCTACAACGCCGGCGTGCTGAAGCTGGAACTGAGCAAGAAGCCGGAAGCGCAGCCCAAGCAGATCAAGGTGAACGTTGAGGGCGCGAAGAAGGTGGAAGCGGCAAGAAGGTGGAAGAGCCGGAGCTGGCGGGAGTGCGGTAAGAGCAACTGCCAGCTGTATCGGCTGTTCAGCTTGTATCAGCTGGCTGGCGGCCTGGGCTTTGAACGCGCCGGGAGGGTGAGTATGGACTTCGCCTTCCGGCGCATTGTTCTATGCAACAGATTGCATTGGTGGACAATCAATTGGAACGAGGCCTCGGCTTTGACGGCTGGCACGAAGAAGCTGAACAGCTGATGAGCTGAACACTGGGAGCTGATTTATGGCAATTCGTTGGGACAAATTTACGGTGAAGTCGCAGGAGGCGATGCAGCAGGCGCAGGGGCGCGCTGCGGAGCTGGGCAATCCCGAGGTGCAGCCGGTGCATCTGCTGCTGGCGCTGATTGAGGACCGCGAGGGCGTGATTCCTTCCGTGCTGGAAAAGATTGGTGTGCCGACCGAGCGGCTGGAGAGCGACCTGCACCAGATCGAGGAGAAACTGCCTCGTGTGTCGGGCTCGACGAATCAGCCGGGGCTGAGCCAGGCGCTCAACAAGGCGCTGGAGCAGGCTTTTCGCGAGGCCGCCAACTTCAAGGACGAGTACGTGTCGACGGAGCACCTGCTGCTGGGCGTGGCGCACGTGAAGGGCGACGCCGGCGCGCGATGCGCTGCTTGCGCTGGGCGCGACGCATGAGGCGATTCTGAAGGCGCTGACGGCGGTGCGCGGATCGCAGCGCGTGACGGACCAGAATCCTGAAGGGAAGTTTCAGGCGCTGGAGAAGTACGCCAAGGATCTGACGGAACTGGCGCGGCGCGGCAAGCTCGACCCGGTGATTGGGCGCGACGAAGAGATTCGGCGCGTGATCCAGGTGCTGAGCCGGCGGACGAAGAACAATCCCGTGCTGATTGGCGAGCCGGGCGTGGGCAAGACAGCCATCGTGGAAGGGCTGGCGCGGCGCATTGTCTCCGGCGACGTGCCGGAGAGGCCTGCGCGACAAGCGCGTGATCTCGCTCGACCTGGGATCGATGCTGGCGGGCGCGAAGTATCGCGGCGAGTTTGAGGACCGGCTGAAGGCGGTGCTGAAGGAGATCGAAGAATCGAACGGGCGAGATCGTGCTGTTCATCGACGAGCTGCATACGCTGGTGGGCGCGGGCGCGGCGGAAGGCGCGATTGATGCCAGCAACATGCTGAAGCCGGCGCTGGCGCGCGGCGAACTGCGGGCGATTGGCGCAACCACGCTGAATGAGTACCGCAAGTACATCGAGAAGGACGCGGCGCTGGAGCGGCGCTTCCAGATTGTGTACGTCGGCGAGCCGAACGTCGAGGACACGATCGCGATTCTGCGCGGATTGAAAGACCGCTACGAGGCGCACCACAACGTGCGCATCAAGGATGCGGCGATTGTGGCGGCGGCGACGCTGTCGCATCGCTACATCAGCGACCGGTTCCTGCCGGACAAGGCCATCGATCTGGTGGATGAGGCTGCGGCTTCGCTGGCGATTCAGATCGGGTCGGTGCCGACGGAGATCGATCAGCTGGAGCGCAGAAGACTTCGCTTGAGATTGAACGCGAGGCGCTGAAGCGCGAGACGGACGCGAACAGCGTGGGCCGCCGCGACGAGGTGGAGCGCGAGCTGGCGACGATCACCGAGCAGATTACGGCACTGCGTGCGCGCTGGACGAGGGAGCGCGAAGCCATTACCCGCATCAGCGAACTGAAGAAGAAGATCGAGGCGCTGCGCTTTGAAGCGGAAGAGCAGACGCGCAAGGGCCAGCTCGAGCGGGCTGCGCAGATTCAGTATGGCGAGCTGCCGAAGCTGGAAGCGGAGCTGAAGCAACTGGATGCGGCGCAGGACGGCAAGGCCGGCGTGGCGCGCATGCTGAAGGAAGAAGTGGACGAGGAAGACATCGCCAAGATCGTGAGCAAGTGGACGGGGATTCCTGTTTCGCGGATGCTCGAAGGCGAGGTGAAGAAGCTGGTCGCAGATGGAAGAGCGTCTGCGCGAGCGCGTGGTTGGGCAGGATGCGGCGCTGACCGTGGTGGCGAATGCGATTCGGCGTTCGCGCGCGGGGTTGAGCGATCCGAAGCGGCCGATCGGTTCGTTCATCTTTCTGGGGCCGACGGGCGTGGGCAAGACGGAGACGGCGCGCGCGCTGGCGGAGTTCCTGTTTGACGACGAGCAGGCGATGGTGCGCATCGACATGAGCGAGTACATGGAGAAGCATGCCGTGGCGCGGCTGATTGGCGCGCCTCCGGGATACGTGGGCTACGACGAAGGCGGGCAGCTGACTGAGGCTGTGCGGCGGCGGCCGTATGCGGTGATCCTGTTCGACGAGATCGAGAAGGCGCATCCGGACGTGTTCAACATGCTGCTGCAGGTGATGGATGATGGGCGGCTGACGGACTCGAAGGGACGGACGGTGGACTTCAAGAACACGGTGCTGATCATGACGTCGAACCTGGGCGCGGCGATGCTGGTGGGCGATGCGCTGAAGACGGAGCACGACTACGACATGGCGCGCGAGTCGGTGATGCGCGTGCTGCGCGAGCATTTCCGGCCGGAGTTTTTGAACCGCGTGGACGACATGGTGATCTATCGTCCGCTGGGTCATGCGCAGATGAGCCAGATTCTCGAACTGCGGTTGAACGAGGTGGGGAAGCTGCTGGAAGACCGGCAGATTTCGCTGGAGCTGACCGAGGCGGCGCGGCAATCTGATTCTGGCGGCGGGTTCGGATGCGGCGTACGGGGCGCGGCCGCTGAAGCGCGCGCTGCAGCGGATGGTGCAGGATCCGCTGGCGATCAAGATTCTCAATGGCGAGATGCTGCATGGCGCGCATGTGCGGATCGATGTGGATCGCAACTCGAACCAGCTGCACTTTGAGCCGATGGGCCGCGAAGCAATGGCCTAACCACCTGCGCCACCTGCGGTGGGGCAGACGCCACCTGCGGTGGGCAGACGCTCGCTGTTCGCTCGCAGCAGGTCGGTGGCTTCTGCAGACTCGCTTACAAAGGCTAAAAGACGAAGGCAGGATTGTTGAAACGGCTTCAAGTTCGACAAGGACTTCTTGCCGCACAATCTGGCTTGCACTTCGACAAGAACCTTGCCGCGCGATCTGGCCCGAGGCTAAACTGGTCGCCATGAAACTGAGTTCCCCTCTCCGCATCTTGCTTGCTGCTGCGTTTTTGACCTTGCTTACCTCCACAGCTTTACTGCAGGCCCAGGATTGGGCGAAGACGCGGCTGGAGGCTTCGCCGCGGCATCGGGAGTTTGTGACGCTGAAGCACGGCAGCCGGAGTTTGCAGGCGCTGGTTGTGTATCCCGAGGTGAAGGGGAAGGCGCCGGTGGTGGTTCTGATTCACGAGATCTTCGGGCTGACCGACTGGGCCAAGGAGATGGCGGACGAGCTGGCCGGGCAAGGATTCATCGTGATTGCTCCCGATCTGCTGAGCGGATTCGGGCCGAATGGCGGCGGGTCGAGTGAGTTTTCGGGGCAGGATGCGGCGATCAAGGCGGTGTCGGGTCTCGATCCGGACGGGGTGAATGCGGACCTGGATGCGGCGGCGGATTACGGCAAGAAGCTGCCGGCGGCCGATGGGAAGCTTGCGGTGGCGGGCTTCTGCTGGGGTGGTGGAAAGTCGTTCGCGTTTGCGACGCATCGCAAGGATCTCTCGGCGGCGTTTGTGTTTTATGGGCCGGGGCCGGCGGACGTTTCGACGATCACGCGCTCCGGTGTACGGCTTCTATGCGGGCAATGACGCGCGCATCGATGCCACGATTCCGGCGACGACGGAGGCGATGAAGAAGGCGGGGAAGACTTACGATCCGGTGACCTACGATGGCGCAGGGCACGGCTTCATGCGCGCGGGAGAGGACCCGGCGAAACGGTTCCCGGGAAACAAGACGGCGCGGGAGCAGGGATTTGAGCGGTTGGTGAAGTTGCTGCAGGAGATGAAGAGCGCGCCGACGGCGAGCAGCGGTAGCGAGGGGCGCACGGGAGGCAAGGCGGTTGCCTCCACGGTGTGTCACGGAGGCAGCGCGGAGGATCCGGCTGCCTCCAGGTAAGCAGATGCGTTACTTGCCCAGCGCGGATTCTACCGCGGCCGCAACTTCGGGGGAGTCGGGCGTGGTGGCGGGTTCGAAGCGAGCGACGATTTTGCCGTCGCGGCCGACGAGGAACTTGGTGAAGTTCCACTTGATGTCGCCGCCGAACTGCGGGTCGGTGGTTTTGCCGGTGAGGAACGAGTAGAGAGGGTTCTGGTCATCGCCCAGCACGGAGACTTTGGCCATCATGGGGAAGGTGACCATGTACTTGCTGCTGCAGAACTTTTTGATTTCTTCGTCGGTGCCCGGCTCCTGCTGCGCGAAGTTATTGGCGGGGACGCCGACGATGACGAAGCCCTTGTCTTTGTACTTCTCGTAGAGCTTTTCAAGGCCGGCGTACTGCGGGGTGAAGCCGCATTTGCTGGCGACATTCACGAGCAGGACGACTTTGCCGCTGAAGCTGCTCAGGCTAACCTGTTGCCCGTCGATGGACTTCATGGTGAAGTCGTAAATACTTTTTGGTTCGGCCTTCAGCGGGTGCAGGCGGCACAGAGCATCAGCATCCAGATAAATTTGCGCATCATTGTTGGGTTCCTCCAGGGAAGTCTCGCTGCCATCATAGCCGATGGGCCGATGATCAATTGTCACGGAATGATCACTCCTGGCGGAGTTCGCCCAATGTGGCGCCCTGGCCGCTTTTGTTGAGCTGCCGGGATTTGCTTGCCATCAGACTCAGGAGTTTTCTGCCTTGCGTGTTTGATCCGCTCGGCGCAGAGCCTCGTGAATGATCATCTTCAGATAGGTCTGATAGCGCAGACCGCGTTCCGCCGCCTGCACGCGAGCCCTGGCGATGTCCTCGGGGTCAAGCCGGATGGTCGTAGTGGGCGTGACGTTCGGCTCTTTGAAAGGGATCCCCTTCTCGGCGAAAAGCCGCCGGACACCACCACGGCGAAGCCTGCCTTCTTTCGCAGCCTTCTGGAATTCCTCCGAGACTCGGTCCCGGTTGTCGAACCACCAGGCTGCCTCTTCTGCCTCCGTGGCGAATTTTGGAATTTCCAGAGCGCTCATTGATGTCTCGTCTTAGTTGCCAGATAAAGAAGCTTGTCCCGCCGTGTTGGTTCGAACGCCGTGATGACCCGAACCCTCGCGTTTCGCAAAGTAATTACAACTTGCAGTACACGCCCCTGACCTGTTTCACCGATATAACTCCATCGACTTTCGCCGCCTTCACTCTTTTCGAATTCCATTTCCAGTGGATCGCCAAGAACTACCTGCTCAGTTTCCTCCGGGGTTGCTTTGTGCTTCGCGACGTGGCCAATATTCCCGCTATCCCAGTCGAAAAGGACGTTGTCCACGCCTTAGTCCAACGGCCAAAGCTATTGGAGGAATGGAGTTCTTGCCATATTACGAAAGTTCAGGATAGTACAACCCGTTTCGGAACGCTTCTACTTTACTATAGCTACTTTGTAGCTACATTGCAACTACTCGACGAGTATGGGCCCCGGCCCACCTTAGTTCTGCGGGCTTCTTCCAAGCCGGCCACGTGCGGATGGCCCTTGAGGAAGTCGCGGCGCGGCGACCTACTGGCGGAGTTCAACCAGCGTGGCGCCCTGGCCGCCTTCGTTCTGGGGGGCTTCGGCGATGGTGGCTACGTGGGGATGGCCCTTGAGGAAGTCGCGGACGCCGCGGCGGAGGATGCCGGCGCCGTGGCCGTGGATGATGCGAACGCGCGGCAGGCCGGCGAGGAAGGCGCGGTCGAGATACTTTTCCAGTTCCTCGGTGGCTTCGTCGACGGTGCGGCCGATGAGGTTGATCTCCATGCGCATGTCGTCGGTGTTGGCGCTGGTGACGGTGACGTGGACGTTTTTCTGCTTGCGGGCGGCGGCGAGCGGGTCGGGCTTCTGCCTGACGCGGAGGCATTCGGCTGCGGTGAACTGAGAGCTCGTCGCGCTTGACGCGCATCTTGATGGGGCCGAGGGCGACTTCGAAGAGATCCTTCTCGACTTCGCGCTGGACGATGGCGATCTTGTTCATGGACTTGATGCGGACCTGATCGCCGGGGGCGATGTGCTTCAAGCAGATGCGGCTGGGCGTTGGCGTCGCCCTGGTCGGCGCCGGTGCGGTGGGCGACGACGGTCTGGTTGAAGCTCTCCTGAAACTCGCGGCGGAGGCGCTGGATGCGGCGTTCGGCTTCTTTCGAAAGCTTTTGCTGGGCGGCGCGGTCTTCGATGGCGCGCACGTTCTCGCGCATCTGGAATTCGAATTCCTTGAGCAGCGAGGCGAGCTTGGTTTCGAGCTCGCGGGTGCGGTTGCGCAGTTCGACGTCGCCTTCGCGGGCGAGCTTGGCGCGTTCCTGGTTGAGCGCGTACTGCTGTTCGCGTGCGGCTTTTCGCTCGGCTTCAAGAGCGGTGAGCTCGTTGTGCAGCTTGTCGAGGAAGCGGGCGATGTCGACTTGCTGGGAGCCGAGGCGCTGGCGGGCGGCGGTGATGATTGCGGCGTTGAGGCCGAGGCGTTCGGCGGTTTGAATGCCGGCCGATGCGCCGGGAACGCCGAGGCGGAGCTGATAGTTGGGCGCGAGGGTCGCTTCGTCGACGCCGGCGGCGGCATTGAGCACGCCGGGCGTGTTGGCGGCGTAGACCTTGAGCGAGGTGTGGTGCGTGGAGATGAGCGACCAGGCGCCGGCAGCGAGGAAATAGCGAGGCGATGGCGACGGCGAGTGCCGAGCCTTCTTCGGGGTCGGTGGCGGAGCCGAGTTCGTCGAGCAGGACAAGGGAGTGCGGACCGGCGAGGCGCGAGAGGCGGTCGAGGTTGGTGATGTGCGCGGAGAAGGTGGAGAGCGCGGCTTCGATGGACTGGGCATCGCCGATGTCGGCGAGGAAGGCGGTGAAGATCGGGAAAGCTGGCAGCGGCGGCGGGAACGGGCAGGCCGGCCTGCGCCATCATGGCGAGCAGCGCGGTGGTTTTGAGGGTGACGGTTTTGCCGCCGGTGTTGGGGCCGCTGATGATGAGCTGGCGATGTTCGGCGGTCGAGTTCGAGGGTGAGCGGAACGACTGCGGTGTTTGGCTTTGCGCCGGTGGCGCGCAGGCGCTTCTCGAGCAGCGGGTGACGGGCAGCTTCGAGATGAAGCAGGTCGGGCGTGATGGAGGGCGCGACGCAGTCGAAGTCGCGGGCGAAGCGAGCGCGGGCCTGCAGGGTGTCGATGAGTGCCAGGACGCGCGCGCCTTCAACAAGGCCAGCAGCGTAGGTAGCCACCTGGCGGGTGAGAGCGACGAAGATGCGGTGGATTTCGGCCTGCTCTTCTTCGAGGAGGCGGACGAGCTCGTTGTTCTGCTCGATGGTTTCGAGCGGCTCGACGTAGACGGTCTGGCCGGAGGAGCTGGCGCCGTGGACGACGCCCGAGATGCGGCGCTTGAGCTCGGCGCGGACGGGAATGACGAAGCGGTCGCCGCGCATGGTGATGAGGTCTTCCTGCGTGGAGCCTTCCGAGCTGAGCTTGCGCAGAGCGGAGCGCAGGGATTCTTCAATGATGCGCTGCTGGCGCTCCTGCTCGCGGCGGATGCGGCTCAGTTCGGGAGAGGCATTGTCGGCGAGGGTGCCGTCGGGCTGGATGTTGCGGGCGATGGTTTCGGCTAACGGCTTGAGGCTTGCGGTCAGGCCGGAAGAGCACTCGGAGAGGCCGGGGAGCTTGCCGACCAGGCGCGCGGGGGGCTGCTGAAGGAGTGCCTGCCAGGCGGCTACGTCGTTGGCGAGGCGCGCGATGGCTTGCAGTTCATTGGCTTCGAGAGCGGCGTCGGGAATGCGCGCTTTGGCGGCGAGCTGCGTGGGATCGAAGAGGCCGCCGCAGGGAATGGAGACCTGCTCTTCGAGCAGGAGGCGCACTTCGCCGGTGAGCTGGTGCTGCCGCGTGATCCAGTTCTCGTCGGTGGAAGGGCGAAGATCGAGGATGGCCTGGCGCCCGACGGGAGAGGCGGCAAATCCGGCCACGAGCACGAGCAGCGGCTCCCACTCCAGAGCGGTGAAGTCGGCGGATTCGACTGGAGACGGAATGGGATCGAGCAGCGGCATGGTCCGGCATTCAGTTTACCGGGCGAGGGGCTGCGGGCTCTGGAGTTCGCCTTCCCAGCGCGCGACGACGGCGGCGGCCAGGCAGTTGCCGATGACGTTCATCGCGGTGCGGCCCATGTCCATAAGCGTATCGACACCGAGGAGCATGAGCACGGCGGAGGTGGGAATCTGGAAGGAGCTCGCGACCGCCATGAGAATGACAAGCGTGGCGCGCGGCACGCCGGCGATGCCTTTGCTGGTGAGCACCAGCGTGGCGAGCAGAAGGATCTGCTGCCCAACGGAGAGATGGAGACCGGCGGCCTGAGCGGCGAAGAGCGCGGCCATGGAGAGATAGATGCTGGAGCCGGTCATGTTGAAGCTGTAGCCGGTGGGGATGACGAAGGAGACGATCCAGCGCGGCACGCCGAACTCTTCCATGTTTTCCATGGCGAGCGGGAGGGCAGCTTCAGAAGATGTGGTGGCGAAGCCGAGGGCGGCCGGCTCGGCGACGGCGGCGGCAAAGCGGCCGATGGGAATGCGCGCGAAGAGCAGGATCAATGCAAGTACGGCAAGGAAGATGACGAGCGCGGCGTAGCAGGTGACCAGCAGCTTTGCCGAGCGGCAGCAGAGTCGCGAGGCCCATGCTGCCAACGGTGTAAGCCAGCGCGGCGCCCGCGGCTATGGGCGCAAGGACCATGATGATCCTGGTGAGTTGGAACATGGTCTCGGTGAGCGACTGAAGCACGTTGAACAACGGCGCGCGTTTGCCTTCGGGCAGCATGGCGAGCGCTGTGCCGAACAAGACGGCGAAGACCGCGACTTGCAGGATCTGATTTTCTGCTACTGCCTTGGCGATGTTTTCAGGAAAGATGTTGAGCACGATCTGCTGCCAGGTTTCCGCATGCGCGACGGGCAGTTGCCGGTTGTGTGACGGCCGGTAAGTGTGACGCCGGCACCGGCCTGGGTGAGATCGATGGCGAGAGCGCCGAGGAGGAGGCCGAAGGTGGTGACGATCTCGAAGAAGACGATCGATTTCAATGCGACGCGGCCAACGCTCTTGAGCTCGGTGTGGCCGGCGATGCCGGTTACGATTCCGCCAAAGATGAGCGGCGCGACGATCATGCGGATGAGACGCAGGAAGATGTCGCCCAGGAAGTGCGTCTGGCTGGCGACGTGCGGGGCGTCTACGCCGAGTTCCGCTCCGGCAAGCATGGCGAAGAACGTCCACACAAGCAAGGATCGCCGTGCGAAAGCAAAGGGAAGGAGCAGGAGAAGCGCAATGCAGCGCAGGCCGAGGCCGAGCATCGCCGAGACATGCAATTCGCTGGCGGTGAGCCCGAAAGCAAACAGCGCCACAGCCAGCGCCGCAAGCACAGCAGGGAGCAGGCGATTTGTCTTTGCGGGCGTTGCTGGTCTCGTTTCGTGGCATGGGTTGGCCTTGAGCGCGTGAGCACCCATTATCCTATGGTCATGCCGTCTATCGCATTTCTTGAGTGCTCGCGCTGCCATTTACAACTGAACGCAGAAACGCCGCAGACGGTGTGCACGGCGTGTGCGGGGACGCTGTACGTGCGCTACGATTTGTCGGCGGCTCGAGGCCTGGCGCAGCGCGACACGATTGGCAAGAGCGCCGACGATGCGCGCTGGAGCGGGATGTGGCGCTACGCGCAGGTGCTGCCGGCGGTCGAGCCGGTGACGCTGGGCGAGGGATGGACGCCGCTGTTGCGCAGCCGCCGCAACGCGAACGTCTGGCTGAAGGAAGAAGGCGCGAATCCGACGGGGACTTTCAAGGCGCGCGGGCTGGCGCTGGCTGTGACCATGGCGCGGCACTATGGGATCAAGAAGCTGGCAGCTCCTTCGGCGGGAAACGCAGGCGGTGCGCTGGCGGCGTATGCAGCGGCCGCAGGCATTGAGGCGCACATCTTCATGCCGAAAGATGTTCCGCTTGCGAACCAGGTGGAGTGCCATGTTTACGGCGCGCATTTGACGCTTGTCGACGGGTTGATCTCCGATTGCGGGCGCATCGTCGCGGAGCGAAAGCAGGCGGAGGGCTGGTTCGACATTTCCACGCTGAAAGAGCCGTTTCGCGTGGAAGGCAAGAAGACGATGGGCTACGAACTGGTGGAGCAACTGGGCTGGGAGTATCCCGATGCGGTCTTTTATCCCACGGGCGGCGGCGTGGGCATGATCGGCATGTGGAAGGCGTTTGAGGAGATGGAGCAGCTGGGATGGGTGACGGGCAAGCGGCCGAAGATGATTGCGATTCAGTCGGCGGGCTGCGCGCCTGTGGCGCGCGCATTTGAGCAAGGCGAGACGGTGAGCACGATGTGGCAGAACGCGCAGACGTTTGCTTCGGGGCTGCGCGTGCCCAAGCCTTACGGGGATGCAATCATTCTGGAGATTGTGCGGGCTTCGGGCGGGACTGCCGTGGCTTTGACGGATGACCAGATCTTCGCATCGCTGAAAGATTGGGGTCGAAACGAAGGCATTCTGCTTTCACCGGAAGGCGCGGCGGCCACGGCTGCTTACGATCATCTGCTGGGGACGGGATTTCTCCGGCGCGAGGATCGCGTTGTGCTCTTCAACACTGGTTCGGGGAACAAGTACACCGACGTGCTGGCGGCGAAGCTGGGGCTGGCGCAGCGCGCGTAACGCGTACCTGTCAGCCTTCGTGCTTTCCCACCCATCCGCGATGAGGCTGCGGATGGATGGGGCACCCTCCATTGTGCAACTCATACAAAATCTCCTGCCGCTTAATGACGGCGGCGATAGGAGACTACGGTGATGCGCACCGCGAGCGCGATGCCTCCGCCTAATAACGTGCAGAAGGTGCGACGCACGGCGAGGGTATGGCCGGGAATCGCATTCAGCGAGAGCAGAAACACGATGTAGCTGGTGATGGCAACGGAGAAGAGCGCGTAGTTCACGTTGAGGAGGCCATAAGCCAGCCAGGCGGAGACTGCAGTCAATGACGGCGAGCGCCAACGAGCGACAGTATGCGTATGTGCGCGAGGCAGAAGCTCACGGCGATGGCTCCGGCTGTGGTGCCGATCATGCGGGCAATGGCGCGGCTCACCGTATCGGTGAGACCCGGTTTGAGCACCAGCAACGCGGTCATGGGGATCCAGTAGCCGCTGGGGTAATGGAGCCGTCGGTAGATTTCGGTGGCAGCTCCAATGGTGACGGCAAGGCGCAGCAGCATACAGGATGGTCGGGTTTGCAAAGCGAAATTGTCGTATGCGATTGCGGCGGTTTGCGCAAAGGCGCTCGCGGAAAGCCAGCTCCTCATCACGGATATAGTCGCTGATCGAAGAGGCGACGATGCAGATCGTGGAATAAACGAAGGGCGATGGAGGAGAGGACAAGCTGCGAGCGCTCCGCCTGCGAAGAGAAGCAGAGCCGCGGCCGGCCGCGTCGACCGAGCGAGGCCGGGAAGGCCGAAGCGACGAGAAAGGTGATGACGCATTGCTGGCCAACCCAGCCGTAGCCGCCGGGACGGCCCGTGAGCATGCCATAGCCGAAGGCCCAAAGCGCGGAGATGAAGACCAGGAGCAGGTTTTCGTGGCCGAGAAGCACGCCAACGAAATCCCGAGAAGGCCATGCCGAAGGTGACGAAGATCATGGGCAGCAGCATGCGAGCTGCTGAATGCATTGCTTGGCGCCGAAACCGGTGTTCACCGCGCCGCCGGCGGCGATCATGCCTGCGGAGGGATGGCCCGTCGCGAGCCCGACGGCGAGGCAGAGGGCCACGGGAATGGTGAGGACGACGTCGGCGCGCAGGGTTTGTTTCTGCCAGCTGAATATCGCGCTCTCCGCGAATACGCGGTTCGCAAACGGCTGTGACGACTCAGGGGTTGCCATGCTTCCTGACCCTGCCACACGGATCGGCACCGAGGAAAGAGTATTCGCCGGGCTCGAGCCTGAACTGGATGTGGATGAGTTGGACGGAGTGGAAGTCGAGGGGGCCGGAGTGGACGCAGGTGCTGGCGTGGATGCAGGAGCAGCGGTTTCTGTCTTCGCGGGCGCGTCTTTGTTCTCGCTCGGCTTGGATTCGGCGGACGATTCGCCGCCCTTGGGCGCGTAGTCGTTCACATACCAACCGGCGCCTTTGAATTGCAGGCGCGGAGCGGTGAGGGGGCGCTCGAGAACTCCGCCGCACTTGGGGCAGACGGTCTCCGGCTCGGCGGAGAAGTTCTGGATTTTCTCAAAGCGATGGCCGCACTGAGTGCAGCGATAGGCATACAACGGCAAAGCGCGGGTCCCTCCGGGAAGTGATCTTCTTGTTTATTGTATCGGGAGGGTGCATGCCGGTGGGCAAGGAACAGAGAGAAAGGCTGTGAGTGGTGGCTTCAGTGCTTCTTCCCCGGTCCCCAAAAGCGAGGGACCGGGGGCACCCGGTTGCTGTTATTGGGCGGAGATCTCTACGGAGCCCTTGTGGTCTTCCCACGCCAGCGTGAGAGAGCCCTTGCCGCCGCCGTTGTCGACCAGCGTGTAGGTGAGGTTTTCGACCATCGAGTGCCGGCTTGGACATGGTCATGGGTGTGCGGCCCAGGTCCTGCGCCTTGTCGTACTTGGTGCCCCACTGGCCGGTCTGCTTGTTCACGATGAGCGTCCAATTCGCGGGATCGGAAGCGTCGACGTAGAGGGTGTAGTCGCCCTTGGGAACCGCAACATCGCCGATGCGCAGATCGCCATCGACGTGCAGCTTGGTGGCGTTGTTCGCGCCGGCGCGCCAGACGGGATAGGTTGGATCTTTGCCGAGCTGCCCGTCCTTGCCGAACAACTTGCCTTCGCGGCCGTTCACGCGTGGCGAGCTGTAGGCGATGCTGATGGCTTTGCCGCCGATGGTGGCGGTGGCGGTCTCCGACGGGCTCTTGGGCGGGCCTCCCTGTTGCGAGGAGAGAGTCGCTGCGACGAAGAGGAGACAGGTAGAGACGAGGAAACGTTTCATGACGATGTTTCTCCTTTGGACGCAGCCCTTTGAACGGGGACCGCGCCAACCGGAAGATTGTCGCACCGTGAGCCTGAAGTGGGAAAGCCCGGCCGTGCGGCTGTTATGATGCGGCGCAGGCATTGCATGCAGCAGAACATGAGTCAATCGATCGGCAGGTGAGAGATTTCGCGCGGCGGTTCGCGAAGAAAAGCCGCTGCAGGTGGCGGGCGCGATCAATGCGTACACGGCGCGGATGGCGGAGGCGACGGGGTTCCGGGCGCTGTATCTTTCCGGCGGCGGAGTGGCGGCCAACTCGCTGGGCATGCCGGACCTGGGCATCAGCACGATGGAAGATGTGCTGATCGACGTGCGGCGCATTACCGATGCGACCAGCCTGCCGCTGCTGGTGGATATCGATACGGGCTGGGGCGGGGCGTTCAACATTGCGCGGACGATCCGGTCGATGATCAAGGCCGGCGCTGCGGCCGTGCACATGGAAGACCAGGTGGGCCAGAAGCGCTGCGGACATCGGCCAGGGAAAGAGCTTGTGCCCGACGGAGGAGATGGTCGATCGCATCAAGGCTGCGGTGGATGCGCGCACGGACGAGAGCTTTGTGCTGATGGCGCGCACGGATGCGCTGGCGAACGAGGGGCTGGGCTGCGGCGCTTGATCGGGCGAAGGCGTATGTGGATGCGGGCGCAGACATGATCTTTGCGGAGGCGGTTACGGAGCTTTCGCAGTATGCGGAGTTTCGCAAGGCTGCGGGGGTTCCGATTCTGGCGAACATTACCGAGTTTGGCCAGACGCCGCTGTGGACGCGCGAGGAGCTGGCGGCGGCCGGTGTGGATATTGTGCTGTATTGCTGCGGCGCCTACCGCGCCATGAATGCAGCGGCGCTGAAGGTGTATGAGGCAATCCGCAGCGAGGGCACGCAGAAGAGCGTGGTGCCGCTGATGCAGTCGCGCGCCGATCTTTACAAGTATCTCGACTACCACGCGTACGAACAGAAGCTCGACGAGCTGTTTGCGCGCAGTAAGACAGACGCAGCGAAGTGACTTGCCACGCGCGCGGCGCATCGGCTAGGGTGAAGTTCGCTGGAGTGTCTTTTTATGAGCGAGCAAACCGCCAGTCCTGCGGCATTCAAACCGAAGAAGTCTGTCGCGCTTTCTGGAACGCCTGCGGGCAACACGGCGCTGTGTACGGTGGGGCACTCGGGCAACGATCTGCACTATCGCGGCTACGACATCAAGGACCTGGCGGCGCATTGCGAGTTTGAAGAAGTCGCGTATCTTCTGGTGCACGGCAAGCTGCCGAATCGCGATGAGCTTGCGGCGTACAAGGAGAGGCTCAAGCCGCTGCGCAGCCTTCCCGCGGCGGTGAAGCAGGCTCTGGAGCTGCTGCCGCCTTCAACGCATCCCATGGACGTGCTGCGCACGGGCGTTTCGGTGCTGGGATGCGTGCTGCCGGAGGGCGCCGCACACGATGACGCGGGAGCGCGCGCGATTGCGGACACGCTGCTGGCTTCGCTGGGATCGATGCTGCTGTACTGGTACCACTTTGCGCGCAACGGACGAGCGGATCGAAGTGGAGCGCTACGATGACTCGATCGCCGCGCACTTTCTGCATCTGCTGCACGGGACGAAGCCGATTCCGGAATGGACGCGGGCGATGCAGACATCGCTGATTCTGTATGCGGAGCATGAGTTCAACGCGTCGACGTTTACGGCGCGCGTGATTGCGGGCACGGGGTCGGATATTTACTCGTGCATTGCGGGCGCGATCGGCGCGCTGAAGGGGCCGAAGCATGGCGGCGCGAACGAAGTGGCGCTGGAGATTCAGCAGCGTTACCGCAGCGCCGATGAGGCCGAGGAGGACATTCGGCGGCGCGTGGCTGAGCGCGAAGTGATTATCGGCTTCGGTCATCCGGTGTACACGATCAGCGATCCGCGCAGCGACATCGTGAAGGAAGTGGCGCATGGGCTGGCGAAGACGGCCGGCGAGACGACGCTGTATCAGCGTGGCGGAGCGGATTGAGATCGGTGATGCAGGACGCCAAGCGGATGTTTCCGAATCTCGACTGGTACTCGGCGGTGGCTTATCACCAGATGGGGATTCCGAGTCGACCTGTTTACGCCATTGTTTGTGATGGCGCGAACCGCGGGGTGGTGCGCGCACGTGATTGAACAGAGGCAGGATGGGAAGATCATTCGCCCGTCGGCAAATTACACCGGACCGGAGAATCTGGAGTTTGTTCCGATCGATAAACGCAGCTGAGGAAAACACAGTGTCTTCGCATATCTCGAATGAACGCCCTGCGCCGGATCAAGGTCATCACCGACATTGCCGATTACGCGCTCGATTATGAGATCGAGAGCGAAGTGGCCTACACGACTGCGCAGTATTGCCTGATGGACACCCTGGGCTGCGGCCTCGAGGCGCTTGAGTATCCGGCGTGCACAAAGCTGCTGGGACCGATTGTGCCGGGAACGGTGGTGCCGAACGGCGCGCGCGTGCCGGGCACGAGCTATCAGCTTGATCCGGTGCAGGGTGCGTTCAACATTGGCGCGATGATTCGGTGGCTCGACTTCAACGACACGTGGCTGGCGGCGGAGTGGGGCCATCCTTCGGACAACCTGGGCGGGATTCTTGCGGTTGCGGACTGGCTTTCGCGCACGGCTGTTGCGGAAGGTAAGCAAGCGCTCACCATGCGGCGGGTGCTGACCGCGATGATCAAGGCGCACGAGATTCAGGGATGCATCGCGCTGGAGAACTCGTTCAACAAGGTTGGGCTGGATCACGTTGTGCTGGTGAAAGTGGCGTCGACGGCGGTGGTGTGCCAGCTTCTGGGCTTGACGCGCGAGCAGACGATGAATGCGATCTCGCTGGCGTGGGTGGATGGGCAAAGTCTGCGCACGTATCGTCACGCGCCGAATACGGGCTCGCGCAAGAGCTGGGCGGCGGGCGATGCGACCAGCCGCGCGGTGCGCCTGGCGCTGATGGCGCAGGCAGGCGAGATGGGCTACCCTTCGGCGCTCACGGCGAAGACGTGGGGCTTTTACGATGTGTTGTTCAAGGGCCAGGAGTTTCGCTTCCAGCGGCCGTACGGCAGCTACGTGATGGAGAACGTGCTGTTCAAGATCAGCTATCCGGCGGAGTTTCACGCGCAGACCGCGGTGGAAGCGGCGATGACGCTGCGACGCCAGATCGAAGCGCAGGGCAAGTCTTCCGACGACATTCGCAGCATCAAGCTGCGGACGCACGAGGCATGCCTGCGCATCATCGACAAGAAGGGACCGCTGGCCAACCCTGCGGACCGCGACCATTGCGTGCAGTACATGATTGCGATTCCGCTCATTTTTGGACGGCTCACGGCTGCCGATTACGAAGATTGGATTGCGACCGATCCGCGCATCGATGCGCTGCGCGCCAAGATTGAGTGCGTTGAGGTGCCGGCTTTCTCGCGCGACTATCACGATCCGGAGAAGCGGTCGATTGCCAACGCGCTGCGAAATCGAACTGAACGATGGAACCATCCTCAGAGAGACAGTTGAATATCCGATCGGCCATCGGCGACGCCGCGAGGAAGGGCTGCCCCTGCTGATCGACAAGTTCAAGACGAATCTGCGCCGGCGGTACGCCGAGGATCGGTCAAAGCGGATTCTCGAGGCTTCGCTTGATCGGGGCAAGCTCGAGTCGATGGCTGTGCATGAGTACGTGGATCTCTACGTCCTTTAGAGGAACCGCCAAAGGCGCGGCCTGCGATATACTCCAAGCGCAAACCGAAAGGGAGTGTGTACGATGCTTTTTTCGAAGACCTTGCATTGGGCTTTGGCCGGAGCGATGGCCATAACGATCGCGGCAGCGCCGACGATTGCGCGGGCACAGGGTGGGGACACGGTGCTGAAGCCGGCTGACACGCAGAAGCTGCTTCCGGCCAGCGTGTTTTACAAGGGCCAGTCGGCTACGACGCAGTTGCGCAACTCGGGCGGCGTCAAGTTCTCCGATGGATACTTCGTGCTGGCGACCTTGGTGGATACGAGCGGCTATTCGACCGATATTCAGGCGAAGTACTCGGCGTATTTCATCACGGAGATTCCGATCAAGGTTGGCGGATCGAGTTTGCCGGCGGGTGTTTACGGTGTCGGGTTCATTGCGAACGACAAGTTTGTGGTGACGGATGTGGGCGCGCACGATGTGCTGACGGTGAGTTCGTCGACGGATCGCGGATCTGAAGCGGCCGATGCCGTTGCAGGTGACGGCGGATCCGGCTGGTGGCTTCCGGCTTTGGTCGGGACGCAGGTATGTGACATTTAGCCGTTAGGATTGCGCTGCTCCGTTTGGGTCATTTTGGAGGTCGCGGGTTAGCGTCCGCTGCGCGGACCTCGCAAGTTGGCAAGTTGGCGGACACTTCGGGGCGCACCCCCTTGAATCGAAAGCCGTGCCCCAGGTCTCAAGTCGAGACCTGAGGCACCGCGTTTTCTGATTCCAACGCGAGTGAGGGTGACACAGCGCAGGCTGGGGTCGTCTATAGTGGTGTCATCCAGTCTTGATTGAGCTGGGCGTGTTCCTCTTCCTGCGATTCGGCGCTTCGGTCGTCTCTTCAAGCTGGCAAGTCTATCTCTCGATCCGAAACGGGGTGCGGAGATGCCGCTCAAGCTGAATATCAACAATGTGGCCACATCGGTGGACGTTGCGCCGGACACACCGTTGCTCTGGGTGTTGCGCGACGTTTTGAACTATACGGGCACCAAGTACGGATGCGGCCTGGGACTGTGCGGGGCGTGCACCGTGCACCTGGACGGCCGTCCCGTGCGTAGTTGCATCACGCGTGTGAGCGCAGCGGAAGGCAAGGCCATCACTACGATTGAGGGCCTTTCGCCGGATGGCACGCACCCTGTGCAGATTGCGTGGGAGGCACTGGACGTTCCGCAGTGCGGCTACTGCCAGGCGGGCCAGATCATGACGGCCGCTGCGTTGCTGGCGCAGACGCCACATCCTACGGATGCGGAGATTGATACGGCGATGAGCGGCAACCTTTGCCGCTGCGGGACCTATCCGCGTATCCGCCAGGCCATTCACGAAGCGGCGAATGCCGCCAGCGCCAAGTAGGAGGCTCGAGCCATGAAAATCGATCGGCGATCGTTTCTTCAGCTGAGCGCACTGGCCGGTGGCGGTCTCGCGCTGAACCTGTATCGCGCACCTCTTGCGGCAGCGCAGGGTCCCGGTGCGCCTCCGCCCGACCTGACTCCGCAGGCGTTCATCAAGATTGCGCCGGATGGAGTCGTGACCATCATGGCGCGCGCTTCAGAGACGGGCCAGGGCATGCGCAACATGCTGCCCATGCTGATTGCGGAGGAACTGGACGTTGACTGGAAAGACGTGCGGGTGCAGCAGGCCGATCTGAACGAGAAGATTTACGGGATCCAGTTTTCGGGCGGGTCGGCCAACACGCCCATGGGATGGGAGCCGATGCGGCGCGTGGGTGCAGCGGGACGGCAACTGCTGATGACGGCTGCTGCGCAGGGCTGGGGCGTGCCGGTGGCGGAGTGCACGACGGCGCATGGCCGCGTGATGCATGCGGCTTCGGGCAAGTCGGTCGGGTACGGCGAGATTGCGGCGAAAGCGGCGGCGTTGCCGGCTCCGGCGCTGGCAAGCGTGAAGCTGAAAGATCCGAAGGATTACCACATCATCGGCCATTCGCAGGCCGGTGTGGATACGCACGGACTGGTGACGGGCAAGCCATTGTTCGCGCATCGACGTGAAGCTGCCGGGGATGCTGTATGCGTCGATTGAGAAGGCGCCGGTGTTTGCGGGCAAGGTGAAGACGGCCAATACCGAGGAGATTGCGAAGCTGCCGGGAGTGCGGCATGTGCTGGTGATTGACGGCAGCATCACGCCGCAGGCTTGTATTCCATGGGAGCCGGGGATCGAGGCGGGCGTGGCGATTGTTGCGGACACGTGGTGGCAGGCGCAGCAGGCGCGCAAGCAGCTGAAGGTGGACTGGGATCACGGCCCGGGCGCACCGCAGACGAACGACGGATTTGCGAAGAAGGCGGGAGAGCTGTTGCAGGCTCCGCCGGCAACGACGGTGCGCAAGTATGGCGACGTGGACGGAGCGTTGAAGAGCGCGGCCAAGGTGGTTGAGGCGACATACGAGTATCCGTTTATTGCGCACGCGACGATGGAGCCGCAGGGCGCGACGGCGCACTGGAAAGACGGCAAGCTGGAGATGTGGACGAGCAGTACGCTGCCGATTGACGGGCGCGGGGTGGTCGCGAAGACGCTGGGGATCAAGGAAGAAGACATCACGACGCACATGGTGCGCGGCGGCGGCAGCTTCGGACGCCGACTGCAGAATGACTACGCCGCAGAGGCTGCCTGGATCGCGAAGCGTGTTGATGCGCCAGTGAAGCTGCTTTGGTCGCGCGAAGACGACATCGCGCACGATCCGTTTCGGCCGGGTGGCACCGTTGGCCTGAAGGGCGGGATGGACGCGCAGGGCAAGCTCATCGCGTGGCGGCATCACCTGATCACCTTTGGCGATGCGAAGCAATCGACTTCGGGCGGCGGGATCGGTGGCGACACATATCCGGCGGGGTTCCCTCCGTCGTATGCGCTCTACACTTCGCGGCAGCCGCTGATCCAGCGGACCGGCGCACTGCGCGCGCCCGGCGATAACGCCTACTGCTGGGTGTCGCAATCGTTCCTGGATGAAATGGCGCATGCGGCGGGGCGCGATCCGCTGGAGTTTCAGCTCGAACTGCTCGATAACAAGCAATCGCCGTGGAAGTCGAGCGAGGGCGATGCGGTCGGCGATCATGAGCCGACGGGACAGGATGTGCTGATTCCAGAGCGCTACAAGGGTGTGCTGCAGCTGGTGGCGGAGAAGTCGGGCTGGGCCAAGCGCACCAAGCAGCCGGGGCGCGGCATGGGCATTGCGGCTTGGTTCTGCCACCTGGGCTATTTTGCCGAGGTTGCCGATGTAAGCGTGGACGCGAGCGGCAAGGTTACGGTGAATCATGTGTGGGCGGCCGGCGACGTGGGCAGCCAGATCATCAATCCGCAGGCGGCGGAGAGCATGGGGTTCGGCGGCGTGATCGACGGGATGAGCGAGATGGCGCAGGAGATCACGTGGGCCGATGGGAAGGGCGTGCAGCAGTCGAACTTCCACAACCACCCGATCTTGCGGATGAAGCAGATTCCGCCGATCGAGGTGTATTGGCGCAAGACGGATTACGCGCCGACTGGGCTGGGCGAGCCGACACTGCCGCCGATTTTGCCGGCGGTGACAAATGCTATTTTTGCTGCGACGGGGAAACGGATTCGGACGCTGCCGCTGCAGAAGAGCGGGTTTAGCTGGGCGTAGGACGGCTGCGGATGCGTTAGGGCGTGCGCTTGAGCAGTTCCGTGCGAATCGATGCGGCTACGCTTGCGGCTTGCAGCGCGCTGCCAGCGGCGGTGAAGTGCACATCGCCATCGTGCAATTCGGGATGCGGGAGCATGAGGGCGTGCTGGTCGTCGATGGGGATTTTTTCGCGGGCCATGCAGGCGGCGGCAAGGCGGTTGCGTTCGTCGACGCGCGCGTTGGTTGATTCGCCGGTGGTGGAGTCGTGCAGGACGGGCGTTGTGTTAGCCCAGACGAGTTTGGCCTGAGCGGCTCCGGCGCGCAGAGCGGCAATCATACCGGGAAGTCCGGCGGCGTACTGGGCTTCGGTGTAGCCCCAGCCGTGCATGCCGTTGTTGAAGTGCATCACGGCGAACGACACACCCATCATCTGGAAGTAGTCATGAAGTTGCTGCGGGAGGCGCGGGTCGCCGCTTGCGGCTGAGGTGGCGAAGAGGTAGACGTTGGCTTCGCCGGCGAGCTGCTTCGCGACTTCGGGATAGTAAGCGCGGGTGATGGAGTCGCCGACGAGGAGGACGTTGGGGAGTGCGGGCAAGGGTTGGTCGGGGCGGTCGGTCCAGGTCCACTCTATTTTTTCGGTGATGGGGAGCTGGGCCGGGGCAGCTAGTGCGATGGCGGCCAGGCAAATTGTGGATGCAAGGGAAATGCAACGCATGGCGATTGGGATTGGCATCATCGAGATGATAAACGCGGACCTGACGGTCCGCGTTTAAATGCTTAAAGGGTTTGGTCTGGATGTACGGGCTGAAGCCCGTACCCTTCACCCTCATTTGGTATTGACTCACCGCGGCACGACTGAAGAGGATGCTGAAAAGGGGCTCTCCTCGTGAGTGTTCGTCGCGCCCGGCATTTGCAGGGGCTAAATGTGAAGTTTCAATAGGTTGTTGTCCATTCGATCGAGAACTGGGAAGCTGATGTTGTCGAAGCAGCAGTTATCTCAGGAGATCGAATGGACTATCACCATCATGCTCGACTGACGATCTACAGTCGAGAGCAATTGGCCAGCAAAGTGTTGGAGGGGCGGCTGAGCCTGCGCGAGGCGGCAGCCGAGTGCGGGCTCAGCCGCCAGAGCGCCGCAAAGTGGGTAGCCCGTTTTCGCCAGCAGGGCCGGGCGGGGCTTGTGGATCGCTCGAGCCGGCCGCATCGTTCGCCGCGCACCACAGCGCCGGATCTGGCGGGCCAGGTGGAAGCTCTGCGCCGCCAGCGCTGGACGGGGGTGCGGATCGCCAAGACCACCGGGCTCAGCCGCGCCACGGTCAGCCGCATCCTCGTTCGGCTCAAGCTGAACAAGGCTCGGATGCTTGAGCCGGCCAGCCCCGTGGTCCGCTACGAGCGCGATGCACCGGGCGATCTGATCCACATCGACATCAAGAAGCTGGCTCGCATCCACAAGCCGGGACACCGCATCACCGGCAACCCTCAGGATGAAACCCGCGGCGCCGGATGGGAGTTCCTTTACGTGGCCATCGACGACTACTCGCGCATGGCCTACGTGGCCATGATGCCGGATGAAAAGGCCGTCTCGGCAGCCGATTTCCTTAGCCAGGCTGTTGCCTATTTTCGAAGACATGGAATCCAGGTCCGTCGCGTCATGACCGACAATGGCCCCTGCTTCTGCTCGGACCGGTTCCGCGACACCTGTCGTCACTTCCAGATACGCCACATCCGCACCCGCATCTACACTCCCAAGACAAACGGAAAGGCCGAACGCTTCATCCAGACCGCCATCCGCGAATGGGCCTACGCCCGTCTCTACCAAAACTCAGAAGAAAGAGAAAACCACCTCTTTCCATGGATCCACGATTACAACTGGCACCGACCCCATGCTAGCCTCAATCAGACTGCACCCATCAGCCGCTCAGGTCTCGACGTAAACAACCTCTTGAGACACCACAAATAAAGCCCCTTCATTTTGGTGGCTTTATCGGCCCGACTAAAGTCGTGCCCTTATTACAAAGCGTGACGTCTAGTTTTCAGCAGCCTCTGAAGTCGTGCCCTTTCAAAACCGGAACAAAACGAAGGCGGACCCATTCGGGTCCGCCTTCGTTGTTTCTCTAATTGGAGTGGTTGGTTTGGATGTACGGGCTGAAGCCCGTACCCTTCATCCGTTGGAGCAATGCGCGCACTATGCCTTGGCCAGGACGCCGCCGGTTAGGCGCTCGCTCAGGATTTCGTGGGCGTGGGTGAGGAACTCGTCCTTGGGGATCTTGCCGGCGTCTACGTCGGCGAGGATGGCCTTCTGGGCGGCGTACTCCTTGTTCACGATGCCGGCCTTGGACTGCAGCATGCGCCACGACTTGCGGCGCTCGACGCAGAACATGACGAGCTGGCGGGAGAGGGCGCGGTACTCGGTCTTGCCGTTCTCTTCCCAGGTGATGTAGACGCCGAAGTCGGGAATGAAGGCGCGGTGACCGGGGTTGAGGTAGCGGCGGTAGACCACATCCTGCTGCGTGATGCGCACCAGCATGTTGTCGAGGTGGATGAGCTTGGCAGCCGCCTCGGGCTTGATCTTCTTGAGGTGGTTGCGGAAGCGGGCTTCGGTGGTGCACCAGTGGGCGACGGTGTAGCGCTGGATTTCGCCGGTGGTCTTGGACTTGGTTTCGTACCAGTCGAGGTCCATGCGACGGGTTGCCCTTGATGTCGAGCGCTTCCTGATAGGTTTCGCCGAGGCGCGGGTTGAAGACGAACTCGGGCACGCCGCGCGAGTCGCGTACGCGCTGCGCCTGGTGGAGGGCCATGTCGTCGGCCACGCCGTGCTCGGGCTGGCAGGTGGTGAAGGCACTGCAGGAACATGGTGCCGCGATACTCCAGGCCGTCGAGGATGGCGCGGTAGAGCTTGGGCGCGTTGGCCATGGAGACCTGCGCGACGAAGGGCGAACCGTGGCCGGCGAGGAAGGTTTCCGCGACGGTCTTCTTCTCAGTGTTCTTGCCCTGCGTGGCTGCGCCGAAGACGTTCATGTCGTTGCCGCCGAGCATGGGGGTGGAGTCGGAGTTCTGGCCGCCGGTGTTGGAGTAGACCTGGGTATCGAGCATGAGGGCCTTGACGTTGGGCCGGTTCTGCAGGATGACCTTGGACATGTTCTGGTAGCCGATGTCGCCCATGCCGCCGTCGCCGCCGACCACCCAGACCTTGGGCAGCTCGACGATCTCCTGGTCGGTCATCAGCGCGTCGGTGAAGTGGGTGAAGTGGTAGTACTGCTCGTCGTTGATGCCGCCTTCGCCGGTGAGGACGACGTCGGCGAGGCGCTCGGGGATGACGGAGCGGCGGGCGTGGTCGACGATGAAGCTTTCGCCCATGAGCCAGCCCACGGTGATGCCGTCCTGGAAGAGCGAGTTCATCCACGGATAGGGGTGCGGGTTGTTGGGCGAGGTGGAACCGTAGACCGTGTTGCAGCCGGTGTGCGCGGCCATGGCCATGACGGACATGCCATTGGCGAGGCGGCCGTCGATGGGCTGCAGCGACTTGTGGTTGAAGGCTTCGGTGAGCAGGACCGCGGCGATGGCTTCGATGAGCTGCGCGTCGGTGATGGGGCCGTTGGCTTCTTCGTGCGCGGCGATGCGGGTCTTGGTGTCTTTTACGTCTTCGCCGCCGAGGCCGAGGATGAGGTGGGCGATGGCCTGGCGGAGGAGCTCGTACTCGCCGGCGGTCTGTTTCCTTGAGTGCGGCAAGCTGGGCGGCGCCGTTCTTTTCGAGTTCGCCGGCCTTGGCTACGAAGCGATCGGCCTTGGCGTGGATAGACGGGGCGCATGTAGGCCTCGGTGACGGCGGCGATGGAGCGGAGGACTGATTTTTCTCCGCAGCCGGCGCAGGCGCCGTCGCCGGAGACGAGCGCGTCGTAGTTGGTGCGCACCATGAGCATGTTGCGCAGGGTGGCGGTCTTGGAGTCGGCCGGGTTGGCGGCGTTGAAGAGGCCGAGGTACTTCTGCGAAGTGTCGGGCAGCAGGTTGAGGAAGGCGGTGCCGGTTTCGTGCTCGGCGTTGACTTCTTCGGTCTCCTGCACCATCTTGAGCGCCTCGTGATCGCCGCAGGCGGTGACGCAGGCTGCGCAGCCCTTGCAGAGATCGCTGACGAAGATGGAGAAGACGCCGCCGGAGCCGGGGGTCTTGCGCTCGGGCGAGGAGAAGATGGCGTTGACCTTCTGATAGGCCATCGGCACCTTGGCGATGATGTCGAAGAACTGCTCCTTCGACTTCTGCGAGAAGCCGGCTTCGCTATCCGAAGCGAGCTGGTCAGTGACTTCGCGAAGGATCGTGGGCAGCGGCGTGCCGGTCTTGAATTCGGCGACCATGCGCTGGCGCGCTGCCTTTTCGATCTGCGGGAAGCGCGCGCAGCAGCTTGGTGCGGTCTTCGGCGTCGGCCACGTAGTAGGAGACGGCCGTGGTGAGCAGGGTGCTCAGGTCCTGCGAGGTGTTGGGCAGGGCGGTGTCGGGGCAGACCGAGATGCACTCCATGCACTGGGTGCAGTTTTCGGGGATGTAGAGCGGGGTTTCGCGGCGGGCTACGTACTTGGAGGCGGTGTCGCCGGTGGCCGCGGCGATGACGCCCATGGCCGAGAGCGGAGTGGCGGGCTGGTCGTAGCCGAAGCTGGAGCGGAACTCCGCGTCGAAGCTTGGTGACGGTGCTGATGGGTGTGCGCGGACCCTGGCCCGCGGGCGTCGGGTGTGGAACGGCAGCCGGTGCTGCAGTACCGCCGTGCGGTGGCGAGTTCAAGGATGGGCAGAAGGGCCTGGCCGCGGAGGGTGGAGCGGTCGGCGGCGGAGAGCTCGCCGATCTTGATCTCCTTGACCTGCTCGAAGCCCTGGGTCATGACTTCCATGTTGGAGGCCACGACGGCGTCGCCGAGCTTGCCGAACTTCTTCACGTACTGCTTGTAGACGACTTCGCGGTACTGCTCCTGGCGTGATGCCGAACTCGTTGAGCAGGCTGCTGACGGCGAAGAAGGCGCCGAGGAAGGCGTTGCCCTGCATGCGGAGTTGGAGGTCGCCGCGGTCGGTGGCCTTCTTGGCGATGTCGAAGCCGGGCAGCGTGAAGACGCGAATGTTCTTGTCGATGATCTGCTTGCGGGCCCAGAGGGGCAGGCGCTCCCAGGCCTGCTCGCCTTCTTCGTCCGACTCCCAGACCAGGACTGCCGCCGGGCTGAATGCCGTCGAGCGGGTTGGTGTGGGTGAAGGCCTTGGGGTCGCAGCAGAGAACGGCGGTGACGTGGCGCAGATCGCAGTTGACGCGGATGCGGTCTTTGGCGGCGACCATGAAGTAGCTGGTGGGCGCGCCCTTCTTTTCGGAGCCGTACTTGGGGTTGGCGCTGACGTGGATGATTTCCTTGGGATTGCCGTAGCTCGTCGTTCAGGCCGTCGCGCTCGTAGAGCAGGTCGTTGAGGTCGCCGATGATGGCGCCGAGGTTTTTGCCGGTGGTGATGGCGCCCCATCCGCCGATGGAGTGGAAGCGGACAGCGACTGCGCCTTCGGGGAGCAGCGAGGGCATTTCGTCGCCGACGACCGCGTAGGGATGGTCGATGCCGAGGACGATGAAGGTGACGCCGTCGGCTGCGGTCTTGCCGTCCTTGCGGGCGCGGCTGGCGGTGGCGAACTCGTAGGCGCCGATGATGTGCTCGGGGCGGAAGTCGCGCGAGCCGAGGCCGTAGGTGCCGGAGAAGATGTGGGGCACTTCGTCGATGCGAGAGGGCGGGCAGGCCTTCGGCGGCGGGACGGCCTTCGGTCTGAATGGCCTTGGAGAGCGCGGTGCGGATGTCGCGGCCGAGCGGGTTGTCGCGGCGAGAGGGCTTCGTCGGTGCGCTCGAGGATGATGACGTTCTTCTTGCCCTTGAGGGCGGCGACGATGGCGGCTTCGGGGAAGGGGCGGATGACGTTGACGTGGATGGAGCCGACCTTGACGCCGCGGGTCTCGCGCAGGTAGTCGACGGCGGCTTCGATGTTTTCAGCGGCCGAGCCGAGGGAGACGAAGACGGTGTCGGTGTCGTCGGTCTTGTACTGGGAGAGCAGGCCGTAGTAGCGGCCGGTGAGCTCGCCGAAGTCCTTATAGGCGGCTTCGAGGAAGTCGAGGATCGGCTCGGCGAAGTTGTTGCGGCGGGCGACGATGCCCTGCATGTAGTGTTCCTGGTTCTGGACCGGGCCGAGGAGGATGGGGTTGGTGAGGTCCATCATCTTGGGAACGCGGCGGCGGGTGGGCCCAAAGAGGACGCGCTGCGCTTCGGTGGGGCAGTCGATGATGTCTTCGGGGGCGCCGAGGTATTCGCGGATCAGCTCGGACTCGTGCTTGTAGAAGGTGCGCTCGAGGTGGCGTGGTGAGGAAGCCGTCCATGATGTTCATGCCGGGCGTGAGGGAGAGCTCGGTGACGCGGCGGAGGATGAGGGCCTGGTCGGCGGCCTGCTGGGCGTCTTTGCCGAAGATCATGATCCAGCCGGTGTCGAGCGCGCCGTAGATGTCGTCGTGGCCGCAGTGGACGTTGAGGGCGTGCTTGGTGAGGGCGCGGGCGCCGACTTCAAGCACCATGGTGGAGCCCTTGCCGGGAGCGTGGTAGTACTGCTCGACGCCGTAGACGACGCCCTGGCCGGAGGTGAAGTTGACCACGCGCTTGCCGCAGACGGAGTGGGCGATGGCGCCGCCCTGGGCCGCGTGCTCGCCTTCGGTCTCAATGGCGATGGTGTTGTGGCCAAAGACGTTCAGGTGGCCCTCGGCATAGGCCTGCTGGAAGAGCTCGCCGCCCTCGGTGGAGGGGGTGATGGGATAGAACACGCCGGCGTCGGCGATGCGGGTCTCGGTGTGGTACGAGACGAGCTGGTTTCCGTTTGCGGTGATACGAATGCCTGGATAACGCGCAGCAGTCATAAATCCCTCTCCGTCGGGCGACGTAAGTATTTCGATCTCGAGCCTTCGCGGTTGATCGGTTCGGGAGTAGCAAAACTCCTCCGAAATCCGCGCCGCATGCCGTTTTCCTAGAGTTGGTGCAGCGAAAAGCGGCCCTTCATGGACGATCATGCCAGTGTAAAGGCCGCAGCGGAAGAGGGTAAACCGGAGGAAGAGCACAGTCCCTCGAGCAGTCCCGCATGGTGGCCCAAAACGACCTCAAATACAGTATGCGCCTTTTCTGGTGGTACGGTGTTCCGAAATGTGGTATGGGAGCAAAATCGTTTGACTGGAGAAGGAGACGGCGGAGCGGTTAGCGCGTTGGCCGGCCAGCATTCGCGCGCAAGAAGGCATCGATTACGAGCCGCTCGGCGCCTTCGCTATTGAGGCTGAGGTTGGCGAGCACCGTGCCGTCGTGGATGGGGATGGCGGCAGGAAAGACGTCGCTTTGCAGGGCGCCGAGGACGGTGTCCGGGACGATGAGGACGGAGACCCTGGCCGGGAAAGCTTTCTGGAAGGAGCGCAGAGCGGCGAGCACATCGTCGGAGCGCACGTCGTCGCGGCCGGTGTTGGCATGCCAGCTGGTGATGGCAACGATCGATTGGGGCGGAATGCGTTTGGCAAGGTCGCGGACCATCTCCGGGGCGCTGGGCGACCAGAGCGTGAAGGGGACCAGAACCACGGCGCCTGGTTTCAAGGAAGACGGTTTTGGGCAGGAGACTTGTGGGGCCGAGAACGAGTCCGCGGAGAGCGGGGATCGGCGCAGCTTTGCCGACCATTTGTTGACGGGCGAGGGCGTGCTGCATCGGGGCCAGGTCGGCGGTTCCGGCCCAGGCGGGCAGTTGGGTGATTTGCGCAAGGTCCGCGAGATTGTCGGGCTTGTTTGCGTTCTCGAGAGGAATGCGCAGCGGACGGCATCGGAGAAGAGCAGCGCGGCGGATGCGCTTCCCTCTTTGGCTTCGAGGGTCTTGCCGGCGTTGAGCAATGGGAGCGTTGCGGCGTTCTGGGTTGCGCACAGGTTGAGGACGGTTGGATTGTCGTCGGGGCCAAGGCCTTCCATGCCATCGAGGACCATATCGATGGCCGCGTGGATGCGCGCGTCGTAGGGGTAGTCGCGCAACAGCGTGTCGACCTGCGGTTCGGCGGACCAGGCCTCTTTCATTCCGATGTACGCGCGGACGAGGAGGAGAAGCGCTTCCTCGCGTTGGGGCGGTTGAGGCAGGGCGAGGTAGTTGACCAGCACGGCGCGTCCGGACTCGAACTGCTGGCCGAAGACGCAGAGCTGGCCGAGTGCGAAGAGCTCGGAGGGGTTGGCGGCGAGGGAAACATCGGAAGAGAGAGCGAGACAGTCGCGCGAGGCCTGGGCGATGCCGATGCCGAGTGCGAACTTGTCGGCATCGGTGAGGTCGTTGGGCTGGCTGCGGGTCGCGGTGACGGGAGCGAGTGCGGATTTGTAGGCTTCGCTGGGGGTGAGAGGTTTGGCGGCGGACTGCGCTGACAGGGATTGTGCGCCGAGGACGAAGAGTGCGATGGCATAGACAGTCAACGCGGATTTCGTCGCGGGAGCTGGCGCAGGATGAGAGGGCATCTTTCCGGATAGACGCGTCGCGTTGCCGATTGGTCATGCTGGTTTTTGCGCAGGTGAATTTGTACAAAGCGGCGAGTTGGCGTCCGCAGGGCGGACATGGCACGTTGGCGGGTTCGCGGACGCATCGGCAGGTCCGAGCGAGTTGATGTTTGCGCAGACTCGGTGTGGTATACGTCTCGGCATGAGGCGAGGCTGGCTTTTCGTCGAGGCTCTGCTGTTGTTTGCTGCTGTCGCGGTGAGTTCTGCGCATGCGCAGGCATCCAGCCCTCCGATGGTTGGACGTGGGCTGGTACGAGCGGTCGGGCGGTGAATTGGTCGGATGGCAATCGAGAACCATCGGCTGCGGGCGGACAAGAACGGCAAAGGGTATGTTTTGGACGGCGCAGGAAGGCTGATCCCGGCGGTGAACCTGTTCCCTTCCGCGGCAAATGGCGCGGGGTTGAAACCGCTGGCCGACTGGCTGCATGCGCATGGACTGAAGCTGGGGATTCAGTGATGCCGGGGATTCCGCGACAGGCGGTTGAAGCAAATATCGCCGATCGACTGGATCGAAGCCTTTCATGCGGCGGAGGCGGCGGATAGGGCGCAGACATGTTCGTGGGACAGTGAGTTTTTGGTCGCCAGGGACAATGCGGCGGGGCAGGCCTATCTCGACGCGGAATTCAAGCTATATGCGCAGTGGGGGGTGGATTACATCAAGCTTGGGTGCGTGAGCGACCACCCGGCGCAGCCGAGCGAGATTCGCCAGATTGCCGATGGCGATCGCGAAATCGGGACGGCCGATGGTTTTCAGCCTTTCTCCGGGACCGCCGGCGCCCGAGGTGCTGGGGATTGCGCAAGCAATCTGCACGGGCGTGGCGATTCTCGGAAGAGCATTGGGACTTCTGGAAAGCAGAGACGGGCAAGACGGGACATATGGTTGGGCTGCAGCGACGATTTCGATCTGTTCGCGAAGTGGGCGCCGACGGCAAAGCCCGGGCGCTGGATCGATGGGGATGTACTGCCGGCGGGATGGCTGGGGCCACATCCAGCGTTTGGCGAGGCGCGCGCGACGCGGCTGACGGAGGATGAGCGGCGGTCGGAGTTTGCGCTGTGGGCGTTTGCGCGGTCGCCTCTGATCATGGGTGCGAACCTGACGCGGCTGGATGAGTTTACGCGATCGCTGATGATGAATCGGGAGCTGATCGCGATCAACCAGACGGCGCGGGACAGTCATCCTCTGCAGGAGCTGCCCGCGGGCTTTGAGAACATTCGTGTGTGGGAGGCGCAGACGCAAACGGGGCGCTATTTCGCCTTTTTCAATCTCGGCGATACACCTGCGGTGCTGCGCGCGAGGTGGGCGGAGTTCGGAGTCGATGGAGACCACGCGGTGCGCAGTGTTTGGGATGGCAAACGGACGAAGGCATCGCCGGGGGTCCAGATTGCGATCGCGGCGCATGGGTGCGCTGTATATCGAGTGGATTGATGAAAATGGCATCGCAACGGCGGATATCTGCAAACGCCAGAGTCGGTAGCCTTACGAAAGACAAAAGCAGGTCCTTCGACTCACCACCCCCAGACTGAAAAACGTCTGGGGCCCCTTTCGCTCAGGATGACCGCCCTAGGTTCCTTATGCGGCGGGTTTCCAGAGGTGCTCCATCTGCTCGAGGGTGCGGCCTTTGGTTTCGGGTACGAATTTGGCCATGAAGAGCGCGGCGAGGATGCCCATGGCTCCGTAGATCCAGTAGGCAAAGCCGTGTTTGAAGTGGGCCACCAGGTAGGGGTTGTCGTTCAGGATGGGGAACGACCAGCTGACGAGATAGTTGGCGACCCACTGGGCGGCGACCGCGATGGCCATGGCTTTGCCGCGAATCTGGTTGGGAAAGATTTCGCTGAGCAGGACCCAGGTGACCGGTCCCCAGGAAACGGCGAAGCCTGCGGTGTAAACCAGCATGGCGACGAGCGCGAACATGCCTTTGCCGCCCAGCCAGAAGTCGGCGCCGAGCGAAACCATGCTCACCGCCATGACCAGAGCGCCGACGATCTGCAACGGCTTGCGGCCGAAGCGATCGACGGTGAAGATGGCGACCACAGTGAAGGCGAGGTTGACCGCGCCCACGATGATGGTTTGCAGAAGGCTGGCATTGGTGGTCATGCCCATGCCCTTGAAGATGTCGGAAGCGTAGTACAGGACCACATTGATACCGACGAACTGCTGAAAGACCGACAGCACAATCCCGATGAGAATGACGGCCGAGCCGAACGAGAACAGGCTACCGGAGTGATGCTCGCTGAGCGAGGCACGGATTTCGGAGAGCTCTTTTTCGCGCTCTTCGGGGGTCACGAGCTTGGTGAGAACTGCGCGTGCTTCGCGCTTCCCTTCCCTTCAGCATGAGGAAGCGCGGCGTCTCGGGCACGAGCAGGAGAAGGATCAGGAAGAGAGCGGCGGGGATGGTTCCGGAGAGGAACATGTAGCGCCAGCCGATGCTGTTGAGCCAGGCATCGCCGCTGCCGGCGCGGGAGATACCGTAGTTGACGAAGTAAATGACGAGCATGCCGAAGATGATGGCGAACTGGTTCCACGCGACGAGATTGCCGCGCACTTTGGGCGGCGCGATTTCAGCGATGTACATGGGCGAGAGCATGGAGGCGAGACCGACGCCGATGCCGCCGAGGATGCGGTAGACGACGAAGGCGCTCATGTAGCCGGGTCCGCCGTGGCCGATGGGCGCGAAGGGAAACTCGGGGGCAGCCGCGCCGATTGCGGAAATGAGGAATAAGACCGCCGCGATGACCAGGCCGCGCTTGCGGCCGATGCGTGTGCTGACCCATCCGCCCACGAGGCCGCCGACGATGCAGCCGATGAGCGCACTCGACACTACGAAACCGAGCAGCGAATTGGCGGCGTTGGCTTGTGCGGGGTTGGCGAGGTCGGCGAAGCGCGGGTCGATGAAATACGACTTGAGACTGCCGACGGCGCCGTTGATGACGGCGGTGTCGTAACCGAAGAGCAGACCGCCCAGCGTGGCGATCAGGGTCAGCAGGATGACGTACGGGTTGATGCGCGGCATAGGACTCCTGAGTTCGGACACGGAGGCGCAGTTTCGTTGAAGTAAATCGCTTAAACTGGCGGCTTCCGGATTGTCCGAAGGAAGAACATTGGAATCATAGCAGTGGTCAGGGATCAGGGGTCAGTGATCAGGGTAGTGGTTAGTGGTCAGTGGTCAGTGGCAGGAGTCGGGATCAGTCAGGACAAGGTCGCAAACTTGCCATTCTCGAATCACTGATTGGACTAATGCGCTGCGCACACTTCGCTGCTCCCCTCTGATCCCTGACCATCCCTGACCCCTGTATATTGTGCTGCCATGGACAAAAAGACCTTGCGGTCGCGGGAGTGGTTTGGCGGGCAGGACCGGGACGGTTTCATTCATCGGAGCTGGATGCGGAACCAGGGATTTCCGGGAGATGTGTTCGATGGGCGGCCGGTGATCGGGATCTGCAATACGTGGAGCGAGCTGACGCCGTGCAATGCGCATTTTCGCGAGCTGGCGGAGCGGGTGAAGTTCGGCGTGTGGGAGGCGGGCGGATTTCCGCTGGAGTTTCCGGTGATGTCGCTGGGCGAGACGCTGATGCGGCCGACGACGATGATGTTTCGCAACCTGGCGAGCATGGATGTGGAGGAGTCGATCCGCGCCAACCCGTTGGACGGGGTGGTGCTGCTGTGCGGCTGCGACAAGACAACGCCGTCGCTGATTATGGGCGCGGCGAGCTGCGATGTGCCGACCATCGTGGTGAGCGGCGGGCCGATGCTCAACGGACGCTACAAGGGCGAGGCGATCGGTTCGGGAACGATTGTGTGGCAACTGAGCGAGGCCGTGAAGGCGGGGACCGTGAGCCGGCAGGAGTTCATGGATGCAGAGAGCTGCATGAGCCGGTCGGCGGGGCACTGCATGACCATGGGGACGGCGTCGACGATGGCGTGCATGGTGGAGTCGCTGGGGCTTTCGCTGCCCGGGAATGCGGCGATTCCCGCAGTGGACTCGCGGCGCAAAGTGCTGGCGCACGAGTCGGGGCGGCGGATTGTGGCGATGGTGCACGAGGACCTGCGCATCTCGAAGATCCTGAAGCGCGAGGCTTTTCTGAATGCGATTCGCGCCAACGCGGCGATTGGCGGATCGACGAATGCGGTGATTCACCTGATCGCATTTGCGGGGCGTGTGGGCGTTCCACTCGATCTTGATGACTGGGATAAGTACGGACGCGATGTGAAGACGATTCTGGACATGCAGCCGTCCGGCAGGTTTTTGATGGAGGACTTCTACTATGCGGGCGGGTTGCCTGGGGTGCTGGGCACGCTGGCCGCGCACCAGCAACTGGATGAAGGCGCGCTTACGGTGAACGGGCGCACGATGGGCGAGAACGTGAAGGATGCGCCGGTGTGGAACAGCGAGGTCATCCGCGACTATCAGCACCCCATCGTGGCGAGTGGCGGCCTCGCAGTTCTGCGCGGCAACCTGTGCCCGAAGGGAGCGGTGCTGAAGCCGTCGGCAGCGACGCCCGCATTGATGAAGCATCGCGGCCGTGCCGTGGTGTTTGAAGACGTGGAGCAGTACAAGGCGCGCATCGACGACCCGAATCTGGAGATCGACGAGAACAGCGTGATGGTGTTGAAGAACTGCGGGCCGAAGGGCTATCCGGGCATGCCCGAGGTGGGCAACATGGGCCTGCCGCCGAAGTTGCTGGCGCGCGGCATCAAGGACATGGTGCGCATCAGCGATGCGCGGATGAGCGGAACGGCGTATGGAACGGTGGTGCTGCATGTGAGCCCGGAGGCGGCGATGGGCGGGCCGCTGGCGCTGGTGCGTGAAGGCGACTGGATCGAACTCGATGTGGAAGCGCGCACGCTGCATCTCGATGTGGACGAGGCGGAGTTGGAGCGGCGTCGCGCGGAGTGGATTGCGCCGGAGCCCGCATTCAAGAGCGGCTACCAGTCGCTGTATGTGAAGCACGTGATGCAGGCGGACGAGGGGGCGGACTTTGATTTTCTGCAGGGCTGCCGTGGGCATGCGGTGCCGCGGGATCTGCACTGAGTACAGCCTTCAGCTCTCAGCTTTCAGCAATCAGCTCTCAGCTTGGGATGGGCGGCTCACTGCTGCTGGAGGTTTTGTTGGATGCGGATGAATGTTTTTTGGAGTGATCGATGATGCAGTTGGCGGATCGATTTGCGAAGTATCCGAGTCTGCGGGGGCAGGTTGTTCTCGTCACTGGGGGAGCTACGGGCATTGGCGAGTCGATTGTGACGCACTTTGCGCGGCAGGGTGCGCGCGTGGCCTTCCTCGATATTCAGGATGCGGCGGCTTGGCGGCTGGTGGAGAGTCTGCGCGCGGAGGGATGCCCGGCGTCGCACTTTGTGCACTGCGATCTGACTGATATCGCAGCTACGCAGGAGGCCATCGAAGGAATTCTCGCGACATGGGGATCGATTTCGGTGCTCGTGAATAATGCGGCCAACGATCGGCGGCACACGATTGAAGAAGTCACGCCGGAGTTCTGGGACAACTGCGTTGCGCAGAATTTGAAGCACTATTACTTCTGCATCCAGGCGGTGTTGCCGGCGATGCGTGAGGCGGGACGCGGTTCGATCATCAATCTTTCGTCGATTGCGTGGATGATCCCGACGACAGGAATGCCTGTCTACAATACGGCGAAAGCCGGCATCGTGGGATTGACGAGGACCATGGCACACCAGCTTGGCAAAGACGGCATCCGCGTGAATGCGGTGCTGCCCGGCGCGATCAACACTGAGAAGCAGAAGAAGCTGGTGCTCACGCCTGAGTACCGGGCCGAGGTGATGGGGCGCCAGGCGCTCAAGGTGGACCTTCTGCCGGAGGATGTGGCGCGGCTGGTGCTGTTCCTGGCTTCCGACGACTCGGGAGCGATCACGAACCAGAGCTATGTGGTGGATGGCGGGTTTGTTTAAACGCAGCTTTCAGCTGTCAGCTTTCAGCTCTCAGTTATTGTGGTGCGGCTGTTCGCTGTTAGCACTTAGCGCTCTCGGCGGGAACGATGACTTGGAGACTTCTGTTTCATTCCATATTGACTTCTACGGTGTTGCTGGTTTGCGCGCAGGCGGGTCGGCGAGCGCGCAAACGTGCAGGCCGTTGCGTCGCGCGTTGCGCCTGATTCTGCAGCTGTCGCGCCGGAGTCGGCGGAGTATCGCGCGGTGCAGGCGCGGCTGGCGCGGGGATGGAATACGTGGGATGTGCACAGCGTGACGACGCAGGTTCTGCTGCCGGAGGGGCTGGCGATTCGTGTCGGCATGAAGCACAACACGACCGAGGGAGGCGATGCGTTTCTGGGCGATGCGCTGATCGGAAGGCAGGCAAAGGGTGCGGAGGTGGTGACGCCGGGGCCGCATGCGTGGGATGGCAGCTATACCGATCTGACCGTGGAGTGGGAAGGCCATAAGTGGCGGGTGCAGAGCGCGCACGATGGCGACGACCTGGTGCTGCTGGTGAGTCCGCTGGCGAGCAAAGCAAGCAGCGCATTGCCGCCGACGGTGGTGTTCAGCGTGGGGCTGCTGTGGGACATGCATGCGGGCATGGCCATCTACGGCGGACCGGGATCGATCGTGACCACGGGCGTGAGTGGGTCGATCAAGGTGGATTGCACCTGCGCCGCAAGCGCCCAGTCGCGGACGGTGAGTGTGCCGGTTGCGACTTCGTACATCGCGACGGATCTCACCGGGCCTGTTGGGATCAGCACGCGAGAGGTTGATCCCGATGCGGCGAAGGAAGAGAAGATGCGGCCACGCACGCTTGCGCAGATTGAAGATGTGATCGAGCGCGAGCGGAAGGCGTATGAGGCGTCGATTGAGAAGCAGGGAAAGAGCGGTCCTATCGTCGACGCGATCGAGACAACGCTGGGGTGGGACACGATCTACGATCCCGAGAAGCAGCGCGTGATTTCGCCGGTGAGCCGGGTGTGGAGCGAGGGCTGGGGCGGGTACGTGCTCTTCGACTGGGATACGTTTTTTGCGGCGACGCTGGCTTCGATCGGCGATCGCGATCTGGCTTACGCCAATGCGCTGGAGATTCTGCGCGAGGAGACGCCGCAGGGGTTTGTGCCCAACTATGCGCGTGCGGGTGGGTGGAAGAGCTCGGACCGGTCGGAGCCACCGGTGGGCGCGATTACGGTGCTTGGGCTCTACAAGCAGTTTCACGATCGCTGGTTTCTTGCGGATGCTTTTGAGCCGCTGCTCAAGTGGAATCGGTGGTGGGCGGCGCATCGCGACATTCAGGGGTATTTGACGTGGGGCAGCGATGGCGACAATGAGCCGGCGAATCTCGACGACGATTCGCGCGGGACATGGCAGGGCGCGATCTTCGAGTCAGGCCTGGACAACAGCCCGATGTACGACGGGACGACCTATAACAAGCAGACACATCTGCTGGAGTTTGGCGATGTGGGCCTGATGAGCATGTACATTGCCGACTGCGATGCGCTGGCGGAGATTGCGGATGTGCTGGGCAAGGCTGATGAAGCGAAGGAGTTGAAGGCGCGGGCGGAGAAGTATCGCGCGAAAGCTGGCGACGATGTGGGATGAGAAGGCGGGGATGTTTCTGAACGTGAACCTGCACACGGGAGAGAAGAGCCTGCGGCTTTCGCCGACGAATTTCTATCCGCTGCTGGCGAAGGCTGCGACGCCGGTGCAGGCGCGAACGATGGTGGACAAACATCTGACGAACCCGCAGGAGTTCTGGGGCGAGTGGGTGATCCCATCGATTGCGCGCAACGATGCGGCGTTCAAGGATCAGAATTATTGGCGCGGGCGGATCTGGGGGCCGATGAACTACCTGGTGTACCTGGGGTTGAAGAATTACGACGTTGCGGCGGCGCGGAGTGGGTTCGCGAAAGCTGGTTATGCGCTGTTTCTGAAGGAGTGGAAAGAGAAAGGGCACGTGCACGAGAACTACAACGCGATTCTGGGCGAGGGGGACGATGTTTCTTCGAGCGACCGGTTCTATCACTGGGGCGCGTTGCTGGGGTATGTGGAGTATCTGGAGCGGGCGCGGTGAGTTGATGCGACCCGCTTTTGAAGAGAGTTCTCCGTTTCGAGCTAGGAGCGCATTCCCTCAGGGGCTAAAGCCCTCGTGGTTTTGGCCTATTGACGTACGGCCTGAAGGCCGTACCCTTCATCTGGGATGCGCCCAAAGGTGGAAGGCGACACTGTGTGAGAATTCCCTCGGGGGCTAAAGCCCTTGTGGTTTTGGCCTATCCACGTACGGCCTGAAGGCTGTGTCCTTCAATCGGCTGTACCCTTCAGCATTTCGTCGGAGGCTGTGGCTCGCTGTATCCGGCTCCATTGATGTACGGCATGAAGGCCGTACCGATCGCCTTGAAGTGCCCGATCGGGAATCTGATGCTGCCTGACGATTCATCCCTCAGCGGCTAAAGCCGGGGAGTGTGCGGGACTTCGAAGGCACGGTTAAAACCGTGCCCTTTCAAGGCGCTCTGAACCGGGAATCTTTGGGAACGGTGAAGCTTCGCTCCTCTTGCCAAGGCCGAGCAAAAATAATTGTGGTATCGATACACCAGCCGTCTGCCGTTTGGCTTAACATGCTCCGGGGGATGGTTCTGTTATGAAATCCGCTTTGAATTTGCGCTCCGCATTCTTCGCTTCCCTTCTTTTGATCGGCACTGTCTGCTCCTCTGTGGTTGGTGCGGCGCAAGGCGCTGACGGCACGAAGATTGCCGGCGATTGGGCCGCGCACTCTGAGTGTGGACGGCTCGCAGCTGCACTTGGCCATGCATATCTTCGCGGCCAAAGACGGAAGTCTGACCACCACCATCGACAGCATCGACCAGGGCGACTATGCGACGCCGACGACGTCAACGACTTTCAAAGACGGCAAGCTGACGTTTGCAATTGAGATGTATCACGTGACGTACGAAGGCACGCTCAAGAGCGATGGGTCAGAGATTGACGGCAAGTTCGCACAGGGGCAGGAATTTCCTCTGAACTGGAAGCGGGCATCCGAGCAGACGGGAAAGATCTCGGCGGTCATGGGCAAGCTCTCGAGCCTGCAGTCGCTGCCCGATGGGGCGTGGAAGACGCATGCGGGGGATGTGGCGCATGGCGAGGCTATCAATCTTGACGAGTCGGACTGGCAGCCGGTGGCGAAGGACGGCAAAGTGGGCACGGATGCGATTTGGCTGCGGCAGACGTATCGCGTGCCGACGGATCTGCATGGATACGATCTGACCGGGTGCGCGCATCTGGTTCCATCTGAATGCGAATGCGGATTCGCCAATTCCCGAGATTCTTTACTTCGACGGACGGCGCGTGGCCATGGGCGACGATCTGGATGCGGTGGTGCTGTTTGAGAGCGCTAAGCCCGGCGACACGGTGACCGTGGCGATGAAGATGCTGCACACCACCAAGGTGAAGAGCGTGTTCGGCGCGGCGTTGCGTGTGGAGGCGCCGGCGAGCCGGCCCGATCCGCAGGATTTGCGGCTGGAGTTTCTGACGGCGGCGCGGCTGGTGCCGTCGCTTGCGCCGGGCGATACGGCTTCGATGGCTGCTCTCGACAGCGCCATTGCGGCGGTGGACGCGAAGGCACTGGATGGGCACGACCAGGCCGGGTTCGACGCGAGCCTGAAGGCGGCGCATGCGAAGCTCGAGCCGCTGAAGCCGCTGGAGCAGCAGTTAACCGTTCCACCTGACCGGACAATCGCATATCGATGCGGCATGGCTGTGGCCGTGGACCGAAACGGTGGACGTGGTGAAGCGCACGTTCGGAACGGCGCTGCAGTTGATGCACGAGTATCCGCAGTACACGTATTCGCAGTCGGCCGCGGCCTACAACGAGTGGCTGGCGCAGAAGTATCCCGACATGAATGACGGAGATCCGGCAGCGGATCAAGGAAGGGCGCTGGGAGGTCGTGGGCGGCATGTGGGTGGAGCCCGACTTGAACATGCCTGACGGCGAATCGATTGTGCGGCAATTGCTGGTGGGCAAGCGGTGGTTCAAGCAGGCGTATGGGTCGGATGTGCGGATCGGATGGAATCCGGATTCGTTCGGGTACACGTTGCAGCTGCCGCAGATCTACAAGAAGAGCGGCGTGGATTATTTCGTGACCACGAAGATGACGTGGAACGACACGAACCAGATGCCGTTCAAGTTGTTCTGGTGGCAATCGCCAGATGGGTCGAAGGTGCTGACGTATTTCCCTCCGGGACTGAGCACGGACATGAGCCCGCTGCGCGAGGCGAACGATTTTGTGGAGCGGCGCAAGTTCGCGCCGGGCATGACCGAGATGATGGACATCTACGGCGTGGGCGATCATGGCGGCGGGCCGACGCGTGCGCTGCTGGACGAAGGGTTCCACTGGCAGGGAAAGGCTGCGGACGGCGAAGATCACATTGTGCCGAAGTATGAGTTCGGGTTGGCGCAGCCGTTCTTATCTTCGATTGAGAAGCAGATTGCGCCGGAGAGCCCTTCGTGGAACTACCAGACCATCGCCAAGGGATATACGCCGCCGGCGGCGGTTGCGGGCAAGGTCTGCGATTCCGACGTGGACGAGCGACTTGTACCTTGAGTATCACCGCGGGGTGTTTACCACGCAGGCCAACCACAAGCGCAACATGCGCGATTCGGAAGTGCAGGTGCTCGACGCGGAGAAGTGGGCTTCCCTTGCATGGCTCGACGGCAAGAGCTATCCGGGCGCGGAGATCACAGAAGATTGGAAGAAGATTCTGTTCAACCAGTTCCATGACCTGGCTGCGGGCTCGGGCATCAGCGTGATCTACAAGGATGCGCAGAAGGATTACGACGTGGTGCGCTGGTCGACGAATGAGATTTCATCCGGCGCGCTGGCGACGATTTCCGAAAAGGTGAACACGACCGGAGAAGGCATTCCCGTGCTGATCTATAACCCGCTGGGGTGGGAGCGGTCGGGCGATGTTGCGGTGAAGGTGCAGTTGCCGGAGGGCAGCCGCGAGGGGCTGGCGATTCGCGAAGGGGTTTCCGCGGCGAGCATGCCGCTGGAAGCGAAGATCGATGCGAAGACTGGCGTCGCCGAGTTGATGGTGCATGTGAGCGATGTGCCGGCGCTGGGGTACAAGACGATTCATATTCTGCCGTCGAAGGTGGGCGGGGCGATGGGTGTATCGGCGCACCAGGATGGCGATTCGATTACGCTGGAGCGCGACGGGCTGCGCGTGCGCGTGGACAAGAAGAACGGATGCATCACCAGTCTCGAAAAGACGGGACAGGGTGGGTTTGAAACATTGACGGCGAAGGGATGCGGAAATGAGCTGCAGGCCTTCACGGATAAGCCGAAGGACTACGACGCGTGGAATATCGATCCGGGCACGCTCGATGTGGCGCCAAAAGCAATCGATAAGGTGGATTCGATTGAGCTGGTGGGCGAGCATACGGCCGATCCGGCAATTCGCATTGCGCGGACGTGGCAGAGTTCGAAGTTCGTGCAGACGATTACGCTGCCTCCCGGCTCGGGATTGGTTGACATCGACAACGAGATCGACTGGCACGAGACACACATTCTCTTAAAGGCGGCGTTTCCACTCAGCGCTACGGGGCCATTTGCTACGGTCGAAGTTCCGTATGGGACGATCGAGCGGCCGACCACGCGCAACAACAGCTGGGAGAAGGCACAGTTTGAAGTGCCGGCCATGCGCTGGGCCGATCTGGGCGATGGAAAGCACGGACTGAGCCTTCTGAACGATACGAAGTACGGCTATGACGCGGTGGGCAATGTGCTGCGGCTCACGTTGCTGCGGTCACCCGTCGATCCGGACCCCGAGGCAGATCGCGGGCATCATCATTTCCATTACGCGCTGTATCCACATGCGGGCACGTGGAAAGACGCGCTCACGGTGAGGCATGGGTACGAGTACAACTATCCGCTGACGGCGCTGGTGACCACGGCGCATGGCGGTGCTTTGCCGGCGGCGCATTCGTTCGCTTCGGCCGAGCCGGAGAACGTGACGCTGACCGCGGTGAAGAAGGCCGAGGACACGAACAGCCTGATCTTCCGCGTGTATGAGTGGGCGGGCAAGGAGACGACCGCGGAGTTCAAGGTGCCATCGGGCGCAACCGCGGCGACGGTGACGAATATGCAGGAGACGCCGGAGGGCGGCGCGCTGGAGGTTTCCGGCGACACGGTGAGGGCACCGATTCATCCGTATGAGATTCTCACCATTCGCGTGGACTATCCGGCCCCTGCGGTGGCACAGACCATGTAGGCGTGTCTGCTCGAGAAAAGCAGAGGGGCTCCGGCGACGGGGCCCTTTTTGTTACTCTAGCGAAGAGGATCGATTGCATGACTTCTCCCTTCTTCGTAGTTCCCGTGATTGTGGTGGTCTTTGTGGTGTCGATTTTGTTTTCGACCAGCAGCAAGGAAGACGGGCACTCGTCGCACTGAGCTCTAGTAAGCGGCACGGGCGCGGCGCCTGCCGAGTCAAGTGAGCAATTTGCAGCCCCTTGGCTGTGCCCAGACCGCTGCCTTAGGGAAACATGAATTCCACATTGATGATCCGGTTCAATTCCTGAGGTTGCCTACCCAAAAGACAAGGTGAGTACTGCCACTGCGCCACGGCCTCCTTCGCGGCTGGCGTCAGCTGTGAGGAGGCGCTCGATATCGGGCGAATATCCGTGACCTTGCCCTCGTTATCCGTCACTACATCTAGAATCACTGTTCCAGCTACTCTTGCTGCTCTCGCCGTGACCGGATAATTCGGAGGAACCTTCTTGATAGCTGTCTCCCCTTGGCATTCCACAGACGGTTCCAGAGAAAAGAACGACTTCGCATCAACCGAGGGTTCAAAGCCCCCGGTATCTGAGAGATTCCCTATCTTGTCGGCTTCGAATGTAAGCATTGCGTGCTTTCCGTCCGTGATTCTTACTTCGCGAGGAAGGATGCGGTTCTGAATTCTGACCAGATCGTTGAGTTCCACATCAACGGTGCCGAAAAGCTTTTCGATACGCAAGAGCGGCAGGGATGAGTCGAAACAATAAGTGCCCGACGGACCGTAGGAGATGGATGTTCTTTTCTCTTTAGAGCGAGGATCGCGTTTGATTACCGCGCATGGCAACCTCCACTTGTTTATGTCGATCTCGTCGCTGCTGATCTGGAAAACGTTTTTGTCAAGGGAAGATACATCTGGCAAGGCGAAAAGCAGCAGTGTCTCGAGAGCATGCTCGAAGTAAAACAACCGGTCACCCGAAGACTGTTGTAGCGCTCTTCCGTCTGCCGTATGCCAGTCGGTGCGTGTCATTCCATCTCGGCTCCAGTTGCTGCGATAGACCCCCGGCGCCTTCCACGAGAGCGCGTACCTCCCCTTCTGGGATGGTTTCCCGGCGATGTCGAACAACTGATAGGTCCCGGACAGTGCCCACGGTTTCAAACCTGGGTCGCTGTAGTCGTACTGCGGTCTCGCTTCAATCAGCAATCCGCGCGGATCCTTCAAGCGTTGGGAAATCGAGAGAGCCGCGGTCTGCGACAGGACCTGAACGGACAACGACAAGGACAGGGCGATCAGCAATGAAAGACGCATGGTTGTCACGACACGGAAAGCGTAGCAAAGTATTGTCGAGATCAAGAATGGCGGACTAGGTACGATTCGAATGACCAAAAGCCCGCTCCTCAGGAGCGGGCTTTTTGCTGGACCTCGGTTGCCAAGCGACTCGGTTACGCGTTGGGGTGTTCCTTCTTGTCCTTGTCGTCTTTTTTATTCTTCTCTTTGTTGTTGTCGGGCTTGGGTGGTGGAGGGGGCTCCTGCTTCGGCTTTGGCGGGGGCACAACCTCAGGAGCTGGACGCCGCTCTTCGGGCGCAGGCGGGTTGACCCTTGGCGGAGGAGGGGGCTCCTGCCTCGGCTTTGGCGGAGGAACAACTTCAGGAGCTGGACGCCGCTCCTCGGGCGCAGGCGGGTTGGCCTTTGGCGGGGGAGGCGGTGGTGGAACTGGTGCGGCGTGCTGCGCAGGGAGCGGCGGCTGAGGCCTTGGAGTTCCGTCGGGTGCGGGAACACCGTGGGGTTCAGGCGGACGCGGAGTGCCGTTGGGCGCAGGAACACCATGCGGCTCGTTGGCGGGAGGCGAGCCAGCGGGTCCACGCGGTGGGATGGGTGGGGGAACTCCGCGCGCCGGCGGCATTGGGACTTTGACGGCATTGGCGGGCGGATTGACGACCGCGTGGCCGACCGGGGGCTTGATCTGCGGAGCCGGTCGCACGGGAGGTTCGACGGGGCGGGCGTTGGGAATCGCGGTGATCGCCTTGCCGGTTTGATTGATGAACATAGGTCGCGCAGCGGCAACCCTTACCGGGCGAGCGGGGGGTGGACCGGCGATCATGGCCTGACGCGCAGGCTGCGGCAAGGGCGCAGTGACCGGCTGGATATGCTGCAGCATTTGAGGGTTGACCGCGACGGCCGACTGACGGACGGGCCGGCCCGCGGAGAAGTCGTTCGTGTTCATGGCGGTGACGCCGATGGTGCGGTTCACATAGGTCACGTTGGTGACGTTGATGTTCACGTATGTGGTCTGCACATGAACCACCGCCGTGGGGGTGATGTTGGTGATGTTCACGCGGTCGACGTAGCGCGGGCTGCAGGGGTACCAGGGGTGATAGGGCTCGCCGGGACCGAGCGGGAACCAAACCGACAGGGCTCCGCCGCCAAAGTTCACGCCTCCTGCGAAGACGACCAGTGCCGGAGACCAGACGGGGTGCGCGGCGGGCGGCCCGGGAACCCAGCCCCAGCGGCCGTTGAACGAAACCCAGCGGCCATAGTGGAAGGGCGCGT
Organism: uncultured Acidobacteriaceae bacterium; assembly: GCA_963846095.1. Taxonomy (GTDB): domain Bacteria; phylum Acidobacteriota; class Terriglobia; order Terriglobales; family Acidobacteriaceae; genus Telmatobacter. Next base: position 89,736 of record CAWJUW010000012.1, read on the forward strand.
AGCCCCACGGCTCATCTTCAACCCAAACCCATCCCCAGGGCGCGTGGTTCACCCAGTGGCCGTTGTGGTAGGGCGCCCACCCTGCCTGCACGGAGTTGGGGAACCAGACGGGGCCGTAGGGCGTGCCGGGCTCCCAGGTGCCGGCGGCGTCGAGCTCGTAGGCGCCGGGGACTTCGCGGCTGACATAGCGATAAGACTGCGACATGGCAATCTGCTCGTCGCGCTGGCGGCTCCAGTTGTCGAGCTGATCCCAGTCGGCGGCTTGCAGCCACTGCGGGTAGACGGGGTTGGAACCGATGAGCTGCAGCGACTGACCATCGCTGATTTGCTGCTGAAATCCGCCCGCGCCGGCTATGAAGAGATTGCTGCCGTAGGCGGTAAAGACGGCAGACTGTTCGTCGGGCAGGACATCGACGCGCTGCTCACCCGGATAGGAGAGCGTGGAGCTGCCGCTTGGAGTGTTGACATAGACCGACTGCCCGTCCCACAAGCCGCTGGTGCGGAGATGGATGGAGCCCTGAGCTACACCGAAGGTGATGCCTTCGGGAGAAGAATCGACGAGGCTGACGTCGGCATTGGGACCGATGCGGACGAAAGTCTGGCCGACCTGGATTTCGGCGCGGCCGTCGGAGTCAGTGAACACGCGATCCCCGGGGCCGATGGGGAGGTTGGGAAGTGCGAGGCCCCAATCATCCGATCCTGCGGGCTGGATGGAAACATTGCCTGTGACGTAGGAGAGGCGGCCGGCCTGCGCAGGCGGATCCGGCTGCGACCAGGTCTGAGCGCAGGCGAGTGGAAGCAAAGCTGCGGCGACCACGGCTGCAAACCGTTTTCGTGGGCTGAGAGCATAGTGAAACATACGTTCCATTCCTTTCGATCGTGCTTGTTCTTCGACAGCGCCGGCCCGTTTCTTACGTCGGTTTGCCGGTTCGCGGTCAAAGTACAGGGGTTAGGCATGGCGACTTGGGACGAGTTCCTGTTGAGTCATGCGGATCGCCCGAGAGGGAGAATTGTATTTCATGCAGGATACTAACCCGGAGGGGACGGGAAAGTGGCAAGGTATTTCGGGGGCCTTTGATGACGCAGGAACTGCAAGGGGCGCAACGGCGTATAAGGATGCCAGAGCGGCAAGCAAGCGGAAGAATTTTGCGGGAACTGACACATTGCGCAATGGATTATGCTTGAACCGCTACAGAGGACGATGGTCATGGTGCAACGAAGGGCGGAGAAGATTACGGTTTGGCTTGCGAGCCTGCTGGTGGCTGCGGGGATGACGGGCTGTTTTCGAGTGCACGTGGACAAGGACGCCAACGGCCAGGAGAAAAATGTCCAGGTGGATACGCCCTTTGGCGGAGTCCATGTGAACACGAATCAGACGGCCGCGGCGGACCTTGGCCTGCCACCCTACCCCGGCGCGCACGCTGTGTCCGACGATGACAAGCACAAGTCAGCGGATGTGCACCTCGGTTTCGGAGAATGGGAACTGCGCGTGCGCGTGGTCAGCTACGGAACGGCGGACAACCAGGACCAGGTGGCCGCTTTCTACAAGAAGGCACTGGCGAAGTACGGCGATGTGATCACGTGCAATGGACATTCTCCGGTAGGCACGCCGACGACTACTTCACAAGGGCTGACCTGTTCGGACGATGGCGGGGGCAAAAACATCAAGGTGGACAGTGACGATTTCGGCGACCCGAGCAAGATGGAATTGAAGGCGGGGTCGAAACGGCACCAGCACATTGTCGGGTTTGAGAACTCGAAGAGCGGGGAGACGCGATTTGCGCTGGTTGCGCTGGACTTGCCGGCGGGAGCGGATAAGGACTCGAAGAGCGACTGAGCAGATTTCTTTCCCTTCAAACGAAGCTTCGATCGACTTTGCTCCGCTCGCCTACAGCAGCAGGTAACTCACCTATGATCGGTCCTTTTCCGGCAGGGGCAGCGCAAAGCGAAAGGGGCGTACGCCGCTGCCGTAAGCGGGTGATCGTTCGACGGGATGAAAGATATCAAGGTGAAATCCGTGGGTTTCACCGCGTTAGCTCCTATACATCGAAACAAATCTCTTGCTAGGCTTGGGAGCGCTCCGAAGTTTGTCAGTTTGTGAGAGCGCTCGCTACCGATCTGGAGATTCGCATGAAATGCAGAAGTGCCGTCCTTAACTTACTCGCCCTTCTATCGACGAGCCTAGCCTTTGCCTCATCCCCCGTTGCCTATGTTTACGTTCAACAGGATTCAAGCCAGACCGGAAATACGGCGCCTTCGCCGATTTCTGTTTATTCCGTCGCGTCGACTGGAAAGCTGACACAGGTAAAGGGCTCGCCCTTCAAACAGATTGCAGGCGTGCTGGTCGGCAATAACGGAACGCACATCGTGACGCTGGATGCCATGTATCTGCACTCGTATCCGGTCTCGTCGGAAGGGGTAATCGGGGCACAGGTTTCGGAGATCAATGCGGCGCAATATGCGGGGGGAAGCTGTGCGGGCGTGCCGAGTTTCCAGTGGGCGCTCCCTACCTTTGCAGTAATGGATCATACAGGCGGCTTTGTCTACCTGATGTCGAATGGGACAAATCTTTATGGCTCGGCGGTACCGGCTTGTTCGTCGCTGCAAACATTCAAGGTAAGCAAGTCGGGGGCTCTCAGTTTCCTCGACAACCCCTTCTCATCAAGCGATCAGGACATTCTTCATCTGGTTGCAACAGGAAACAGCAAGTCGGCGATTCTGACCTTGCAAAGCACGACGAACGGGGCGCTGCAGTACAGCACGCTGAGTCGTGCAAGCAATGGAGACCTGAGCATTACGGGGACTTTCAACGTGACACCAGAGGCCTCGGAGCCAACGCCTGAACCCGGTTCTGACTCCTTCTACGCATGGCCGCAGTGGGGCGAATCCCCCGATCCAACGGATCACCTGGCGGTGCTCGTAGAGAAGGTGGCTGGGTGCGAGTCCATTCCCGAGGCAATTGCGGGCACAAATGAGGCGGGATGCGAGAGCGAGAGCACCTATCTTGCCAGCTACACGATGAGCAGCAATGGGCAACTGACTTCGACCAACACGTGGGAGAACATGCCGCTCGCCCCGGCGCAAAGCTGCTGCACGGACAACCTGATGCTCAACCCGGGTGGCACGATGCTGGCGGTGGCCGACGGCACGGATGTGGACTTCTTCAAATTCAACGGGGCCAATGCGATGACACCGTTGCAGAGTTCGACGATCAATGGAACGTCGGGAACGCTGTTGCCGATGGCGTGGGATAGCCACAGTCACCTTTACGCATTGAACAACCAGAGCGGAAGGCTGCACGTGTGGACGGTGACGGACAAGGGGACGACCGAAGCGCCGGGATCGCCGTACAGCAACGTTCCGTTCTGCGGATACTCGTCGAGCTTAGGCACGACGAAATGCACGCAAACGTTGATTGTGCGGAGTAACTAACCCAAAGGCGAAAACGGTCAGTCACGTCCCAGAGAAAGAGAAAGGCCCGCTCGCGCGGGCCATTTCTTTTGCGCTGCGTTGCGGTTCGAAGTTACTACTGCTCCGGCGGGGGCGGAGGAACGGCGCCCGGGAAGATGCCTTCGAGGGGAGCACGCTTCTTCTGCTCCAGGTCGGGTTGCGGAAGCGGCTTGCGCGGCAACATTTGATCGCGCTGCGCCGCGTTGTAGACGAAGATGGCTTCAACGGTGGCAATCTGCTTCAGATCGGCGGGCTGCAAGCGCTCCACAACGTCCTGGTTGGAGTGATGGGTGCGGCTCTCGTAGTCGAGGTCGTCCTGGATGAACTGGAAGCCGGGGATGCCGACAGCATCGAAGCTGAGGTGATCGGTGCCGCCGGTGTTGCGGTTGGTGATGGTGGTGACGCCGAGGTCCTTGAGCGGAGCGATCCACTGCGCGAAGATGGGCGCAATGGCGGAGTTGCCCTGGGTGTAGATGCCGCGGATCTTGCCGGAGCCGTTGTCGACGTTGAAGTAACCGGAGACGAGTTTCTGTTCAGGCTTCACTTCCAGCGGCCCGGCGGCGCGGCGCATGAACTCGGGGAGCTGCATTTGATCGGGCGCAGTGGAGGTTTTGGCTGAGCCAAAGTGGATGGTGCAGTAACCTTTGGAGCCGAAGATCCCTTGTTCTTCGCCGGTCCACAAGGCGATGCGGATGGTACGGCGTGGCTTGATGTCGAGGGCCTTCAGGATACGGACGGCTTCCATCGCCACGATCGTTCCGGCTCCGTTGTCGGTGGCGCCGGTGCCGGCGATCCAGCTATCGAGATGGCCGCCGAGCATGACCACCTGGTCTTTGAGCGTGGGGTCGGTGCCGGGAATTTCGGCAACCGTGTCGAAACCGTGCTCGTGCTCGCCGGTGAACTTGGTCTCGACATCGATTTCGACGGTTGCGGGCGCGTGGTTCTGAACAAGGCGGAAGAGGCGGCCATAGCTCTCGATGGCTGCCACGACCACGGGGACCTTGACGCGCTTGTCGGCAAGGTAGGGTGTGCGGCCGAGGGTTGCGCCATTGTCGTCGAAGAACGTGCCGCCCGAGCCGCCGCCGTTTTTGCCGTCGCGGCTGGGCTCGATGACGGCTGCGACTTTCTCGTCGGCGAAAAACTGCGCGATCTTGTCGATCAAGCGAAAGCGCTCCATGCGCTCACGCATGCGCGCCTGCATCTCTGGAGTCATCACGCCCGGCCCGCCGGCGGTCACGGGAAACTCGGCCATATCTTCGAGCTCCTTTTCGGTGTAGCGCTCGAAGAGGGCCTTATCGACGGGCGGCACCTCACGCATGGCGCCGAAGAGAACAATCTTTCCTGCGAGCTTGCCCTTGTATTGATCGAAATCCTTCTCCGTCTGGATGCTGACAAAGACTACATCGCCGGTGACCGGTCCGTTTGTCGACGGCGACCAGGGCGTGGCCTGCACGATCATGACGGCGGTGTCGGGGGTGACCAGGCGGGCCCAGGTGTTGAGCTGCTGCCAGCCGAGGCCGAACTCGCCCCAATCTTCAAGGTGGGCGTTCTCGAGGCCGATTTTGGTGAGTGTGTCCCGCGTCCAGGCATTGGCCTTGGCCAGGTTGGGGGAGCCGGTGAGGCGCGGGCCGATGCCGTCCATCAAGGCAGTGGCGAAATCCATCACGTGGGAGTGATTCAGGCCCTCATCGCGAATGCGCTGGTACATGGCAAGGTCCAGCGTTTCCGTTGCCGGCTGTACTTCGGCGTAGGGATCCGTGGCGGCCGGGGCGGGAGTCGTTGCGGCTTTTGTTTTTGATTTGGTTTGCGCGTGCGCCCCAAAAGCAAGCACCACGGCAAGCAGAGCCGCGGACGAAGCACGAAGGAATTTCACTGGCATGGTGTCTCCGGTTGGAAGGGGATGAGTTCTGATGTTCGTAAAGAGGATAGTACTGTTGAGGACGGCCCCGGGAGAGAAATAGTCGCAGGCTGCGGGGAGGACGGGATGCGGGGAATCGGGGACGTAAGGATGCCGGCGTGCCGAACGGAGTGGGTCGGGAATCTGCTACACTGAGCGGAGCGCAATCAGGGGATTTCCGCGCCAGGCCGCGCCCCATCGATACGCTCCAAACCCATGTTCGGGGAGTGGCTCAGCCTGGTAGAGCACCTGGTTCGGGACCAGGGGGTCGGAGGTTCAAATCCTCTCTCCCCGACCATCTTTAGAATCAATTGATTACAACAAACTCCCGGTGCTGAAAAATATGTGCCAAGGGGTTATTTTCTGGCAAGCATTTTCCAGCGCTGAATCCGCTATTGAGATTCCGGATAGGGGGAATAGCGCGCTCGTTTAGGACTCGCTCCGCGATGCCGATTCGTCTTCCCCAACCCTCTTGGTCTTGGCTATTGGTTGCGTGTAAGCATTCAATCGACAACTGCCACAGCTTGATTGCTTCCGCTGGTGAGGCGGTCTGCATCGTGTGCGTCCAATCCTCTACAGAGGGCACATTCTTGACTTGCTCCAGGGTGAGCATGCGGAAAGTTTAGCGGCGTTCTGCCCGAGACTCACAAGATATTTCCGGCGGATTCGACACATCGGACACACGCGTTTCGCCTGATCCGTGCCACCCCTTGAAGTCTCGGCGGAGCCCCTCTAAATATGGCGGTGCATAGGAATCTCTTTACCCCCAATTCGAGAGTCCTGGAACAATTATTTCGACAACGAATGATGGGATTTTCGGCGGGTTTGCGCAATTTGAGACAGGGAGCGGATCGGCAGTGCCTGCGATAAGCCTTCGGAAGAGCGCATGGGCAGATGAACGGCACGAGAGGCGGCATGCTGAAGCGCTTCGTCCGCGAACATCACTAGACCAGATGGAGGCTCGATATGCACCTAACTATCCTCGCTTCTCGCGCAACTCTTGCTCTCGCTCGCAACGCTGTCTTCTCCCTGTGCCTGGCTCTGACCTGCTCTTCATTAGCATGGTGCCAAGATCCATCGGGGATTGAGGCCACGTCCGCAGCACCCATCGGATTGGTCTATTTACAGGTCGCAAAGGGCGTCAACGTCTATTCAGAATCGGCGGCCGGCAAGCTGACGCTGGTGAAGGGTTCGCCTTTCGGAATCACGGGCCAGATGGAGGGCATCACCGGCGAGCACCTGCTCTCCGTTGGGACCACAAAGCTGCACTCGTACGAAGTTGCGCCGAACGGGGCGATCGGCGCGCAAGTCGCAAGCATCGATACAGCCGCCTACGACAGCGAGGACTGCGGCCCCACAACCGGAAACAAGGCAATTCTCGATCACAGCGGGAAGTACTTCTATGTCCAGTTGGGGAGTGATGATCAATCTGTATGCGAGAATTCTGACTTGCAAACCTACCAGATAGGATCGAATGGCCTCTTCACCTTCATGGGCAACTTTTATACGGACGGCACTGGGCCGTATCCGGCCCCCGTCTTCGATTCGAGCGACAAGTATGCTTACAGCTTTGATTATGATCTGTCAGACGAAAGTCACTTTGTATCGTTCATCCATATGAATGATCCAGTCTCCAACCCAACATTTACTGAAACAGATCCCGCTATCGACCCGAGTCTTCCCTACGTTCTTGAAAGCTACTTGACAGCAGCAGACCCACACGAACACCTGGCTGTTCTGATGGCTCAATGCCCACTCGGCGATGATGTGTGCGAGGCTCCCTATCAGTTAGCGAGTTACACGATCAATACAGCTACTGGAGGTATCTCTTCGTCGAACACCGAGGACAACATTCCCTACGTGGAACTCACGGAGCCGTTCGGAATGGATATGTCGTACGACGGGAAATTTGTCGCCGTGAGCGGGACTACAGGTTTTCAAGTGTTCAATTTCAACGGTGCCGCGGTTCCCACGAAGCTATACTCTTTGAAATTGTCGGGGATCCAGATCGATCAAGTGACCTGGGACAAGGCCGGTCACCTTTTCGCACTGAGCTATGAAAAGGCAAAACTCTACATCTTCAATGTGAGCAAAAAAGACGGCGTGGTAGAAATTGGTTCGCCCCTCAGCGTACCCGGCGCTTACGGATCGACCGGCATCCTTGTGGTGCCAAAGTGATCACTGAGTGGATGACGAAGCAGGAATGACTGGTGTTGGGCACTCCGTCTGCCCACGAATAGGATGCCTGGCATCGGATCACTTGGAGGCGCAATGCTTGTCGATGGCAACCTGAGCTATGCAGGGATCAGCATCGTGTCGCTTTTGAGCGCGGGTGTTGGCGCATTCGTCGGCGCGTATCTCAAGAAAAAGGGAGAGAACCTCGCGACAAAGGAAGACTTCAGGGATCTGAAAGCGCAGACGGCAGAACTGAAACAGGCCACAAAAGAGATTGAGGCAAAGATCGACGATCAGATGTGGAATCGACAACGTCAGTGGGAAATGAAGCGAGACGTTTTATTGGAATTGATCAGGGCAATGGGCGAAATTCGCAACGCACAATTTGCGGTATATTCCGCGTTCAAAGCGTATAAAGCGGCGACTTTCGATGCGGAGCGAAATAGCCTGGGCGTGCGAAAAACAGAGTCAATTGAGGCATGGCGGGTGGCCACGGAAAAGCTTGAAAGCGGGAGAATCCTGGTGGCCGTTCTGGGGAACGATCCGTTGAACGAATCGCTGCGAGAGTTTAACAAATTCTTACGACGCGCTTATACCGCAGTGACGGAGGATGCACCGGAGGAACAATTCATGGAATCCATGAAAAGGATGAATCGATACGACTATGAAAGTATGACCATCGTACGCGAGGCTCTAGGTATCGGTGCGGCTCCTACCCCTCAATCCACGGGATCTTCGGCAACTCCACAATGACGAAGTCCGTCTATGCCTTGGCCGCTTTCTTCCGAACCGCCCATCTTTCCGGTGTGCTTCAGCCCCTGGACGACGAGGTCACCCATTGGATTTGTCTTGGGGCAAAACCGGCAGATAGTGTTGCCCCCTTAGCCTGGGCTTGCCAATTGTCTTTTAATCGCGGCAGCCTTTCTGGCGAGAAGCAAGAACTCTGCGTTGCGCGCTCTTGTTTCCACGAGGCTCAACTGCTTTGAGGCACCGGGCAGGTCGCCGCTTTGTGCCTGCGCGCGAGCGAGGTCCAATTGGGCTTCCCAGGAGAGGCCGGCAAAACCTTCAGCGGCCGCATCCTTCGCCACTTGCGCGAGCAACGTTCGCGAGGCGCCAGCATTTCCCTCGGCCAACTGGACCCTCGCCAGTTCAAGCGAGAACCTGAGCTGAAGTCCGCGGTGCAGCGTCTTGGCAGTGAGTGGATGAACCTTGTCGAGTTCATTGTGCGCCTCGGCATTTTTCTTCAGGGCGAGCATCGCTTCGGCGAACACGATGCCGGCGTCGATTTCATCGTCGGGCATCTGCTCGTGATGTATCTGGTTGACGCAATCCAGCACCTCCGCACCAGCATCCTGCGCATGGCCGTCTTCGATCGAAAGGCGTGCGAGCGCAACCCTGGTTTGCAGAATGCTCCCCTTCTCGCCAATCTCCTTTCTCAGCTTGAGCGCCATTTCGTACTGCTTGCGCGCATCGGTCAGCTTGTCCTGCATAAGGAGAGCATCGCCAAGGCCTGCGAGGCCGTATGCGGTCGAGCTTTTGTCGGCAGCCAGGGTGGCGATCTTGATCGCCTCTTCATCGTTATGCACCGCAGCCGGCAATGCGGCCCGCATCAAGTCGACCTCGCCAAGGTCCACAAGGGCGAGCGCTGTGCCAGAACGATCACCAGCCTGCCGATATTGCTCGAGCGCCTCCTCGAGCAGTTTTCTGGCTTCGCTCAGTTTTCCACGATCCAGCAGGGCATCGCCCACATTATTCGAAGCGGCTGCCAAGCCTTCCTTGTCTCCCACCTTACGAAACACCTCGATCGCTTCCAGCCACATCGCCTGTGCCTTCGCCAGATCGCCCCGCTGATAATAGATGACGGCAAAATCGCTAAGGGTCCGCGCTGCGTTATTGAGGTCGCCCGCACTGATGTAACTGTTGCGGGCAAGGTTGCACTCGGAGATGGCCTGGTCGAGCGGCACGCTCGCCGCGGAGTCCATTTCGCAGAGAATCCCATAACCGCGAGCGACCATGAGCGTGGCGTGTTGAGTTGATGCCTTGGCGATCGCCGTCTGTGCGGCTGTGCGGGCCCTGGGCAGATCTTCGGTGATCGAGGCGGACGCTTCCATTAAGTCAATGCGAGGGTCCTGGCCCATGGGAGGAGGAAGCAGGCGAAGCTGGGTGAGGGTGCGCTCCGCTTCTGCGGGATTCGCTTGCAGCTGGGCGCGAGCTAGCTGTAAGCCGTAAGTGAGGTTATCCGGAAAGAGATGGAACAGGTCGGCATACGTCTGCGCCGCGGCTGTCCAGTCAAGAACCGACTCCTGATATTGTCCCCGGATTACGGAGGCCATCTCGGAGGGCAGCGTCTGCGCATGTTGCAGTGCGCGCCTGGCTTCTTGTTGCGCCTGGGCTCCGTAGCCAAGGCTCGAGAGCGCGCTCGAAAGCGCCGAATGAGCAATGGCAAAGTCCGGGTCCGCGGCTATGGCTCTGGTGAGCAGATCGCGGGCGCCGACAAAGTCAAACTCATAGAGGCGTGCCCTGCCCTCGCTGTAAAACTGCACCGCGAGTTGGTTCGAAGATCCAGAAAATCGAGGAGTCTCGGAGGCGGGAGCCAGGCTGATAGAGGGATCGAGGGTTTCGCGAAGACGCGAGCCAGCCTGGGAAGCAAGGTCAAACAGGTCGTTCTCGTTGCCGGTAAGGGCGTCTTCAAGGATGGTCTCCCCGAGCGCCGTGTCTTGTGCGCGGATGTCGAGACGAATTCTGTTCTTGCCGCCGTCGTTCAGAAGGGTGTAAGACCCCACAACCACAACGTCTGCCCCGAGACTGGAACGAAGCCGCGCCAGAGTGGACCTGGCAAGCGTGCCCTCGTCGGGCAGCGAGAGGTCGTGCTTCACGTTGGCAACGTCTTCTCCCGACACCAGGCGAAGATCGCCGCTCGTGGCGAGTTCGGTGTTGAGCATTTCTGTGAATGCGGAGGAGAGCCAATTCTGGTCAACGCCCCCAGCCAGGTTGCGGAAGCCCAGAACCGCAACCGAGCGGCGCAGCTTGAGTTGCGATGCTGCGGCAGGCGAAGGCATTGCAGCCTTCGGTGGGTGCACAGAGAGGCGGTATGCCGCCGCAGCCAACGCGACGGCGCCGCAGACACCCGCCACTAGATACCAAACGAACTTTCGTCGCGGCGGGGTTGGCCTTGGATCTGGATGCGACGGGATTGATCGGGGATCCTGCGGTAGAGGTCCATCCGCCGGCCCGGTTGTGGCGGTGACGTTGGAGCCAGGATGAGTCCGGCCGGAAAGACTCTCCACCGATACGGGAGCAATGAAGCGATAGCCTCGGCGCGGAACGGTTTCAAGAAACCGTGGATTCGCCGCGCTGTCTCCCAGTGCCTCGCGCACCTTGAGCACCGCAACACCGAGGCTCTTGTCGAAGTCGACGAAGGTGTTGCTCTCCCACAGGCGTTGCCGGATCTCCTCGCGCGTCACCAGCTCTCCGTGCTTCTCGAGAAGCAAAGCAAGTAACTGAAGCGGCTGATCCTGCAGCCGGATTCGCAGGCCGTTGCGCGAGAGTGCGCCCGCCGAAACATCAAGAGCAAAGAGCCCGAAGCGGTAAACAGCCGCGGCAGCCGGCGCCGGTTTTTGGTTCATTTCATCCATCAACGGCCCCGACACGCTTTGAGTCCACCCAGTCTAGCATGCGCTTAACTCGCAGCCGATGGTTAGCAACCGTGCGCAAATGACTGCACCGCAGGAGATTAGCGGTTAGTGCAGGGTTGGCGGCAGATTAGTTTGACCGCACACGGCAACCGGGCGCTAGATGGGACCCATGCCGAATGTAACGGATCCCCGAACTGAGTAACTACAGAACGGAACACCCGCCCGCCTCAAGCGGGACACAGCCTATCAGGAGATTGATCATGAGCAAGTTCTGTGGAACATGCGGAGCGCCAATACCGGAGGGTGCAGCTTTCTGCGGATCGTGTGGCGCGAAGGCCCAACCGGCGGCAAGTCCCTCGCCCGCGTCTGAGTTCCAGCCTGTAGTGCAATCCGAGATTCAGGCGCCGGCGGAGTTTCAACCTGTAGCACAGGCCGCACCGGTGCCCCCTGCCTCGAGCGCGCCGCCTGCTGCGGCGTAAGTCGTCCAGTCCCTGGGTCAAGATTGCCATCGTCGCGGTAATCATTATCTTCGTCGGCGGCGCGATCGCCGTAGCCGGGGTCATCTACGTCGCGCATAAGGTGAGCCAGAAAGCGCAGGAATACAAACGGGAGGTGCTGGGTGAGTCGCCAACGCCGGCTGCCACTTCGGCGGCCGCCGCAGCGGCATCACCTTCAGTCGTGCCGGGCGGACAACCCTCCGACGCCCAGCCAGTCGCTACAGCAGACAAGACCTTAGGAGCTGCGGGCGACGTCTGTCGACTCTTGAGCAAGGAGGATGTCGCGCGCGCCATCGGTATCGACATTGTCGACGCTGCTGCAACCGACGGCGGCTGTTCCTACTTTGCCAAAGGGAAGTCGGTGGACATGACCGCCAAGCATGCCACGGCGATGGTCTCCGCCAAAGCCAACATCGACAAGAAGACTCAGGGGATGCTGGAGCAGTTTGCATCTGCAGTGGGAAACAGCCGGCCGAAGACCGAGACCTCGGACAACGACAGGCCCGACGGAACCACAGCGGTCTTCATGTTTCAGCTCGATTCAAACGGGGCCGAAGAGCAGATGAAGCTCAACGCCACGGTTCTGGGCATCGGAGCGATCGGCGGTGTCGACCCGATTGACGGCATCGGCGATGAGGCCTTCTCCAAGGCGGATTCCATGATGTTTGTGCGCAAGGGCGACAAGCTGATTCGCATTATGTACATGTCGTGCCCATGCGCGACCGAAGCAGTCAAGCCGTTGGCCAAACTGATTGTTTCGCACCTGTAGATGCAAAGCGGAGCAACTGGGCAGGACTTCGAATGCGCTGCATGGCAACCGATCCATCTTTAGCTTGGGGGCCTGAATGATGCGAACGAGCCGGTGCTCCGGCTTCACAGAAAAGCCCGTCTTGGGCAGAGGGAGATCAAAATGAGTTTTTGCCTTTCGTGCGGTAAGCCCCTTAACGAGGGATCGAACAACTGCGGATCCTGCGGCGCGCCCGTCGCTCCCGCAATAGCCATTGCCGCGACGCCGCAGTCTGCGGGCATGAGCGTGAATGCGGCCGGCGCATTGACTTATCTTGCCGGCTTCATTACCGGCATCATCTTTCTGGTCATCGACCCATACAAGCGGGATCCCTTCGTGCGATTTCATGCATTTCAATCCATCTTTTTCAATGTCGCCTGGATCGGTTTCTGGATTGCGTGGACGATTGTCGGCATGATCCTCAGCGCTGTCACCAAAGGACTCTTCTTCCTGATCCAGATGCCCGTCGATCTGGTGCTCATGCTCGGTGGCTTCTGCCTTTGGGCTTACTTGATGTACGCCGCGTACCAGGGCAAGCAATTTCGCCTCCCCATCATCGGTGCTCTTGCCGCCAAACAAGCGGGGCAGTGATTTATGGCGACTCCGCTCGTAGCGGAGTTCGAAAGGTGCAACGCGTTGCGGCATATTTCCGACGTTCGCAATGCCGACCTGGTGTCTTGGAGCTAATGCATGGATAGCGTGTCTCAGGGAAAAAGATTTCGTCTCTCGGTTGGTGCTCTCGCTGCCAGGGGCAAGGCTGTGATGAGCGCCGCAAGGGCTCGCGGCTCTCGCGCCTTCGCTCGCGCTCTGTGCCGTGACACGCTCATCAAGACGCTGGTGATTTGCATCGTCATCGCCGGCTGCAGGCACTCCGCTTCTCCCGGCGACGAACGGCCGACAACTTCTCAAGGCGCTGCGAATCAGGCGCCCGCGACTTCCTTCTCCAGCGGAGATCCGCATGCGAGCAAAGCGGCCATCGATGAAATGTTCGATCTGAAGTCGCATGCGAACGCGATCATTGCGCACACCGTCGATCCGCACTCGATGACCGAGTCGCAGATCAAGTTCGGCATCTCTCCCAGGCGCGATCCGGCCGTCGAATATCAACCCGACGTGATTCTGATGGAGCAGGGCGATAAGGCGATCAAGTCGATTGCCGGCGACGGAATGACCTGGACCTTCGACGCCAACGCGCCGCAAGTGAGCGATTTTCAGGAAGGCAAGGTTGTGTTTGCCACCAGCCGGGCAGTCGGCCGCGTGTTAAACATCAAGCGCAGCGGCGACACCGCAACGGTGATCCTTGGCCCAGTGCAGATTACCGACGTGATCCGCAACGGCAACTTTGCCATGGATCAGCCGATCGACATGAACAACATGATTTCTTATGTCGCTCCTGACTATCCGGAGCCGCCGGACACGGGCGACGACAAGAAGACTACCTCGAAAAATGAGTCGCCCAATCACGTCGACGAGCAGTTTATTCTCTCGCGTGTATCTACGAGCGGCAAATGGACGCCCGATTCCATGCTCAGCGAAGATACGCGGACGGGCGCCGCATTCGTTATCGCAGACAAGGCCGAAGATGGATACCGAACGCGCTGCATACGGTCCAATTCACTGCCGAGTCGAAAAGTCGCGAATGCTGGACCGCGCTTGCTGCCGGCAGGATACGGGGGTTTGCAGATGCCGGGAGTGCCGGGCGTCGGCGGGATTCATCCGCCCACTCTTCCGATTGAGAATTTCCCACCCGCTGCCGCAACCGGTCAGGTACCTGAAGTTGATCTGCAAGGTGTTTCGGCCCATGCGATTGCCGGCAAACACGGCATCGGCGTGCAATATCTCTACAACAAGAATGGCCTCAACCTGAATGCCTATGGGTTGCTCAACATTCAAACCGCGGGAATCCATTTCTTTCTGCATATCAAGGACGCGAAGATTCAGGACTGCGGCGTTGGGATGAATGGCGCGGTCGGACTGAAGTTGCACATGAACTCCTCGGCTACGCAGGAGTTCAAGGTCAACTTTCATAAGACGCTCACGCTGCCCATCGATCTGACCATTCCACTGGGCGCAGCGGGGATGCCCTTTGAGCTTACCTTCAGCTCGGCCTTTACCGTGAGTACCGGCTTCAGCGCCAGAACATCGGTGCTGAACGCTGAAGGCAATTACTCATTCGGTGGTGGAGTGAACGCCGGTTACTGGCAGGGCGGATGGCGAGTGACGACGCCGACCGATCTTAAGGCAGACACCGATCTGGGCAGCTCTACTGAGGGGATCTCGGTGGGGATCAACTCGCTGGTCATGGGCTTCTCAGTGCGCACCATGGTGGGGATCGGCGCTTTTGGATTCAGCACCGGCGTGTATGCGGGCATACGGTTCACCGGAACGATGTTGCGCGCTCCCGACATTGGGTTCCCGTGTCGACAAGGCACGATTGAGGCTTTCATCGACTCTGGCGTGGGCTACCAGTTGCCGGCCGTGATTACAGACGCGATCAACTTTTTCCTGTCGCCTTTCACAAGTCACAAGGTTGACCGTGCGGGATCCATCCTGAAGGGCCCATCGCTGAGGTTGTTCCACGGAGACACGCAGATTCCGTCAAAATGCGCAACACCGAAAGGGGAGTAAGATCCCATGAACTTCTGCACGACATGCGGAAATCGGCTCGAGGCTGGACTTAAGTTTTGCACCCAATGCGGCGCGCCTGCTCAGACGGCGCCCGAGGCTGCGGGCATTCATGTTGTCCCGGAGTCGATCGATGCGACCACGCCGTCGGAGATCCCGACAACTCCTCCGGCAGGTGAGGGTGTACCGCCTACAGCCAATGCGACTGTCGCAACGCCTGTGCCGGAGTGGGAGCCCTCGCCGGTCGTCCCTTTGCAGCCGGCGCCGGCCGCGACCAAGAGCAGTTGCATGCCCGCGCTTCTGATTACCCTTGCAGTTCTCGCGCTGATCGCCGTGATCGCGGTTGGCGGCGTCGTGTATGTGGGCTACAAAATCAAGCAAAAAGCGACGGCTGTGCTGCACCAGGCGGAGGCCGCAGTGCCTGCCAGGAGACAGGCAGATGCTGCTCCGCCTGCGCCGGGACAGGGCGATGGAAAGCTTGGAGCGCCGGGAGCGAGCACGCCAGATGGTGCGGCCGGACTGCTCGAAGGCTTCTCCAATTTGATCAATGGAACTGTGGATCAAGGCGACCCTGTCAAGTCCGTGTCCGAGCGCGATTCAGTGGATCCGTGTGCACCGGCGTCGTATCCGGCCCAGGCTGGAGCACGCGTTCCACTCGAGGAAGGAACCGTCATCACAATCGCATGGGGCGTTGTCTATGAAGATGTGGAAAGCGCCCTCTCAGTCCAATCAGTAACGCCGTCTTCCATCGAATTGATGAGCAACACCGGCAAATTCAAGCAAGACGACGGAAGCGAGCAGGAGGTCAGCAGCCATCGGACCACGATCTGCAAAGACGATCTTCATTCCGGCGGCGAATACATCACGCAGAATGGTACCCACGTCCCGCCTTTGGTTCACGGCGCAACGCGACTCAGGCTGTCGGACAGGTCCTTCGCCGAAATCAAAGCCACGGGGAGAATCTCGATGGACTACATGAGCTTTCAGCCCTTCGACGATGCCGAAAAGCCTTATCACGATGTGGGGGTTCTAACGCGCGTCGAGCCCGACGACGTCCCATACCCGGTGATTGTGAACGATGAGCGCATCACGTTGCCGGCGATCCACCTGACGGGAGTCACTGACTCCCCGGGCCCCGACCCAAGACCAAAGAAGGACCGGCCCAACCACTCTCAGTCGGAGATCTATGTAATCGACGACCCTCTCGATCCACTTGTGCTGCTATGGAGAGTCAAGGATCCTGTGTATCACGACGGAAAATTCCGGATTGAAGTCGTGAAGATCGACTTCAAAGTCGCACACCCGGTGAACACAGTGGAGAAGCAGCTCACGGAGCAGAAGCGGGCGGTGACCTACGGCATTTATTTCGACTTCAACAAGGACACCATCAAGCCTGAGTCGGAGAAGGTGCTCAAGGAAATCGTGCAGGCCATGACCGACAACCCGGACTGGAAACTCACGGTAGAAGGGCACACGGATAACATTGGTGGAGATGCGTACAACCTCGACCTATCGAAACGCCGTGCCGCGGCGGTGAAACAGGCCCTGGTCGATCGCTACCACATCGCTCCGGAGCGGCTGTCGACCAATGGATTCGGTGCATCCCGCCCCATTGAGACCAATGACACACTCGAAGGCCGCGCGCGCAATCGCCGGGTCGAGCTCTCGAGAGAGTAGCCACGTCGGCACTGCGACCTGTTCCTTCGCAGCTTATCGCTGCACGCGGAAGTGCCGCCGGTAGCGTTCGGAGAAATGGGACATCCTGTTCCCTAATCGATTACCCTTCGATATAGCCGGATCGACAAGATCCGGCTATTCATTTTTCATGGATGAACGGGGCGCTGGGCGGCATGGCCGGGCGGATGAGGCTGTTCCAGGTAGATTGCACACCCTCCTCATTCCCTAGATGGGTCCCCAGCGACCAGCGCAAGTCCAAGCAGATGTGGACGGAACAGCTTCCTCATTGGTTATTGCCTTGTTTGAATCTTCGCAGGGGTTGCTGCTCCCATGGGTGCGTAGACATCAGGTATTCTCCGTGGAGATTCGGAAAAAGGTGAGGGGTTGAGTCCCAGCTCAAAAACGCTCCAGGCGCGCATTGTTTCAGGAAGCTTCATCCTGCTTTCCGGCTCCGCGCTGACGACCGCGATCAATTTCACATACAACACAGTTGTCGCCCATTTCCTCGGACCGCGAGGTTTCGGCCAGGCGGCCGTGGTGTACACGATCCTCACCCTGATGTCGGCAGTGACACTCGCCTTTCAAATTGTCTCGGCAAAGGTGGTGGCACAGCAGAGTGCGGAGGAGGGGAAATCCGCCGTTTATCGCGCGTTTCATCGATCAGCGTGGGTGTGCGGGCTGGTGGCGGCGGCGATCCTGATTCTGTTTCAACGACCGATCGCCAACTATCTGAATTTTCCCAACTCGGTTCCGATCGCGATTCTCGCCGTGGGCATCGCGTTCTACGTTCCACTTGGAGTCCGCCGCGGTTACATCCAGGGGGTCTACCGATTCCGCGGTCTGGCTCTCAATCTTGTTGTTGAAGGAGCCTGCCGCCTCCTCGGCTCATATCTGATGATTCGCATGGGCCTGGATGTCGATGGCGTCATCGGCGCCAATACGGCTGCGGTGGTGATCGCCTATCTGACGGTTGTGCCTGCCCAGACGGGGAATCTTCCCAACCCGCTTCGGTCTTCCGACTCCGTTCGCGAGATGGTACAGGCGATTGTCTTCTTCGCGGGGCAGGTCCTCATCAATAACGCGGACATTGTGCTTGTGCAGCATTATTTTGTTGCACGGGAGGCGGGGTTGTTTGCGGCCGTGGCTATGGTGGGCAGGGTCATTTATGCCTTTTCCTCCGCGATCGTCAACAGCATGTTTCCCATTTCGGCTGGTTCCCGGCAGGAAGAGCGCAAAGATCTCAAGGTGATTGCAACGGCATCCGTGTTGATTCTCGGAACGGGGTCTGTGCTGGCACTCGCCCTCGACTTTGCGCCCGCATCGATCTGGACAACATTCTTTGGATCTGACTTTCAGATCGCCGGTCAATACAATTTGCCCTATCTGCTGGCTCTCTACGCGATCACCACCATTATCTATTCGCTCAGCTTCGCGATCATTACGTACGAAATGTCGTACAAAGTTGCGAAGACCGGCTGGGTCCAGTTGATCTTCAGCGGGGTGCTGGTTGCGGGCATTTCTTTCTACCACTCGACTTTGCGCGAAGTGATTCTGGTGAAGCTCATTCTGATGTGCGCCCTGCTGCTTACGGTGGGAATTCCGTTCTTTTTCAAGTCGATCTCGAAGCGCGCAAGTTAGGGGTTCCGCATATTGCCCGATAAAGCACCTGGATTTTCCATTTGGCCTGTTTCGGGCTCAGGGGCTGGCGGTGCAAACGCTGTCCACCCGAAGATTCCCGCGATCACTTCTGCCGGCTTAGCTCGTGAAACAACCATGCCCTGGCGCCGGCCCACTGGCGTTGCACTGTCGCCGTGGAGATATCGAGGATCTGCGAAGCTTCTTCGTTCGACAGTCCCGCGAAGAACCTCAGCTCCACGATTCGGGCTCGCAGCGGGTCGATCTTCTCCAGCCGGCCGAGTGCTTCGTCCAGCGCGACCACATCCATCTCCGGCACGTTGGCGGCGAGTTCATGATCATCGAGCGACAACTTGATCGCTCCGCCACCACGCTTTGCTCTTTGCTGTGTATTGGCATGGTCCACCAGAACGCGACGCATCATCTGCGCCGCAATGCCGTAAAAATGGGCGCGGCTTTGCCAAGTCACTTTCTGATCGACGAGGCGGATATAGGCCTCATGCACGAGACCGGTGGTCTGCAATGTATGGCCGTGGCGCTCACGCCGCATATAGCTCCGGGCGAGACGGCGGAGCTCATCGTAGACCAGGGGCATGAGCTTTTCGAGCGCGCGCGCGTCGCCCTGGCTCCAGTTCGCCAGCAGCTGAGTAACGCCTGTGGGGGCGGCGTTCGGCATCGCGTCTCCTCGGCAACCTGGGATCACTCGACGGTGGATGAATCCTCCCATATCGGCATTGCTGCGTCAAGAGTTCCGCATCTCCTGGCGCGGCTTGCGTAGCTCAGCCGGATCATTTTCCGAGCAGCGCTTCGCATCGCGCCAAGGCGAGAGTCACCTGCTTTGAATCTCCCCAGGCATAACCATCGGAGCTTACAGGGACGGGGCGGCTGATATGACGCCAGGCATCGAGGCTGCGCTGATAGAGGGACCGAGCCTCACCCAGTGCTGCGCGGCGCTCACCGGGCATGGCTTTGGCGCGAGCAACAGCGAGCTCACCCAAGCCGAAACAGGCATCCGCGAGAAGATACTGAGGCTCCTCGTCCTGGGGGTTGGATTTCACGAGGCTTTCCGCAACGTCGATGGAATCGCGATAGTTCTGCTTCGCGGCGTCAGGCTGCGCATGATTGCGATATAGATCGCCGAGCTTTGCGTGGATTGCGCTCGATGCCTCGCGCCACGCCGGGTTTCCATTATCCAGACCTGCAACCCGATCCGCGATGGCAAGGGCTTTCCGGTAATCCGTGACGGCCGGTGTCGTATCGGCTGCGGAGGATTCTACAATGGCCCGCCAGGCATATCCCAAGATCAGGTCGTTGTTGGGACCTTCTCCCTTTGGATCAGCGGCTGCCGCTTTCTCCATGATCCGTATCGATTGATCAAGGTAGCGCAAAGCATCGGAAGACTTGCCCAACAATGCGCTCGCTGTGCCAACGTCGAGCGCTGCCTCGCCGACTTCGAGAGTTGCCTCCTGATCATTGGGATCTCCGGCCGCAAGTTTTTCTGACATTTCGAGGTTCATTCGATCGTGAAACAAAGCCTTGGAGGTGGCTCCGACATTCACGAGCGCGTCGGCCAGATTGGAGTGCGTGGCCGCAACATCGCGTTGGGCCTGGATGTTTTTGCCGTCGGCCGCAAGGGGTTCGCCGACGGCCAGCGCCTTCTCAAATGCTTCGATGGCCCGATCTTCGTAACCCTCATCGCTCAGACGCCTGCCTATTTTGAACTCGTCTCGCAACACCTGGCGCTTCTGTGCGGGATCGTTCGTGGTGGCAGCGAGTTTCGTGTCGATCTCGAGCGCTTTCTGGTAATCCCCATCGATGTCCACGCCCGTGGTGCCGATCCGAGCTTCCGTCAGGATGTCTCCGAGCTCCGCGTAATCGTCCGCAAGTTCGCGAGCAACGTCGCGGTTTGAAGGATCGCGCTGGTAGAGCGGCTCGCTGACACTCAATGCCTCCTGGGCGAGCTTGACTGCCTCGGCCGTGTCGCTGGCGTAGTAGCGAAGGTACGCCAGGTTGCGACAGTTGAATGCGTACTTCAACTGATCTGGAATGGCGCCCCCCGCCGCAAGGGTCTTGCGGATCTCGTGAGCCTTTCGATAACTCTCCATCGCGCCTGCGGAGTCCCCCAGGTTCGCCGACTGCGACCGGCTCTGCACGTCTCCTACCCTTTCATAGGCGGTGGCGAGCTCGCGCTGGAGCGAGGCATCGTTGCGCGCTTCCTGGCTGAGACTGTCGAGGTATTCGAGTGCGCGCTGGACGAGCAGCTTCCGCGCCGCGGTCGAGCCGGGCAAGTCACGGATGGAGTCGTGGATGTCGAAGATGAGGGAATTGGCGAGCTTACGGACATCGTTGAAGCGGCGCTCGGCGCGGGTTTGCTGGACGCGAGCGAGGTGAGCCTCGCGCAATGCCACGGCCAGCCCCACGATGAGGCTCACGGCGACCAGCGTGGCTGCGATCACACTCGCCGTGTGCCGTTTGATGAACTTGCTGCTGCGGTAAGCGAAGGTATCGGTGCGAGCAAGAACCGGAAGACCTTCGAGATGGCGGCGGATGTCCTCAGAGAGTTGCTCGGCCGAAGCATAGCGCCGTTGCGGCTCCTTTCGAAGCGCATTCAGGGCGATGTTGTCCAGGTCTCCGGAAAGCCGGCGGCGAAGACGTTCCACGCTTCCTTCGCGTACCGCGCTCACTGCGTCCGGGGTGAGCCTTGCAGGCGTCTCGTTCTCGTCGGCGGCCGGCTCTTCGCGCTGGATGGCGGCACTCGGTTTCTCAGGCTCGGTCTCGACGACGGCACGCACCATCTCCTCGGGGGAGCGGGTAGACACGCGGTAAGGGCGATGCCCGGTCAGCAGTTCGTAAAGCACAACGCCCAGCGAATACACGTCACTGGCAGTCGAAATTGCCTCGCCGCGCAACTGCTCCGGACTGGCGTACTCGGGTGTCAGCAGCCGCACCATTGTCTGGGTGCGGGCTGCGGCATTGCCTGCACCCTCGGGCTCCATGATCTTGGCGATGCCGAAATCGAGCAGCTTCGGCGTGCCGTCTTCGGTGACGAGAATGTTGCCCGGTTTCAAATCGCGATGAATGACCAGGTTCTGATGCGCAAACTGCACAGCGGCACAGACAACGCGAAAGAGTTCGAGACGCGCAGTGACGTTTAGCCGGTGCTGATCGCAGTACTGATCGAGGGGAAGGCCGCGCACATATTCCATGACCAGAAACGGCTGGCCTTCTTCGGTGGCGCCGCCGTCGACCAGGCGCGTAATGTTCGGATGGTCGAGGTCGGCGAGAATCTGCCGCTCGGCCTTGAAGCGGGCCAGGGTCAACCGTGAATCGAAGCCTCCACGGACCAGCTTCACGGCCACCTGCATCTGATATTGATCGTCGGCGCGCACGGCGCGATAGACCTCGCCCATGCCCCCTTCGCCGATGATTTCGATGAGCTTGTAGGCTCCCAGCCTCCGGCCGGTCCACGGTTCGGGGGCCGACTCAACCAACGTGTCGACAGGCATGATCGCGGCTACATCGAGAAAGCTGCCGGCCTGCTGGTAGGAATAGACGAGCGACTCGACGTAGCGCCGCACCACCGGTTCGACGCAGGCCTCATCGAGGTAGTGCGCGCGCGCTTCCGGCGCCAGGTCCAGAACGGCATCGACGACGTCCTTCACCTGTTCCCAAGGGATGGTCGGCATGGGACACCTTCGGTGGCCATTGCACGATCGGCGAAAAAACGGGAACGCACTAGGGAGGGGACCGAACCGCGTTCTTGTCGCCGGCAACGGTTGTGAGCGATTTCCCTGTTCTCAAGTTTTACTTGGCTGCGCAAGAACAAGTCAATCGCAATTCCGGCGCCACAGTGGGTGGCCGTGCGCTGCCAGCCTTTCAGGTCGATCCCTCGAAAAACATTTGTGAAGAGCCGCGATCAGATTCTTCGTGCATTCTCGCGTGTCTGGATGTAGCCGCAGATTTTGAGCCCGCGTGCGGGGGCAAATGCAGCAGGAAAAAGGAGAGAATGATGAAACTCGAATTGAGAACAGCTTACGTTGCAGTGCTGGCCGCGGCTCTGCTCTTCGGTTCTTCCCGGAGTGACGCCCAGAGTCAAAACCCCGCCTCGATGCAGTTCACTGGGGCGCAGTGCAAAGTCATCCTGCAGGCCATGCAGGCGAACGCGCAGTCTGCCGGCAGGTCGTCGATGACTGCCGGACAGGCTCAGATTCTGGCACAGTGCCTGGCCGCGCAAGGCCAAAGCGGCACGAATCCGGCGCTCACGGCTGCGCAGTCTCAACAGTTGCTGCAGAGCTTTGGGCAGGACCAGGCGGGCACGACGAGAGTGGGCGCGACAGCGGTCGCGCAGAATGCGGAGCCAGCAACGCCCAGTGCCAAGAAGGCTGGAATTCGCATCGGCGTGGCGCAGCCCAAGGCACAGATGGGGCAGGGGAATTCAGGCGCGAACGTAGCCGAGCCTATTCGCGCGATGATCATTCAGTACTTGGCTGGACCAGGCCAGGAAGTTATTCCGATTGAGGCCATGATCCCGTCGCAGATTGAAGCCGAGGCCGCTTCGAAGCACTGCGACTACGTGGTCTATTCGGCGATTACCCAGAAGACCAGCGGGAGCGCGCTTGGCTTGCTGAAGATGATGGGGCCGATGGCCAGCATGGTGCCGGGCGTGGGCATGCTCGCAGGGGGCGCAGGCGCCGCAATTACCACCGTCGGCTTGGGGGCGGTGATGTCAGGCTCTGCCAGCGCAGCCAGTACGGTGAAGGCGAAGAGCGACGTCACGCTCGAATACAAATTGTTGGCGCTGGGCAACACCAACCCCGTGGTTGCCAACACCGAAACCATCAAGGCGAAAGACAACGGCCAAGACGTGATCAGCCCGCTGGTCGAACACGCCGCTACCGCCATTCTGGACGGAATCAGCAAGAAGAAGTAGGGCCCGCCCCAGACAGAGTTCTGTCATTGAACGAGACGTTGGGCAGCGCAGCAAGGTTGATCGTCGAGCCTTGCTGCGCATTGTTTTTGCACGCGGTGATGCCTCCTGAGCGGAGGCATTTTTTTTTGAAATAGTTTGCACCGGTGATCATATTTCCTAGCTGTTCTCGCGCTACTGGGTGTGGGCAGAGATGGAAAGAAGCCTCGAACATGAACCATGTGACGCAGAGCTTCTCAACCGTTTCAACCTTACCAAGGTAAGCCCGCCAATTAAGAGGAGGCAGCTATGGAATCTCGTGTTTTCAAACTCGCAGGGGTAATCGTTTTGGGCGTGGCGATGTGCGGCCAGGGCATGGCACAGTCGGCGCCTACAGTACCGAACGTTGGGCAACTCGAAAAGTCCGCGGTGAAGCTTGCGGTTATCGGCACGGCTGCTTCAGTAGCCGTGGGAGTGGTGGCATTCATGGCTCATCACCACAAGAGCGGAGGAAGGAAGAAGGTTTCCAAGGACGATTCGACGTCTCGCCAGCAACTGCCAGTTCACCCCGATTCCGGTTCGTCGAACGGCGCAGTTGAAACAAGCCCCGCGGCGACTCCGGTTTCTTCGTCGCAGCCCGGCCAGTCGTTCGACCTGCAACTCGATCATCATGAGATCTAGAAACAGGTCTAGCGCCGGAGCCGGCCCCAACCATCCTCCGGAGCTCACACAGGCCTGGTTGGTCTTCAACGCTTCCGCTGCGAAGGCCAGCCAGGCAAATCACAAACCGGATCGCCGATGCTGCACAACATGGAAGGCTGGTTGCCCAAGGCCGACAACAGAGATATCCCCTCAATGAAGGAACTGGCGTCGCATCGGATGCTACTGGGTATAATTCAGCCTTACTCAGCCGCAACGGAAAACCTGGTTTGCAGCAAGAGTTGGAGGCGAACGATGCGCGTATGAGTTGCAGAGCGTTCTGCTCTTTTGCCGCATTCTACCGCCCATACCTATTGACTCTCGCTGAATTCGGGCTCGGTTACAGGATTTATTACCATTCGGCTCTGCGTTCTATGGAGAATGTATGAATCGCCTCATCTCTGGTTTCGCTTTCGCTCTTCTGCTGGCGCAGCCTGTATTCGGCCAGTCCGCATCCGAGGCGACTCTGCCCTATTCTCCGAGCCTCGACGTTACTTCGATGGACAAGACCGTCGATCCCTGCGTGGATCTTTACGCCTACTCCTGCGGTGGATGGCAAAAGAAGAACCCCGTTCCAGCGGACCAAACGTCGTGGAGCGTTTATCGAAAGCTCTACCAGGACAACCTGCAGTTTCTGCGCGGCATTCTCGAAGAAGCTGCCGCGACCAAGACGGGCCGCAACAAGGTGACGGAGGAGATTGGCGATTTCTACGGGGCGTGCATGGACGAGACCGCCGTCAACAAACTTGGCGCACGTGCCATTCAGCCGCAACTCGATGCGATTGCCGCATTAGCCTCAACGAGAGACATCGCTTCGCTGGTCGCCAATGTTACTTTGCCGTTCGGACAGACGCTCCTGTTCAGCGCCGGCTCTGCGCAGGATCCCGATAACTCCGAGCAGGTGATCGCCGACCTCGACCAGGCGGGCCTCGGTCTTCCCGATCAGAGTTATTACATCAAGGACGACGCCAAGTCGAAGGAGATTCGCGCGCGCTATCTGCTTCACGTTCAGGCGGTCTTCCAGTTGCTTGGGGAAACAGCAGATGCCGCCAAAAAGAACGCCGACATTGTGATGCGCATGGAGACCGCGCTCGCCAAGGCATCGTGGACACGCGTAGAGCAGCGCAATCCGTACAACCTGAAAAACAAGATGAAGGTCGCCGATCTCGAGACGCTGGCGCCGGGCTTCGATTGGAAGATCGTACTATCGAGCGGCCCGCTATCCGAACTTCGAGATCGTCAACGTCGAATCGCCGAAATTCTTCAAGCAGGTGACTGCGTCTCTCACTGCAGAGCCGCTGGAAAACTGGAGAACCTACTTCCGCTTTCACGTGGCCGATGCGTACTCACCCTTCCTTTCCACCCCTTTTGCCGACGAGAATTTCAACTTTTATCGCGCTTACCTGCGCGGCGCCAAAGCCCAGGAGCCACGCTGGCGCCGATGCGTGGAGCACACCGACTTCAACCTGAGCGAAGCGCTTGGCCAGGCGTATATCGCCAAGGTTTTCTCGCCGGAGTTGAAGGCCGCCACGCTCGATATGGTCGATCGGATTGAAGAAGCGATGCGCCAGCGGATTGCGCAACTCGATTGGATGAGCCCGCAGACCAAACAGCAGGCAGTCCTGAAACTTCAAGGGATTCGCAACAAGATCGGCTACCCCGATAAGTGGCGCGATTATTCTTCCATCAAAATTACGCCTACGGACTTTGCGGGCAACATGGAACGCACGGGCGCCTTTGAACTGCACCGGCAGATCAACAAGATTGGATTGCCCGTGGATCATGGCGAGTGGATGATCTCAGCCGCCACGGTGGACGCCTACTACAACCCGCAGATGAACGACATCAACTTCCCTGCCGGCGTTTTGCAGCCACCGGTTTACGACCGCAAGATGGACGATGCTCCCAACTACGGCGATACCGGCGGCACCATCGGCCACGAGCTTACCCACGGCTTCGACGATGAGGGCAGCCAGTTTGACGCCAAGGGCAACCTGAAAGATTGGTGGACCAAGGAAGATCGGGAGAAATTCGATGCCCGCACCAAGTGCGTGGACGATCAGTATTCGTCTTATGTGGCCGTAGACGACGTCCATCTCAATGGCAAGCTGACCCTGGGCGAAAATGTGGCCGATCTTGGCGGGGAGATTCTCGGCTTTCTCGCGTGGCAGACCAAGACGAAAGACATGAACCTGCAGCCGGTCGACGGCCTGACTCCGGAACAACGGTTCTTTGTGGGCTTTGCCCAATGGGACTGCGCCAACGAGCGTCCTGACGATCTGCGCGTACGCGCCGCCACCGATCCACACTCACCCGCGAAGTATCGCATCAACGGAGTCGTGGTCAACATGCCGGAGTTCGCGAAGGCCTTCGGCTGCAAAGCCGGTCAGCCCATGGTCCGCCCCGCAGACCAAGTCTGCAAGATCTGGTAGGTCATCCGTAAAGGTCGTCCGTGACAGAATTGCCTTGGTCTCTGATACGCGGCCTTGCCGACATGCATTCAGGCGGCGCGGATGAGCTTGAGGTAATCGGGTTCGTCGGAGATATCGCGGTGGCGGAAGGCGCGCACGATTCTGCGCTCCTTCAGGAAAAAGACGCCCGGCATCTGATACCCGTCTTCGCGAATTGGCCCGATGCCGTACTTGAACATCGCACCCTTCAGCCAGCCCTTCCAGACCGTGAGATTGAAAAGTTGGAGATAGGGGTTGGTGCGCGACAACGCGAAGGCCGGCAAGTTGTAGAGTGTCGCGTCCGGGTTGCTGATTCGCTCGACATCGGAGAGATGGTAGTAGTCAAAGTACGGCTTGGCGCGCTGGGGTGAACCCAGGTGTACAAAGACGGGCCGAACACCCGCGATCTCAATTTGCGAACGCAGTTGCGAAACGCGGTCGAGGGCCATGGCGCAGAAGGAGCACCCAAAGTGGCGGAGGAAGACGAGCAGGACGGGCGACTCATCCACGATTTCGAGCAGGGTGCGGCCAGTCTCCGTGCGGAAGGCGCGCAGAGAATCGACTAGGTCCGATGAATCGACGGATGGAAGAATCCCCATAGGCATTGCGGTGGCTCGCTGGGAGAGCTGTTCTCGCTTAGATTACGCCCGCGGCGGCGAATTGGATGGGCCTCGAGTCGCTCAGCGATATCTGTATGGCAGGCTAGCGCTCGGCCACGGACTTCAGGTTCTGGAGTCCAGCCTCGAAGTGTTTTCCCATCAGGCCGTTTACGCAACAAAGACTTCCATCACTCTCATGACGTAGAGATTTGATCCATTTGCCGTCCAGGTCACCCGGGTTCCGTCCGGAACGGCCGCGAGCGTGAAGGTGTGAGTGTTCCGAACGACGAAAGGCTTTTTCCAGTCGACTTCCACGGAGACGCTGGTTGGTTCAGAGGCCGCCGTGATGGTCATTCGCCCGGATCCGGCACTTCCGCGGCTGGTCCAATTCGAAATGGACCCGGCGCCGGCAGTCGCGCCGCTGTAGATTCGTTGCATCGTTGAATCTTCGCGATCCTGTGGCGCCCATTGCGGCCAGTTATGGAAGTCGGCGATCAGCGGGTAGACCTTGGCGGGAGGAGCTGCGACGATGATGGATTTATCGATTGCGAAGGTCGTCGGCTTGGTCGCCGCGATGCCGAGCACGAGGAACAGGGCGAGTGCAAGAACGACGATGATCTTCAGAGCCATGAGAAGTCTGGCATCCCTCTGCCGCGCATGGCGGATTTCCCCGGAAACACGGGGGATTTGAACGCTGCTTGGCTCATAGACCTTTGGCCACGATTCCGGCGAGAGCCTGCAGTTGGGTCTGTTTGCCCGCGCCGGCATCGAGGTAGAAGCGCACGTTGCCTTTGCGTGCATGGAGCGCGCCCTTGCTGTCGATGTAGGCCTCGTCGCCGATGCCGGAGAGGGTGGAGGCCACTCCGTAGAACGGTTTGATCTGCGCGAAGATGCCCGTGGCATCGTTCGTGGACCCGTCGAAGTAGATGCGGAACCACAATGCGGGTGCGCCGGCGTAACGGCAATCGGTACCGGGGCCCGAGTTCGCGAAGGGTTTGGGCGCCGCAGCCTTTGTGGGCGCAGCATAGGTTCCGCCAAACGCACCACCGACCTGCGCAGCTGTGAGGAGCGAGCATGGGTCGGAAGGCGCGGTGGTTGCGTGTGCCGAGACTGCCCACAGGACGACGGAGAGGAAGGCAGCCGCAGGAATGGCTCTCGACAGAATCTTCATCGGTTTCACCCCTAATGTGGAGGTCCGGAATTTGGGGATTCTGCCGAAGCGGTCAAGAGATTGTCAAGCAACTTCTTCTTCGGGAAACGGTCAGGTCTCGACCCACTTGACGATTCCCCATCCTCGCGATCCCCAACTTTGTGCCGACCCGTTGCACAGATGCGACGGCGATGCCATCATCCTTGCGGCATTTTTTAGGCGAACCGCGGTCCGGGCACCGCATCGCCTGCCGACTGTAAACTGGAATTTATTGGTAACGGAAAGGTGGTTCAGCGAGATATTCGCGAAGGGTGAACCCGGAACCGGCGTCAGTTTGCCGTTGGAGGTCGCGGCGAAGGCATCCAGATGGGTGGGGCGGGTCACGTAGACATAGGCGACCGGAGACGTGCTTGAAGTGGTTGCATCCTCCTGGGCGCGAACGTACGGAAGGGCGAGAACCAAGACAGTGGCGAAGAGAATTCGACTCGTGTATTTCAAAATGCAACCTCCAGGGACCTGAGCCGGCACGAGACCGCTGCGTTTTCATCCGGGGTTCACGATCTCTCGATTCAGGCAGGGCCGATGCTAGCACTCATGGCGCGGGGTGTCCCGTGAAAGCAGGGTGAAAGCAAGGTTTTCCCCACGATGGGAATTGTTTGGTCTGCATAACCATTGAATTTCAAGCGATTGACACAATGCGAGGCGCGCTGAGTTCAAGGGGCCGCCACAGCCAAGCGTCTCCGCGCTGCATCGCCTGCCCACTGTAAACTAGATGTATGAGTCACGAGGGGATACGGTTCGTCGACAAGGAGCAAGCGGCGCGCGCGGCGGAGGCGGAACTACCCTTGCCAAGGATCGCCATCACGCCCGACAAGGTGCGCGTGCTGCTCACCGAGGGCAAGGGGCTCGAGATCGACTGGCAAGACGGGCATCGCAGCGCCTGGACCTTCGCGTTTCTGCGCGATGCCTGCCCCTGCGCTACCTGCAATGAAGAACGGGCCAAGGCGGGCCGCAAGCCGGGACAGCCAAAGCCCAGGGCGGCGGAGCTGCTGCCCATGTATACGCCTCCGCCGAAGCCGGCGAGTGCCCAGGCGGTGGGACGGTATGCGCTGCAATTCAACTGGCTCGACGGGCATAGCGCGGGCATCTATTCCTGGGAGTTTTTGCGGAAGTGTGCCAGTGCCGCGAGTGTACCTTTGCGGCGGCAGAGCTCAGACGCTACCGGCGCTCCGAACTGATCTGGGCTGGTTCGGTTCGCTCGCAGCGGCTTAGTGCGTGCGGCGACGGTTTGCACGACTGCGGGCACAACGACGCGAAGAATTTCGGGCACGACGAGATAGACAAGATAGGCCGTAAACAGCCCGAGCGGCGCTGAGAGGGCCACGACGGCAAGCGTCCGAGGGCGAGATTGCGTGGGGATCATGGCGTCACCTCCTGCATGGTTTCTCTACGCGGAGAGGCCCTGCGCCGGTTCCCGCGATTGCGAGAAATCCATGCACTCGTCACCTGCCGGGATCGATCAGCGCGTTGGGCAAGGGTGACTGCCTCGGTGGCATTTGGGGCTACCCGCAGCAGGCTGCGGTTCTTCGGCTTGAGGAAGCCGGCGGCGACTGCGGTGTCGAGGAACGTGAGCAAGCCGTTCCAGTAGCCGATGGTGTTGATGAGGATGCAGGGTTTTGCGTGGAGCGCGAGCTGCGCCCAGGTGACGGCCTCGAGCAGTTCTTCGAGGGTTCCGTAGCCGCCGGGCAGGATGAGAAAGGCGTCGGCGAGCTCGGCCATGCGCGCCTTGCGCTGATGCATGGTGGAGACGAGTTCCAGCCGAGTCAGGCTCCGGTGGGCGATCTCCGCGCCGGCGAGCACATCGGGTAGGACTCCGATTACCTCAGCGCCGCCGGCGAGAACGGCATCGGCGACCGCGCCCATCAGGCCTACGCTGGCTCCGCCGTAGACGAGTCCCATGCCGGCTTTGGCAATGGCCTGGCCGAGAGCGGTGGCTTCCGCGAGGAACGCTGGGTCGTTGCCGTTCGCCGATCCGCAGTAGACGGCAACGCGGTGCGCGGGTTCCCGGTGCGTGTTCATCTGTCTTAAGGATAGCGGTCTGGAGGCGCGACTTAGCTCTGGTCTATGTAATCGCGCGGGCTGAGAATGGCGATACTGCGAAACGGATTGAGGATGAGCAAGTCCTGGTCGCCGGTTATGATCGCATCCGCCCGCCCATGCACTGCGACATCAAGGAACTTGTCGTCGCGAGGGTCGCGGCAGGCGCGGATTGGGTGCAAGATCAGAATCGTCTCGCAAGCATTCGTGTAGTCCGCAACAAGCTCGCGCCTGAGGCCTCGTTCGAGATAACGATCGAACCGAGATCGACTCATCACTTCCGCGAGTTCCAGTAAGGTCTCATCCGAAGCGAGTACGTGCCCTTGCTGCGCCTTGAGCAGCGCCCGATGAGGATTTTTACCCGGGAAAAGGAGCGCGCTCAAAACGATTCCGGTGTCGAGAACAACCCGCTGCACGACGGGCATTATTCGGCCAGAATGTCAGCGAGAATCTCTTCGGTCAGACCATTCGCCTGCGCTTGGGCTGAGGCCAACTGCGACAGGCGGTTGAACTCGTCCCAGCGGTTGCGGTGCAGTCGCTGATACTCGTCCGCCGAAATCAGCACGGCTATCTCCCGATCGTGCCGACAGATGCGCACCGGTTCGCGCTGGGATTGGTCGAGGATCGCGGCAAAGTTCTGCTTAGCGTGCGTGGCGGAAACAGTCGGCATGCCTTGAGTCTAACAAAAATTGCGCATTTTGTACATTTTGTCTAAAATAGACATTTTCGAATGGGCGGTGAGTCCGGCAGCCCGGGCTGATCAATTCGCATGGCATTGCACGGCGGCTAATTGGCTTCCGCGGGATGACAGAAGCTGTGGGAGATCTAGGCTGCAGAGTGGCTTTCCGGAGCAACGACGGCAAGCTCGGTAGAGGCGGCCGGATCGAGCAACGGCCAGCCTTTGCGCAGCACAAACTCGAGCCATGCACCGGCGAACTGCGAGGTAAGGACGGCGGCCACCACCAGCGTGGTGTAGAAGGTGGCGCTGATAATGCCGGCTTCGAAGGCTACGCTGGCGAGAACGATCCCGGGACCACCACGCGCGTTGGTGGTGATGGCGAGGTTGATGAGCGATAGTCCGCGGAAACCTGCGCAGCGGCCGGCCAGCGAGACCGAGAGAATCTTGATGACGCAGCTTCCGACAAGAAATGCGCCAATCATGGACCACGAGAAGCCGCGGATGAGGTCGAGCTTGAGCCCAACCAGCGCGAAGTAGACAGGAATAAAGACGGCGAAGGCGACTTTGCCAATCGCGTCGAGCGACTCGGCGAAGATGCGGCGTTTCTTGTGGATCACGGCGAAGCCGGCCAGGAAGGCGGCAAAGACCAGGCTGACATCGAGCGCACCCGCGATGGCGCAATAGGTCAGCAGAACGGCAATCGCGTAGCTCACGGGCGAGTGTTTAGCGAGCACATTGAAGCGGGCTTTGTTGATGCGCTTGATGATGCGCGGAACGATGGTGAGGCCGAGAACGAAGAAACCGACCGTGGCCGCCAGGTGATACGACATGGCACGCGGGTTGAGTGCTGCCGTTCCGGCGACGGCCGTAGCCACGGCCAGCGCGAGCCACAGCACGATATCTTCGAGAACCGCGACGCCGAGCACCAGGCGCGCGAACCGGGTATGCAGAATTTTGAGGTCGGCAAAGATTTTGGAGACGACAGGAACCGAGGTGACGGCTACGCCCACGGCCAGGATGATGATGAGCGAAAGGCGGTTGCCGTTGGGTCCGGCGAGCGCGGGGCGGATCAGCCATGGCCCGAGGCAAAGGGCGAGCAGGAAAGGGATCCCCGTGCCGACCATGGTCAGCCAGGTGACTTCGCGACGCTCATCGCGGCGGAAGACTTCCTGGGTTTCCGCGCCGGAGAGGAACATCAGGAGCAAAAGGCCGAGCCAGTAGAGAAAGTCGAGGAGGTTTCCCTGATGTTTTACGCCTTGAAGCAGGTGCGCGACATAAGGCAAGCGCCCAAGAACAGCCGGACCAAGCATTACGCCCGCCAGGATTTCCCCAACTACCTTCGGCTGCCGCAACCTCGTAAAGACATAGCCCAGCAGCTGGGCCAGGCCAAGGATGAGGAGGATGACAAAAAGCACCGAGGTGAGTTCGGAATTCGACAAAAAGCTCTCCGCGCGGCAAACCGGGCCACACAAATTTAGCAGGGAGATGAGACTGTCCTTCCTTATTTTAGATGTATTTACGCCAGGGACGGTTGGACCGCTGCGCTCAATTGGGCCCGCATTTGCTTGCCTGTGCCTGGTCAGGACAGCCGCTCGAGGAGGCAAACCGTCACGGTGTCCCCTTCCTTCTTGCCCAGCTTCTTCTGGAGCTCGGCTTTGACGGGCAGCTTGTGCGTGCCGTCGCCGAGCGCCATGAAGGAGCTTTGGAACGCGTGGCCATCCATGGTCCCTTTCACCTTGACTAGACCTCGTGTCCCGAAGAACTTCGCCGAATCGGGCATGACGAGGTAGGTCCATCCACCTTTCGCGGGCGACTTCTGCAAGGCGGCGGTGAAGGTCTTCTTCATTGGGGCTCCGGGGTCGAAAACGAGCAGCTCAACTTACGGAATTTGCTCTCGAACGCAGTCTGGCACGGTCAGAGCAGAACACGCAACGGGCGCCTCTGCGGAGAAATCCTGCGGCGGGTACACTAGAAGAGGAAGCATTCCTCCTGGACCCGCCCCGTGCCATCTCTGACCAACAATTTGAATCCGGAACAGCGCGCCGCCGTGGAGACCACGGAGGGGCCGCTGCTGATTCTCGCCGGCGCGGGATCGGGTAAGACGCGGGTGATCACGAGCCGCATCGCGTGGCTGATCCAGGAAAAAGGGGTCGCGCCGGACTCGATTCTGGCGGTGACGTTTACCAACAAGGCGGCCGCGGAGATGGGCGAGCGCGTGGACCGGCTGCTCGGGCACTCGTCGCTGGCCAAGCCGCTGATTGCGACGTTTCACTCGATGTGCGTGCGCATGCTGCGCCGGGACATCGAAGCGCTGAAGGTGGGCAACGAAGGGCTGACGCGCTCGTTTGCGATCTACGACGAGAACGATCAGCAGTCGATTGTGAAGCAGGTGATGCGGCGCATGGGGATCGACACCAAGCAGCTCACGCCGCGCACGGTGCTGGGGCGGATCAGCTGGGCCAAGAACCACATGGTCGATCCGCAGGAGTACTACCTGGCCAGCAGCGATCCGAACAGCGAGCGCATTGCGCACATCTACCAGAGCTACAAGGCCGAGCTGCGCAAGAACAACGCGCTGGACTTCGACGATCTGCTGCTGGAGACGGTGCGGCTGCTGAAGGTTTCGTCGGAGGTGCGCGAACGCTACAACCGCCGCTATCGCTATCTGCTGGTGGACGAGTACCAGGACACGAATCGCCCGCAGTATGAGCTGATGAAGCTGCTGGCGGGCGAGGCGAAGAACGTGTGCGCCGTCGGCGATGAAGACCAGAGCATCTACTCGTGGCGCGGCGCGGACATTCGCAACATTCTCGAGTTTGAGAAGGATTTTCCGAACGCGCGGATTGTGCGGCTGGAGCAGAACTACCGCTCGACGCAGATCATTCTGGAGGCGGCCGGCGCGGTGGTTGCGAACAACCTGCGGCGCAAGGGCAAGAAGCTGTGGACGGATCGCCAGGGCGGAAGCCTGATCGGCTACTACGAAGCGCCGGACGGCGAGAACGAGGCGCTGTTTATCGCCGATCGGATTCAGAAATTTCTGCGCGAGTCGGAATCTGCCGGAGATGAGAGCGCATTGCGCGGTGCTTGTACCGCACCAACTCGCAGTCGCGGCTGGTGGAAGAGGCACTGCGCCGCTACAACATTCGCTACACGATGGTGGGCGGATTCAGCTTCTACGAGCGCGCGGAGATCAAGGACCTGCTGAGTTATCTGCGGCTGGTGCGCAATCCGCATGACTCGATGGCGCTGCAGCGGGTGATCAATACGCCGGCGCGCGGCATTGGCAAGACGACGCTGGAGACGCTGGAGCGGCTGGCGCTGGAGACGGGCAAGTCGACATGGGAAGCGCTGGGCGATGCGATTCGCAATCGGCTGATTCCGACGCGCGCGCAGATGGCGCTGGATTCGTTTCGGCAACTGATTCTGGATGCGCAGGCCATGATGGATCCGGATTTCGCCGGCAAGCTTGCGGCGGATGTGGGTGCGACGGAGCAGGCCGAAGAGGTCAGCGATACGGATTTCTCGTTTGGGTCGGCTGCGCCCTCAGAGGATGAGAATGAGCGTGTTGCCGAGGCGTTGGATGCAGCGGCCGAGTTCAACTTTGGCGGCAATGAGAACCAGCTCACATTGCTCGACCCCGCCAGCTTTTCGCCGTTTGCCGAAGCTCCCAAGCGGCCCTTTCTGAAGATGCCGTCTCCGCAAAACAGTTCGCAGACAGACTCTTCGACCTGCGCCGGATTCCGGTGCGATGGAGGAGCGCACGGAGGCGACCGAAGGTTCGGAAGAGAAGCCGGCATTTCGCGCGCCTGGCGATGCCGCAACGCTTGCCCGAACTGATTCGCTTCATCATCGATCGAACCGGGTACATCAAAGCATTGGAAGCGGAGGGATCGCCGGAGTCGTTCAGCCGGATTGAAAACCTGAAGGAACTGGCCAATGCCGCGCATGACGCCGAGGTTCGCGGCGAAACGCTGGCGGATTTTCTCGATCATGCGGCGCTGGCGTCGGACACCGACCAGTTCGACCCCGAAGCGCGGGTGACGCTGATGACTTTGCATGCGGCGAAGGGACTGGAGTTCCCGCTGGTGTTTCTGGCGGGACTGGAAGAGGGGCTCTTTCCGCACTCGCGCACACTCATGAATCCGGAAGAACTGGAAGAGGAGCGCCGGCTCTGTTATGTGGGCATGACGCGGGCGATGAATACGCTGGTGCTGACGCGGGCGCATTATCGCCGCCGCTACGGAAACGATGCGCCGGAGTTGAGCATCCCTTCGCGGTTTCTGGAAGAGGTTCCGAATCAACTTGTCGAGAACCTGAGCTCGCGCACCGCGGCCGCGACTTCGCGAGCGAACGGATACGGCGGGTATGGATCGTCGCGCTATGGCCGCTTCAGCGAAGACAGCGACCGGCATTACAACTATGAGGACGAAAGCCAGGAGGCTTACGTCGCTGGGCAAGCGAAGGCCGGCGCGTCCACCAGCTCCAGGGGCGCGGGGTCAAAGCCATTTGTGGCTTCGTGGATGACTGCCAAGCCCAAAGCGTCCTCAACGGGCACGGGATCGGCGAGCGGGTCTGCAAGTCCGCCTTCGGAAGAGCGATCGATCGACAATATTGCACGATTCTTTGGCGGCAAGGGCGGGCCGCTCAAACCCGGCGCATTGGCGCGGCCGACCATGAATATTCCCGCTGCGAGCGGCGCTTCAAATCTCAGCAAAGGACAGCGCGTGCGCCACGCGAAGTACGGCGAGGGCACCGTCCTTTTGCGCGAGGGCGAAGGGGAAGACGCGAAGCTCACCGTGATGTTCACGCGGCACGGAATGAAAAAGCTGATGGAGAAGTTCGCCAACCTTCAGAAGATTTGAGGCGCTCTGCCGAACAGCGCTCGCATCACTCCGCGGCGGAGTTAGCAAATGCTTCAACGGCGGCGATGTTCTTCAACAGCTCGGCTGGGAAGTTGTGCCGTTCTCTCAAGTATTCGGGGCTGTTGTAAGAGAGCCAGACTTTCCCTTCACCGTCTTCCCACACCAGGATTTTCAAGGGCAGATCGAGGGCGATGCTGGGCGCCGCGAGCATCAGCGGCGTTCCGGCCCTGGGGCTGCCGAAGATGAGCAGCTTGGTGGGGCGCATCGGCATGCCCACCTTCTCGGCTTCGCCGCTGTGGTCGACGAGAGCGAAGAGGGTTACGCCCTTGGCGTCCAGAATGGCGCGGAGCTTTGCAACTGTTTCGTCCACGGTGTGGTGGCTCTGCAGGTCGATGATGCCTGTTTCCAAAGGGCTCGGCATGGCTGCCTCCAGGTCCATTGTGCAACGAGCAATCGGTTGGGCGAATGCGTTGCTCCATAGGCACCGAAGAAGAATTCAGGTCCTTCGACTCACCACCCCCAATCTGAAGTACGCTTGGGGCCCCGTTCGCTCAAGATGACGCCTAGTTAAGAAATATGTTCGATCATGCGCTTCGGTTATTTGACTCGTTTGGCTGTCAGTTCTTCTGTGGCGAAGTCACCCACTTTGCGGGTGAACTTGATCTCGTCCCCACTGACCTTTCCGGTGTAGGAGATGGCGATATCATTGCCGTTGAAGTTGAGGTTTTCGACAAACGAGATCTCGTCTCCCTTGATGGCGCCGTTCGCGATCTCGGTGGAGCCCATGTCGTTTTTCGCTGTGCCGGTCAGTTTGTCGCCGTCGACCTTGAAGGTGTAGGTGTAATGCTGCTCACCGATCTGGGTGTTGAATGCAGCCGTCCACTGGCCGGAAATGTCCTGGGCCCAGGCGGACACCGCGAAGGCCAGCACACCCAATGCGATCAAGAACAAGTTGCGAGGTTTCATCGTGCCTCTCTCCTTGCAGACAAGCATGAACCGTGGGTTCGCACCTCGACGATTCCACTGCCATGCCTTTGCATGGCGTAGGGACGCGAGGCTGTATACGAAAGACCCACGCACCGGAAAGATTTGCCGATTTCACCAGAGAACGCCTAAGATCTGACCGTCTCACGAGTGGGTGTTTCTACATGCGCCGATTCTGTCTCGCCCTTTTGTTGACTGGTATGGCGCTGGCTGCGTGGCCGCAAAAGCCTGCGCCGCCAACGAAGGATGCGATCACCAAGGTGACGGTGGAGCAACTGGAAGAGTCGCTGGCCGAAGCACATGGGGGCGCAGATGCGGAGCTTGCCCAGGCACTCATGCGGCTTGAATTGACGGAGCGGCTGAGCGCGAAACGGTTCGCGCATTTGAAAGAGGCGCTGCCGGGGCAGAAATCAGCACAGGCGCTGTTGATCCTCGCCGATCAGTCAGAGTTTCTGACTCCGCCCCAGGATGAGATCGCGGATCAATCGGTCCCCGACGCAGCCGCGACGCGCGCGATGCTGGTGGGCATTGTGAACTACGTGAACACAACGCAACGGCAGCTGCCGAATTTGATGGCGACGCGAGAGACGACCGGCTTCGAAGACCGGCCTGCGGAGGATTCGCTGGAGGCAACGGGGATTGTGAGCGTGAGCGCTCTGCCGCTGCATGCGGTTGGGAACAGCAGCATGGTGGTTACGTATCGCGACCGCAAAGAGGTCGTGGATGAGAAAGCGACCAAGGGGCTGAAACAAGGTTCGCCGGTGGGCGGACTTGTCACATCCGGTGAGTTCGGGCCGATTTTGAGCACCGTTGTCGCTGACGCGCTCAAAGGCACAATCACCTGGGCGCGCTGGGAAGAAGGGACGGCGGGGCGGGTTGCGGTCTTCCATTTCACGGTGCCGGAAGCGAAATCTAATTACTTCGTCAAATTCTGCTGCTATGTCGACGGCTTCAGCAGCGACGGCCAGCCGAATCTAGCGGTCTTCAACCAAAAGGCCGGATACCATGGGGACCTTACGTTCAACCCGGCAGATGGGTCGATTCTGCGGGTGTCGCTGCAGGCGGAGATGCCGCCGTCGGGGATTGTCCCGAACGCGGGCATTGTGATCGAGTACAGCCCGGTCGAGATTGGCGGGCAGAGCTACATTTGCCCTGCCCGGAGCATATCGCGGCTCCAGGCGCATGCGGGAAAACAGGAGGCCATGTATTCGCGGGCGAATTACAAGGGCCCGGTGAAGACATTCCTGAACGACGTGGAATTCAAGCAATACCGGCGCTTTGGCACGGAGATGCGGATCCTGAGTTCCGACGCCTCACCCGGGTCGAACTAGCCTGGATCCCGAGGACGGAAACGGCCCGTTGCGGGCTTTTGGGTACGAATCGCTGGAGCCAAAGCGCGTTCTACGTGGTTTATCTCCGTTTTCGTGCTACACTCCAAGCTAATCGTAGAATTCGATCTGAAGTCTTTGCCTGTTCCGGTTACCGCCTACTCGCAAAACTTCCACATTGCGTTCGCGGTAATTCAGCATCAAAGGAGCAACACACAATGGAACAGGGAACAGTCAAGTGGTTCAATGACGCCAAGGGTTTTGGATTTTTGAGCCGTGAAAACGGCGAGGACGTCTTCGTCCATCACACCGCCATCCAGTCGAACGGTTTCCGTTCGCTTCAGGAAGGCCAGCGCGTCCAGTTCAACGTGACCAAGGGCCCCAAGGGCTGGCAGGCTGAGAACGTTCAGGTTGTCTAGTTTGTGACCCCTGGGACAAAACGCCCAGGGAACCCAAACGATAAAAAGGGGACGGCAAAACTGCCGCCCCTTTTTTATGCTCTCAGCTTCCCCTCACGGCGAAGCTACTGGATCGTAATCAGGCCGTATTCCAACGGTCTCGGGTTATTCGGTGGGATGGGCGGCGACAGGGTGGATACTCTCTCTGGAACGAGAGGAAGTGCCCAGGTAGTGCAGGACATCGTTGATTGAGTCTTCAAAGCGGGAGCCAGTCTTGTGTGTGGCTTTTACGCCTTTCGACACAAGCTGGCAAACTTCAAAACGGTTCATACCCTGCGATAAGGCGCGATGGATCTGGTTGGAACGCATTGGCGGCTCCGCCGGAACAGGTGATTGTTGCGTGGGGTGCGGAGCTCGTCAGAAGCGATTACGGCGGCCGGAGCCGAGCAGGCTGGATTCTTCACAGGTGCGTGTCAGTCTTGATTGTACGCTGCGCTCAGGTCTTATCCGCTGTTTCGCAAGAAACAAATCCCTGTTATCCTATAGGTCTTGTTCTCCCGCCACCGGGATACTGAAGAGATTGCAGCGAAAGAGGTTACAGTGGCAAACACCACCAAGGTCGAAGACAAGCTGGAACGGAAGAAACTGAAGCGCACCGCACGCAAGAAGGCCGCTCCGAAGGCGAAGCGCACCACGGCGCGCGGATACAACAAGAAGAAGGTCAAGAAGCTGGCTCGCGGTCAGTCGAAGCGCTAGTTCGCATTCGAGCAGGCCGCGCGGCTTCGGCCGTTGAACGACGCATGGTCCCGATGTCTCGCAGGCATCGGGATCTGTCTTTTGTGGCGGATAGAAGCCTCTCCTGCGAGGAATTCCTGGGCGCCGTACGACGGCGGGCTCAATCCTCACGCGTTCAACATTTCAAAGACGAATCTCATCCTGTACACTGCGGCGAAGGCCCTCTGCCCCTCGGATCGTGTTCTAGAAACGATGGTTTACAGCAATTGAGCAGTTCCTGCCACCGGACGGATGAGGAGAACTGCCCTGCCCAGCCAACTGCTTTGCCCGCAAGTCGATCGATAAACTGATTCGCGACTCGGAGAGCAACCCGAGCACGCGTTGAAGAAGACCCTGGGGCCGTGGTCGCTGACCGCGCTCGGCATTGGCGCCGTGATCGGCTCCGGCATCTTCACGGTCATCGGCACCGCGATCTCGGGCGAGCAGTTCGACACATCGAGCGTCCTGAATACGCCGCTTGGCGACTATCTTGTGCACCACACGGCGATGGCGGGGCGGCCAGGCGCGGGACCTGCCATTGCGCTGTCGCTGGTGCTGGTGGCGATTGTTTGCGCGCTCACCGGGCTGTGTTACGCCGAACTGGCGTCGATGATCCCGATCGCGGGATCCGCTTATACCTACACCTATGCGACGCTGGGCGAGCTGATCGCGTGGATCATCGGCTGGGACCTGATTCTCGAGTATGCCGGCTCAAACATGACGGTGAGCGTGGGCTTTGCCGCCCATATTGTCGACCTGCTGGACTGGTTCGGGTTGCACCCCAGCGCGAAATGGATCTCGCCGGCCTATCTGCCTGAAGGCTTGCAGGACCTTGCCGGCAACTGGATCTATCACCCCGGATGGCATCCGGGATTCAACATCCCCGCCTTTCTCATCGTTCTGCTTCTCACGGTGATTCTCGTCCGCGGCATTCGTGAGTCGGCTGAGACCAACAACGCGATGGTGGGGCTGAAGCTGGTCGCCATTCTTGTCTTCGTCATGGCGGTGATCGGCTACATCCATCCCTCGAACTATCACCCGTTCATGCCCAACGGCTGGTCGGGCGTGCTGACGGGCGGGTCGATCATCTTTTTCACGTACATCGGCTTCGATTCGGTATCGACGGCCGCGGAGGAATGCCGGAATCCGCAGCGCGATTTGCCGATCGGCATCATCGCCACGCTGTTCGTCTGCACAATCCTTTACGTCGCGGTGGCCGTTTGCCTCACCGGCCTGGTGCCATGGCAATCGATGGTAGGCGATGCCGCACCGGTGGTCAACGCCTTGAAGAAGCTCTCCGGATTGCCGGGCGGTCATCCGCTGCACTGGGTGCGGCTCATCGTGCTTTTCGGCGCACTGATGGGCATGATCTCGTCGATCCTCGTCTACCAGCTGGGGCAATCGCGGGTGTGGTTCTCCATGTCGCGCGATGGCCTTCTGCCGCGCATCTTCTCCTCGGTGCATCCGCGCTTCCGCACGCCGGCTTTTTCGACTTGGGTTGCGGGCTTCGTGGTTGCGATTCCTTCGGGCCTGTTCGACATTGGCACACTGGCCAATCTTTCGAACATCGGCACTCTGTTCGCGTTCATCCTGGTGTCGATTGGCGTGATTGTGCTGCGCTATCGCGAGCCGGACCGCCGGCGCGGGTTCCGGGTGCCCTTCGGGCCGGTGATCCCGGGTCTGAGCGTAATCTTCTGCTTCCTGCTGATGGCCGGGCTTGGACATTCTCACGTGGTGGCGGTTCTTTATCTGGCTGGTGATCGGGCTGATCATCTATTTCTTCTACAGCCGGCACCGGTCGGAGTTCGCGAAGGCGCGGTAGATCTCAGCCATTTATGCGCTGCCGGCGAGCAAACAATGCGCTCCCCGTTCTGCAAGCGCCGTATCGAACGTCACCAGCAGCCCTTCGGCTGCGCTTGCGATCGCCAACATCCATGAGTCCGCCCACAGCTTTGGGGACACAGTTCGACCCACCGCCTTCTCGCGGAACCGGGTCTCCACTTCGGGCGGCTCGGGAACAAAGGTGACCCGGTCGTCGTCATAAAAACGATCGTAGACCCGCCAGGCCTCGTCCATTGTGAGCGGCTTGCCGTCCATCGCAGCCGCCGTAGTTACCAGGCGCAGAAGCCCAAGCTGGGAAAGGCGCGCAAAGGCGATGGGCCCCTCGTGCTGCCGCCACCATTGCTCAGCCAATTTGCTGTGCGGGTGCTCCGGAGCAGCCAGCGCCAGCCAGACATTGATGTCCGGAATGCAGAGTCCCCCTGGGGTGAGGCGAGCCTTGCGACTACGGGATCTCGATGAGCTCATAGATCTCTTCATTGGTCAGGCCAAGCTTCCTGCCCGCGGGCGGAATCAGCGGTGTCGAGAGATCGAGCCGACGATTCGGCCGGGCCGGCG
The DNA here is from genome assembly GCA_963846095.1 of uncultured Acidobacteriaceae bacterium. Lineage (GTDB taxonomy): Bacteria > Acidobacteriota > Terriglobia > Terriglobales > Acidobacteriaceae > Telmatobacter. Next base: position 131,437 of record CAWJUW010000012.1, read on the forward strand.
CGGTTTCTTCCACGGCTCGCTCGATGCCGACTAGGATGAGCTTGCGCGCCGAACAGCCCTTGCGCGCGGCGGCCTCGTGAAGTTTGCGGTGCAGGTCCCGGGGAAGGTCAATCGAGGTTCGAATGGATTCCTGACCCATGTCGATATTGTGGGCCGAGTGACTTAAATAAGTCAACCAGTGACTGCCTCTTCCTCACCGGCTACGACTAAACTCTTAGGATGCTGGACATCCAAGGCTTTATCCGCAGATTACCCAAAGCGGAACTCCACCTGCACCTGGAAGGAACGATTCTGCCCTCCACGCTGGTCGAGTTGAGTGCTCGGCATGACGCTGCGCCGCTCACGCTGGAGCAGGCGACCGCGATCTATCAGTTCACGGATTTCACCGGTTTCATTGAAGCCTTCAAGGCCGTCACGCGTTTGCTCACGCAGCCTGAGGACTACGAGCTGGCAGCCTGGCGCATGATGCAACGGCTGGCGGAGCAGGGCGTGGTGCATGCCGAGGTGTACATCTCGGTGGGCGTCATCTACATGTGGCGCAACCACGACCCGGAGTGCTTTGAACCCATCTTCGAGGGGCTGGAGCGGGCACGGGAACGCGCGCTCCGCGGACTGGGTCTATCGATTTATTGGATCTTCGACGCGGTGCGGCATTTTTCTGTCGAGGAAGGGGAGCGCGTTTTTCGCAAGGCGGCGAAGATGCGGCAGGCCTTCCCTTCCATCGTTGCCATTGGGCTGGGCGGCGATGAACGGCGCACCGGATCGGAGCCGTTTCGCGCGGCGTACGCGGAGGCCGCCCAGGCCGGCTTGCGGCTGACCAACCACGCCGGGGAGACGACCGGGCCTGAGGCGATCTGGGAAGCGCTCTCCATCGGGTCGGAACGGATCGGGCATGCGCTTTCTGCTCTCGATGATCCCGATCTTCTGCATGAGCTCAAAATTCGGCAGACGCCGCTGGAGCTGAATCCCACTTCCAACGTCCGCACCAGCGTGTGCGCTTCGTTTGCTGAACACCCGCTGCGCTTCTATTTCGATCGCGGCCTGCTGGTGACGCTGAACTCCGACGACCCGGCGTTCTTCGGCTCAGACCTCGAGAATGAGTACCTGCTCGCCCACATCGTGCAGGGATTCACCCGCGCCGAGTTGCGCCGGCTGGCTGCGAACTCGATGGCCGCGAGCTTTCTTCCTGCATTGGAAAAGACGGCGTGGCTGGCGCGGATCGAGGCCACGCAGTAGACAATCCCGCGCTGCGGATGCGCGTGCCCGGTAAAGCTCTTGCCCCTCCTCGCCGATATCCGGACTGGGTAGCGGGGACCACCATGTCCAAGACGATCTTCGTCGTCGATGACTCCATCACCATGGTGATGAGCCTGAAATCGACGCTGACATTAAACGGATTTCATGTTGAGTCGGCAAGCAATGGGCGCGAGGCGCTGGACAAGCTCCAATCCGGGATCAAGCCGGACCTGATTATGACCGACATTCATATGCCGGTGATGGGCGGAATCGAGCTGATTCGCCGCGTTCGCGCCTTGGCGGGGCTGAAGTTTGTTCCCATCCTGACCCTCACAACGGAAAGCGAACTGGCAAAGAAGAATGAGGGCCGCCTGGCTGGCGCGACCGGGTGGCTGGTCAAGCCGGTTGCCGGGAACGATCTGGTGACGGTGATCAGAAAAGTGTTGCCGGGAGCGTAGCGCGATGAGACCCACAGAGCGGCAAGCGAAAGCCGGTCAGCATGACCCGGAACTCCTGACACCGGAGCAAATCCGAGACTTCGCTGGGGCGCGCCTGGGCCGGATCCGCAAGCGCATGCTCTATGAATCGTTCACGAGGACTTGCCTTGTGGCGGTGTTCTGGCTGGCACTCATTCATCTTGCGGAAGGCCATAGCGGTTCCCTTCGGATGCAGGCCGGCGTCCTCCTTCTTCTGCTGGTTCTGGGGCCGGGCTATCTCTTTCGCTGGAAGAACTATGCCGAGGCGCGCAGAGCGGTGGCCGAGATGTGGGCCTTCGGCGAGCACAGTTTCGGCGAACTCTCGCACATGTTCGAGATGCGCAAGGTGATTCAACGCGAAGGGCGCGACTTCGGTCTCTACGCGCAAGTTCTGAGTGAGCAGATTGGAGACTCTCTGGCCGAGTCGGAGCGCGAGGTAGTGGCGGCGATCGAACAGATGGATTGCCTCATCGAGCGGTCGAATCGGGAGAAGGAGCACATCGCGCGCTCGGTCGAGAGCGGCAAGAGTCTGACCGAAGCAACCCGCGGAAGACTCCAGGAGAACAAGCAGAGAATCGGCGCGATTCAGATCCAGCTGGAGAGGCAGAGGACTCAAACCCACGCCAATTTTGAGCGCATTCGCAACATGTCGAACGAGGTCTGCGCACTCACACCGATGATCAAGGTCATCACGTCGATCGCCACGCAAACCAACCTGCTGGCGCTGAACGCGGAGATTGAAGCAGCGAGGGCGGGCAGTGCGGGACGCGGCTTTTCGGTCGTGGCCATGGAGGTGCGCAAGCTGGCCGTTCTTTCCACGAAGGCGGCAGCGGAAATATCCGACCGGATCAACTCCACCTGCGCGAAGGTGGCGACTGAGCTCAAAGGCGCGCAGGAGGCGCTTCGCGAGCTGGAGGCCGATACCGCCATGACCCACATCGGCGAAGACCTGGAAGCAATGCAGAAAGAGTTCAGCAAGAACGGTGAATTGCTTTTGGAGATGATCGCCGCGGTGGAGACAAGCTACGGCGAGATGGTGGAGCGGCTCTCCGGCGCGATGGGCCACATTCAATTCCAGGATGTGATGCGGCAGAGGATGGGCCATGTGCAGGATGCCCTGAAGGCGACGCACGATCACGTGCTGGTGCTCGTGGAAAGATCGAACGACGCCAGCTGGGATGGCCGGCTCGATCGCACGTTCAAAAGCATGCTGGAGGCGCAGCTCAGTCAATACCGCATGGCCAGCCAGACCCGGACGCATTTGGCCGTTGCTGGAGGCGAGGCACAGAGCACGGCGAGCAGTCCGGCCATCGAACTTTTCTAAAAGGCGTCGGCGCTTTCAATCGGGTACACGGGGGAAGCTCTCGGCGGATCGGCCTTCCCTTCCCTCTCCGCCCCTCCCCTCCCGCCCTCCTCGTGTGAAGAATCCAATCTTTCCCTTGCTCCATTCCACCTTGAATTGCTCATGCACAACCGGCGACTCAACGTGTTTTCAATAGCGCTCACGACGGCGAGTGGAGCGCGATCCATGGCGTCGAGTCAGGTGAGTCTCAAGACATTGCCGCGGGTGCGGATTCTGCGGAGGGCGAGGAATGGGCGTTGTATTGCACCGATTGGAGAACGCGAGTTGGATCGAGCTCGCCGGCGCGATCGACATTTCCGTTGCCGCGGAGTTGAAGGCTGCGCTCCTTGAAGCCGTGGCCGACGGAAAGGACATTTGTATCTCGACTGAATCCCTAACCGACCTCGACGTTACCGCCTACCAGTTGCTTTGGGCAGCGAGCCGGGAGACTCGTCGATCGGGCGTTGCATTCCGGCTCAGCCGGGAATTGCCGCAGCAACTGCAGGAAAGCTTCAAGGAAATCGGTTTGGACGCGCTTGAACCTTTTGCGGAAAGCGCCTTGGGCGCAGAGCAGCCGGGGCGGGCGGCAGGACCGATTTCCGTCATCGCGCCAGGAACGGAGTAAGGCAGGGCCATGTTTCAGTCTTCAACAGGCAACGCGGAACATCTCAAACAGAGCTTTTGCGAAGAGGCAAAGGAGATTCTTATCGATCTCGAAGCCGCCTTACTGGAGCTCAACGAGAGGAAGAAAGACGCGGAGATCATCGGGCGCGTTTTCCGCGGCCTGCACACCATCAAGGGTTCGGGAGCCATGGTCGGCTTCGATCGCGTGGCGGCATTCACGCACGACCTGGAGACGGCGTTCGACCGGGTGCGCAACGGCGAACTCGAAGTCAACGCCGAGCTTGTGGACCTGACGCTCGCCGCGCTCGATCAGATCGCCATCCTGCTGGAAGAAGGCGCGGAGGACGAACAGGCAACGGTTCCTGAGGCCCGGGCGCGCATCCTTTCGCGTCTGCGCCAACTGGCGTCAATTGAAGAGGAGGCAGAGCCAGCGCAAACCCGCGAAGAGGCGGGAGTGGATGCAACAGGAGCGATACAGAACTGGCACATCGGTTTCGCGCCTGGGCCGGAGCTGATGCGCTACGGCGCCAATCCTCTGCTGCTGATCGGTGAACTCCGCCGCCTGGGCGCGCTCGAGGTAAAGGCGGAGCTGGGGGATTTGCCTTCGCTTGCCGAGCTCGATCCCGAGCGATGCTACGTGCGCTGGGAGCTCGATCTTTCGACCGGTGCGGGCCGCGACGCGATACGCGACGTCTTCATCTTTGTTGAGGACACCGCCGATTTGCGCATCGAGCTGGATCCCGATTGCGCGCCCGAGGCAATGGATACCCAGCCGATCTGTGAGGCCAACGTTCCTGCACGCGCGCTGGAAGAGCAGCGCTCCGGATCGGCCGGCCGCCACAGCTACGACAAGCCCGAGAACGCTTCGAGTCTGCGCATTCCTGCCGCCAAACTGGACCAGCTTGTGGACCTTGTGGGCGAGCTGGTCACGGTGCAGGCGCGGCTGAGCGAGCTGGCCGCGCGGCGGGACGACCCAGAGGTGACGGCCGTCTCCGAAGAGGTGGAACGGCTGACGTCGGCCTTGCGCGAGAGCTCGATGAATGTCCGCATGATGCCCATCCGCGGCACCTTCGAAAAGTTTCGGCGGCTGGTGCACGACCTGGCGCGCGACATGGGCAAGAACGTGGAGCTGGCGATCGAGGGCGCCGAAACGGAACTGGACAAGACGGTCATCGAGCAGCTGGGCGATCCGCTAATGCACCTTATCCGCAACAGCATGGATCACGGCATTGGTTCGCCGGCGGATCGAGCCGCGCGCGGCAAGCCTGCGATGGCGGTCATTCGTCTCTCCGCGCGCCACTCGGGTGCGAGCGTGCTGGTGTCCGTGACCGACGACGGCCGCGGCATTGACCGCGATGCGGTGCGCCGGCGCGCCGTCGAGCGGGGGCTCATCCCGGCGGATGCGCAGATGACGGAAAGCCAGATCTTCGCGCTTCTCTTCGAGCCGGGGTTCTCGACTGCGCAGCGGGTGACAGATGTCTCGGGGCGCGGCGTAGGCATGGACGTAGTGCGGCAGAGGGTGGAGAGCCTGCGCGGCGCGGTCGAAGTTCGCAGCAAACCCGGGCACGGGACCAGCGTGATCCTGCGCCTGCCGCTGACCATGGCCATCATCGACGGGTTGCTGGTGGGGGTAGACGACGCCTGCTTCGTGCTCCCGCTGGCGAGCACCCTCGAGTGCATCGAGCTGACACGCGAAGACATCGCGCGCGCCAACGGCAGGCGCATCGTGAGCGTGCGCGGCGAGCTGGTTCCCTATATCCGGTTGCGCGAGCATTTCGGGCTGGGGGCGGTCTCTCCGGAGATCGAGCAGATCATGCTCGTCGATACCGCGGAGGGCCGTTTTGGATTTGTGGTGGACCATGTTCTGGGCAACTGCCAGACGGTGATCAAGAGCCTGGGAAGGCTCTACCGACACGCGCAGGCCATCTCGGGCGCCACGATTCTCGGCAGCGGAGCGGTTGCCCTGATCCTCGATCCCGAACGGTTGATCCAGGATGCGGTGCGCGAAGACACGCACCGGAAAGCAGACCGCATGGCATCGGCACGGGACGGTCCCGCGGAAAGAAGGACAGGGCGAGCCGAGCGGCAGCGCTGAAGCGAGTGTCAGCGCACAACGACAGACAAGCGAACGGGGAGGGAGAACGGAGTATGGGAGCAGCGGTTACAGTGGAGAGCCGGCGTTTGAACGGAAGCGGCAGCGCGAATGGACAGCATGGACGGGAGCGCGTGGCTCAGCGGGCGCGCACGGAAGACGAAACAACCCGGGTGCTGAATGAGATCATGCGGCTGGCCGATGCCGCGAAAGAAGGCCTGCTGAGCGAACGCGGCAAGGCCGCAGCCTTCGAAGGCATGCATCGCGAGATGGTGCAGGCCGTCAATGAAATGCTGGATGCCATTCTGCTGCCGATTGGGGAAGGCAATCGCATCCTGGCGCAGATTTCCTCGGGCAAGATCGACGAGCTGATCACGCAGACGTACAAGGGCGACCACGAAAAGATGAAGGTGGCCGTGAACAACGTGGCTTTCGTCCTGCAAGACCTGGAAAAAGAATTGGGACGTCTGACCGTGGCATCGCATGAGGGCCAACTCTCCGAGCGCGGCAAGGCCGATCTGTTCCACGGCGCGTATGGCGACATCGTGCGCGGCGTAAACAACATGCTCGATGCGATCCTTCTTCCCATCGGCGAAGGCAATCGCATCCTGGCGCAAATCTCCGCGGGTAAGATCGACGAGCTGATCGCGCAGACCTACAAGGGCGACCACGAGAGGATGAAGGTCGCCGTCAACAATGTGGGCGTGGTGCTGCAGAGCCTGCAGAAGGAGCTGGGGCGGCTGATCGCCGCATCGCACGACGGCGCGTTGTCAGAGCGCGGCAAGGCCGACCTGTTCCAGGGCGTTTTTGCCGACATCGTGCGCGGCGTAAACAACATGCTGGACGCGATCCTTCTCCCCATCGGCGAAGGCAATCGCATCCTGGCGCAAATCTCCGCGGGCAAGATCGACGAGCTGATCACCCAGACTTACAAGGGCGATCACGAGAAGATGAAGGTGGCCGTCAACAACGTGGGTGTCGTTCTGCAGGACTTGAACCGGGAACTGGGACGGCTTGCCGAGGCCGGGCGGCAGGGACAGCTCTCGACGCGCGGCAATCACGACGATTTTCATGGCGCATTCGCGGGAATTGTGCGCGGCGTGAACGACATTCTCGATGCCGTGATCACTCCGCTGAAGGTCTCTGCGAACTACGTGGAACTGATCTCAAAGGGCGACATCCCCGCCGAGATCACCGACACGTACAACGGCGACTTCAATCAGATCAAGAACAACCTGAATTCGCTCATTGTGGCAATGAACGATATCTCGGCGGCAGCCGAGGAGATTGCGAACGGCAATCTGACGGTGGAGCTTCGCAAGCGCTCGGACCAGGACAAGTTGATGCAGGCGCTGTCGTCGATGGTCTCAGGGCTGACACGCACGGTTTCCGATGTTCGGTCGATTGCCGGCGAGGTGGCGGCGGCCAGCCAGTCCATCTCCACGGCATCGGTGCAGGTGTCGAAGGGCGCCAGCTCTCAGGCGGCAGCTGCCGAAGAAGCCTCGTCTTCGATGGAGGAGATGGTCTCGAACATCAAGCAGAACGCCGACAATGCGCAGCAGACCGACAAGATCGCCAACACCAGCGCCAAGGATGCTCAGGAGAGCGGCAAGAGCGTGCAGGAGGCGGTAGCCGCGATGAAGGAGATCGCCAACAAGATCTCGATTATCGAGGAGATCGCGCGCCAGACAAACATGCTGGCCCTGAATGCGGCCATTGAAGCAGCCCGCGCGGGCGAGCACGGCAAGGGGTTTGCCGTGGTGGCGGCCGAAGTGCGCAAGCTGGCCGAGCGCAGCCAGAAAGCCGCTGGAGAGATCAACCAGCTCTCGGCCACCACGCTGAAAGTCTCGGAGAAATCGGGCGAGATGCTGGAGAAGCTGGTGCCCGATATTCAGCGCACGGCCGAACTGGTGCAGGAGATTTCCGCGGCCTCAAAGGAGCAGGACACCGGCGCCGAACAGATCAACAAGGCTCTGCAGCAACTGGAGCAGGTGATCCAGCAGAATGCGTCGGCAGCCGAGGAGATGGCTTCGACCACTGAAGAACTGACCGGCCAGAGCGAGCAACTGGTGAGCGCTCTCGCCTTCTTCCATACCGGAGATGCGGATGGCGCGCAAGGACGGCGCGGCCCGACGGCCAAGCTGGGGAAGACGCTGTCCTCGGCGGCCAGGCCGGCAAAATCCAACGGCCACGCGACCGGCGTAAAAACTGCGCCCAAGTCCGGGGTCAATCTGCGGCTCAACGACAAGCACGATGAGCTGGACGCTGAGTTCGAGCGTTACTGACCGCGCGGGCGGGTCCCTGCGAAAACAGGCCCGCCCATTTTTCAAGAAAGGAAAGGAGTCGCAGCATGAGCGTTAGCGCAATCACCGAGACGCGGCAGTATCTCACCTTCAAGCTCGGCAACGAAGTCTTCGCCACCGATGTGGCCAAAGTGCGGGAGGTGCTCGATCTCACGCCGATCACCGCCATTCCACGAACGCCGGAGTTCATGGCTGGAGTCATCAACCTGCGGGGCAGCGTTGTCCCGGTCGTGGATTTCAGGCTGTGTTTCGGCATGTCGAAGACCGAAAACACGCGCAACACCTGCATCGTTGTGGTGGAAGTTGAGCTCGAGAACGAGACGATCGTCATCGGGGCGCTGGCCGATTCCGTGGAAGAAGTCATCGACCTCGAACCGGAACAGATCGAGCCCGCGCCGCGCATCGGCACCCACATCCGCACCGAGTTTATCCGCGGCATGGGCAAGCGCGATACGCAATTCATCATGATTCTCGACATCGATCGCGTCTTCTCGGCGGAGGAGCTGGTGGCGGTGCACGCGCAGCAGTCCGGCAAAGCTCTTCTGGAGGCAGCCGCATAGAAAGGCCGTGAGGGGGCGGTTCGCCTCAATTTTCGCTATGCACGAAAACGAAGAATTCCTCTCGACCGGCGATTTCACCCGAGTGCGCCGGCTGATCTACGACCGAACGGGAATCGCACTGGGCGAGGAGAAAAAGACCATGCTGGAGGGCAGGATCCGGCGCCGCCTGAAGGCGCTCGCGGTGGGTTCGTATCGCGAGTACTGCGGCTTCCTGTTTTCGCATCGTGGTCTGGAGCAGGAACTGATCTTCCTAATCGATGCCGTGACCACGAACAAGACGGATTTCTTTCGCGAGCCGCGACACTTCGAGTTCCTGACCACCAATGTGCTCGGGGAATATGCAGCGGCGAACGGAAGCCGCCGACCTTTTCTGGTTTGGAGCGCCGGCTGTTCGAGCGGCGAGGAGCCGTATACGCTGGCAATGGTTCTGAGCGAGTTCGGGCGGGCGCATCCCGGATTTGCCTTCCGCATTCTGGCGACCGACATCTCCACGGTAGTGCTCGAGAAGGCGGCACTCGGCGTCTACTCGGCCGATGTCGCGCGGCCGGTTCCGCGAGCGCTCCAAGTGAGGTATCTGCTGCGCAGCCGGGAGCGCGACGCGGAACGGGTGCGTGTGGCGCCGGAGTTGCGTCGTCTGGTCGAGTTCCGCCGCCTCAACTTCATGGACGGCGATTACGGGATCCAGGAAAAATTCGATGCGATCTTCTGCCGCAACGTGATCATCTATTTCGACCGGCCCACGCAGCAGAACATTCTGGAAAAGATCACGCGATGCCTGTTGCCGGGCGGTCATCTATTCATGGGCCACGCGGAGACTTTGCATGAGCTGCATCTGCCCCTGGTACAGGCGGCGCCGGCTCTTTACAGGAGGGTGGATGGCCGCACCTGAGGCACCCATCCGCGAGATCTATGTCCAGCCGGGGGAATCGCACCTGGTGTCGGAGCCGGCGGTTCTGCGCACATTGCTCGGCTCCTGCGTTGGAATCACATTCCAGGCGCCGAGGCTCGGTGTGGGCGGGCTCTGCCATCCCATGATGCCGAGATGCCCCCCGGGCAAGCTGCAGAAGCTGAGCACGCAGGCCGCGCGAAGGTATGTCGATTTTGCGGTGCGCAACATGGCCAGCCAGCTCGATGCGCTGGGAGCATCGCGCGCCGAGGTGGTGGTGAAGCTGTTTGGCGGCAACGACGTTTTGACGACCAGCGTGAGCGACCCGGAGCGCACAATCGGCAAAATGAACTGCGAAGCAGCCGTCCGGGTACTTGCCGAGGAGGGTTTCACGGTGGCCGCTTCTCGTTTGGGCGGCACCACGGGCGTGTACATCACTTTCGACACAGCGACGGGCGAAGTGCTGCTGCGCCGGCTTGCGAACGGTTTATTGAACCCGGAAAGAAAGGCCAAGCGGAATGCTCAGCATTCTGACCGGAGCCGAGAGAACGAGAGAGGCTGAGATGGTGGCAACGGCGAAGATTCGCGTACTGGTCGTGGACGACTCCGCCGTCGTGCGCCAGGCATTGAAAGAGGTTCTCTCCACCGACCCGGAGATCGAGGTGACGGGGACCGCCGCCGATCCCTATGTGGCGGCGGAGCGTATCGCCGAACAAACGCCGGACGTGATCACGCTGGACATCGAGATGCCGCGCATGGACGGGCTCACCTTCCTGAAGAAGATCATGACCCAGCATCCGATTCCCGTGGTGATCTGTTCCAGCCTGGCGGAAGAGGGGGCGCAGAGCACCTTGAGGGCTCTGGAGCTGGGCGCTGTCGATATTGTCACCAAGCCGCGACAGGGACAAAGCAGTTTCTCGAGGATGCGCGCGTGGCGCTTTGCGAAGCGGTAAAGGCAGCAGCAACGGCGCGGATTCGTCCCTTGAGTCCGATTCATGTTGTGGAACCGAAGCTCACCGCCGATGCGGTGCTTTCGGCGGCCACGCATGCCATGGTGGAGACCACGGAAAAGGTCGTGGTTGATGGGTGCATCGACGGGCGGGACCGAGGCGCTGAAGACGCTGCTCGAAGCCATGCCCGCGGACTCGCCGGGAATCGTCATCGTGCAGCACATGCCGGAGCTGTTTACGCGGGCCTTTGCCAACCGGCTCGACGGTCTTTGCGCCATCTCCGTCAAGGAAGCGGAGACCAACGATACCGTGATCCGCGGGACGCGCGCTGATCGCGCCGGGGAGCCATCATCTGCTGCTGAAGCGGAGCGGCGCGCGCTACTATGTCGAGGTCAAGGACGGCCCTCTGGTCTGCCGACACCGGCCATCGGTCGATGTGCTCTTTCGCTCCGCGGCGCGCTATGCCGGCCCCAACGCTGTGGGCGTCATCATGACCGGCATGGGCGACGACGGGGCGCGCGGCATGCTGGAGATGCTGCAGGCAGGGGCCTTTACGATGGCGCAGGATGAGGCAACCTCGATCGTCTTTGGCATGCCCAAAGAGGCGATCAAACTGAATGGAGTCCGCAAGGTCCTTCCACTGCATCACGTTGCTGGAGAGATTCTGGCGCATTGCCGTTAGGATCCTGCGCGGATGATCAATCGAACGGGGTGGTGATCGAGATGGGTTCCGCAGAAGCAGATCGCGCTTTGACGCCCAGGATTGGAGAGGGGCTTATCGCCAAAGTGGTAGGCTCACGATCTGGTGTGGCATTCGGTCCAACAGGAGTTGGGTTATCATTTCTCTGTAGGAGGCTTCACTCCATGTCCACGGAAACCGAGGTCAATTCCTCCGAACAGATAACCGGAGGCGCGGGAGGGCGGTACACGCTCCGCGTGATCGGCTGGTTTTCGATGGGGATGGCCGTGGCCGCGCTTGGCATCTATGTCGGCACGGAACTGCGCAGCCGCTACAAGTTCAAGCGCCGGACGCCTTACGACTTCTACTCGAACGCCGGCGAATCGCAGCCGAGCGAAGAATTCGGCATGGGCATCTAAGCCTCATTTTGGAAAACCTCTTCGCGTGCCGCCCATAGTGGCGGCACTTCACATTTGCGTCCATTTTTCAACGGGTGTCGGCGAGTGGCTGGTCGATTACCCTAGGACGTTATGGGCCGTATCCGCATTCTTCCCGACCAGGTCGCCAACCAGATCGCTGCCGGCGAGGTGGTCGATCGGCCTGCTTCGGTGGTCAAGGAGCTGCTGGAGAATGCGCTCGACGCCGGAGCAAATCGAATCCGGGTGGAGGTCGAGGCGGGGGGCCGCAAGCTGATCCGCATCCGCGATGACGGCCACGGCATGAACCGCGACGATGCGCTGCTGGCCTTTGAGCGGCATGCCACCTCGAAACTGCGCACCGCTGACGATCTGCTCTCGATTGCCACGCTGGGCTTTCGCGGCGAGGCCCTTCCGTCGATTGCATCGGTGGCGCGGGTGACACTGGAAACCTGTCCGCCCCCGGAAACGCTCGATACCGCAAGCGTGGGGACTCGCCTGGAAATTGCAGGCGGCAAGATTCTGCATGTGGACGATGCCGCCGTGCCGCGCGGGACCACGATCAGCCGTTGCCGATCTGTTCTTCAACACCCCGGCGCGGCGCAAATTTCTGCGCGCCGAGAGCACCGAACTGGCCCACGTCACGGCGCTTGTGACCCATTACGCGCTGGTTCATCCGGAGAAGCATTTCGAACTGCTGTCTGCCACGCACACGCTGGTTTCAGCGCCGCCGGTGACGCGGACCGCGGAGCGAATCTACCAGATCTTCGGAAAGGACACGCTGGCGCAGCTTCTGCCTGTCGCCGCCGAGACGGCGCTGGCACGCGCAGGATTCCCGAGCCGCCGCCCTGGAAGCAGGATCCCGACGAGCCGAAGCGCGATCCCGGCTTTCTGCGGCTGTCGGGGTTCTACTCCAAACCGGAACTGCAGAAGCTGAACCGCAACTCGATCTATATCTTCGTGAACAAGCGGCTTATCCGCGACCGGCTGCTGATTCACGCCATCACCGAGGCCTATCGGAACATCATTCCGCCGACCAGTTACCCGGTAGTTTTGCTGTTCCTGGAGATGCCGCCGGAGGAAGTGGACGTCAACGTTCATCCGGCGAAGACCGAGGTGCGCTTCCGCCAGCAGAGCCTGATTCACGACTTTGTGCGCGACAGCCTGCGCCGCGCCTTGGTCGAGTCGCGGCCCGCGGCCGGTTTTCTGGCGGCGCTGCACAATTCGCCCGCGGCCAGCCCGTCCCTGATGCCGGCGGCCGCATCGCCGCTTCCCGGTTCGCCCGAAGAGATGGATTCCGAGGAGACCGTCCGGCGGAGGCTGCGCAGGCGGAGCACAGCCGTTTGCGCTCACGCCGCCTGTCCCACCCCGGTTGCCGGCAAGCTGCCCTTGGAATTCGCAGCGTGTCGACGGCGGCACCTGGGATCAGAGACTTTGGGGCGAGGCGGCGAGCGCGCTGTTCGAGCCGGCAGCCTGCTGCCGGCCCGGACGGCTGTTCGCATCCGCTCAGCGATGCGGCGAGCGAACGGCCCAGCCCGGCAACCGGCGACCGCGCAGGTGGAGGCGGAGCAGGCGGCAACTCGTTTAAACCATTTGGGATCGCTGCGACCTCTGGGGCAGCTGCGCGACTCGTTCATTCTGGCTGCCGGCGACGATGGGCTGTGGATTATCGATCAGCATGTGGCACATGAGCGCGTGCTTTTTGAAAAAATTCTGCGCGACCGCCAGGTAGAAAATGTGCAGCGCCAGCGCTTACTGATGCCCATCCTGGTGGAGCTGAAGCCATGCGCAGATGGTGGTTTTCGCCACGATTGCCGAGGAGCTGGAGCGCAACGGATTTGAAGTGGAACCCTTTGGCCCTCAGATACTTGCGGTCAAGGCGGCGCCTGTGGGCCTGGAGGGAACGGCCCTGGAGAAGATGCTTGGCGCAGGTCATCGACCAGTCGGATCCGCAGATCCGAGCCAGGCCGCGCGAATGAGGACCTTGAGGACGCTGCGGACCGCGCATTGCCGCCTCGATTGCCTGCCATGCGGCGATCAAGGTCAACACGCCTCTTGACCCGCAACGAATGGAGTGGTTACTGTTGGAGCTGGCAAAAACAAGGCACCCAACGAGTTGCCCCCACGGGCGCCCCATCGCATTGCTGTATTCTTGGAAGGAGATCCAGCGGGCCTTCCATCGCATCTAAAACACAGGTAACATGAAGTAGGTGGCCGATTTCTGCTCTCAGGGGCGGAGCCGGCCCGGCGGAACAGCCGACCTGGGACCACGTATCCCGATTCAATAGATATTTCGTCGTGCCCCTTTGTTGGAGTACGACCTTGATCGAGGCTAAACTGACGCTGGATCTCTGGTTTGGCGTATGCCAACCTGGAAGTGAGGTTTTTCTTTGACAGCAGAGCAATTGGAAGCATCGCGCGCCGAAAGGATGCGCCAGAACGGACACGGGGCACTCACCTTGAAGACGCCCGGACGTGGATTGAAGAGACTGGATTATGTCTTTTTCTGCCGCGCAGGCAGTCTTCCTCTTCCGTAGCCCCTTCTTTTGTTGAGGCCGTTGCCGGTCAGCGCGGACGCAACCCCGATCAGAAACACATTCAACTTGCCGAAGAACTGCTGGTACGGCTGGAACTCAGACGACGTCGCGGTCCGGCTCAACCTGCTCGGCCAGCCCGGCGAACAGCCTGACTTTGTGGTCGCCAGCTGGGTATTGCCCTACGTCTACGCGCTGCGCGGCGATCGCGACTGGCGCCGGATTCCGCAACTGACCGGTTCGCGGCAGGTTTCGCCGCTCGCCATCCAGGCCTACAAGCATCTCGAGACGGCCGACTCCACAATCTCGCAGCTGAAGCAGGCGCTCGGTCGGGAAGTCTCAGAATCCGCGGTGGTACGCGCCATTACGGAGCTCTGGCAGCAGCTGCGCATCATTCCCGGTGGTTGCGGCTCCCGGTTCACCGGCCAAATGGCAGTTGCTTCGCCATCGCTTCCAGAAGGCGATCGCGGAGGGCGCTTCCACTTCGCAAGTGACTGCAATCTCAGTGCTTGCCTCGATCTATCTGCAAGCGGTGATCGCCGCCAGCATGGAAGATGTGGAGCTGTTTCTGGCTCCGCTCACCGCGCGCAGCAAGGTGCGCGAGGTGCTGCGCGGCCTGCTGGCCACGCGCCAGGTGCATACCATCTCACTCGGCCACGCGCCACACTTTTACGTGGCGGGGACTCTGCCGGAGTTCACGGTTGCGCCAACGCTTTACTCCAGCTCGTCCATGCCGGCCAGCGCGTACTTCCTGCGCCGCAGATCACGAGGAGGAAGTGCACGAGGTGGAGGCGCCGGTCGCCGGTGCGTTTGCCGATGCCCGCACCGACATCCCGACACCGATCAAGGCTGCCGAACCCATCGAGGTGCGCACCCCTCGGCCGGTGGTGCAGCGCAAGCCTGCCGCGCACAGCAAACCTGCGGCGGCGCGGCCCCACTTCAGGGGCAGCAAGCCGCACTCACGGGACCGGAAGCCACTTGCCTCTTCAGGCGGCAACCGTCCGGCGCGGCGCGCTGCGGCGGAGACGCACAGCATCAACGGGCACAAGTCGAACGGCCACTCGGCCAACGGCGCTCGTCCCGCAAATGGAAAGCGCTGGACGGCGACCGGGCCTGCCAAGGCCACGCACGGGAAGAATGGCGCCCATGCGAGCAACGGCGCCGCCAAGAATGGCGCACAGCAACGGATCCCGCCCGGCGAACGGAAATGGAAACTCGGCGGCACGCAACGGTAAATCGGCGGCTCCGGCGTGGAATCAGCGTCACGCCAACGGGAACGGGCACACCAATGGAAGCAAGACGAACGGCAAGCCGGTATCGAACGGCCGCAGCAGCGGGCTCTCGCGCAACAGCAGCGCTCCACGCAAGGATGCACGGGTGGATGCGCGTTCGTCGCGCGGCAGCCGCAAGCCGCCGCTGACCGCGGGCGCCAAGGCCGGCAACAGCAAGCGGTACGGGTTCACGGCGCGTCCGAAAGCGGGAACGAAGAAGCGCGGATGAGCCAGGAAGAAAGCCCGTCGCCGTTGGGCTCAGCAACAAGAAAGATAACGATAGCCATTGATGGGCCAGCCGGTGCGGGCAAAAGTACGATTGCCCGGCGGCTGGCTCGTCATTTCGGTCTTCTGAACCTGGAGACCGGTGCGATGTATCGCGCCTTCGCACTGAAGGCGCTGCGGGACGAGGTTCCTCTCGAAGACCCGAAAGCTCTGCAGGCGCTCGCCGCCGAGACCAGCATTCGCCTGGAACCAGGAGAAGAGGAAAACCGCGTTCTGCTGGACGACGAAGATGTAACCGGCTTCCTGCGCAACCGGACGGTCACCGATGCAGCTTCGCAAGTGAGCGTGTATCCGCCGATTCGCGCGTGGATGGTCGAGTTGCAGCAGCAGTTAGGCGCCGATGGCGGTGTGGTCATGGAAGGACGCGACATCGGCACCGTCGTGTTTCCGCACGCGGACGTGAAAATCTTTCTGGACGCTGCTCCGGAAGTGCGCGGCATGCGACGCTTCGAGCAGTTGGGGCCTAGTCCCGCGGTGCAGCCGGAGGAAGTGATCCGCGACCTGCATGCCCGCGACGAACGCGATCGCAATCGCGCCGATTCGCCGCTGAAGCCGGCCGCGGATGCTGTCCTTCTGAATTCGACGAACATGACGCTCGAGGAAGCAGTGGCGGCGGCGCAGGCGATCGTCGAAGACAAACTGGGGCTTCCGCGCACAGCAGGGGAGATGCTATAGGCTCTTAGTTGTATGGAGACGACCTGTAGCCGCTGCCACCAGCCTGTTCAGCCGGACAACTACTTTCTGTCCGACGTGCGGCATGCCGCAGCTTGTCTACTCAGCGGAGATGGTTCCCGGGCAAGCTCCGGCGGAGCGCTGGAATGAGCCCGTTCGCGACGCGAGCCTCGTGGACTGGAAGCGAGGCATGCGTGCGGCGCTGATCATGGCGGTGCCGGCGGGCATCCTCTGCTCACTGTTTTCCCCGGTAAGCATTCTTGGGCTGATCTGGATGTCGGTCGCGGCGGCATTGGCCGTTTCGATGTACCTGCGCAGCCAGCGGCATGCATGGATTACGGTTGGCGCAGGAGCGCGCATTGGGCTGGTGACTGGGCTGCTTGGCGGATGGATGGCAGCGGCCGCATCGGGCATCACGCTGTTTGTGATGCGCTTTGTGCTGCACGAAGGCAAGACACTCGACGACACCTGGCAGACGGTCATCACCGACCAGGTGGTTCGCCAATGGACCGCCGCCGGCATCGACGCGCAAACCATTCGCATGTACAAGGCGTGGCTGCTTTCTCCGGAAGGGCGGGCGGGTCGATGTTAAGCGCGGTTCTTTTGCTGGCGACGGCGCTCGGTCTTTTTTGCGGTGGGCGGCGGTGCGCTGGGAGCGCGTTTCCAGGCCCGGACGCGCCGGCCTTCGGCCTGAGCACGCTCGTCTTCAGTTGTCCACAACTTGCTCCGAACCAGCACCCACTCGTATCATCCTGCGAGAGACAATCGATGAGCGAAACGGAAACCAAGTCCTCTCTGCGCACCAAGGGCAGACTCATGTCCGCCTCAGAAATTGAGCGCACCCTGGTGCGCCTGGCCCACGAAATCGTGGAAAAAAGCAACGGCAGCGACGATCTTGCACTGGTTGGCATCAAGCGCCGCGGCGTTCCGCTGGCAGACCGGCTGGGCAAGCTCATCGCCGGCATCGAGAAGCGGCCGATCGATACGGGCATACTCGATATCCAGTTTTACCGCGACGATCTATCGACAGCAGACGTACGGCCCGTGGTGACGCCGGGCGCGATCGGTATCGACATTGAGGGCCGCGACGTGGTGTTGTGCGACGACGTGCTCTACACGGGACGCACGATTCGCGCGGCGCTGGATGCGCTCTTCGACCATGGGCGTCCGCGCCGCGTGCAACTTGCCGTGCTCATCGATCGCGGCCATCGCGAACTGCCCATCGAGGCGACCTACATCGGGCAGTCACGTCCCCACAAGCAGCCGCGAAATCATCGAAGTCAAGTTCCGCGAGGTCGACAACGACGAGCAGGTATTGCTGGTGGAGCGTGTGTAACAGAAAGGCAGCTTCCAGCTGAAAGCTGAAAGCGAACGGCTGAAAGCTTAGATCTCATGAACCCGACCGCAGCACCGACCCGCCGCCAGATCCATCCGCCTCCTGCGCCTGCATCTCCATTTCCGTATCATCCGGGGTCGCTCTTATCGACCGATGATCTGAGCCTGGACGACATCAGCGGCATTCTTGCGCGCGCAACGGCGCTGGAGAATCAAGATCCGCTGAAGCGCGATCGCATCCTGGCAAAGCGGCGGGTGGCGCTTCTGTTCTACGAATCGTCAACGCGCACGCGCACCAGCTTTCGAGCTGGCGGCCAAGGCGCTCGGCGCCGATACCACGCTGGTATCGAGCCTTTCGTCGAGCATCGAAAAGGGCGAGTCGCTGAAGGACACGGGCCTGACGCTGCGCGCGCTGGGGGCAGAGGCCATCATCCTGCGTCACAATTCTTCGGGCGCTCCCTGGCTGCTGGAGAGCGAGACGCGTTTGCCGGTGTTGAATGCCGGCGACGGCATGCATGAGCATCCAACGCAGGCGTTGCTGGATCTGCGGACCATTTTGCATCACCTGCGACCCGGCACTGAAACTGTCGGCGCGGAGACGCTTGCGGGTGTGACGGTCAGCATCGTCGGAGATATTCTGCATAGCCGGGTGGCGCGCTCCAACATGAGCCTGCTGCCGCGGCTCGGTGCGCGGGTGGTGCTGTGCGGGCCGAAAGAACTGCTGCCGGAACGCGCTGCGCAGGTGGGGCCGGGCATCGAGATCGAGCGCAATTTCGAGGCCGCGATCCGGCAATCGCAAGCGGTGATGATGCTGCGGATTCAGGCCGAACGGCTGGCGGGGTTGCAACTGGACCTGGAAGAGTACAAGGCCAACTACCAGCTCACTGGACAACGGCTGGCGAGCCAGGCGCCGTCGGCCCTTGTGCTGCATCCCGGGCCGATCATTCGTGGACTGGAAGTGACGGCGGGGGTTGCGGACGGGAAGCAATCGGTCATCCTCGAACAGGTGCGCAATGGTGTGGCGATCCGCATGGCTGTGGTTGAGCGCGCCTTGCTTGCACCGGCTCGCGAGGGAGGACGCGCATGAGCGCTCTCGTGATTCGTGGCGGACATTTGCTCGATCCGGCGTGCGGGTGTCGACGGGCTGAAAGACATTCTGCTCAAAGACGGCCGCGTGGCCGAAATCGCGGGGCCAGGCAAGCTGAAACAGGCAAACGGCGCGCAGGTTCTGGATGCCGCGGGGCTGACGGTCGCTCCGGGGCTCGTGGACATTCATGTGCATCTGCGCGAGCCGGGGCAGGGATACAAGGAGACCATCGCCACGGGCACGGCCGCCGCGGCCGCGGGTGGATTCACTTCTGTTGCGGCCATGCCCAACACGCGGCCGGTGAACGACTCGCCGGAGATTACGCGCTGGATGCAGGCGCCCGAACGCGGAGCTTCGGTGCGCGTTTTTCCCATTGCGGCAGCGACGCGCGGATCGAAGGGCGAAGCGATTAACGACTTCGCAGCGCTGAAGTCCGCGGGCGCGGTGGCTGTAACCGACGACGGTCATCCGATTCTGAAAGACAACATCATGCGCGAGACGCTGGCTGCAGCGGCGCGTGTGGGCCTGAGCGTCATTCAACACGCGGAAGACACGCGGATGACACAAGGCGCGGCAATGAATGCCGGAACAACCGCGTTCAAGCTGGGGCTGCGGGGGATGCCGCGCGAGGCGGAGTCTTCGATCGTCGAGCGGGACATCCGTCTGGTGACGGAGTTGCGCGATGCGCGCGCGCATTTGCATGTGGCGCATACTTCAACCGCAACGGCGATTGCTGCGGTGCGCCAGGCGCGGCGCAGCGGATTGCGCGTGACCTGCGAGGTGGCGCCGCATCACTTTCTCCTGACTGAAGAGCATGTCGGGCACTACAACACCAACGCGAAGATGAATCCGCCGTTGCGCGCGGCCGCGGATCGCGATGCGATGATCGAGGCGATTCTGGACGGCGTGGTGGATGCGATCGCCACGGATCACGCGCCCCATGCGATTCACGAGAAGGAAGTGGAATTCGAAAACGCGCCCAACGGCATTACGGGGCTCGAAACGGCGTTGGGTCTCAGCCTGCGCTGGCTGCATAAAGAGTGGAAGATGCCGCTGGGGCGCGTGCTGAGCTTGTTGAGCGCGCAACCGGCAACGTTGCTGGGACTCAAAGGCCGAGGGACGCTCGCGGTGGGCAGTTTTGCCGACGCGGTGGTGTTTGATCCGAAGGCCGAGTGGGTGTATCGCGCGCGCGATACGCGTTCCAAATCGCGCAATACACCCTTCGACGGATGGACGATGCAAGGCAAGATTCGCTGGACGATCAGCGAAGGGCGCATCGCCTTCGACGCGGGCGCATAAGCCCACAGTCCCGCAGAAATTACAGCGAGAGCACGTTCGCCGGTAACGGCCATCCCTGCATGAGATCCGACTTGAGCATGAGGAAGAAGTCGTAGATTTCCTCGTCAGCACCGTTGGCGTTCTGCGCCTGCGCAACCGATTCTGCCTGGGGCAGATTGATGGCCGGCAACCCCGTCGTCGCGTTGAGTGTTTCGAAGGTATCGAAGAAGCACGGGTCGAGCGGCGGTTCTGCGATCACGGGCAGAGCGGGCAGCGATGTGCTGGGGGTCTTGAAATTGAGCGCGAGCGCGAGGTTGGCCACTTCGGTGGAGGCATCGCGGGCTGTGAGCGGCTCTAGGCCGAAGCGCCATTCGATGAGCTTCAGGACGGAAGTGTGGTCGTAGAGCAACGAATTGATGCGCGGTTTCGCCGGATTCCCGCGCGTGAAGGGTGAGACCACAATCGAAGGCACGCGGCATCCGAGCAGGGCCTTGCCATCCACCAGGTCCGGATCGACCGCGTTGGGCGCGATCACTCTCGGCGGAACGACGTGGTCGAAAAAGCCGCCCCATTCGTCGCGATTGATCACCAGGACGGTGTTCTTCCAGAGCGGGCTCGCAGCCAGGGCGGTGACCACGTTGCGAAGGAAGATCTCACCTTTGCGCAGGTCGGCGTGCGGATGATCGTCGCTGCCCAGGCCATCGTCGAGCAGCGTGAGCCATGGCTCGACAAAAGACACCGCGGGCAACTGGCCCAGTGCGATGTCGGCGAAGAACTGCGGGTACAGCGCGGAGATTGGAATGTACTTCGTGCCCCACAAAGCGAGGAAGGGCAGATTCTGGTAGTAGTAGCGGCAACTTATATTTGCGGCTTGCAGGCGGTCCCAGATCGTCTCCAGGCTGGATATGTCGAGCGTGTTGCTCAACCGGTCGGTCTGCGCCGCGTGCTGGAAGATACGATTCGGGAATGTCGACGACAGGATCGACGCGAAGTAGTGGTTGAGCGTGGTGTAGTTGCGCGACAGGGTTCCGAAGAGCGGGATGTCGGCTTCCTCGTAGTAGCCGATGCAGAAACTGTCGTTGGTGCTGGTACGCAGCCAGCCGTTCATCTTGCCGTCGTTGTATTCGGAGCGTCCGCCGGCATAGGAGTGATCCGGATCGGGATGCGAGCAGCCGACGTAGTAGTTCAGCCGATGGGTGGGCTGCATGTCGCCGTTGTTGTCGGGGTAACTGAGCCCGGCCTGGCGTCCGTTCGCGTTCGGCATCCAGCCCAGCAGGTGGTCGAAGCTGCGATTCTCCATCATGACCACGACAATGTGTTCGATGCCTGAGGCATCGGGTTGCGGCAATGCGGCTTCCGCGGCCTGCACTTGCGGCTTGGCGTCGGAGATGGTGCTTGCGAATGCAGCGGCGGAAACCCCGGCTGCGCGGCGCAGAAAGTCTCTACGATTCACGCTCATGGTCGATCTCCTTCGGTAGGCACACATTGGCCTATGGTGCTTAGAAGCCGAGCCGCTTGCCTGCGTGGGCCGCGCGCTATGAATTGAACGTAAAAATTGCGGATCGCCTTTCGTGACATGCATACCCTCAAAAATGCATTGCTCCACCGTGCGTCCGGACCCTATGCTTTTCCAGCAGCCTGGTTTGCGATGGACTGGGCATTCTTCGTTTGGATGGAGCGCAATCGATGGATAAACGTGAGTTTCTAAAGGCCTCGGGAGCACTTGTCGCGGGGAGTGTGGTTTCGCGCTATCTGCCCGGACAGGAGCCGCAGGCGGCGCGCGAAAACTGGGCCGGCAATATCACTTACAGCACGGACAAGCTCTTGACGCCCGCCACGGTGGACGAAGTTCGCCACATTGTGAAGACCACTCCCAAGCTGCGCGCGCTGGGAACACGGCACTCGTTTAATACCATTGCCGACAGCCGCGCCGCGCAGATCTCGCTCAAGGGCATGGATCAGATGTCCATCGACGCGAATGCGCACACGGTGACTGTGGGCGCGGGCGTGCCGTATGGAAAGCTTGCTCCCTACATCGATGAGCGCGGCTATGCGTTGTATAACCTGGCTTCGCTGCCACACATATCGGTGGCGGGCGCAATCGCCACGGCGACGCACGGGTCTGGATTACACAATCAGAATTTGGCATCGCCTGTGGTTGGGCTGGAATTCGTTGCGGCAAATGGAGAGCTGGTTTCGCTTACCCGGGAGAAGGACGGTGAGCGTTTTCGCGCGGCAGTCGTTCATCTCGGCGCCTTCGGCGTGGTCACCAACGTCACGCTCTCGCTGCTGCCGACCTATAAGGTGGCGCAATCGGTGTACGAGCATCTTTCGTTCGATCACCTGAAAGATCACTTCGATGCGATCTATGCGAGTGGCTACAGCGTGAGCCTGTTTACGGAGTGGCAGAATCACGAAGCTACGCAAGTCTGGATCAAGCGCAAGTTGAATCCCGGCGATAAGAACGAGTGGCCGCCGGAGTTTTATGGCGCGAAGCTGGCGACGCGCAAGCTGCATCCGGTTCCCGGGCACGACGCCGAGCCGTGCACCGAACAGCAGGGAGTGCCGGGCCCCTGGTACGAGCGGCTGCCGCATTTCCGCATGAACTTTACGCCCTCGAGCGGACGCGAACTGCAGACGGAATACTTTGTGCCGCGCGATCGTGCCTACGATGCCATCGTCGCCGTAGAAAAGCTGAAGGATCAGATCACGCCGCATCTCTTCATCACCGAGCTGCGCACGATTGCCGCCGACGATCTGTGGATGAGCACGGCCTACAAGCGGGATTCTCTCGCGATTCATTTCACGTGGAAGCCGGAGTGGCCGCAGGTGAGCAAGATTCTGCCGCAGATTGAAAAGCAGCTGGAGCCGTTTGAGCCGCGTCCGCACTGGGCGAAGCTGTTTACGATCGCGCCGTCGACGCTGCAATCGCGTTACGCGAAGCTGGGCGAGTTCAAGGAGCTTTTGAAAAAGCACGATCCGGATGGGAAGTTCCGGAATGAGTTCCTGAGTGCGAATCTGTACGCCAGCTAAGGTGCGGTGCGGGAAAACTGTGCGATTGCTTCAAGCTCAGCGCGGGCGATCGTAATAGCCGGATCGGACGGTCAGGCTCTCCACGCGCGACGGCACCTTCAGCTCAATGCGGTGAAACGCGCCGTCGTGGGGCAGAGCGGGCGGATTGTAGATGAGCCGGTACTGATTGCGCTGGTTGGCTTCGATGGTGCGCAGGTCGGCATCGATGGCCGCGTCGGACTCATTCATGGGGAAGACGCGACCGCCGGTTTGCTCGGCGAGCTGCGCCAGATTTCCGGCGCCGCCAGCGAACATGCTTTGGCCTGGTTCGGCGCGAAACGCGTAAACCGCGGTGTTCGAGCGCTGGCAGATATCGATCACCTCGGGCAACGACGTGTGGCTACTGTTGTCTTCGCCGTCCGAGAAAAGCAGAACGAAGTTTCCGCTCCGGGAGGGATCCGCTTTCCCGAATTCGTGGAAGCAGGCGCGAAAGACTGTGTCATAGAGCGCCGTTCCGCCCAGAGGATTCTGTCTTCCGGTTACGGTGTGATTGACGGCCTGCATCAGCGCACCCGGATCGCTCGTCCACGGCTGAGCAAGGCTGGAAATATATCCGAACGCCATCACGAATCCCTGATCACCGGGCTGACGCAGAATGCGCTGGGCAACGCGCGCCGAGATGGACCGAGCCACGGCGAGATTCGCAGCCATCGACTGGCTGGTGTCGAGCAGAATGCCCGCGCGAATGGGTGCGTTTTCGATCGCGGAAAAGGAGACAACGCGGCGGGGCGGCAGGCCGTTATCGAGAAGGGTCAATTCGTCGAGACGGAGGTCATTGACGGGAAGGTCATGGGCGTCGGAGGCATGAAAAGTGAACCCCACCTCGTCGACAGCCAGCTTGATGCTGTCCACGGGCGCGTCCGGCTGAGCCGATGAACGGACTTGTGGTATGGCCTTTGAGGAGGAGAGGGCCGCCAGCATCACCGCTACGCAAAGCAATCGCATCGTTCTGCCCATTATGCAATGCGATTTAGACGCAGCGAATGTCGAAGCGGCCTTCCCGATGGGGAGAACCAAGCCTACTGCAACGGCTGGACCACGAGATCGTTGGGCGAACTCACTTCATACGGAGAGCCCGATGCCTCACTGGCCTTCTCTGGAGTCACCGTAAAGACGAACAGTTTTCCGGAGGTCTTGCTGATGGCGTAGAGATGATTCGCTTTATCCCAGAAGCACTGGCCGATCGCGTCTTTGGTCAGCAGGCCGGTCTGCTTCGTGATGACCTTCGCACCGTTGAAATGGAAGACCTGCAGACCGCTTGTGCCGGCAACCGCGAGCAAGGTGCCCTGGGGCGAAATCTTGAGATCGTTCACAGCGCCTACTTCGGTTGCAGGCATGGTCTTCGCGGTGTTCTCGGTGGTCAGGTTGCCGGAGCCATCCACGGTGTACGCCGCGAGCTGCGCGGGGCGATCGGGATTAAAGGTCTGCTGGTTCACCGGCTGCATGGTGATGGCCACGTGATTCGAGGCGTCGGAAGCAGTGAAGGCCGGGCAGTAGAAATAGCCGCTGGGGGGCGTGGGAGGATTGCCGTTGATGTTAAGGGGCTTCAGTTTTCCATCGCTGCTGCGCTTGAAGCCGTAAATGCCCCAGTACATGTCCTGGATGCACGAGGCGGTGTAGGCGTAGACATCGTCGCCGATAAAGCTTGCCGGCAAATCGAGCCATGCATTTCCGCCGCTATTGCCAACGGACTGCACTTCTCCATTCGCCTTGCCAAAGTCGAAGCTCACGTAGGTATTGTTGGCGCAACCGCTTCCGTCGGTCTCCATGTCGTAGAGCGATTGACCGGTTCGATCGAAGAACAAGGGGCCCAGAGAGTTGCAATCGCCAGAATTGGACGCGTCTTTCGACGCTTCGAAATGCAGGGCGCCGCCCGTCTCAATGCGATACGAATCAATATCGTATCCATTCGCATTCACGGCCATCAGGTACTTGCCGTTGCTGGCCATGCGGGTTACATTCTCCTGAAACGGCGAGCCTGCCATGCGAGTCAGTTTGCCGTCCGCGGCTGCGGTGTAGCGCAACAATCTCGTTTCCCTTGGCGCGGGGAGGTGTGCTGGATATATATACATAGGCGGCAGGCGCGGTGCCTGCCGTTGCGGAATTGGCTTGGGGAAATTCGGTCGTCGTGGCGGACTGCGCAGCAACTCCCGCAGCGCAGAGGACGGAAAACAGGCACACGAGACCGCAAGGGCGCGTCATCATAAGGCAACTCCAAATGCAGGCTAGGTCACTCGATCGTTTGTGAAAGGTTCAAGCTGACTTCGCGAAATTTCTGCCCAGTGAGCAGACAATGACTCAGATGCCGTCCCTTCAGAAAAAGGTGGCATGTATTCTCCAAGTTCGGATTCTGGTTTTCACACCGCTGTAAGAAATTGAATGGCGTGATGGGGAGATGATCCCTCAACCCTTGCGGCGATAGAGGATCTGGAACTCGTATCCGGGATTCGCGGGAAACAAGCTTGCCACATGGCGCAGCCGCTCGGCCAGCGCCGGGGCTGCCAATAACGGATAGTCGCGTTCGCGCAGATCGTGATAATCGAAGTCGACAGCGAGCGAGAGCATGTAGACGGCAAGCGCATCGGAGAAGGCAGCCTCGTAGAAGCTGTTGCGCGAACGCTCATCGACGATCTTTTTGCTGTCGCGATTTTCCATGGCGCGCTGATCCATGGCACGACGGCGCGACTCCCATGCATCCTGGCTGGTCTCGCCGCGCACCTGCGCCTCTGCCTGCGACCAGACCATCGCGGAAAAGCTTTCGGGGACACCGGCAGCATCGACGAAGTTGTGAGCGACGTTGATGAAGAACTCAAACGCAAGACCGAATCGATCTTCGACCAGGCGCGTAGACAGGAAGACGGCTTCTGTCGAGCCGAAGTCGACGTTGCGATGGCAGATGGCGCGATCGCCGAGATCGACCGTATACGATGGCGCGATCATCACATCGCCCGTGTCGGCGATGGCGAGCGGCACGAAGTAGTAGGCACGCCGGGCGAGCGCCGCCGAAAGCGTCTCGGGAACGGCGCCGACAAGCCGCTCCAGATCCGGCTCGGGAACACGCGTTTCTCCCCACGCTGCGTAGTGGATTCCATTCGAGGCCTGGCCCACGGTGACCTGCGTGGCCACCTTCTCCGCGTGCCAGAGCTCGACTTGTGCGCTCGTTGCCATCAACCTGTATTCTAGACGAAAGGGGAGCGCAGAGATGGCCGAGTGGGTGGGAACGCGGCGCAGCGGCAAAATCTTTGGTTTTCCCCTGCAGGGCTTTGGCCTCTTGACAAGCCTTCTGCTGGCCTTTGCGTCGGCGTTCCTCACATTCTTCGCTTCCACAACGGTCGCGATCTTCTCTCTGTTGGCGTGGAACGTCTTCGGCCACCATGCGATCGACTACGCGGATAGCTACCGCTACGTTGGTTTCCCCTGCGGCATCCTTGTGCTGATCGTTGCGCTTCCCCTCTTCGGAGCGCTGTGGCTGCGCGCCAAGATGCAGAGGTAATCGCCGATGCAGCCGGTGCAGAGCATCCCCCTGGAAGCACTCGAAAACGGTCGTCCACGCAGCGCGGAGCAAGCGCGGGACTGGTGCGCCCTGCTCGAGGCGGGCGCGGTTCTTTACTTTCCGCAGACGCCCCTGCCCATTCCCGACGCGGAGCAGGAATTTCTGCGCGGCAGCTCGCAGACCAACAGCACGCTGCATAAGAACATTGCTTACAAGCCGTCGCAGGACAAGCTGAGCGGCATGGACGCGCAGGCAGACGAAGCGACCGCAAAGCGACTGGCTGCCTTCATGCGGTGGTACTCGCAGAGCGTGACCGGCTTCCTGTCGACATTTCTTGCGCCCTACCGGCAAGGCTGGCTGTTGGACTACGCCAGCTATCGGCCGATCGAGGAAGACGGGCGCGATTTGCCCAAGCATCGCCGCAACGATCTGCTGCACACGGATGCCTTCCCCACGCGGCCGACGCGCGGACGCCGCATCCTGCGCTTCTTTCACAACATTCACCCCACACGCACGCGGGACTGGATGGTCGGCGAGCCGTTTGCGCAGGTGGTGGGCCAATTCACGCCGGGAAAGATGCCCGTGCCCCAGCCGGACGGCGGGTTCACGAAGATGGGCAAGCAGTTGGCCGCGTTGACCGGGCTGGCGAAGATTGCGCCGCGATGGAAGCGGACGCCCTACGACCAGTTCATGCACGAGCTGCACAACACCATGAAGGACGACGAGCAGTTCCAGCGCGAGTGCGTGCGGCACTCGTTCCAGTTCCCTGCCGGGTCGAGCTGGATGGTCTACACCGATACGGTTCCGCACGCGGTGCTTGCGGGCCAGTATGCGCTGGAGCAGACGTTTCTTGTGGATCCGGCGGCCACGGTGAATCCGTCTTCGGCGCCGGTTGCGGTGCTGGAGAAGATCGCGGGCGCGCGGCTGGTTTAGCCAGGAAGAAAGCCGGCACGCATTCGCGGTGCCGGCTCATATTCCATCGCAAAAACTCTGCGGATTAAGCCCCTGCGGGCTTGGGGTTCTTCTTGTCGTACTGGGCGACGCGGATCTTCTTGGCCAGGCCCACCTTCGACAGCAGCCAGATGCCCCAGAAGTTGGGATCGACCTCGTACCAGGCGAGGCCATGGCGCGCCGAGACGGGGTGCGCGTGGTGGTTGTTGTGCCAGCCTTCGCCGCCGGTCAGCAGCGCGACCCACCAGCTGTTGCGCGAGTCGTCGCGGGTCTGGAAGCGGCGCTTGCCCCACAGGTGCGTCGCCGAGTTCACCAGCCAGGTTGCGTGCAGGCCCAGGGTCACGCGCAGGAAAACGCCCCATAGCAGGAAGCCCAGCGCGTTCTTCCATCCGCCGGTCAGCCAGCCAATGGCAACCAGGGCCACGCCGCTGGCCACGATGGGAACCCAGTGATATTTGCTCAGCCAGCGGTGAAACGCGGTCGCGCCCGAGGTCAGGCGAGTAGCGGTTGAGAACCTCAGTCTGCGCATGCATGGAGTTGCCGAAGAAGACCCAGCCCGTGTGCGCCCACCATCCGCCCTCGCGCGGGCGTGTGCGGATCGCCCTTCTGGTCGCTGAACTGGTGATGCACGCGATGCGTCGAAACCCAGAACATCGGCCCGCCTTCGAGCGCCAGCGTGGCGCAGGTGGACATGACGTACTCCAGCCACTTGGGAACCTGGTAGCCGCGATGCGTCAACAGCCGGTGATAGCACATGCCGATGCCGACGTTGATGGCGAGGACGTACAGAATGGACATGGCCGCCAGCCGCTGCCAGCTGAAGAAGAAAAATGCTGCAACTGCGCCGATATGGAACGGCGTCACCGTCGTGATCGTCACCCAGTTCAGGCCCTCGCGTATCGTGGCTTCGCGGCCCATGCGGACTTCGACGCGGGCAGGTGCTGTGCGGTGGGTGCGCCGGAGCTTCGCTCACAGCGACATCGGGAATGGGGAGCGTGAGACCTTCGGTGGTGACGGCGGGGGAGGCAGGTGCGGGTAGGACTGAAGCCATTCTGATCAAATATCCTTCGCGAGAGGCATGTAGCCCACTCTAGCCTTCAATTGTATAGGAGGGCGAGATTTGCACCTCCGCTGCTGTCGCGCTCGTGAATAAATGTTCAGCCTTAATTAACTGCGATCGCAAGCCGTAGGCATAACCGGTTTGGAATCAGCGCGCGCTACTTATGAACAATCAGATGAAGGCGGATCGTTGACCACATCGAGAGACGATCGCTCAGCTGAGCCCGCCGAGCTCAGTCGGTGGTTTCGGTGCTGCCGCTGGTAACGAACAGCTTCTCCGCCTGGCCGCGCAGGACCCGATAGAGGGCAAACTGGCGCTGGGTGGCGCCGCGCAGCTCGAAGAGGAGCTCGCCGCGATTGTCGGCCATCGCGTCCACGGCGTCTACCAGGCGCATGCGCGGGGTCTGGTCCAGATGGGCCGCATCGGTCACGTTCTTGAGGAGAACCAGCGCGTTGCCGTAGAGATCGGGCTGGGCGACGATGGTCACGAACTTCTGCTTCTCGGGTGGGCCGTCGGTGTGGGCGCTGAGCACGAGCGTGGCCCCCGACCCATAGGCCAGCTCGAAGACGTGGAACTGCTCGCCGGCGAGAGGGACAGGTTCGGGAGGGGGAGCAGGCTTGGCAAGCTTTCTGGCGGCGGTCGTGGTGGTGGTTGCGCTTGGGCGCGGGTTTGGGTTTGGGCGTACTGAGGCCGAGAGCCGTTCGCGCGACGTCTTCGAGCGACGCCTTCATTTTGGCTTCGTCGTCGGGATTCGACCAGGAGTAGGTCCACGGATGCGGCGGGCGGCTTTTGGCGTCGGAAACGGCGACGACCTGCTGCACATCGGGCGGGAAACCTTTGAGGCTTGGGGCTACTTCAATGGCATCCCCTGTCGACTTTCCGCGCTTCAGGCGGGGACGGTCGGGATCGGACGGCGCCGACTCATCGGCGCTTGCGGCCTGGGGCTGCTGTGGCGCTTTGGGCTTCTTGAGAATCGGACGGTCGGGATCGTTGCCGGCCTGCGCACCTTCGTCGGAACCGGCCGAATCGCTTTTGTGGAGGGTTGGGCCGCTGCTGTTGTCGGAAGGGTCCGGTTTCTTATGGAGCACAGGGCGGTCCGGATCGCTGGGCTGGTTCTGCGGGCTGGGATTTGCGCTGCCGTCGCTGCTTCCGGAGGAGGGGTCGTCTGCGTGGTGTTTGCGATGCAGCACCGGCTCCTCGCTTTGGACGTCGTCTTCGTCGGCGAGATGGACGCGCGCGGGCGCCTTCGGCTTCGCACTGGGTAGAGGTTTCCACGCGCCGAAACCGACCCAGCCGCCATCCTGCTGGCCGGCGTTTTTGATGTCGAAGAGGCCTACCGGCTTGCCTGCTTCTTCCAGCTGGTATTCAACTTCGGGAACGAGGGCCATGGGCTCAGGGCGGGCCAGGTAGATGCTGCCGTCCTGGAGCTTGCCGCCATCGAGTACGGCTACGGGAATCAGGCGGCTCGCCTTGGGGTTGCCTTCGTCGCCTGTGTACTCGAGAACGGCGACCGAGCGCAGGTCCGGAGATTCCTTCTTATTCTCAGACACCTTGCCGACATATTGCGCAAAGGCAGTGCATCCCGCTGCGGAGACGAGCAACCGCGGCGATCGATGTGGATTTTTTCAACCGGCTGCGCAATGACATGAACCACCCACCTCGGGAATAATCATACGGAATAGCTGAAGCCTGCTGTCCGGGCAAAAGGAATTGTGATGGAACTGAACCAGAAGGTCGCCGACTTTACGCTCCAGACCGACGAGGACAAGACCGTCAGCTTGTCAGACTACGCCGGAAAGCCCGTCATTCTCTTCTTTTATCCCAGGGCGGACACCCCCGGCTGCACCATTGAGGCCTGCGGGTTCCGCGACAGCTTCAAGAAGCTCCAGGCAGCCGGGGCGGTGGTGCTCGGCATCTCGCGCGACACCCCCAAGGCCCAGGCCAAGTTTCGCGCCAAGTACGACCTGCCCTACACACTCCTTGCTGATGTAGACGAACGAGTCTGCAATCAGTTTGGGGTGATGAAGGAAAAGAACATGTACGGCAAGAAGGTGTGGGGCATTGAGCGGACGACGTTCGTGATCGGCCCGGATCAGACATTGCTGCATGTCTTTCCGAAGGTGACGCCGGAGGGGCATGCGGAGCAGGTATTGGCGCTGATCAAGGAGTGGAAGAAATCTCACAAGTGAGTGGGAGAAGGTTCGTGCTTTCCCAGGTCCCCGAATGCTAGGGATCCTTCGGCTTCGCTCAGGACAGGCTCTGGGGCACCCAGATTCCTTGCTTTGTTGTTCCTGCCTTCCCGCCCTAGCGGAGCTAGGACGGGGCACCCCCACTTTGGTGCTTAAAGAAACTTCTTTGTTCGTGCTTTCCCACCCAGGTCTTCGGCTGGTCTTACACATGGAACTCCTGAGACGTGCGCAATGAAGCTCCGGAACAGTGGGCGAGGACTCGCTTCCGAGATCTGGAAGACGAGCAGGCTCCTGCCGCGCTCGTTCTTTGAGGACAAGCCGGAGTTGGTTGGACCACGGCTGCTGGGAAAATTCCTTCTCCATCGAGTCCGCGACAAAAACGGTACGAAGTACCTCGGTGGGCGCATCGTGGAGGTCGAGGCTTATCTCGGCCCGCACAACGACACGGCGGACCGGGCGGCGCACTCGCATCGTGGGCCTACGCCGCGGAACTCCGTTCTTTTTGGGCCGGCGGGGCACGCGTATTTATATGCAATCTACGGCCGGTACTTCTGCGCAAACATCTCGTGTGAAACCGAAGGGCTGGCGGGGAGCTTGCTTTTGCGGGCACTCGAACCGATCGACGACCCGGCCGCGCTGCGGCAGATGGCGATCCATCGCGGACTGGAGCCGGGGGCGCCGCATCGCCTGTTGACCTCGGGACCCAGCCGGCTTTGTCAGGCGCTTGGGCTGACGCGGCCGCAGCATAACGGCCTGGACCTGGTCGATCCGGATTCGCCGCTGCAGGTCCGCGACGATGGAGCATGCTTCACGGAGGCGCTGGTCACGGTGCGGATCGGGATTACGCACGCCGCCGATCTGCCCCTGCGGTTTGCGCTTGCCGGCGCATCCTTGCGTCTCAGGAGCCAAAAGTCTAACCGGCCAACGCGTCTCGGTCGGGTAGAATTCCGTCCATCTTCGTAAGTACCAGAAAGGATTTCCCCCCTTGAGTCTTTCTTCCCGATCCATCACTGGCGCGGCTGTGTGGATGGCCGCCGCTGCGTTCGCCGTTTCAACGTTTGCGCAAGAGCCGCAAGGTCCGCCACCGGGCGGCGGCGCGCCTCCGGCGGGACAACGCACCTTCCCGACTCCCACGAATCTGAAGGTTCTGCCCAAAAATCTGACCGGCCAGCAGGTTGCAGACATCATGCAGAACTGGGCGGGCTCTCTCGGGGTGCACTGCAACACCTGCCATGTTCAGGACACGAAGAACCTCGACCCCAACGGCCACCCGAAGATGAACTTTGCCGACGACACCAAACCGCAAAAGAACACCGCGCGCCTGATGTTCACGATGATGCAGGGCATC
>CAWJUW010000013.1:0-113914 GCA_963846095.1 uncultured Acidobacteriaceae bacterium
TGTAACTTGCCCTGCAGACCTACTCGTTTCAGTTGCGTCTTGCTGCACTTGGGGCAAACCATTGGCTACCTCGGTGCAAGTTCCTCGTCATTCAGCTCAGGGGTTGAGGTGTACTCGCAACAGTGAACGGAATATCCACAGCATTTCAACAGTAATAGTCGGGCGTTACCTACGGAATTCCCGATTTGTGGGAGCGATCCGGCCCATTGTGGGGAGACCCCTACCCACTGGTCACCGATCCGCCCCACGAGTGCCGACGGCACGGCAAGGCCTGGCCGTCCTGAGTCTTGGCTATTGCACGGTCAGCGTAACGCTGCCGTTTTCGTTCAAGCCTGCCGCTGACCCCGTAATCGTGATGAAGAGTCCCCGCGGTAGTTCCTGCATTGGAAGCGCTGTTGCAGGAATTGCCTCCACTCCCACCGCAAGCCAGCACTCCTCCCATCAACAGTCCGAGAAGAAGGACCATGCCGATCCACGAGCGGGACGCCCGACGGCGAAGTGGTAGGAAGAAGATCAAGAGGCACGCCAGCGCAGCGCCTCCCCGATACCATCGATCGCTCGCCCGCGCCTGTGGGGCGGCGGTGCATCCGCCGGCTCCGCTAGGGGTGGTTGTGATGGTAAGCGTGGCGGTCCCGGCAGAACCGGCGGTAATGGAAACAGGAGTCGAAGATCCGAAGCTGAGCACCGGTGGGTCAACGGCTCCGGATGGACCGGAGCGAACCGCCGCCGACATCCCAACGCTGCCCGTGAAGCCATTTTTGGAAGCGACCGTGATCGTGGAGGTATTGCCGGTGGTCGCTCCCGATTGAATGCTCACGGCCGTGCCGCTCACCGTGAAGGTCGGCGGAACGACCGTCACGTACGTGTCTCCCGCGCTCGTCGTGTAAAACGGGACACTCGCGGCGTCGGGTGTGTATTCGACATACAGAGAATCGCTGCCGACTGCCAGCGATCCTGCGGGTATTGTGATTGTTGCGTTGCCGCCGTTGAGAATTGTGGTTGCCGAGGTGTACTGCCCGCTGGTCAGGATGACCGAGCCCGTCGGAGTTACATTGCCGGTTTCGCTCTGAACGGAGACCGCCACACTGAGCGTCTGCGCGACCGTGATGCTGGATGACGGGGTCGTGACGGTCACGTTCGGCTGAAGCGGCTTGCCTACCGTGATGATGACCGAAGTTGAGCCGGTCGCTGAGGTAAACAGGCTCGCGCCCGCGGTGTCCGGCGTGTACGTGACAGTGAGCAAATCGGTGCCGACGGCCAGCGCTGCTGGCGGAGCGATGATGTTCGCTTGGTTGTTCACCAACTGAACTGCGGCCGAGGTGTATCCTCCGCCCTGTCAAGACCACACTTCCTGTCATGACTTGACCATCAAAATTGGAAAGCAGGACCTCGACGGTAACTGACTGCTGCGTCGTCCAGGTATATCCGGAGATAGCAGTCACGCCAGGTGTGGTCTTGGTCACCGTCTGTGAGACGGTGCCTGTCGCGCTGTTATAGATGAGCGCGCTCGCGGCGTCCGGCGTGTAGGTGGCCGTCACTGAATCGTTGCCAACCGGGAGTGCCTCAGCGGGGATCGTCATGTATCCGCTGTTGTCGGTAAAAGCCTCCGTGACGCTCCAGGTTCCGCTGGATAGCTTCACGGTGCCCGTGGGAGCCTGGTTGCCCGTCCCCCCATTGATTGTCACCAGGAGTTGAAAAGCCTCCGTGACTCTGACGGCAGGATTCGGCGAGACTGTGATTGTGGGCGTGATTTTCGCCACCTTCGTCACCTGAATCGGAGCCGATCCCGAGGCCGGGTTGAACACCGTGGACATGGTAGTGGTGGGCACGTAGGCTGCAGTGATCGTGTCCGAGCCTGCCGGAAGCAGACCGGCAGCGATCGAGATTGTCGCGGTTCCGTTCGCAAGCACGGTCGAACCTGAAGAGTAGGAGCCGCAGGTCAAGGTCACCGTGCCCGCCGGCGTGTCATTCCCGCTCCCTCCATTGAGGGTCACAGTCGCTGTCACCGCTTGCGCCGAAGTGATTGCGGAAGAGGAAAGACTCAAAGTCACGGATGGAGTGATTTTGGGAACGGACGTGACCGTGATAGAGCTTGACCCGGTGGCGACAGCGTAGATGGCGGACGTAACTGAGTCGGGGGTGTAGGTCGCGGTCAGTGTGTCGCTGCCCGGTGACAGCGATCCGGCCGAGATCGTAAAGACTGTGTTGCCGTTCAAGAGTGTGTTTGTGCTGGACGTGTAGCTTGCGCTTGATAGCGTGACGGTTCCTGTCGGCTGAATGCGGTCGCTCGCCGAAACGGAAACTGTTACCGTCACGGCCTGCGCGTCGGTAATGTTGGAGGAAGACAGCGACAAGGCCACCGTCGGCGTTAACTTAGGCACGGCGAAGTTGTTGATGAAATTCTGCACATCGAGAGAACCGAGACCAGTCACCTCGTCATAGCCGGCGGTGAGCAGGTAGCCGGCCTGCCCTCCCGCGAGTCCGGACGGCCCCGGAATACTGTTGTTGCACATGCTCGGAACACTCGCGGCACAATTGGTGACGCCGCTTGTGGCCACAGTTGCATCATGGAACGCCGAGGGCGCACTGGCGGCCGTCTGGTAGATTTCCGGGTTGAGGTTGCCAAGTCCACGGCCATACTTCTCGTCGAGCAACGCGGTCACTCCAGCCATACTGGGCGCAGCTGCCGATGTTCCGCAGAATCCGATAAAGGAATAAAAGAGCCGTCGGACCCCACGACGCAGCTGCCGCCGCCGGCCGCAAAGCAGCCGAAGTAACCGTCATGACACGATGCCGAAAATGCGATGTCGGGCGTATACCGGCCTGACCGCGCAGTCGGCACGCCGGTGCCTGTCTGCCAGGACGGCGTGGCAATCACTGCGCTCACTCCTCCGCCCGAGGAAGACACTTGTGACGCGGACTTCGAGGTCAACGGCTCATTTCCATTTTATCCGCCCTCGGGAATGTAGCTCACTGCAGAGTGAATTGAACCCTCGCCAGCATTCCAGTAAGAGAAGGATTGCTGAAGTCATTGAATTCCGTTCCACCGACGCAGGTCGCATAACTCGACGAGCAAATGTAGTTCGGGCTGTTCGGCTGTGGGCTGGTGGGCAGCGTGGAAAAATTCGCGTCGCATCCCGAAGCGCCGGAGTCTCCCGACGAAACAAACACGGAAATTCCTTCTGCTGCAGCTTGCTGAAAGAGCGTATTCCAGAAGTTCACTCCGGAGGGTCCAGCTTCTGACTCGCATGCGCCAAAGCTGATGGTCATGACCTGAACCGGGACCGGGGACGTCTGTACCAGGTATTGCGCATCGGCGCTGATCCCTCCGCTGGCGTTCGTCGCAACGACGAGCAGAAGATTTGAGTTCGTTGCGATGCTGCCGGCACGCAACACGTCGAGTGTGGCCTCGCCCTGGTCGCCCGTGGAGACACCACTCGCGGGCGGCGAGGTGAGCGCCGGTCCTGGATCGACACCGCCAAAAGAAGTGGGAACGATCTCGGTCGGATTCTGAAGAGAGTTGAAAGTCAGCTGACGAAAGTTGTCGAAATCGGCAATATCAGTTCGCGAGCGGCCCACGATGCCAATCGAGTACTGGTAGCCGGATAAGGTGTCTGGCAGATCGTAGATTGTCTCAAAATCGGACGGCACCATGTAGTTTGCGCCGTTGCTGAGCGTTAGATTCGGCGCCGACGCCTGTGCCACGGCGAAATGGTGGGCAGGACGCTCGTCGATTGTGTACAGACCGCGAACCCCCTGGATCACAGCAGCTAGATCACCAGGAACCATGGGCTCTGACGAGACCGACAAGCGTCTCTCTCCATGGACAGAGTATTGGTGAATCTCTGTCTGGAAGGCGCGACCGACATTTCCAGCAGTCCCGGAGAATCCAATGAACATGCGGCTCGGCGAGACCCAGTTGACGTGCAGGTTCTGCGACTCAAGCCATGCCGTCACGGCATCCGTATCATGCTGCGAGTTCCCAAATTGATCGCCAATCTCACTCGGCGAAAGCCAGCGATGAAAGTCGGGAGAACCGGGATTGTGCTGATCGTTGAGAAGTCGCTCGAAGGCGGCCTCTTGCTCCGTTGATCGCGAAAGAGTCAAGGTGAGTTGCGGAAGTTCCTGCCCGGGAGCCAATGCTCCGAGATCGTTGAATGAGTTTGCCCATTGCGGATGATGACTCGGGAGCCGCTGCATCTCGGCGGTCCCGGAAGCTTTGACGAGCCTGTCGGCGACCTGACCGTGCAGACTTGCGCCCACAAGAATGCATCCGAAGAGCCCCAGGGTCCCAGACGAAAGATGTTTACGATGGCGAGTAACTGAATGGAACAGGAGCTCCAAGACAAATAAACCGGTGCGCATGACGCAGCAAATCCCTCTCAACCAGGCAGAAGCGGAGGCAAATCGAAAACCAGCGGATTTCATTGACCGCTGTGTGGATTGGTTCCCTCTATCCGTAGATCACGAATGTCCAGGGATTCTTTCCTCAAGGGTGAATCTGTGACTTGGGTAATGTTAGGAGAGGACGGAATTCCTGTCGATGCTAGAAAGATACATTCTGAAGCTATGAACCCATAACTCCAGCGGTCGCATGTGAGTTACTGGCGTCAAGAGAATGCAAGAAAGCGAAAGGGCTCGCACATGGCGAGCCCTTTTCAGTTTTGGCCACAGTCTTAAGAGCCGTTGGTAGGTGCTTAGAACGTCAAGTGCAGTCCCATAGTGAAGGCGCGCGCGCCGCCGATGGTTCCGGTGACCGAACCAAAGTTGGCCGCGTTGTTGGGGCAGCCCTGCGTGTTGCTGATGGCGTTTTCGGCCGCGCAACGCAGAGTTCCGTTCACGGTTGTGCCCACAGGAATCGTGGTCGGCGCCTGAATGCTCTTCCCGGTCCCCGTCGTGTAGGGAATCTGGTCGAGATTCTGCCTCGCCGAGGCCTGGTCGCCCGGATCGGCACTGGTGACGATCTGTCCGTAGTTGACGTAGTAGTAGGCTGGGTCGCAGTTACTGCCGGCCGCGATCGCCGAGTTGGAGCAGGCCGAGTTCTGGCGGATCTGCGCCTGGTCCTGCGGCACGTCGAGGCTGGTGGTGTTGGTCACGTTGAAGACGTTGAACTCATATTGCAGGTTCGTCTTTTCGGTGAGGCGGAAGCTCTTGCGGATGGAGAGGTCGAGGCGCTTCTGCGCCGGACTGGCGGAAGATATTGCGCTGGCCGTTGTTGAAGGCCGTTTCGTAGATGTCCTGCGGATCGTTGCCGGTGGAGACCGGAATGCCATCGACGCCGGGCTTGAGGTAGTTGATCGCGATCTGGCTGGGATCGAGCGTGGGGATGTAGCTGCCGGCGCTAGCCGCGGAACTTGCCCTTGTTGCCGGTGAAGGCGGTCTTGGGATGCGCGGGATCCTTGATGCCCAGAACGGGGTTGATCAGGGTGGGGTAGTTGCCGAAGTTGATGCTGCCGACCGCGCCGTAGAACTCGTAGAGCGAGTAGGGCTCGCCGCTCTGCAGGATGCCGGTGCCGGTGAGGTGCCAGTCGTTGGTGACGTACGAAGCGAGGGAGTGGTTCTTGCGCGGCGTTGGGAACCTGGACCAGGAAGTTGGCGCTGAAGACGTTGGTGCGATCGAAGTCCGACGAGGCCCACGAGTCGCGCAGGTGGTTGGGATTGTCGCCGGTGAAGAAGAGGCCGATGTCGCTCTGCTCGTCGAGGGCGTGGCTCCAGGTGTAGCTGACGCCGGCCTGGAAGTGGTGCGAGAGCCGCTTTTCGAGGTGGAGCTTCGAGGGCGTCGTAGGCGGAGATGCCGGCGGTCTTGAAGACGGCGGCGTTGGGGTTGTAGCCGACGTAGGGAACGCGGAAGTCGGTGTTGCCGCCGTCTGGTCGTGTTCCAGGGCTCGCCGGCGATGGGGTCGTAGTCGTAGCCGTCGCTCGTGCGAGTTCTGGTTGAGGACTTCGAAGCCGTAGGTGGCGGTTTCACCCCAGATCGGATTGCTGCGGCGTCGCGATGCCGGGCTCGTTGAGCGGAATCGGAATGACGGAGTGGCGGCCGCGGTTGCCGGTGTAGCCAAGGGTGAAGGCGAGGTCGTTGGTCGGCTGCCACTGGAAGTTGAGGGTGTAGTTGATGGTGTAGGGCAGCACGTTGTTCTTGTCGTAGGCGCCGAAGTAGAGAGTCGCGGTGCAATCGAGATAGCCTTCCTGGTTGTCGACGCCGCCGCAGTTCGTGCCAAAGTACTGCGCTCTGCCCGGTCATGATGTTGAGCTGGTTCTGCAGCGCCTGCGTGATGACGGCCGGGATTGGCGCTGGGCGGTACGTACGACGAGTTCGTCAGCGCCGAGCCGAGCGGATCGGCGAGCGTCTTGCCGTTGCCGTTGATGTAGCTCGCCAGCGGGGCGGCTTCGGTGACGCCGAAGGGACCGCCGATGGAGCCGCCTGCGGGCTGCGACAGGTAGCTGAAGAGTTCGCCGCGGTCGTAGTAGATGCCGGCGCCGCCGCTGACCACGACCTTGCCATGGTTCGCCGTTGGGCGACCAGGCAAAGCCGACGCGGGGCGAGATGCCCCACTGGCGTCCCGTCGAGAGTGGAATCGCTGACGCCCGAGGTCGGGTAGTACTTGTTGTTGCCGGCAACCACGAAGCCGGCATTGTTGACGGTGAACCCGGTTGTCGACGTACCGGTCACGTTGTAACAGCTTCGGATCGAAGTTGAACATGTTGCCGTATTTTTCGGTCAGGCCGCCGTGGTAGTCGTAGCGGACGCCGGCGGTGATGCTGAGGTTGGGCAGGGCCTGCCACTTGTCCTGCACGTAGCCGGAGAATTCGTTGGTGCGGTAGTAGCGGTCGGCGTTGTTGCGGCCGGTCTGGGATCGATGCTCTCGATCACGTTGGAAGCGTGCACCTGCCCCTTGAGGAAGCTGTCGAAGCTGCTGGTCGTCGACTCTCGGCATAGCCGTTGCGATTGTTGGTGATGTTCAACTGCGTGTAGCTGTAGCCGCCACCGGCGACGATGGTGTGCTTGCCGGCCGTGAAGATGACGTTGGTGGAGGGGTTCAGGCGGTTCTGGTAGTAGCCCATGTCGGCGAACGAGCTGTCGGGTCCGACCGAGAGGCTGGGCGAGTACTGATCGTTGTCGGCGAAATCGTTGAGCAGCAGGCCAGGCAGTCCGGGCTTGAAGTCCGACGATGGAGCTGTCGGCGCCGCCGTTGATGCCGAGATTGCCGCCCGGCCAGCGGTCTGATTGAAGTAGCTGTAGGAACCCATGCGGACAAAACCAAGCCGCTGCTCCCAGTTGAGCCGCGAGCCGATGGAGATGGTGTTGTCGATGGCCGCGACCTGCGAGCCGTTCTGCTGGGTGACCGGGAAACCCGCCGGTCTGCGAGAAGCCGTAGGGCTTGGTGACCGGCGCGTTCTGGTAGTAGTACTTGGCCGAGAGCCGATCGGTTCTTGCTGAGGTCGTAGTCGATCGACACGGTGGCCTGATCGGCAGTCAGCACCGAGGTGCCGATCAGGGTCACGTTGGGCACTCCGTACTGGTACGGCGCGCTGCTCTGCGCCGAAGGAATCAGGTACTGGCCGTTGGGCAGCTTGGCCTTGAGCAGCGCCGAGCGCAATGGGATCGATCGTGCTGGCGGTGGCCGAGCCGCCCCAGCTGGCATCGGCAGCGAGCCAAGCCGGCTGCGGAGCGATCGTCGGTGAGGCCGCGAGGGAACCGTGCATCTGCGAAAGGCCGGTGGCCTGGTCCGAGTTGGACCGGTGCTGATAGGCGACGAAGAAGAAGAGCTTGTCCTTGAGGATGGGTCCGCCGGCGGTCGCGCCGGTGGTCCAGCGGATGCAGGGACGGATTGACCAGCGACTGCGGGAAAGGCGCCGACGCCCTGCTGCGCGAGCTGGTAGTGCCTGGTTGAAGAAGAACGGAGAGGCGTTCATGGAGTTGTTGGCGAAGGTGCCGTAGAGCTGGCCGTGCCAGTTGTTGGTGCCGGTGCTGGTGTTGACGTCGATCTGCGCGCCGCTGGTCGCGCCCTGCTGCGCGTCGTACATCGAGGCGTTGACGCGAAGTTCCTGCGGTGAACTCGGGCGGAGGCGAAGGCAGGCTGTTGCCGTTCGAGCCGTAGACGGAGGTGCCGACGCGAGTGACTCGCCGCCCGCGGTCGGACGTTCGCTGCCGATGTTGAAGTTGTAGCGCTGCGAGGTGGAGCCGCTGGAGCTCTTGCCGTTGAAGAGGTTGGTGGAGTCGACGCCGTTGACCTGGAAGGTGTTGGAGGTGTCGCGCTGGCCGTTGGCCCAGATGGGCTGATTGCCGAGGCCCGCAGTTGGAGTCGAGGTTCGAGAGCAGTTCGGCGTTCACGCCGGGCGAAAGCACGGCGAGCTGCGTGAAGCTGCCGGTGGCCAGCGGCGTGATCTCGATCTGCGCGGCATCGAGGGTGTAGCCGTTGGTGGTGTCGGTTGCGTTCAGCAGCGGCGTCGCCGTCACTTCGACCGACTCCGTTGCCTGCCCGACCTTCAGCGACACGTTCACCGTGGTGGCGCGCGCTTCCTGCACGGGTGTGTTTTCCAGCTTGCTGGTTTCAAATCCGTCGCGGCTGACGGTCACGACGTACGTGCCGATGGGCAGGTTGAAGATCTGGAAATATCCGGTGCCCGACGTTGTGGCGGTCGAGGTCACGTTGATGGCCGCGTTGGTTGCCTTCACGGTCGCGCCCACAACAGCCGCGCCGGATGGATCCACCACTGTTCCATTGATTGAGCCGAGCGTTTGTTGCGCGGCAGCGGGGATCGAGCACAGGAGCGCAACGAGACTCGCAAGGACGATTCGCGCGCTGGTCCTCCAGAAGGTTTGAATCATAGATTCCTCACAGATTGATTGTTGTTTTTCGTGAAGCGCGGCCGTATGGAATGCGGAAAGAATGGCCACTACTGGCTGTGAAGCTGGAACGGTACGAGATTGTCTAAAAGTGTAAAGAAGAGGGCTGCTGGCTTTATTAAAAACTTGTAAAGTTCGATGAAGTTTTTCTGAAGATCAAATCAATTAAATCAAATAGTTGCAGACGCAAAACTGTGGAAAAGAAGAACGAATTCTTTCCACTATGCGAGATTGCGAACCGGACTGCGGAAGAGATGAAAACAAACACACCCTGAATTCCTCGCCTCGCAGTTCATCCCTCGCAGTTCATCGAGCATCGATGTTTTCCTTGACACGCTCTGGTTCGGCAGGCACTCTGAACTGCACGAGGGGCCGGATTCCTTGTTCATCTTCCCATCGCGTCGGCTCGTACACCGTATCCATCTCTGGACAGCGATGTCCGCCGGACTGTTCTTTGTTGTCCTCGCGGTGAGTGGCTCTCTGCTCGGATTTCAGGACAACATCGATCGCGCGCTGCATCTTCAACTTCACCAGGTGATGCCCGCAGGTCAGGTTCGGTCGCTGGCAGAGATGCTCGACTCCCTACACAAGGCATTTCCCGCGGACGATCCCGCAGCGATAACCATGCCGGTTTCCCCGCGCGACGCATGGTCGGTCGCCCTCCCAGGCGGAATCGCCTTCATCGATCCCTACACCGCCAGAGTCTGGGGCTTCGCCAGCGCGGCACCACCTTCGTTGGAGTGATCAGCCAGATTCATGTCTCCTTAGCCTGCGGGCGTATTGGCAGGACCGCGGTGCGGTGGATTGACTTCGCTGCCCTGGTTCTGCTGCTCTCGGGGATTCAGCTTTGGTGGCCGGCGCGCCAAATCTGGCTTCGACGCAAACCAGGCCAATCCGGAGTTCGCACCCGGCGCTTCTGGCTCGACCTGCATAACTCCGTCGGTGCGTTGTCCTTCACCTTCCTCATGATCGTGGTCGGAACCGGCGCGGTGCTCAGTTGCGAAGGTGCCGTTGTGTCGTTGCTCGATCGTCTCAGTCAACCCAAGGCCACGTCCGCGCCGATCCTGGTTCGCCCTCCCGCGGACACCGCCTACATTTCACCCGACCGCGCATTAGCCCTGGCCAGGGCCGCCTTGCCGGGCGCGACACCGACTCGCATGCAAATGCCGGCCTACGGCGGAACTTACAAGATTGAAATGACCCGAGTGGCTCGCTTCGGGTCGGACACGTCGGACTCGATCACACTCGATCCCTACTCGGGCAAGGTGCTTGCCGAGGATTCGCCCAACAATGCCTCGCTGGCGGAGCGCGTGCTTTCGACAACGGCGGCATTGCATACGGGGTCCTTCTTTGGATTACCCGGGCGCGTTCTCATGGCTCTCGCCTGCCTCCTCGTCACCTTGCAGGTATGGAGTGGCGCAATGATGCTGTGGAAGCGACGGATCCGATACGGAGGGATTCTCAGATGAAATGGCCGGCGTTTTTGCTCCTGTTCGTGATGGGCGCTCCCGGAGACATTAGCGGAAATTGGCACGGAACCTTTCGGCCCGAGGGTGGCGATCACGCAGTCGCGCAAGTGATTACGCTCAAGGAGTCCAGCGCAGCCCTGAAAGGGTCAGGCGGACCGGACGCGACAGAACAGTACCCCATCGCCAACGGCCACATCACCGGCGACCAGGTTCACTTCGAGATCACCACGGGCGAATGGAAGTTCTTCTATGACCTCAAGCTCTCCGGCGAAACCCTCGCAGGCAAGCTCACTCTCAAAAGCGCAACAGAAACCCGAAGCGCCAATGTGCAGCTGACAAGAGGTCAGTGAAGCAACGTCAAGAGTCCAGCGCGCTGCAGCTCACCTACCGCGAGTGCCAAGTGGCCAAGGAGGCTGTCTTTTGTTTTGGAGAAAACTCCTACTCGCGCTAATACTTCTCCCCTCGCTTACTGCGGTGCATGGTCAGGACATTGATGGTCAGTGGCAGGGTACAGTCCAGACGGAGACTCCATTCCGCATGGTTCTGAAGGGTCTGAAGACTGGTGATCAACTGCGGACGTTCATCATCTTCGTTGATCACAACCCAGAATACTTTCCGATGTCGACAGGTTTCGGACCAGATGGAGAAGTAAAGTTTTCCATCGCTTCGTGGTTTTCGATCGACGGGAAAGTGAGCAGTGACGGTAAAAGGATAACCGGAACCTGGAACGCAGGCGTCGCAACTGGAAAGGTCGACCTACACCGCGCAACGCCGGACGAATCGTGGTTGACCAGTCGACGATGGCATGGATGAACAGTCGGCACCAAACGTTTCTCTTGAAGTGATCGATTGGGGCGGAAGACGGTCCGCCACCTGGTTTTCTGTCGGGATTGGGGAATACAGCTCACATCTTCGATACTTTCGCTCCGAAGTTTCTCTCCGAACACATGTGTTCGGGGTTACCCGGCGTGGTTTCGGGGCCTCAAGTTCCCCTGCTCCCGATGCCGCCAATTACAGCGCGGATCAGTTGGGTGATGACGTATTGAGAGTGATTGATTCTCTCGGACTGAACAAGCCGGTCCTGGTGGGCCACTCAATTGCT
Organism: uncultured Acidobacteriaceae bacterium; assembly: GCA_963846095.1. Classification (GTDB taxonomy): domain Bacteria; phylum Acidobacteriota; class Terriglobia; order Terriglobales; family Acidobacteriaceae; genus Telmatobacter. The sequence continues at coordinate 11,420 of CAWJUW010000013.1, forward strand.
GGGGAGGAACTGAGTTCCATTGGAAGCCGGTATCCGAAGAGAATCGCGGCATTGATCTATCTGGACGCAGGCTATCCGTACGCGCTGTACTCGCCAGAAGCCGGAGACACGCGCCTTGATGCGCTGGAAGTCCAAAAGCAACTGAGTGCTTATCTGGCTGCTTCCTTCGGCGCAGACCGAAGGCGAATGATTGCCGATCTGCTGTCCCAACTTCCGCGCTTGCAAAAGGGTCTGGAGACAGATCAGAAGCATGACGCACTGTACCCGGATGGCCCCAGTCCGAAACCGCCTGACGCTCAAATACGCCAAGCGATTCTTGATGGCGAGAAGAAATATAACGATCTTGAGGTACCGATTCTCGCCATCTTCGCGAACCCGCATAACCCGGTGAGTTATTTCCCGAACGTTTCTAAGGAGAATCTGGCCGCACTCAGCGCGCTCGATCAAGCCAGGACAGCGGCTCAGGTCAAAGCGTTCGAGGGGCTAAAGTCCGCGAAGGTAGTTGAGTTGCCGAACGCAGACCATTACGTGTTCCTGTCGAACAAGGACGATGTGGAGAGCGCGATTAAGCGGTTCATTAAGACGCTCGACCTCAACCCGCAGTGATGAACAACAAACAGCGGGACAACCCGCTCCTTGAGGTAAGCGTCAACTCGGTTTCTCGGACACTCTCCTGCGCACCTTGCTTGCCTCTCGGAGTTCCGGTGAAAAGACGGGCACCCATCCACTCCTCAATGATGAGCGAAATCAATCGCGATTGCCATTAGCCATAAGAGCATCGCAATCATGAAATAATGCGCACCGCGCCATTGTCTATGAGCCAGAACGACTACCCAAACTCCATTCATTAAAAAGAAGCTCGCGACGATTGGAATAATTTGGATGGCCCAAATAAAGGGTTCTCCAGTCGTCACGTAGATTCCGGCTGCACGTTCCGCTGGGATGGCCCACCCACCGTGCGAAGCCGCCACAACATAGCCAATCGATCCGATCAAGTTTGCGAATAGCAGTGCAAAGGACTGAGTGGAGACAGAACTTCGTACCTGCTTCACGGAGGTCGCCGATTCGAAATTCATAGCGCACAGCCTACCAGATGCCAAGATCGGTAGCAGAATCGTTTCTTGCTCGGGATTGTGGGTTACTCCTGAGTGGTTGGCAAACCGTACACGATCTATTTAAGGCTCACCCTAGATCACTGGCCCCCACGGCTTTCTCTCCGCCAACTCTTTCGCCTCGAAGGCCACCTACATCCCGCCCATGGCGCCGCGAATAAGCAGCCACGCCTCGCCCCCAGAATGTCAACCGCCTAACTCTTGCAGCGCCCGGAAATCAGCAACTTGGCATCCATTCCTTTTGCAGAGAATTATGGCGCAAAGGCGCATGATCGAGAGCGAGGAAGTTCTGATGAAGACCGCGCCACAGCCCCGCAGACTTTCAAATCCATATCTCCATCGCCTCGCAGTGTCCGAAATGTCCCCGGTCCAATCTGTCGGACATCTGCCCGGTTTATACCCACCCCCTCCCCCCTCCCCTCCCCCCGGCCATGCGCGCCAAGAGGAGGCGCCGGGTGTCCCATCCTTCGCTTTTTTCTAGCGAAGGGTGGGTGAGCACGAAACTCGGAACTCCTGGGAACCCAGGTACCCCCCTCCCCCCTCCCCCCACAGCGCAATTAGCGTGCCAAACTCATCTCTTCCCCAGCGCCTGAACCCTCATCCAGGGCGCTGTCTCGTGGGCCACGGTACAAAAGAAACCAAGCCCACTCCCGCGCCGTGACGCAGGTCACTGTTGTCTGTGCAAATGGCACGCATCATCAACTAACGTTTTACGCAGAGGGACAGAATTTCGCAGTCAAGGGCCACGATTCACCATGAATAAAACGCACTTCCTCCTCACACTCATGCGAGCAGAGATAGACAAGCTCGAAAAACTTCAACGGCTCGAATCCCGCTACTACACCACGCCGCCTGAAGAGCGCCCCGCCGTCCAACTCAAAATCAACTCCATCATGGATGAGATCGCAAGCCTCAGCCGGGCCGTGCAGGAGTGCAAGGCAGCGCAGGCCGCAGCGTAAGAGCGCCCGCTCCAACGGCGCGCGCATCTAGAGACATACCAGAGTCAAGGTTCTAAAGTGGTTTTGGCGCCAGCCGCCGGCTCAGTCGGGAAGCTCGTCAGGATGCGACGACCGCACATGCAGCTCGAACGTTTCCGCGAAGATCAGGATCGCATCCTTCGACGCAACCTCTCCCTCCGCGCGCGCCACCCAGTCACGGCACGTCGAACAAACGCCGCCGGCAAGGTTTCCTTCCAGGTCGTAAACCAGTCGCAACTCAGCTCGGCGGGAAGCATGCATACCTGAGTGTGCCCAGCATCCGGAGAGAAGGCGTGTGATTTACGTCACTCGATGCAGGCCGCGGATGGGGCTAGAAGCCGGCGATCCATCCGGCAAGAACCGACGGGAACACGCCGAGCAGGACCACGGCAGCCGCGATGGCGACCAGTGCCATCAGCACAACCGGATGAACATCGATGGGGCTGTCATCAACCGCGGGCAAAACGTAAGCGCGCTTGAGCACCTGGAGGTAGTAATAAAGCGACACGGCGCTCATGGCGATGGCGAGACAAACCAGCGCCAGCGGACCGGCTGCCGAATCCTCGCGAAGCACCGCCGCAAACAGATTGAACTTCGCCCAGAACCCGACCAGCGGCGGAATCCCCGCAAGGGAGAGAAACAGCACCAGCAGCACGCCGGCCAGCAACGGGTTCCGCTTGCGCAGGCCGAGAAATGCGTCCATGCGGTCGCTTCCCGTGGCGCGTTCCACCACCGCGACCAGCCCGAAAGCGCCGATCGTGCTGATGCCGTAGGTCAACACGTAATAGAAGAGGCTTTGCATGGCGCGCTGAATCGATCCATCGTTCGCCGCATGCAGAGCGGCTGCGCTCTCGTTCGCCCGTTGCACCGGGTGCACCGCAATCGCCAGCAGCATGTATCCAGCGTGGGCAATCGCGGAGTAGGCCAGCAGCCGGCGCACGCTTGTTTGCGCCAGCGCCGCAAGGTTGCCCCAGACCATCGAGGCTGCCGAAACCACCATCAGGATCATGCCCAGCGCTGGCCAGGTTTGCGCGGAGTCCTGCGTCGAGCCGATCAAGGCCCCGCTGGAACCGGGCCGGACCCACCAGTTCACCGCGAGGGTGACAAGCAGGGCAAAGCTGGCCACTTTGGAAACGGAAGCGATGAACGCCGCGGAGGGCGCGGGCGCGCCTTCATAGGTGTCGGGAGCCCACAGATGAAACGGCACCGCAGCCACCTTGAAGCCCAGTCCAGCAACGACCATGATGAACGCCGCAAACAGCAGCGGGCTGGCTCCGCCCATGCTGATGCGCGATTGAATCAGCGAAACCGAGGTCGTTCCCGTGAGCCCGTAGAAGTAGCTGAAGCCGAACAGGAGAAACGCCGCAGACATGCCGCCGAAAAGGTAGTACTTGATGGCCGACTCGGCGCTTTTGCCCGACCCTTTGGAGAACGCGGTGAGGATGTAGAGGCCGAGGCTCAGCAGTTCGAGCCCGATAAAGATGATGAGCAGGTCCTGCGCCGCGGCAATGAGCAGGCCGCCGGTAGCCGCCATCAGCAGCACGGCGACGAACTCGCCGACATGTTTTGTGAAGACGGAGTCGAAGAGGAACAGGAGCGTGACGGCGGTCAGCGCCAGAATGCCGTACTGGGCGACGGCCGCATATCCACCGGTGGCCAGCAGAGGCGTGGCATCGGCGCCGCCAAAGGAGAGCCACTGCGGCCCTTCCATTTGCACGCCGACAATGGCCGCCAGGCAGCCAATCACTCCCAGGGTGACAGCCGCCCCAAGCCGCACCTTCAGCGCCGCCTTGCGCAGCAGGCCCAGATCCACGATCAGGACCAGCAGAGCCGCGACTTCCAGGATGGTCTCCGGCAATGTCACGCGGAACAATTGCAGGTAGTTCATCCGCGCTTCCTCACACACTGGGCAACACGATGCATACGCTTATAAGCAGAAGAATATCAGGTTCATCACGTGGGTTGCGGGCGTGGAAGTAGCTGCTGTGCGTACGGTCACAGGAGGCACTCTTTGCATCTCACTCCGGGACGGCCTTCCCGGCTTGGTTTCGGGAACGCCGACGGAGGAAAAAGAATGGCTGATACAAAGAAATGCGGAAATCCAGCTTGTAGCTGCATCCCGCCGAACAACGAAAAGTATTGCAGCACCCACTGCGAATCGACTTCGGACTCAACCGAGATTGTCTGCCAATGCGGGCACCCCCACTGCGCAGGATCGACCACGTCGAGTCCCACTACAACTACAGCCTATTGATCGTCGTGCCGGGTGGGTTTGTACGTTCCCAGGTCTCAGAATCGAGACCTGGGGCACCCAGTTTTCTTCTCCGTTAGATGGAGAGTTGCATCATGCGGTTGAGGCGCTGCACGAAGACGGCTGGATCCTGCAGGGCCACCCCCTCCATCAGCAGGGCCTGGTCGAAGAGCAGCCACGCTGCGTCTTCCGTGACTTTGTCGTCGGGACGCGCCAGCAGCTTCCGCACGATCTCGTGATCGGGATTGATCTCGAGAGTCGGCTTGGGCGCGGGAAAATCTTTTTGCCCCATCGCCCGCATCATCTGCTGCATCTGCATCGACGGCTCCTCTTCATCGGACACAATGCAGGATGGGCTGTCCGCCAGGCGCGCGGAGGCCCGAACGTCTTTGACTCGATCACCCAAGGTAGCCTTCAGCTTCTCAAGCAGCGGCTTCAGGGCTTCGGACTTGTCGGGTTCGTTGGCGTCTTTCAACTCGTCGCCGGTCGACGCCTTGTTGACTGACTTCAGTTCGATATCGCCGTACTTCTCGACACCGGAGAAAATGATCTCGTCGACCTCATCGTCGAGGATCAGGACTTCGATGTCTTTCTTCTTGTAGATCTCGAGCAGGGGCGAAGTGCGCAGCAGCGACTCTGCGCCGCCGGTGATGTAGTAGATGCTCTTCTGGCCCTCCTGCATGCGCGATTTCACATCGGCCAGGCTGGTAAGCCCATCGACTTTGGTTGACTTGAAACGGATGAGTTCGAGCAGCGTCTCGCGGTTGGCGAAGTCGCTGTAGAGGCCTTCTTTCAGAGGGCGATTGAACTCCTTGATGAAAGTCAGGTATTGGTCGGGTTTGGTCTCTGCGACGTTTTTAAGTTCGGAGAGAATTTTCTTCACGCTGGCGGTGCGGATGCTGGTGAGCACGCGGTTTTGCTGCAGGATTTCGCGGCTTACGTTGAGGGGAAGGTCTTCGCTGTCGATGATGCCGCGCACGAAGCGCAGGTATTGCGGCAGCATCTCTTTGGCGTCGTCCATGATGAAGACGCGCTTCACGTAGAGCTTGACGCCCACCTTGTACTCCGCCTGGTAAAGATCGAACGGCGCCTTGGCGGGAATGAAGAACAGCGTGGTGTATTCAAGGCTGCCTTCGGCCTTGGTGTGGAACCAGAACAGCGGGTCTTCCCAATCGCCGGAGATGGACTTGTAGAGTTCCTTGTAGTCTTCGTCTTTCAGTTCGCTCTTGGGCCGGCGCCACAGCGCGCTCGCGGCGTTCACCTGCTCGGTGACGCGCGTCTTCAGCGATTTCTTTTCCTTCTCGTCCCACTCGCTCTTGTCATAGGTGAGGAAGATAGGGAAGGCGATGTGGTTCGAGTACTTCTTCACGACCTCCTGGAGACGCCAGCCGTTGGCGTACTGCTTCCCTTCCTCGTTGAAATGGAGAAGGACGGTGGTGCCGGCCACATCGCGCTCGGCGGGTTCGATTTCGAAACCGGTGGATCCGTCGCTGATCCACTTCCAGGCCTTGTCTTCGCCGGCTTTGCGCGAGACGACTTCGATGTGGTCCGCAACCATGAAGGCGCTGTAAAAGCCAACGCCGAACTGGCCGATGAGGTTCGAGTCCTTCTTCGCATCGCCGGAGAGTTGGGCGAGGAAATTCTTGGTTCCGGAGCGCGCGATGGTGCCGAGGTGCGAAACCAGTTCCTCTTCGTTCATGCCGATGCCGGTGTCGGCGATCGAAAGCGTCTTGGCGTCTTCGTCGAGTTCGAGGTCGATGCGGGGGTTGAACGGCAGGCTCTTGTAGGCTTCGTCGACCAGGGTCAGGTGGCGCAGCTTGTCGAGCGCATCGGACGCATTGGAAACAAGCTCGCGCAGGAAGATTTCCGGGTGCGAGTAGAGAGAGTGAATGATTAATTGCAGGAGTTGATTGACTTCAGTCTGAAATTCACGTTTAGCCATGGGTTCTTTATCACCACTATCGATTTTAACGGGGCCGGGCTGAGGCGGAAAAGCTCGAGGGCTCGGGCAAACGATGCGCTCAGCGCTTCAGTTCCGGGTGCGCTTCGAGCGTGAAATAGAAGGTGGCTCCCTTCCCGACCTCGCCTTCGGCCCACACTTCGCCGCCGTGCCTGCCCACGATGCGGCGCACCGTGGCGAGGCCGATGCCGGTGCCCGGGAACTCGTCGGACTTATGCAGACGCTGGAAGGGCTTGAACAGCCGGTTGGCCAGAAGCGGATCGAAGCCGGCGCCGTTGTCGCGGATATGAATCACGGTCGCGCCCGGCCGCTCGGAACAGCCGAACTCGATCTCCGCATCTTCGCGCTTGCCGGTAAACTTCCAGGCGTTGCGCAGCAGGTTCTGCAACGCGATCTGCATCAGCCCGCGATCGGCCACCACGTGGCAATCCGGATGCACGATGGCGCGGACATTGCGCTCGGGATAAGCCTTGGCGAGCCCGTCGAGAATCGATGCAGCCATGGGGCTCAGATCCAACTTGGCAAGATGCAGCTCCAGGCTCGTGGACCGCGACAGATCGAGCAGATCATCGATCATGTTCGACATGGACGTGACCGAGGCGCGTAACTGCCCCAGCATCGCGCGACGCTCGTCAGAGGCATCGGCGCGCTCTGTGACTTCGAATAGATAGGCGACATTGTTGATGGCTTGCAGAGGGCTGCGCAAATCGTGCGCCACCGTGTAGGAGAAGGCTTCCATCTCGCGATTCGCCGCCTGCAACTGCTCGGTGCGCTGTTCCACCCGCGCTTCGAGACTTCCCTTCGCCTGCTCCAGGGCGCGATCGCGGCGCTGAATCTCAACCAGCATTTCGTTGAACGCTTCAGTCAACGAAACCAATTCGTCGTACTCCTGCGGGGGCTCGAAGCGCAGCGAATAATCGCGCGACCGCGATACTTCGAGCGCCGTCTCAGAGAGGGCAACAATGGGCTGCGCGAGCCATCGCTTGAAGACGACGCCCACCAGCAGCCCCACTAGCAGGCACAACAGCAGAATCACGGCAGTGATGGTGGCATAACGAGCCGTCTGTCGCCATGAACCGCGCAGCCGCGCGTGGATGTAAACCGTGCCGATTTGCTTGTCTTGCGCTTGAATGCGAGAACCTACCCAGATATCGCTTCCCGCAACCCAGTATGCCTGGGATTCTTTCGCGTCAAACGGGGTCGCTCCCGGGGGCTGTTCGCCCGGACGCGTATATGCAGCGAACTGGCTGCCGTCCGCAGTGTAGAGCGCCGCGGAGAGCACATTGCTCGATTCGCTCAAGGCGCCAAACAAGGCATGCGTCGCAGCAGGGTCTTTGGCGCCGATGGCGGCAATGCCGCTCTCTCCGACTACGGCGGCCAGGCCCTGCAGGTTCCGCACGGACGATTGCCGATATAAATACAGGTCGTAGGCGAGGAAGGAAAGGAAAGCGAGGAGCAGCCCGATGCCGCTGACCAGGATGTTCATCAAGGTCAGCTTGGCTGCGATCGACGTTCGCCGAACCGGCGACTCCGCCATTTCCCCTCCAACGCGTGCAGCACCAAGACGCGCACGACGGTGTTGAGCGGCGCACGCGCTGGAGAGACGTCGTTTTTCCCCCGTATGAATCTGCTTGTGAAAGTGTCAGGATTTCTGACGACACAGATGTACCGGTGGTTGGATGGGGCAGCGATTCCCGAGGTTGTATGGGCCTTGGGATGCGCTTAGCGCGCGCCGCCGGCCAGGAGCGCCTTGACGGCCGGCTCGATCGCATCGAGAAGGATGCGCGGATAGAGCCCGACGAACAGGGTGACGGCCGCCAGCAGCGTTACGCCGGTAGCTTCAGGCCAGGTAATGGGCGCGAAGGGATGCGCGTGCTCATACTCAAGAGCATGCGCGGTTTGGTGTGCATCGCTGAAGAAGGCTTTCTGCAAGGCGCGCCAGGTGTAGGCTACGCCGACAACGATGCCGACTCCGGCGACGATGGCCCACCAGGGTTTTGCGGTCCATGCGCCGACCAGCACCTGCAGTTCAGCAACAAATCCTGAAAAGCCGGGCAGGCCCATGGAGGCAACGCCCGCGATGACGAAGGCCCACGCGGCAAACGGTAGACGCCGCGCGAGGTGCATGCCTTCGAGATCGGCGAATTGGCGCGTGTGCGTGCGCTCGTACACAATGCGGCCAACGATGGCGAAGAGCAGGCCGGCGATGACGCCATGCGAGAACATCTGCAGGACTGCGCCGGTCATGCCGATCTGGTTCAGCGTCATGAGGCCGAGCAGGACAAAGCCCATGTGGCTGACGCTCGAGTAGCCGATGACGAACTTGAAGTCGGTTTGAGCGAGGGCGACCAGCGCGCCGTAGACGATGCCAATGACCGCGAGGATGGCGAAGAAATCGCGCCACGACCCGACGCCGAGAACTGAGAAGCCCCACGGGTCCAGGCCGTGCGGGAACATGCCAATCGCCACGCGCAGGCAGCCGTACGCGCCAAGCTTCATGACGACGCCGGCGAGGAGCATCGAAGCCGCAGTCGGCGCGGCGACGTGGCCCGTGGGCGCCCACGTGTGCAGGGGCCACATGCCGGCGAGAATGCCGAAGCCGACGAAGACCAGTGGGAAGGCCCACATCTGAAAGCTGACGGGAAGGCCCGCATGACCGAGCGCGATAATTCCCGTCGACTGGCTTCCTGAAATCGCATAGGCCGCGAGCAGGCCGATAAGCACCATGGCCGAGCCGACGAACGAATAGAGCGCCAGCTTCATGGCCGCGTATTCGCGTCGCGTCGAACCCCAGATGGCGATCAGGAAGTACTTGGGCACGATTGCGATTTCGTAAAACACAAACAGCAGGAACAGGTCGAAGCTGAGGAAGACTCCGTAGACGCCGCCGATGAGGGCGAGGAAGAACGCGAAAAACTCATTGGTGCGCAGCTCGATGTTCCAGCTGAAGAGGACGCCGGCGACCGCGGCCAGGCCCGTGAGCAGCACCAGCACGCGGCTGATGCCATCCGCAGCGAGCATGTAGTGGATGCCCATGGTCGGCACCCAGGCCCTGTCGATGATCACCGTGAACGGTTGATGCTCGCCGGCGATGAAGCCTTGCACTGCGAGAACGAGCCCGGCCACCGCAACGGACAATGCCAGCCAGCGCGCGACGGCGTTCTTGCCCTTGGGCAAGAGCACTTCCAGCAGCGCTCCGGCAAACGAAATGTAGATCGTCCAGGCCAACACTTAGCGGTTCTCCACGTGCTTAAAATCTCCAGTGCGCCAACAGGTACTGGACCGTTGGGTTGACGGTGTTCACAATCAGTTGCGGCAAGATGCCGATCAACAACATGAGGCCGATGACGGGAACCAGCGCCAGCCGCTCATTGGTGTGCAGATCGGCGAAGTTCGTGCAATGCTCGGCGACTGGGCCCGTGAATACTTTCTGAATGACGGTGAGAATCACGGCGGCGGTGACGAGCAGGCCGAGAATGGATATCGCCGAAGCCACCCACGCCAGCGAGAAGACGCCGCGGAAGATGAGGAACTCGCCGACGAAGCCGTTCAGGCCGGGAAGGCCGAGCGAGCTGAAGAGGGCGATACCCATGAGCCCGGCGAGTACGGGGGCGGGTTTGCGCAGGCCGCCGAAGTCGTCGATACCGCGATGGCCGCCGGTGCGCTGCTGCAGGATGGCGATAAACCAGAAGAGCGCCGCGGCGGTGACGCCATGATTGAACATCTGGAGGATGACGCCGTTCAGCGCTGCGGCCTGGCTGGCGAGATGGCCCGTTTCGCCGATCGCCTGCGGAGTTGCGAGCGCAAAGATGCCGAGCAGACAGTAGCCGAGGTGATTTACAGACGAGTAAGCGAAGACGCGCTTCAGATCTTTCTGCGCCGCAGCCGCCCACGCGCCCATCACAACCGTTGCCACGGCGAGTATCAAAAGTGGCGTGCGCATGTGCGCGATCTGGTGGCCGAAGAGGGGCAGCGCGATGCGCAGCAAGCCGTAGACGCCCATCTTCGACATGGCGCCCGTGAGCAGCATGGTGACCGGCGAAGGCGCTTCGGCGTAGGCCGCGGGCAGCCAGGTGTGGAACGGCATCAGCGGCACTTTGACTGCGAAGCCGGCGAGTACGCCTGCCGCAAGCCACATGGTCACCGGGCCAAGGTGCTCGTGCACCATGCGGTCGAGTTCGCCGGTGCGGCCGAGGAAGGCGAGATGATCGAAGTCCATGCTGCCGGTTGAAAGATAGATCGCAAGAAATGCGAGCAGCAGGGCGACCGAGCCGGCCATGGTGTAGACGAAGAACTGCGTCGCTGCCGGGCCGCGGCGCGCTCCGCCCCATAGCTTGATGAGGAAGAAGGCGGGGATGAGGCTGAGTTCCCAGAACAAGAACCAGTGAAAGAAATTGAGCGCGGTGAAGGAACCGAAGAGTCCGGACTCGAGGCCGAGCACCAAGCCGAAGTAGAGACCGGGCTGATGATGCACGCGCTGCGCGGCATCGACCGACATCAGTGTGACGATGGCGGAGAGCACGAGCATCAATGCGCCCAGGCCATCGACGCCGAGGTGATATTGAATGCCCAGCGAAGGCGCCCAGTTTGCCTGCTCCACCAATCCGATCGAGCCGTCCGCCGGGAGTGAGAGCCAGATCCAGAGCGACAGCGCGAGGCACGCGCCGGTCGTGAGAATCGCCACGCTGCGCGCGTGCTTGCCGGAGACCAGCGCGATGGCGGCTCCAATCAGGGGCAGCACGGTCAAAATCGTGAGTACGGGTATTCCGTTCATGCCCGGCTGCTCCAGATGAGAACGATTGCCAACAGCACAACTGCCAGCGCGAGGAGCCGCAGATACGTTTGCACGCGGCCCGACTGCATGCGCGAGAGCAGGCCGCCGCCGACGGAGATTTCTTCGCAGCCCTTGTCGAAGGTGCCGTCGACGACATTGGCGTCGAGGAAGCGATTGAGGCGCGCCCAGAGCGTGAAAAGCCACGACACGCCGGCAACCGCGCCGCCCCAGATGCGGCGATCGAACCAGTCGGCAACCTTGGCCCACCACCAGTAGAAGGCAATCACCGTCGACGCCGTAGATCTCATCGATGTAGAGGCGATCGCGCAGCGCATGCCAGATGGGCGGTGCGGCCGCTTCGAGCACATCGGGCTGCTCGGGGCGTCGGAGATTTGTTTCCGTAGAGCAGCCAGCCGAGGCCGAGCCCGACGAGCACCACGACGATCGACGTGGCCATCAGACCGAGCAACCCGGGCTCGCTGAATCCCTTCCACTCGAAAGCCACAGCACGGCTATCCAGAAACCCGCTGAACCACGGCCACGCGGGCGTACCGATCAAGCCCAGCGTGACTGCGAAAAACGCGAGCACCGCCAAAGGCGTGGTCATGGAACGCGGGCTTTCGTGTGGATGCCCATGGCCGCGATAGCTTCCGAAAAACACGTAGCTGACTTGCCGCGTCATGTAGAACGCTGTGAGCGCGGCGCCGAGAACCAGCATGTAAAACGGAATCGTCGTCGCGCTCCAGGCGTGCGCGGCTTCGAGGATTCCGTCCTTCGACCAGAAGCCGGCGAAGATCGGAACTCCGCACAGCGCCAGCATCCCGGCGCCGTAGGTGGCAAAGGTGACGGGCATCGTAGGCTTTCAGCCCGCCCATGTGGCGCACGTCCTGCTCTTCGTGGCAGCCGTGGATCACCGAGCCCGCGCCCATGAACAGAAGCGCTTTGAAGAAGGCGTGGGTGATCAGGTGGAACATGCCCACGGCAACGCCGCCTACGCCGAGTCCCGCCATCATGTAGCCGAGTTGCGAGACGGTGGAGTAGGCGAGGATGCGCTTGATGTCGTTCTGCGCGACCGCGATCAATGCGGCGAAGAGCGCTGTGAATGCGCCTACCCACGTGACGACGGTCAGCGCCGGAGTTGTGCCGCCCGCGGGCATGCCTGCCTGCATGAGCGGATAAACGCGCGCGATGAGATAGACGCCGGCGGCGACCATGGTGGCGGCGTGGATCAACGCGGAGACAGGGCGTCGGGCCTTCCATGGCATCGGGCAGCCACACATGCAATGGGAACTGGCCGCTCTTCCCTGCTGCTCCAGCGAAGATGAGCAGGCCGATGGCGGTTGCTGCCGATAGTCCGAATGCCGAGCGCTCGATCAGCAGTCCAGTAAGGGCGCGCATCTCCATGGAGCCGGAGCCGCCGTGATAGAAGAGCAGCGTGCCGGTCTGGCCGAAGAGCCAGACGATGCCGAGAAGGAAGAAGACGTCGCCGACGCGCGTGGTGAGGAAGGCTTTCTTCGCCGCTGCCGCCGCCGAGGGTTTGAGATACCAGAAGCCAATCAGCAAATACGAGGTCAGGCCGACGAGTTCCCAGCACATGAAGAGCAGCAGGATGCTGTTGGCGATGACCACGCCGAGCATGGCTCCCGCAAAGAGGCTGAGGAAACAGAAGAAGCGCGTGTAGTTCTCGTCGTGCGCCATGTAGCCGGTGGAGTAGATGAAGATGAGCAGGCCGACGAAGGTGACCATCACCAGCATGACGGCGGCAAGAGGATCGAGAACCCAGCCCGAGTTCTACGCGCTGAATGCCGACCTGGATCCAGGTGAAGTCCGATGGTCTCGCGAATCGCAGAGCCGTGCATCCAGCCGGAAAGCACGTGGCCGAAAGCGACGAGCGACAGCAGGAGCGAGACGACCATGGAGCCGATGGCCAGCGACGAGGCCAGCTTGCGGCGCGGCTGCTTCAGCAGCGCGATCACGCCCGAAGCGAGGATGGGCACGGCGGGAATAAGCCAGAACAGGCCAGTGATGGCGGCGGTGCCGACGCCGGGTGTGAGTGCCATGGGAGTGAACGAAATTGGCTCTTGCATCAACCCGTCACCCCTTCATCCTGTTGATCGCGTCGAGATCGGTGGTCTGCGCGTGGCGATGGATCTGGATCACCAGGCCCAGGCCCGACCGCGGCTTCGGCCGCGGCCACGGCGATGGAAAAGATGGCGAACATCATGCCGGTGAGCGCTTCGGGATGCGGGCCGTAGCGCCAGAAGGCGATCAGATTCAGATTGGCTGCGTTCAGCATGAGCTCAATTCCGATGAGCACGAGGATGGCATTGCGGCGCGTGAGCGCGCCGGCAAGGCCGATGGCGAAGAGCAGCGCGGCGACCAGCAGATATCCGGTGAGAGGCGTCATCGGCTTCTCTCCTTCTCGTGCATGGCCACGATCACCGCGCCGATGAGCGCTGCCGTCAGCAGCAGGGCGACGATCTCGAGCGGGAGCACGTAGCGGGTCATGAGCGCGTTGCCGATATCCGCGACGGTTACGGCCGGGCTGCGCTGGCTGGGTCGCCGAGAGCAAGGTGCGCGCTGCTGTGCAGGACTGCCCAACCCAGAACCGCGAATACGCCCGCGGCAATCACGAGGCCGACCATGGGCTGTGGCTGTAGACGCTGCCCTTGGGCGTCTCGGAGCCGCGCGTGAGCAGAATGGCGAAGACGACCAGGATGGCGACTGCGCCGATGTAAATGAGAATCTGCGCGAAGCCGGCGAACTGGGCGTCGAGTTGCAGGAAGAGCAGCGCGAGGCCCGCGAATGCAACGGTCAGCGCGAGCGCGCAGTGCACGGTGTTTTTGAGCAGCACCGCCGCCAGCGCGCCCGCCACCGTCAATCCCGCGAGAATATAGAAGACAAAACTCACTTACCCTTCACTCCCCATACCAGCCTGGTGCCTCATCCATTCGCAGCTTCATCGCGGATGGGTGGGAAAGCACGAACTCGCTGCGAGCGGAAAGCGAGCCTCTGCCGCACCGCAGTTGCTTAATCGGCATAGCGGTAGCTCCTCGGGCCAAAGTGCTCGCGTCTCCTGCCCACGCGCGCCAGCTCTGGGTGCCCCATCCATCCGCAGCTTCATCGCGGATGGGTGGGAAAGCACGAACTCGCTGCGAGCGGAAAGCGAGCCTCTGCCGCACGGCAGTTGCTTAATCGGCATAGCGGTAGCTCCTCGGGCCAAAGTGCTCGCGTCTCATGCCCACACGCGCCACTCTGGGTGCCCCATCCATCCGCAGCTTCATCGCGGATGGGTGGGAAAGCACGAACTCGCTGCGAGCGGAAAGCGAGCCTCTGCCGCACCGCAGTTGCTTAATCGGCATAACGGTAGCTCCTCGGCCCAAAGTGCTCGCGTCTCATGCCCACGCGCGCCATCGCCACATACGCCACCAACAAAATGGCGGAGCAGACACACCCAGCGCAGGAAGCCCTCGCCCATAAAACGCCACAGCCCGGCAACGAATAGATTGAGCAGCGTCAGCGGCAGCACAAACTTCCAGGCGAAGTTCATCAACTGGTCCTGGCGGAGGCGCGGCAGGGTTCCGCGGATCCAGATGAAGACGCACATCGAAAGCATGACCTTGCCGATGAACCATGCCCACGACGGCACAAAGCCGAGCACCTGCAGAGGCGCGGAGTAGCCGCCGAGGAACAGCGTTGTCCCCAGACCGGAGATGCCCATCATGCCGACGTATTCGCCAAGGAAGAAGAGCGCGAACTTGAAGCCGGAGTACTCCGTGAAGTAGCCGGCGACCAGTTCCGATTCGCCTTCGGGCAGATCGAAGGGCGAGCGATTGGTCTCCGCCGTCGCGGCGATCGGCGAAGAGCAGGAAGCCCGCAAATCCCCAGGGCGTGAAGATGTACCAGTGCGGCAGGCCGTAGGTGTACTGGTTCTGCGCGTCGACAATCTTGTTGGCATTGAGCGAGCCGGTGATCATGACTACGGCGAGGCTCGACATCAGCAGCGGCACCTCGTAGCTGATCATCTGCGCCACCGCGCGCATGGCGCCGAGCAGCGAGTATTTGTTGCGGCTCGACCAGCCGGCCATGAAAACGCTGCAGTTCCGACGAGGCGCCAATGGCGAAGAAGAACAGGATGCCCGCATCGAGATTGACCAGCGTCATGTTGCGGCCGATGGGCAGAACCGCGTAGCCCATGAAGACGACGACGACCAGCAGCACCGGCGCGAGGAAGTGCACGACCGCATCGGCGCTGAGCGGAACGATGTCTTCCTTGGTCAGCGACTTGATGCCGTCGGCGACGGGCTGAAAGAGGCCGTAGGGGCCGACGCGATTGGGGCCGTAGCGGTTCTGCATGCGGCCCAGGCCCTTGCGCTCAAGCAGAACCGTGATCGCAAAAAGAGCCGGGAAGGTGACAATGATGCCGATGACCGCGAGCAGCACCATGGCAATATGCTGCAGCGACGGCGGGAAGGAAACTCACCAGCCAGTGACTCAGCAGAATGAAGATCTGATCCGCTTTCTCGATCATTTCTGCGTCTCCGCCTCCGGCGTCTTGCCTGTGGGTTCTTCCTTCTTCGCTGCGGGCTCTTCGCTTTTCGCTGCGCTCGCTGCAGGCGCGGCCGATGCTTCGGGCTTAGCCGCCGGCACTGCTGCCGGTGCTGGCGCAGCGGGCTTGGGTGCGGCAGGCGCTGCTGCTTTTGCAGCCGCAGCCGCGGCGGCTGCCTTGGCCTTGGCGTCGGCCTTGGCTTTTTCTTCCGCGAGGCGCGCGTCCACTTCCGCCGCTTCGGTGGGATGAATCGTGTGGTAGTACTCGTTCGACTTGGCCAGTTGCTCGCGGTCGTAGAGAAGGCCGCCGAAGCGGTCGGTGGTGCTCAGCTCAAACTCGGTGTCCATCTTGATGGCTTCAAACGGGCAAACCTCGACGCAAATCTGGCAGCTCATGCACACGGAGATGTCGATATCGAAGCGTGCGGGGTAGATTTGCGGTTTGCCCAGCGCATCGGGTTTCTTGTCGGTGCTCTTGACGATGTAAATGCACTTGGGCGGGCATTCTTTTTCGCAGATCTGGCAGGCGACGCAGCGCAGGCCGGCCTCCCAGTTATCGCCGTCGTAGACAAGGAACGGAAAGTCGCGCGTGGCCTCGATGGGCGCAGCCCGCTCTTCGGGGTACTGAATCGTCGTCAGCCGTTCTTTGGAGACAAAGCTGCCGGCGAAGTTTCTCGCCGTCTCGCCCAGCCCTTTCAGAATGCCTTCACCCAGCAATGTGTTTCCTCCGAAAACAGCTCTCAGCTTTCAGCTGTCAGCTCTCAGCTACTCGATCACAGCTATCAGCTTCTTCAACGAACTCTCGAGTTGCCCAACCATATCCGTTTCTGACTTGACCACTCTCTCGCAACCCGCACTCAAAAGCTGAAAGCTGAGAGCTGATAGCTGAAAGCTGCTTCACCGATCTACTTCTCCGAGCACAATATCCACACTGCCAAAAATCAAGACCACATCCGCCACGTTTGCGCCTAGGCACATGTCTTCAAGAACGGTCAGATTGATCAGGCTGGGCGGGCGAATCCGGTAACGATAGGGATTCGGGCTGCCGTCGCTGATCAGGTAAAAACCCAGCTCGCCCTTGGGCGCTTCAATGCGGCCGTACGCCTCGCCCGGCTTGGGCCGGAAGCCGCGAATCTTCGCCTTGGGATCCATGACCGGACCGCCGGGAATGTCTTTGAGCGCCTGGTCGATGATGCCCATCGACTCGCGCAGTTCCAGCAGGCGGATCATGAAGCGGTCGTAGACGTCGTAGTGCTCGCCCAGCGGCACGCGAAACTTGAAGCGGTTGTAGATGCCGTAGCCATCGACCTTGCGAATGTCGTAGTTGACGCCCGACGCGCGCAGCATGGGCCCGGTCACGCCCGCGTTGACCGCAAGCTCGGGAGGCAACACACCCACGCCCTGCGTGCGCGCCATCAGGATCTCGTTGCCGCGCAGCAGGTTTTCAAACTCATCCACGAACTTCGGCAGCCCATCGAGAACCTTGCGCGCGCCCGCCAGCCACTCCGGCGTTGCATCGACGCGGCAGCCGCCGAAACGCATGTAGTTGACCATCATGCGCGCGCCCGTGAGCGCCTCGAAGAGGTCGAGAATCTTTTCGCGCTCGCGGAAAGCGTACATCAGCGGCGTGCCGCTGGCGCCCATCTCCTGGATCAGGAAGCCGATCGCCGAGGCGTGATTCACCACGCGCGTCATTTCCCCGAGAATCACGCGCAGATATTCCGCGCGCTCGGGAACCTCCTGGCCGGTGAGCTTTTCGACGGCCAGTGCGTAGGCCCAGTTATTGGTGAGCGGGCAGATGTAGTCGAGCCGGTC
Source organism: uncultured Acidobacteriaceae bacterium (assembly GCA_963846095.1). Classification (GTDB taxonomy): domain Bacteria; phylum Acidobacteriota; class Terriglobia; order Terriglobales; family Acidobacteriaceae; genus Telmatobacter. Next base: position 28,857 of record CAWJUW010000013.1, read on the forward strand.
GGTAAAGGGCATCGACGCAAGGTAAGCAGCACCCTCTGCGATTTTCTCGTGATTGCGGTGCAGGTAGCCGAAGACGGGCTTCAGGCGGATGACGCGCTCGCCATCGAGCGCAACGTCCATGCGAAAAACGCCGTGGGTCGAGGGATGATGAGGCCCCATGGCCACTTCCAGCAGCTCGCCCTCGCCATCTGGCTCAACATGCCGCGGACGATTCCAGCCTGGAAGCTTCTCCGATTTTGTCTCTGCTACCGCCATTTTTTCCTTAGCTATCAGCTTTCAGCTTTTAGCTCTCAGCTAAGAGCTGATCTCTAATCCCTATTCCCTATTCCCTACGTCCCAATTCCCTGTTCCCTGTTTCTGTGTTCCTGCGCCCGCTTCAGCACTTCGTCGTGCGCTGTGGGCTCGTACTCAAAATCGTCGGGCTCCACGTAGTCCCTGCGCATGGGGTGGTCTTTGAACTCATCCCACATCAGAATCCTGCGCAGGTCCGGGTGCCCCGTAAAGACGATGCCAAACAGATCGAAGATCTCCCGCTCCTGAAACTCAGCCGACCGCCAGATCGGCGTCATCGAGGGCAGTTGCACCTGGTCGCTGCGGTTGCCGGTCTTCATGCGGATCACCACCGGCCCATGCTTCTTCTCGACGGAGAACAGGTGGTAGACAGCTTCCAAATACCCCGGCACAACTCGCTTGCGCGTCTCCTCGACGGTCTCTTCGACTGAGGTTTCCACCCCATCCACGGTCTTGGTGACGGTCCGCGGGACCTTCACTTTCTCAGTGAGCTCCTTGTCCGGCCAGTCCACGCCGGTAGCGTTGGAGAGAAAGTCCAGCGCCAGGTCGCGGTCGTCGCGGAGAAAGGTCGCCACCTCGACCGCCCGGCTCGGCTCCAGCAGAAGCGAGTGCTGCCCGCTGACGCTGGGGTTGGAAACGATCTCCACCGCCCGCGCCCGGAACCGCTGCTTCAATCGCCGCCTTGATCTCCTCAACCGACTTCAACATTGCCCCTCGTACTAGCTTTCAGCTTTCAGCTCTCAGCTTCTTCCTTCTGGCTCGCGACCCGTTCGCTATTCCCTATTCCCTATTCCCTGCTTCATCACTTGATCGTGATCGGCACCGGCCACACGCCTTTGTTCGACGTCGGCTCCAGATCGTGCGCGCCGGGCACCGGCACGGGGTAGATGCCGGACGCTTCCGCATTCAGATGCGATGGCCTGGCCTCGCCCGTCAGTTGCTGCCCGTCAATCTTCTTCTGCAACGTCATAAACGCATGCAGCAGCGCCTCGGGCCGCGGCGGGCAGCCCGGGATGTGCACATCCACCGGGATGTAGCGGTCGATGCCCTTCAGTACGTTGTAGCCCTGCTTGAACGGCCCGCCGGAGATGGCGCAGGCGCCCATGGCGATCACGTACTTCGGTTCGGCCATCTGGTTGTACAGTCGCACGACCTGGGGCGCCATCTTCTTGGTGACGGTGCCGGAGATGATCATCAGGTCCGCCTGCCGAGGCGACGGGCGAAACACCTCAGCCCCGAAGCGCGCCAGGTCGTAACGGGCCATGGTCGTCGCAATCATCTCGATCGCGCAACAAGCCAGCCCAAACTGCATCGGCCAGATCGAGTTCTTGCGCCCCCAGTTGTAGAGATCCTGAATACTGGTGACGAAGATCCCCTGCTTGCCCAGCTCGATCTTCAGCCCTTCTTCAACCGCCATTTGTCGCTTCGCTCCAAATTAGCTGTCAGCTTTCAGCTTTCAGCTCTCAACTTTGATCTCCCAGCTCCCAGCCTGGCCGTTTGCTGTTTGATTCCCGACCTTTCGTCCATTCCCGTCCATCCCGGCAAGCCAATCGCGTCTATCTCAGCACTTCCTTAACTGAAAGCTGAGAGCTGACAGCTGTTAGCTGGGCCGCCCTCGGCGGCCTCACGCCCACGTCAGCACGCCTTTGGCCCAGGCCCAGGCCAGGCCTTCGATCAGCAGAAGGACAAAAATCAGCATTGAGACCGTGGCCGCCACGCCTAGCCCCGTGAAGGCCACGGCAAACGGAAGCAAGAACACTGCTTCCACGTCAAAGATCAGAAAAATAATGGCATACAGGTAATAGGCGGACCGGAATTGCACCCACGCATCGCCCTTGGACTCGAGCCCGCACTCGTAAATCGCGTTCTTCACCGGGTTTCGCTTCTGGGGTGAAAACACCTGCGCCCAGATCCACGCCAGCGCCAGCGGCGTGAGCCCAAAGCCGAGGGCCACCACGAACAAAACTGCTAGTGAAAAATAGGGGTTACCAGCCATCAAGCCAACAACATCCTTCAAGACAACCGTACCAGTTTCAGCCTGCCTTTGGCTAAGAAGATGTGCGTTCGCTCACACGAGTCAGGGCCCTTTTTTCCCCATTCATCCCACTCTATGAACCGCCCGCTGCAAAACACGACTCGTCGATACTTCGCAGCCCGTTGCCCTTCCACCTTTTGGTGGAGACCGAGCCTGCATTCTTCCTGTTACTGTTTTTGTGTCCTCCCGCACAGGAGCCACCACCTTGCCGCGCGGAGCATGTGACCTTTTCCCGGAGATCGACGGACAATGTTCAACCTCGGGCACAACGCCCCGCGACGCGGCCGCCTCCTTGCCGCCATCGCCTGCGCACTCGTCGTTCTCCCGTTTGCGCCCGCGATTCGCCGCGTTCGTGCCGCTTCCGACCAGCCTTCCCCACCCAAGTCGTCAACGACCCCGCCCACAACGCCCGACGCGTCGACGAGCGATGCCGTTCCTCTCTACGGCGCGCACGTGGCCATCACCGGGCCCACGACGTCGTTCCACGACTCGGTGGCCGGACGCTACAACTACGCTTTTGGCAAGCAATCGCCCTTTCTGCCCTCGAACGCCACGACCATCGACGGCCAGTTCTGGAGCCCCAAGGCCTTCCCCACCGCCCAATACTGCGGCCATTGCCACCAGGAGGCCTATCACCAGTGGCGCGAGTCGGTGCACTCCAACAGCTTCCGCGCTCCGTGGTACCTGAAGAATGTGAATACCCTGATCGACGAAAAGGGCGTGCAGTACTCACGGCACTGCGAAGGCTGCCACAACCCCGTGGCGCTGTCTCTCCGGCGACCTGTCGCAGGGCATGCCGAAGAAACGGCCATTTGAGGAAGAGGGCATCACCTGCTCCACCTGCCACTCCATCGTCTCCACCGACACGACCGGAACCGGCAGCTACGTGATGGGCGTGCCGGCCGTCCTCGTGGATGAAAAAGGCGCACCCATCACCGGGCCCGTTGCAGACTCAGAAATTCTCGCCCATCTCGACCGGCACTCCAAAGCGGTGATGCGCCCTCTTTATAAGACAGCCGAGTTCTGCGCCGCCTGCCACAAGGCCGCTATCCCGGCCACGCTCGACAACTACAAGTGGCTGCGTGCCATTTCGCTCTACGACGAGTGGCAGGGCGCAAGCTTCACCCGGCAGAGCCCGCTGCCGTTCTACCGCAAGGATGCGACCTCAACCTGCCAGAGCTGCCACATGCTGCGCGAGCCGCTCGCCTCAGGCGCAGTCGACCCCGGCGCCAAAGACGGCAAACTCGTCTCGCATCGCTGGGCTGCCGGCAACACTCTCGTGCCCGAGTACTACAAGTTCCCTGAGCAGGCTGCCAAGGTCGCCGACTTCCTCAAGAACGGCTTCGACGGCAAGGGCGTCTTCAACGTCGACATCTTTGCGCTCGAGAAAGAGAACGCCGAGGCAACGACCAAAGATGTTGTGCTCGTCGCTCCCCTCGGGCTCACCAGCTACTCCGTCGCGCCGGGCGAAACGCTGATCGCCGACGTGGTCATTCAGAACAAGGGCATTGGCCACTCGTTTATTCCCGAGCAGCGCGACTTCTACGAAGCGTGGGTCGACTTCACCGCCAAAGACTCGACCGGCAAGGTGCTTGCCGAGAGCGGCTTCATCCAGCCCGACGGCAATCTCGACCCCGGCGCCCACTCGTTCACCAATCGCCTTGTCAACGTGAAGGGCGAGCTGAACGACCTGCACCAGATCTGGCACAACCGCGTCCTCGCTTACAACAACGCCTTCCAGTCGGGCCGCTCGCAGTTGGTGCGTTATCGCTTCCGTCTGCCGAAGGATATCTCCGGCTCTGTCTCGCTCACGGCGACGGTCCGCTATCGCCGCTTCGATCAGCACTTCATCGACTTTGCGATGGACAAGAAGCACTACCCCATGCCGATTATCGACATGGCCAGCGAAACCAAAGTGCGTGAAGATCGGCGACAACACCCCCGTTCCGGCCGATCCCAGCGAGAACAAGCCGTGGATGCGCTGGAACAACTACGGCATCGGCCTGCTCGACGCGCAGCAGTACGAAGCCTCGGTGCACGCGTTTGAACAGGTGGCCGCGCTGCGTCCCGACTACGCCGACGCCTTCACGAACATGGCGGTCGTCGAAATCGTCTGGGAAAAGTACGACGATGCCAAGGGCAATCTGGCCAAGGCGCTGGCGCTTTTGCCGGGCGATCCGCGCGCGCTCTACTACCGCGCCGTTGTCGAGCGCAATGCAGGGCAGGTCAAGGAGGCCATCGCCGACCTGCAGGCGGTTCTGGAGAAATATCCGCGCTCCAAGGATGCCCTCCGCGAGCTCGGCTTCAGCTACTTTCAGCAGCACGACTACCCGCAGGCACGCGACATGTACGAGCGGATCCAGGTCATCGACCCAGACGACCTGGCGGCGCACTACCAGCTTGCAATTCTGTATAGGCGGCTTGGGGAGAAGGCGAAGTCGGCCATCGAGTCGGCTAAATTTGCCGATCAGAAAGACGATCCCTCCGCTTCGGAATACGCACTGCAGTTTTTGCGCAAGCATCCTGAAGTCGCGGCGGAATCGATTGGCTGGCACACCCACGATCTGACGGGCGATAAAAAAGAACCGCAGAAGATCGAATACAAGTACATTCCCGGCGCGGGCGAATAGCGCAGGCCACTACAAGTTGAAATAAAGCACGGGCGCCATGGCCGCCAGCACCGCGCCGGCCTGCACCGCCAGTACCCCCATGGCCGGCTTGAACGCACGCGGCAGCCACTTGATCGCGAAGAACAGCAGCACCGGTATCTGCCCTGCCATCAAAATCTGCCACAGATGCGCGGCCGCACCTTCGTCTGCTTCTCGCGCGACGCCGTAAAACGCGAGGTGCCCAATCAATATCGCCAGGGCCGTCATCGACATTGCCATGGGGATGATGGCGCTGGGACGCAGCAGCACGCCCCGAAACGTTTTCTGATCGCTTGTCATTTGACCTCCGCCGATTGCAAGAATTCGCTCTGAAACTGCTGCGCGCGCGATATTCGCCGCGGTCCGCAAGCCCCCGTCTCCCCCCTCGAGCAATGACTCGAACTCTTCGCCATACCGCTCTCGCCAGACCCGTGGGTACAGGCGCACCAGCAGGCGCCCAAGCTTGGGGTTCATAACGCCTCCAGCCGCTTCACGCCGGCTTTTACAAAGTGCTGCAGGGTCGCGAGCCGGGCGCGCAGCACCGTACCCCCTTCTGAAGTAATGCGGTAGGGGCGCCGGCGCTCTTCCATTTCCAGGGGTTCGATCCAACCCTTCTCTTCGAGGCGCGCGATCGCTCCATAGAGCGTACCCGGGCCCAGCCGCGTGCCTGAAAGCCGCTGAATATCTTCGATCATCGCGTGGCCGTGCTTGGCGCCGGAGGCCAGGCTGGCCAGCACCAGCAGGGGCGGGTCGGAGTAGTGGCCCAGTTCGGCTCCGTTGTCGTCTACTACGTGACGCGTACTACGCATGACGTAGTTATCGCACAACCCTGCCTGTTTGACAACTGTTTTTCTGAGAGATTCTCCAGTCAGCGCACCCATCGCTTCAGCATTGCCATCAGCGGAAGATCCCGTATTTGATTCCCAGAAAATCCTGCAACCCCTGGGGCACCCACGCAGCGACTTCCTGCCACGTCATCACCTTGCAGCGCGTGCGCATGTCGGCGGACTTCACTGCGGCCATGACGGCGAACCATTGCTCGCGCAGGTCGGGGCGGCGCGCGTCGTGCATCACGCAGAAGCTGCAGCCTTCTGCATACGCGGCCAGTACATTGCGGATGAGCTGATAGCCTGCGTACCCCGGCTCGGCGGCCTCTTTTTCCCATCTCTCCGCGACAAGCGCGGCCTGAAACTCGCGAGCCACGCCTTCGTCCGCTGTCGGTTCCTCGTACTCCTGCGTGTATGCCTCTGCGAACTCCACCGCCGTGCGCCGCCGCGCCGTCTTCAGCGCCACGCGGGGCAGCAGCTCGCGATCAAATACCGCGTCGAAGTCGCGATAGCCCTGCACGATCTTTGCCGATCGCGTCTGAAAATCGCTCTCCGTCAGCTTGGCCTCGATCAGCAGATCGCCCCAGCGCATATCCACTTCGGTCCGGTCGAAGCGGGCGCGGCCGCGCACATCGAGAACGGCCAGCGGAACGCGCGCCTTCCAACCAAACTCGGGAAGCCCTTCGCCGTCCACGCCGAGAACACCCTTGAGCCGCTCCCTTGAATCCGATCCAAAACCAAGAAAGACATTCATGAGCAGCGCGTCGGAACTCATGGAAGAGTCCAGCTCGCGCCAGCGCCGCCCACTCTCCGCCTTGGGAAGGGCGCGTCCCTGGGCATGGATTTTGTTGAAGCGCCGCAACCACTCCGGCCGCCCCAGAATGGCCGCGTACGCTGCATCAAAAAAATTGCCGTGCCGCTTTGCCTGCCTTGCAGCGGCTTGCTCCGCCGTGGGAATCGGCGCCGCCGCTTCTACCGCGTCTTCAGGATGGTCGGGCGCGAAAACAATCACCGGCGGCGTCCCGTAGCTCTCCACGTGCAGCCGTCCTTTGGCCCACGCGCGGCTCCGCTCCATCAGTTCCCTGCGTAACTCCGCTCCATACCAGCCTCCAAGCCAGCTCCATCACTAGGCAAGATTACCGTTTCATGGTCCGGGTCATTGCGCGTGAGAAAATGAAACTCGAATGTTTCACCCCGGATCTCCTTCCCCAAAGCCCATTCTTCTGGCCGTTGGCGGCCTTGCCCTCCTGCCTCTTGTTCTGGCACGCGCTGCCGACCTTAGAAGGCCGACGAAGAGGCGGGCGCGGTTCTATTCCGCGATAAAGGGTGCGCCTACTGTCATGGTGTGGGCGGCATGGGTGGCAAAAAAGGCCCGGCACTCATCAAGATCCGCACCGACAAGGCTTGGCCGCCCGCCAAAGATCACCGACCAGATCATGAATGGCGGGCAAAAGATGCCGCCCTTCTCCGACTCACTGACTGACAAGGAGATTGCGCAGATGGTCGCCTACCTGCGCGCCAGGCATCGCCCCGTTCCGCCGCCGTCCGACAACCCCAATCCCGCGCCTCCGGGCCTTTGATCCCGGTCGCGTTGAGATCACACCTGGAGCGGGACGTCCTCGACTCCGGCGGTGCCGAAGACGCGACGATACTTCTCCACTTCACTCGGCGATCCCATGGCCTTCAGGTAGTTATCGGATAACTTCACCGCAGGGCGCCCGTCGACATCGGTCAGCTTGCACACCAGGCTGATGGGGTTGAAGGCATCGCTTCCGCGCGGATCGCAGTTACGAAAATCGTTGGTCAGGAATGTGCCCCACCCGGCGCTGAAACGGATGCGTCTGTCGCCGACCCATTTGTTTTCGTCTGCAAAGTCGCTCGCCCGCTGAAAGTCTGCCGGGCGCGCTCCATTCCTGAACCGGCCGCCAAAGTAGGCGTGCAAGCCCAGGATCGAATCCACATCCAGGCCATCGCTGGCGATGAGCCTTTTTCTGCGCGGATCGCGCCCATGGCGCTCCAGCCACGCAATGTACTCATCACCGGCCACGTAGGGGTCTTTGCTGTCGACGCGCTGGCCGGTCCAGTTGGCCACCCACTCCGGAGCGTCTTCAAGAAACTGCGACGTCCCGAACGTATCAGGTAACAGGATCAATAACTCGCCCTGATAACTCTGCTGCCATAACTCAAGAATGCGATATTGCGCGGTGCGTAACTCCTCTTCGTCGTCGGCCAGCGCAGCCAGGGCCATCGGCAATTCATGGGCATTGGTGCCAATCGCTTCCATGTCGTGCTTATAGGCGAGATACGTATTCGAGCTCCCCGTGAAGCTCTCGCCGAGCACGTCGCGCATGGCAATCACTACGTACTCATGCCAAAGGTAGCTGTGTCGCCGCCGCGTGCCAAAGTCGCTGATGCTCAGCCGTGGCACGCCCCGCAGCCGCTCCATCTTTTCCCATAGGCGCGTCTTCGCCCGGGCATAAAGAATGTCCAGCTCAAACTCGCTGAGTTCCTTGAGATTGGCGCGCGTCTTCAGTTCATCGATGACCGAAAGTGCGTAGATCTCCCAAAGCGTTGTCTCGGTCCACAACCCCTGGAAGCGCAGCGAAAGCTGGCCGTCCTCGATTTCCAGTTCGAATTCCGAGAGGCGAAAGTCCTTCTCGAGCCACTCGAGGAACGCCGGCTCAAAGATTCCGCGCTTGCCGTAAAAGGTATTCCCCGCCAGCCAGATCAACTCGGATTTATGAAACTTGAGCCGCCGCGTTTCCATCAATTGCTCGCGCAGTTCGGCGGCATCGATGATGTCGCCCAGCCGCACCGTCCGGGTTCGGTTCATCAGCGTGAACGAGGCCCTGGTGCGTGGAAAGTTTTTCCAGATGAACTGCAGCATCAGCAGCTTGTAGAAGTCCGTATCGAGCAGGGACCGCGTAATCGGATCGAGTTCCCAATTGTGGTCGTGCGCACGCCTGGCCAGGTTGATGATCACAGTACGTTCACTTTATCGCAGGACCTGAACGAATCAGGCGCACCGTCGCTCGCGGAGTTCTAAGGCCCTTGCGGGGACGGTGGATTCTCGACCGGTGGCTGGTGTGCCGGGGATGGTTGCGTCGGGTATGCTTTTTCGACTTCGTTTCGAAGCTGTTGCATCAGCAGCAGCGGCGGCGCGTTCAGCCCATCCTCTTTTTCCAGCGTCCACACCGGGCCAGTGAGCTTGCCGTCGCTGTTGACCAGGTACACCTGCAAGGTGTCGTCCTTCGAACCGACATCGACGCTTGCTCCGGCCGCACCCCATCCGCTGGTTGAGCCGGCATCTCCCGGGGGATGGCCCGGGCTTTGATTGGGAGGCATGCGCGAACCCACGCTGACGCCCGTGCCGAGATTGCCTTGGACATCGGCCATCCGCCCTTTGCGCACGACGAGCACTACATCCGCGTCCCTGCGTGCCATCGCCAGTTTGTAGCGCTTCCAGTCTTGAACAGCGTCCTCAACGTCGCGAACCGCCTGGTTGTCCTCGGCGTTCACAATCCCCGGCGCTCGCTCGACATACACAAACTGCGCATGCTCAAACGCGGCGGGAACCGGACTGTGCTTCTTCTTCTGTGCCCACCCAGGGCCGGAAACCAGAACCAAAAGGAGCGCCGCTGCCATCCCTCGCTTCATGCCAGACCTCCTGTTTCCTGCCCTTCGCCCGCATGCAAATACGCGCCGCAGGAGCGCCGTACCACCAGCTTTGTGGGCACAGTGACATCGCGGATCGGCAACTCGGGATGCTCAAGCCGTTCCAGCATCGTTGCCATGGCCACCATACCGATGCCCGCACAGTCCTGGCGAATCGTGGTCAGCGGCACCGGCAGCAGGCTCGCATACTTCACGTCATCCATGCCAACGATACGCACTTGTTCCGGGATGCGCACGTTGAGCGCGATCAGCGTTTGCATCAGGCGCGCCGCCGTCAGATCGTTGCCGCAGACAATGCCCTCGGGCCTGAGGGTGTCGAGCATGCGCTTCACCAGGGCTTCATCCAGCGGGCTGCCGCGCCACACCGGCTCGGGATCGGCCGGCACGTGATACTTGCGCAGGGCCTCATAGAAACCGGTGATGCGCCCATCAACGGTATTGGCCGCGTAAACTTCGCCCAGAAATCCCAGGCGCCGCACCCCCAGCGCGAGCAGATGCGCGGCCGCCGTGTACCCAGCCCGCCGGTTGTCAATCCCGACCAGATCGTGCGCCGAGCGCTCCGGGTAGGGCATGTAACAGCGGTCCAGCAGCACTACTGGAATCTTGGCACGCTCCAGGTCGCGGGCGATGCGGCGGTTGGCGGCGTCCTTATCCGGACTCAGCTCGAGCGGCGCAAAAAACATGCCCGCCACGTTTTGCCGGATGAACGAATTGACCATGTGCTCGGCTTCTTTGGCCGCCTCGCCGGCAGTCGTCGAGGCATTGCCCCACAGAAGGGCATCCGGCCGCGCAAAGGGCGAACGCATCATGCCATGACAGATGGGCTCGAAAATCTCGGTCAGCCCGAGTTCCGGAATCAGAAGCCCGAAGGTCCGGCCGCCGCTCATTTGCGGTGCCAGCACGTGCGTGCCGGCGCCGGGCCGACGCGAAACGAGACCCATGCGCTGCAGGTCGAGCACGGCTTTGGCGACCGTGATGCGCGAAGCGTCGAAGAGCTTGCCCAGCTCCGCCTCGCTGGGCAAACGGTCTCCGGCTTTTAGCGCTCCGGACTGGATATGGCTATGGAGGTATTCAAAAACACGGCGATATTTGGCCGTTCCCTGCTCCGGAACCTGATCCGGCGGTGGGCTGAGCTGAATCGGCATCTTGCGAAGCCCGGCCATGATGTTTCCTTTCGATCCTTCGTTCAAATGGCGATGAAGAATCCCGCGGTGAAAAGCTGAAAAGATTCGTCAAGCCATTGTCGGCGCAAACCCACTGTATGTAAACCCAAACTGTCTCCGCCGGATACCTAAGTCTAGTCCTGACGAGCCGTGCATTCTGTGACGAGAGGGAACTTTGTCTTGCCAATTCTAATGTTCTTCTTGACCGAGCAGCCCAGCAGGAGAGCGACCCTAGTAGTCGACTGTGGTAATCGCTAACTCCGCTACCTCCGCTAACCCCGCTAACTCCGCTCTCTTCTCTCTGCTCTCTGCTACGCCTCGATACCAGCTTCGATCCCACGCCGAACCTCGCCGGCCAGCGGAGGCATGGCGCCTGGCTGCGAAGCCACCCAGCCGCCCCAGCGATTCCCTGCCTCGTTCAGCGTGGCAAGGCCCGCCCCGCGCAGCAGGTAGTGGGTCATGGCTGCGGTGAAGGCATCGCCGGCGCCGATGGTGTCGGCAACTTTGACCGGATAGCCCGGATGCTCGTGCCACTCGTCGCGACGCACCAGCAGGCTGCCATGACCGCCCCGGGTGATGGCCACCATCTGCAGTTCGGGAAACTCATTCAGAATGCGCTCCGCGCTTTGCCGTTCGAGGGCGCTCCGCTCCTGGCTGAACTCCGCCGACTTCCACACCTCCTCATCGCCAATCGCGAGCCCGAGCATCCCCAGGATCAGCGGCACCTCGGCGTCGTTCATCTTGACGACCGAAGCCAGCTCCAGCGATTCCTGAATGACCTCATCGGAATAAAAGGGCGCACGCAGATTCACGTCGAAGACGCGCACGCATCGCGAAGGAGTTTGCGCCGCCATGGTCTGAATCGTCTGTCTTGAATCGAGGCCTCTCTGCGCCAGGGAACCGAAACAAATTGCGTCGGCGCGCTCGGCGAGGCGCATCCACTCGTCGGTCAACTCAAGAAAATCCCATGCCGCGGGTTTGTGGATGGTGTAGTGGGGCTGGCCGGCTTCGAAGTAGACCGTGACGCGGCCTGTCTCATGGATGGGATCGGTCTCAATGAAGCTGGTATCGGCGGGCATGGGCTGCAGCCGGTCGAGCGCCATGCGGCCAAGATCGTCTCTGCCGATCCGGCTCAACAGAACCGCATGGCATCCCAGCCGCGCCGCCATCACCGTGAAGTTGGCCGGCGCACCACCGAGGCGCGGACCATCCGGCAGCACATCCCACAACAACTCTCCCAGACCGAGGACTAGATGCGGTTCCCTCAAGGCGCTTTCTCCATCTTCCGCTTGCTTTGGCATCGCACTGGCAGCCTGCATCTAGCCGCAAAGTCGATGTCCATCCAAGCTGTATGCATCAAATTCACTCGCAGACCATCCCCTCGTCAACTTCGGCCTGTGAATCGCCAGATCGAGCAATCTTCCCAGTTTGCCGAAGCATACTCGCCTTCCGGCTGATTGGCCATGATGCGGTGATCGGCGATCGCGTCTTCTTTGGAGCGGGCAATCTTGCCGAGATACACACGCGTCCATCCGCGGGCACTCTCGAGAACGTGCTCCTGCTCGTTGTTGACGTACAGAAGATCGAGCATTGCCGATCGATGGGCGGCGGCCTTGCGCCAGGTCCTCAGAAGACGGGTGAGGACGGTTGCGCCAAATGGATTGAACAGGAAGGCCAGCATCGGTCCAGCCGGAAGCTCGAAATCGACCGCATCCCCATGCACGATGCGCATGGGCGCCTGCTCTCTCTCTGCCGCTCGCCATGCGCGTACGTTCTTGCGCGCGATGTTTGCCAGGAAAGGATGCAATTCCACGCCGATGGCCTTTTGGAAGCCGAGTTCGGAGGCGAGCAGCACACCGCGCCCCATGCCCGCGCCCAGGTCCACAAAAGTGGTCTCACCCATGCGCGCGGAAGGTTCGCTGCGGCGCCAGCGACGGATCAGCCCATGAAACACCGAAGGCGCGACCCCGAAGTACGCAGTGGCGTGACGATCGTGCCGGTGCCCGGTTTTCAGATGGCGGCCCGCTACCAGGCCGCTTGTCCGCACCCCGAACCTAGCGTCGAAGGGGTGCTCGGTCAGCCCATCTTTACGGAGAGCCCCGGCAAACGCTTGCCGTCCGAATTTTTCGTTCTGAGGGCCGTGGTTTGACCTGGTTGGTTCGGCAGTTCCCTGCTTTGCCTTCACGCCTCGAACCTTAGCACACGCGCTGGGACACCCCGGGTGACGCATTGCGCCCGCGCTTGACGCCTTCCAGTGTGAGGGCAACTGCAAAGCGTCCCGGTAGGTTCCCGGGGGGATGCGATGTTCGAGATTGTTCAGATCATCTGGGACCTGTTTATGATTCGCCGGGAGGCGAAGGCCGGCCGCCTCACGTGGCGCAAGGGCCTCATCTCGGTCGGACTGGTTGCGCTGGCCTACCTGATGCTCGTGCCCGCCTTCGTGCTCTACGACAAGCATCCGGAATACAAGCCCGTGTTCCTGGTTGCCTTGGTTCTCACGGTGATCGACTTTGCGTTTCTTATCGGACTCGGGTTGTACTGGTGGAAACACCCAGAGACGAAGCAATCGTAGCGTTCGAGGTAAAGGTATGTTTTGGATTCTCTTCGTGTTTCTGAGTTCGCAAACATTGTGAGCGGCATTCGCCGGAGCAGGCAACGGGCGAGTGGAGTTGGTCGAAGTTTGTGTTTGCCCTCTCGTTCGCCGGGCTGGAGCTGATCCTGATCTTCGTGCCGCTGACCTACATCGACCCCACGAGCCGCTACTTCACGCCGGCTTGGATCACGGCCACAGTGATCGCCGCACTGAACTTCATCTGGTTCATCATCGTCTGCCGCCGCTGGCGACTGCCCGACGGCCGCACCAGCCTGCAGGCCTACCGCGACTCGCACCCCAAGTAGGCGGATGCGGCCAGGCCGCTGCCTCGGCGGAGAAGGTCTTGAAAGGGCCCGGATTCATCCGGGCCGAAAAGTCATTTCGAATGCCAGCGGTTTTAACCGCTGAGGGATGGTTTCCTTTCCTACTGTCCCCCGGCTGCGTTCACCAGCACCTCAACGGCCGGCGCGATCTTATCCAGCAACACGGCCTGCGGTTTCTTCGCTGCCTTCAGCGTTTCGCCTGCGCTCTGCTTCGCGTCTGCCGCCATCGAATGATGGTTCTTCAGAGCATCCAGCGCCTCGAGGCCCACACCGGCAACCTTGGACACCGATTGCGAAAGCGGAGCCAGTTCCGCCGTCAGATCCGACCCGGCCAGCGTCGGCGCCAGCTTGCTGTCGTTCTCGCGCCAGGCATGCAGCCAGTCCTCCACAAACTTCCATTCTTCCGGTGAGCCCTTCCCTGCGCCGATGTCTTTGCAATCGGCCGCAACCTCGCGCGCCACTTCGCTCTCCGGCATCACCGCATCGACAAGTCGGTTCAGTGGGCTCGCCGTGGAGTACTGCTTCAGGTCCTCGCGCTGATAGCCCATGGGCGGCTGCACGGCTGCCGCCAGAATCGCGAGGTACTTCGGATCGGCTGTGCCGCTCATGCGTTGCAGCATCATTTGCGTCGATGTGTTGTGCTGCAGCCCGTAGTCGTTGAGCTTCTGCGAGACCGCCGCCATGCGCCTGTACATCGATTCCACATCGCGCACGTCCTGCGGCGACCAGAAGCGCTCGGCGATCGCTGCCGTGCGCGGCCAGATGCGGCTGTCGACATTCTCCGGCGTCACAAACTCGCTCCACATGGTCGCTTCGCCGCCGAGGACCAGCGCCTTCTGCTCCGGCGTCAGCGAGGTTGCATCGCCGCCCAGCGGATCGACGAGGTAGTGCTGCGAAGCGGGTTGGTTCAGGTCGATGTAGTAGCCATTCGAGAGCATCACGCGATTGCCCTGGCGCGCCGCCGCGGCCAGACCCTTGGGCCCGCGCCACGACTGGACCACCACGTTTTTGGGAGTATCCGGCTGCAGCACTTCATCCCAGCCCACGGGGATCTTGTGGTGCTTCACCACGATCTTCTGAATGCGCTCGGTGAATGTGGACTGAAGAGCGGCGTTGTCCTTGATGCCGTGCTCCTTCATGTAAGCCTGGATCGTCGCGTTCTTGTCCCACTCCTTGCCGTCGCACTCGTCCCCGCCGATGTGGAAATAGGCATCCGGAAACAGACCGGTCATCTCCTCCACAAACTTGTCGAGCCACTCATACGTCGCGTCCCGCGTTGGATCGAGAGCGGCGTCCAGAACTCCCCATTTTGTCGCGATCTCATACGGGCCGTCACTGCTGCCGATCTTGGGATAGGCGGTAAGCAGCGCGGTAGTGTGGCAGGGCATGTCGAACTCGGGCACCACGCGAATCCCACGGTCCGCCGCGTACTCGATGACTTCCTTGATCTGCTGCTTGGGTGTAGTAGCTGCCGTTCGATCCTTTCTCCTGCAGCAGCGGAAGCTGCCGGCTCTCCACGCGGAAACCCTGGTCGTCCGAAAGATGCCAGTGCATCACGTTCAGCTTCACCGCTTCCATGCCGTCGATGTTCCGCTCCACCATGTCGACAGGCATAAAGTGCCGGCCTGCGTCGATCATCAGGCCCCGCCAGGCGAAGCGCGGCTGGTCGTCGATGGTGACCGCCGGTGCCATGAAGCCCTGCGGCGCGATGTGGACAAGCTGAAGGAAGGTCTGCAGTCCGTGCATCACGCCCAGCGCGTTCTTCGCCGTCAGCTCAACCTTGTCCGGCGTGACTTTGAGCTGGTAACTCTCGTCCTCGCCCAGAGCCTCCACCTTCTCGCTGGGGCCGGCCGTGTGGATGAGGAAGTTCGCGGTGTGCTTGTCTTCGCGAGCCGCCTCGATGGCAAACGAAATACCGGTCTCACGGCCCAGGGTCTCGAGGAAGCGGCGTCGGGCGCGCACAACGCGCACGTCGGGGTAATCTTCCACACTGACCGCCAGGCTCCCGTCGATCAGGAATTGTCCCTGGCCTTGCGTCAGATGCGCCGGCAACGGCATGAGCGGAAGTGTGTCCTTTGCCTGGCCCACCGCGGCCGCGGAAAGTTGCAAAAATCCCCCCAAAGCAAAGCAAACAATCCCCGGCAATGCGCAGTGCGACGTTTTCAAGAGATCACTCCTGGATGAAATGGATCAGCCTCGCCGCAATCATACATCCCGATATCGGCCATCGCGCCGATCAAATCCAGCCCATTCGCTCACACCGCCAGTGATCGCCTGGATGCGCACTTTGCCCCCTCCCAAGTGACAGTGGCCAGTAATTCGCGTTAGGCTGATGGTGTGCGCGCACTGCGCGGCTCGAAGGAGTTTCGTCCTCTCATGCCCATTCAGAAAACCTCGCAAATCTGGCACAATGGCCACCTCATTCCCTGGGAACACGCGCACGATCCACGTCATGAGCCACGTCATCCACTATGGCTCCAGCGTATTTGAAGGCATCCGCTGCTACGGCCAGCCCTCCGGCGCGGCCGTTTTCCGCCTGCCCGAGCACATGCAGCGCCTGATCGACTCGGCCAAGATCTACCGCATGGACACTGCCCTATAACGCTCGACGAGCTGTGCGCCGCCGTCGTCGACGTGATCGAAGCCAACGGCGTCGCCCCCTGCTACATCCGCCCCATCGCGCTGCGCGGCTACGGCGAAATCGGCGTCAACCCCAAGGGCTCGCCGATCGAGGTCTACATCGCCAACTTCCCGTGGGGCAAGTACGTCGCCGGCGAACCGGCGGCGCCGACGTCTGCGTCTCCAGCTGGAACCGCCTCGCGCCCAACACCATGCCCTCCCTCGCCAAGGCCGGCGCCAATTACATGAACTCGCAGCTCATCCGCATGGAAGCCGACATCAACGGCTACGCGGAAGGCATCGCCCTCGACGTCAACGGCCTCGTCTCCGAAGGCTCGGGCGAGAACATCTTCGTGGTGCGCAACGGCGTCATCTACACGCCGCCGCTGGCCAACTCCGCGCTCTCGGGCATCACCCGCGACTCCGTGCTGACCATGGCCCGCCACCTCGGCTTCCCGGTCGTCGAGCAGTCGATGCCGCGCGAGCTGCTCTACATCGCCGACGAAGTGTTCTTCACCGGCACGGCCGCGGAAGTTTCGCCGATTCGGTCCATCGACAGGATTGTGATCGCCGACGGCAAAGTGGGCGCAGTCACCAAGCAGATTGCCGACGAGTTCTTCGGCATCGCCAACGGCCTCAAGCCCGACCGCTTCGGCTGGCTGACGCCGGTAAAGGTGGATGCAGCGGAACCGGTAACCGCGTAGAACCAGATCGCATCCGGACAAGCTAAACAAGGAGAGGCAGCCCAAACGGCTGCCTTTTCTATTAAGTTGCGTGGACTAGTTCCGCCCACTCAGAAAGAGTAACTGCCGGTTAGCCCGTCGTTAAGGAGTAACCCTTCAGATCGCGGCCTTTCGGGAGCAATGAGGGTTTACATCGGACGACGAACGATTTCATGGTTCAGGGAAGCTGCTTTTTTGCTCTGCGTATTAGCGCGATAAACCAGAGCGCGAAGAAAATGTCGATTGCAGCGCCCGTAATGCGTGGGAACAGAGGTTGGCCCCTGGTGATCCACAAGCCGGTGACAAGAAGGACTGGCAAGGCCACTACCGCTCCCTGTAACCGTCGTATCGATGCCGTCTTTACCGATGCGCCGTTAGAGGCGCGAGAATAAGCTGTACCCGAGACAGCCCTCTTATACCGCAAGAAAAAGACTACCCACAACGACGCCATCAAGAGAAGGAGCGCGACACCGAGCAGTCGTGTCGACATCACGCTCTTTGCTGGCGTGGTCGCAATTGCGGTCTGGAGAATCTGAAGCCTCTGCATGAATGAATTGACCAAGAGTAGCACGAAGAATTCCCTCCGCCTGGATCGTTGCCAACTCGGCAGCGACCGAGAAGTAACTGCCGGTTAGCCGCAAAAAAGAGAGCGTGGCCACGCGGCTGCACACTACGCCAGAGTCCACGTACATTACCATCGGGACGGAGGCGAACATGAAGAGTCTTTCTTCAAAAAGGTTGGCTGGTATGCTTGCGACCGCCGCGGTTCTCGGAATTCTAACCATGCGGACCGCGGCGCAAACGCTGGCTGTTCCCAGCGCACCGGTCATGGTCGACATTCCGGACGCGCAGGAAAAGCCGGATCCCAGCCTCGATTACAAGATCGTCTTCGACGTGCAAACCGCAGGCGCAACTGCCGGCGACGTCAGTCCTGGCCTCAAGATGATCGGCACGCTCATCAACACCTATGAAAAATACGGTGTCGCTCCAGATCACCTGCACCTGCAGGCGGTCTTCCATGGCGCAACCATCCTGCTCGTGGTCGACGACGCCACCTACAAGGCGCACACGGGCATAGCCCACAATCCGAATGCGGAGTTGCTCGAGCAGTTGAGTAAGGCTGGCCTGAAGATGGTGGTCTGCGGCCAGTCTGCCATGCAGCAGCACTACGACTTCAAGTCGATTCTTCCACCAGCACAGATCAACCTGTCCGCCTCGGTGACCTTCATCAACCTTGCGGCGCGTGGCTACACCCGGATGACCGAATAATCTGCCTTCCCTCTCGCGCACCCGGTTCCGCCAGCCCAGAAGCGACTCGGCTTACGCATATCATGCGTAGCCCAGGACCACGAATGGCCCGACGCACGTTTCGCCTTCTCGCACTCTCAAGACGAAAACGCAAAAAAGAAAGGGCGCCCGCACGGCCGCTTCCTTTGAGTTGCGTGGACTAGATGCGGCCTCGCAGAAAGAGGAACTGCCCGTTAGCCCGCGACTCGCCCAATACAGCAGACCTCCCGTAGGGAGGGCACGAGACTAGCCCCGGATGGAGCGCAGCGCAATCCGGGGAAAGCCCATAATTGAGAGCCGCCGCCCCGGCGGGGCGGCACGAGGGGACCTGAACAGGAGCAACTTCCGGTTAGCCGTCGTACGCCCGGAACAAACAGTACGAAATCCATCTTGATATTAAGACAATCTTTATATAGAGTGTCTCTATATGGACCTTCTCCAGGGAACGCTCGAAATGCTCGTGCTCCGTACGCTGGGTCTCGGACCGCTCCACGGCTACGCCATTTCCAAGGCAATCCGTGCTCAGTCCAACGACGTTTTGGAAATCGAGTTCGGATCGCTCTACCCTGCCCTGAAGCGACTCGAGGCCAAAGGATGGGTGTCGGCAAAATGGGAGGTCTCCGAGGCCAATCGCAAAATGAAGGTCTACCGTCTGACGGACGTCGGCAGGAAACAGCTTCGACAGGAACATTCGAAGTGGGCTGAGTTCGCGTCCGCCGTGGCGCGGATCATGGGCCCGTTGGCCGAGGGAGGCAAAGGATGAGTCTGTTCTTCAAGCTCGTTCACCTGCTGCCGGGTCGCCGCAGGGCCGTGGAAAACGAGATGCGAGAGGAATTGGAATCGCTGGCTGCTCTCGCGGAGGCGGAAGGCCGGCGTGCGGAACTGGGCAGCCTGACTCGTGTCGCCGAGAAAGGGCGAGCCGTTTGGATCTGGAGTTGGTTGGAGCAGTTTGCGGCGGACCTCCGGTTTGCCGTCCGCACCATGAAGCGCGACCGGGCCTTTCTGTTCACGGCGGTACTCACGCTCGCGCTCGGCATCGGAGCAAACACCGCGATCTTCACTTTGGTGCATGCGATTCTGCTGAAGAATTTGCCGGTGGTCGATCCTACCGCGCTGGTGCGCGTGGGAGACCACGAGGACTGCTGCATTCTGAACGAGGCGGCTTCGTCCCGTGAGGGTAGCTACTCCATCTTTCCGTACCAAACGTACAAATATCTTCGCGACCATACCCCGGAATTCGACCAACTGGCGGCGGTGCAAGCGGGCGGCGCGGATCTTTCCGCGAGGCTGGCCAGTGGGAACGCGATGTCGCACTCATCGCGGGGCGAGTTCGTCTCCGGAAATTATTTTCAAACGCTGGGAGTGCAGCCGCTTGCAGGGCGTAACTTGACACCCACTGATGATGCGGACGGAGCTGCACCTGTGGCGATGTTGAGCTATCAGGCATGGCAGCGGGATTACGCCGGGGATCCCTCCGTCGTCGGCAGTGGCTTCTATATGAATACGCACCCGGTGACGATCATGGGGATAACGCCGCAGGCGTTCTATGGCGACCGACTGTCGGAGACCCCGCCGGATTTCTATCTCCCCATCTCCCAGGAGCCGACACTTGGTTTTTATTCGGCGCGGAACAAGGCGGGTCTGGGTTGGCTATTCCTGATCGGCCGCGTGAAGCCAGGCGTTACAACGGGATCGCTGCAAGAAAAGATGAGTGGCCTTCTACGGCAGTCGCTCGCAGAGTTGGAAGACTTTCAGACCGTACAAGGCAAAGAGCAACTCGCCAAGGCGCATGTCGTTTTGACCCCAGGTGGGCAAGGCGTCGCGAACATGCAGCACCGGGCCGCGAGCAGCCTGTATCTCTTGATGGGGCTTGCCGGCATGGTGCTGCTGATCGCCTGCGCAAACATCGCCAACCTGATGCTGGTCCGTGGGCTGGCAAGGCGGTCCGAAATCTCGATCCGTATGGCCCTCGGTGCTGCCAAAGCAAGAGTGATACGCCAGATGCTGACCGAGAGTGTGGTCCTGGCTTGTCTGGGTGGGGTGGCCGGATTGCTGCTGGCGTTTGCCGGCGCCAGGCTGCTCCTGCGCCTGATGTTTACCCAGGCTGTCGTGATGCCGGTTGACTGCGGCTCCTTCGTTGCCGGTGATTGGATTTGCATTTGCCGTGGCTCTGCTCACTGGCTTGATCTTCGGCGTGGCGCCGGCTTGGATCAGCTCCAGGGAGCAGCCGGCGAATGCCTTGCGCAGTGCCAACCGTTCCACACACGATCGCTCTTCGTTGTTGCAGCGATCGCTGGTGGTTCTGCAGGCAGCTTTGTCGGTGGTGCTGTTGATCGGGGCTGGATTACTGGGCAAGAGCTTGAATAAGCTGCAACATCAAGACCTCGGTTTGGAAACGGAGAACCGGGTGATCGTCGACATGAATCCGCTGAAAGCGGGCTATAAGCCGGAACAGTTGCAGGGCCTGTACCAACAGATCGAAGACAGGTTTCATGCGATGCCGGGAGTGCAGCATGTCGGGCTAACGCTGTACACGCCGCTGAATGGAGACAGCTGGAGCTTCTATGCGTATGTCCAGGGCCAGGGCGCGCCTGCTCCCGGGCAAGATGCAGGCACTCTCTTCAACCGGGCCAGTCCGGAATACTTCAAAGCGGTCGGACAGCGGGTCCTTCGGGGACGCACGTTTACATCCGCGGATACTGCCGCAGCACCCGGTGTCGCCGTGGTGAACCAGGCGTTTGCCAAAAAACTGTTCAAGCAGGGTGAAGACCCAATTGGGAAGCGCTTTGGCGTCGTTGACAGGAAGAATTCCGGCGACTTCGAGGTTGTCGGCGTCGTGGAAGATACGAAGTATCAGAGCGCACGGAATGAGCCCGATGCCATGTTCTTTGTCCCCATGCTGCAATCGGCACATTTCTCCTCGCCCAAGGATCTGGATTCGTCGCTCTATGCAGGGCAGTTCGTGCTCCATATGCAGGCCATGCCGCCTGACTTGGAACAGCAGGTGCGCAGGACGCTGGCGAGTATCGATCCGAATCTGGCTGTCGACCACTATCAAATGTTCGAGCAGCAGATCCAGGAGAGCTTCAGCGGAGAAAGAATGATCGCCACCCTGACGCTGCTTTTTGGCGCACTGGCGCTGGTGCTGGCTGCCGTGGGTCTCTATGGCGTAACCGCGTACAGCGTACAGCAGCGGACCCAGGAGGTAGGGTTACGCATGGCTCTGGGTTCATCGCGCGGCAGTGTTGTCGCCATGGTCTTGAGACAGTCGATGCTCCAGGCGGCGGTTGGTCTGGTGATTGGAATCCCCGTGGCTCTGTTCTGTGTTCGCAGCCTCAAGTCTGTGCAGTCGCAACTGTATCAGGTCGGCGGACAGGATGCCGGCGTAATCGCTGCGGCAGTTTGTATGTTGGTCGTCGCGTCCTGTGTCGCGGGAATCATTCCGGCGCGCCGTGCAGCTTCCATCGATCCAGCGAAAGCTTTGAGAGCAGAGTAGCGGATGCCGTCGATTTTGCGCACTCTGAGTTGCCAAACCGTCAGTGACTCATGCATTACTGCCGGAATACCCGCCACTCACTCAGGATTCAATCAAGAGGGTCAATAGGAAGTCTTGCCAGTCCATCGAGCCGCCCTGTTCATACAACTCTCTTAAGAAGGGAAACATGCGACGCCGTGTGGTTCCATTGGATATAGTGCCTTCATAGCCCTGCCTGTGATTCAGAGGTCATCCAATGGCCCGGCACGTCCGCTTCACCTTTCTGCTGCCTCTGCTCCTCGCCTCCGCCCTCGCGTCGCAAACCGCGCAGTCCCCGCTCGCCCCCGCAGGCAATGAACTCAAGATCACCCTCGGCCAATCCCTCGTTCCCCTCAACGGACCATGGAAGTTCTCGACCGGCGACTCGCCCCTCGATCCCAAAACCCACCAGCCCACCTGGGCTCAGCAAGACTTCGACGACACAAAATGGGAAAAAGTAGACCTGACCCCTACCGCCAACTCGCCCGATGATGCCTACAGTCAGTACCTTGGCATCGTTCAAGGCTGGTCCGCCCGCGGCCATTCAGGCTATACCGGCTATGCGTGGTATCGGATTCGCATTCAGTTAGCGCAACAAACCCAGACGAAACTCATCTTGATGGGTCCCCTCGACTTCGACGATGCCTACCAGGCTTTTGTGAATGGCGCGATGATCGGCGAGTTTGGCGACTTCCGCGGTAGCAAGCCGGTTGATTACCCGTCTCAGCCCCGAAATTTTCCCCTGACTCTGCCAGACTCCGAAAAACAAGCTACTGCCACATTCGTTCTCGCCTTTCGGCTGTGGATGCATGGCGGGGACGACATCAACGGGCCGGAGGGAGGCGGCCTCCGCACTGCCCCTAGGCTCGGTCAGTCCGATGCAGCGGACGCGCAAAACGTTAAAGACCGGCTCTTTCTCTTCCGCCTTAACGCGCGAAGACTGGCCGAATCGATACTTTGGGGAGCGATGGCCATCTTTATCTTCTGCCTGGCGTTCATCGACAGATCAGATCGCGTTTACATGTGGATAGGTACCTATGCTCTTATCTTGTTGGTCACCGGCGTTGTAGAGTTCATCGCTGTATCAACCGTTCACATCAGTGCATTCAACTATCGCTTGGAAGCTGCGTTCCTCGTTCCCTTGACCTATTTTTTCTTCCCCATGGTTTGGTGGGTGTGGCTGGGTCGCCCGCGTCCATCTTGGATTCCTCGCCTGGTGCTTGGCCTTACCCTTCTGGAATACGTCGAGGTGTTTTCTCAGCCTAGTCGTCATCTTGTTCCGCCTTCGTGGGTCATCTCCGCCATGGCGGCATCCCTGCAAATTCCGTTGAATATCGCATTTGAGATTTTGATGTTTTGGATTGTGTTCCAAGGCATCCGCAAACGCGGAATCGAAGGGTGGCTGGTGCTTCCCGTTGTTGCTTCGGATGCCGTGGCCTTCTTTGCTCCGTTCTTTCATCTTTATCCAACCTGGAACTTGTTTGGAATATCCTTCACCCTTGATGACATCTCTTCGCTCGTTGACATCGGGATCATCGTCCTGCTGCTGCTTCGCCGCCTCATGCTCTCTCTCCGCCTCCAGCGCCTCATGGCCCTCGACGTGAAGCAAGCCCAGGAAGTCCAGCAAGTGATTCTCCCTGAATCACGAGCCACCCTTGGCAACCTTGCCGTCGAAACTGAATACCGCCCCGCGCGCGAGGTCGGCGGCGACTTCTTCCAGGTCATCCCTCACGAGTCGGACGGCAGCCTGCTCATCGTCGCCGGCGACGTCACCGGCAAAGGCCTGAAAGCCGGCATGCTCGTGGCGCTGCTCATCGGCGCCATCCGCACCGCCGCCGAGACTGCCGCCGCCCCCTTGCTCATCCTGCAGATCCTCAACCGCCGCCTCATGGGCCGCGGCGATGCCCAGGCCACCTGCCTCGCGCTGCGCATCTCCGCCGCGGGCGAAGCTACCCTCGCCAACGCCGGACACATGCCGCCCTATCTCAACGGCGAGCCCCTGGATATGGAAGGCGCATTGCCCTTAGGCATGATCGAAGCCGCTGACTTCTCCCTCATGCGCTTCGAGCTACATGACCACGACAAGCTGGTCCTCATGTCCGATGGCATCGCCGAAGCCACCGACGTCCACGGCCACCTCTTCGGCTTCGACCGCATCAAGGAACTCCTCAGCTCGACCACATCAGCCGCTGAAGTCGCCAGGGCCGCACAAGCCTTCGGGCAGGAAGACGACATCAGCGTCATCTCCGTTACGCGCACGCCCATGATTGGAGCCGAAGTTTCCTAATCTGCGTGCCTCTATGCGACAAAGGAATTCGTTCATAAAACTCTAGAATTGGTCAGCCGTTTAGATTCGGAGTGCCGGAAGATGCTCCTGCGAAATATCAGTCCATTCGTCAGCAAAAGACAGGCGTGGCGCAGCGACAATCGCCGAAGTTGCGGGCGGATTATAGCCAACTCGGACCGTACCGCAATCTAGGGTTACTTCCGCTTTGCCCGTGACTCGCTCGCTACAGCAGACCTCCCGTAGGGAGGGCCGGAGACTAGCCCCGGATGGAGCGCAGCGCAATCCGGGGTGAGCCCACAATTGAGAGCCGCCGCCCCGGCGGGGCGGCACGAAGGGGACCTGAACAAGGAGTAACTTCCGATTAGCCCGTGATTCAGGCCCGATGAAATTTAGGCGATCTCTCAAACCCTGTGATAGCGTGTGACGGTGCTAGACTCTCCCCCATGTCAACTTTTGTCCTTGTGCACGGGGCCTGGCAGTCGGGGGGCACGTGGGACCTCTTGAGACCCTTGCTCGAAAAGCGTGGACACCTTGTGATAACACCGGTTCTGAGTGGCCTCGGCGCCGACCAGAATCGCCTATCTCCCGACATATCGCTACAGCAACACGTAGAGGATGTTTCTATCGAACTGTCAAAGTCCGCGGACCGTGTAATCCTTGTCGGCCACAGTTACGCAGGCATGATTATCAGCGGCGTGGCAGAAACAAATCCAGCTCAAGTGAGGCGATTGGTCTTTCTGGATGCTTTCATTCCGGAAGACGGGCAATGCGCACTAGACTTGCTTCCCGCGAAAATTGGCGACTACTTTCGCAGCGTCGCACGAGACGTTGGAGACGGCTGGCGCTTGCCCGGCGGAGAGGCACAACTCGACCTCTGGGGACTTAAGCCGGGAGAGGCACGCGATTTCGTACGCGCCAGGCTGTGTGATTTTAGTCTGCGTTGCTTTGAGGAGCCCCTGCCTCTTCCGGCCAATCGGAGGGCCGGCATTTCATCGACCTACGTCTCTAGCGTTGCGGAAGAATACCCAGCCAGGCCGTTCTTCGCTCCGTTTTTAGCCAAAGCTTGTGCTTTGGGATGGGAGGTCGCCGAACTGAATACTGGTCACGACTGCCATGTCGAACGCCCGGGCGAGGTCGCGAATATCTTGCTCAACGAGTAAGCATCCCGTTACTGCTTTCGTGGATTGCTGTCTTGGTTGGCGTGGGTCCGCGTTCAAAATCAGCATCGAGCCGATCTGGTCGACACTTAGCCTCGATTCTTAAGTATTGAAAAGAAACACGTCTTGGATTGCGCCTGGATCGTTGCCAATTCGGAAGTTACTCGAAAGCCACCTGCATCCAGCCCAGGACACCGCGAATAAACAGCCATAGATAAACCCAACCCCAAAGAGGGTTGCGCGCAGCACGGCTGCAAAAGAAAAAGTCGCAGCCAGACCTCGCGCCCCAAAAATGTCAACCGGCCAAATCTTTCAACGCCCGGAAATCAGCGACTTGGCGCCCCTTCCTTTTGCAGAGAATTTCGAGGCAAGGGCGCATCATCGAGAACAAGGAAGCAAATATGAAAACCGCGCCACAGCCCGGCAGATGTTCTCTGCGCCGCCCAACCGCAACAACATGGATAATTTCGCCCTCGTCGCTCCAGCTTGCCGGGGCATCGGACCGGCGACTTCCGCTACATAGCCCCCCACCCCCCTCCCCCCTTTTTTTGCAATCCATGTGGAATGTGCAGCCTAGACCCGAAAATTATGAAATCCGATAGAACCGCACAACGTAATTAGCGTGACAAACTCATTGCCGACCGACACCACGCGGCCATGGGCGACAAAGCGGGTAGAAATTCGCAGCTTGCAGACTTGTTTTGGGGGTCGTATTCCGGGGGAGGGGACGCTCTCTCCGTCGTTCGATGGGCATCGCGAAAAGAGCGTCCTGAAGAGACATTTACAGGGGGAATTAGTTGCCTTCGATGAATTCGATGTACGGGTAGTTATCAAACCCGGTGACACACGCGCCGGGGTTCAGATTATTGGTTTCTGCTGTCGTGCCGAGTCTCTTTGAAGGAGTTTGGCACTTGGGTGCAGCCGAGGAACCATAATCGAGAAGTACCGCCACTTCAAGCTCTGCACCACTGTTGAAATCCGCTCCGCTGCCGCCACCGTTTCCGAATATGTTGAATTCCGCCTGGCTCCAATCGAAACCGATTTCCGTAAGCGAATCGGGTGTGCTTACCCTGTACGCATCTTTTCCATAAAATGCTTCGACTTGATCCGTACCATTCTCATTTGCAGAACCTTCGAGAGCCAGCTCCGGGAGTTTGGAGATGGGAATCTGTCCGTTGTACACGACGGCGGCTTTCGAGTTCCGGAAGCACTGCGACCCATTGCCAGCCGGTGAAGAATAGGTCCACCCTTTCGGGCAAATTCCGTGTTCATAACCATAGCCGATGAGCCAATCCTGGATAAACACCTCGGTTTTCCCGGTCGGTGCGCTCTTGCCGATAGGATAGAAGTCCGACGAGATCACGTATTGCTGCCATGAAAAGCAGCCCGCGTATCCGTCGCACGCCGCCGAGTAAGGGTCGTCGTTGGTGTTCAGCTGCAGTGTGTATTGGTTGGGGAGGCCGCCGCCCTTTTCAGACTTCAGGTTCTTCCAGCCTGTGAACTCGCCGAGCGCAACCTTGATGAAGTGCCCCTTCGGAGCTTGCGCCACAAAGTCACGGCCGTCGCCCACAGTGAGCGGCGTGGCCGCCTCGGTCCCCAGGCCATTGCTGATTGGCCGCGTGAATTTAAGCGGCTTCGGCGCTTCGCACGCTACCTCTTTCCATTCTGTATTCGGGTACGAGGCATGGAAACAGCCGGCCGAGGGCGCGGGCAAAGCGTGGATGGCTTCGCGCCAGTCCTTCCTCGCCTGGGCTTCCTCTTGAGTGAGTGCTGGGTTGGGTGCATCCGTCGCCGGGGACTGCGCGCGCAGCCCGACGACTCCGGAAGCAAGGGTGAATGCAAGGCAGAATTGCCCAATTTTCATAACGGAAAGACGGTTCATGTCTCTACCTCCTTGAATGTGGCCACCTCCGAAGCCTGCTTTGGGCCGGGACATGCCGGCCGTCGTTTCGGCGAACCATGAATGCATTCGCTGGCTACGGCAGGTCAACATGCTGCGTTGGGTCAGGTTTGGTGACGGACTCACTGGAGAAGGCGTCAGCGGCGCGACAAATGACTCACACCGCGTGAATTTCCTTCACGGGACTGCGGAAGTTCCGCGAGGGAAAGCCAGCTGCGACGAACGTTCGTGGTTGCCGTTTTCGCTGCGGGTAGAGACCCGCAAAAGAAAAGTCAAGAGACGAACCCTTTGGGCGCCCTTGATTTCAATAACTTAGCCTATGTGCGTCCGCTCGCTGAATTTCGTTCAGGTAGGACCGCGGGCGGTTATTCATAACGCAACGCGACCACAGGTTCCACGCGCATCGCGGTTCGCGCGGGAATCAATGCGGCCGCCAACGCCACCAATACGAGCAGCGCCATGGCGCCGATGTAAGTCCATGGATCATACGGTCCAACCTGGTAGAGCAGGCTCTTGAGCAGCCGCGACGCGCCCAAGGCTGCGATCAATCCAACCGCGCCGCCCACAGCGATCAGGCGCGCTCCTTCGCCGGCAATGAGCCGCAGAATGTTGCCGCGCGAGGCGCCCAACGCCATGCGCACGCCGATCTCCTGCGTGCGCTGCGCGGCCACAAACGCGATCACGCCGTAGAGACCAATCACCGCCATCAGCAAACCGCACAGTGCGAAGAAGCCCAGCAGCGCAGTCTCAAAGCGTGGCTGATCCGCAAGCTTGCTTACGCTTTCATTGAGCGTTTCGACTTCGACCGGCAGAGTCGGGTCGATCTGCGCGATTTGTGTGCGCATCCACGGCGCGACGGCTGCGGGCGCCAGAGAGGTTTTCACAACAAGGGCGTTCCAGGCTCTCCACTCTTCCGCGATGCTGCGCCTCAACAGGTAGAACTCGGGCTCGTCTGCGCCTGTCAGTCCCTTGTTCTTGACGTTGGCAGCGACTCCGATCACCGTGTAATACGAATCCGTCGGGCTTGGCTTGATGTGCTGCCCAATCGGGTCTGCATCGCCGAAAAGCTGCGCGGCCAGCAGGGTGCTGACAATCATGAAGTGCTCGCTCGACGTGCGCTCTTCTTCGCTAAAGGCCTGTCCGCGCACAATGGGGATTTCCAGCGCCTTGAAGTAGTCGGGCGTGACCCAGCGCCAGGTCACCATACCGCCGGTCCCATCGGCGAAGTGCGGCTTGCCTTCTACCTGGAGATTGGCAAAAATCTGGCTCTCATGCGTGTCGGCCGGCGGAAGCCAGTTGCTCATGCCGACGGCGGAAACACCGGGCAATCGGCGCAGCGCCGCTTCGGCGGCGAGGTAAAACTCCATCCGCTGTTGCGGTGTGGTGTAGCGATACGACGGCAATGCGATGTGCGCGGCCAGCACACCGCTGGTGCGCAGCCCTAAATTCTGATGCTCAATCCCGCTGAAGCTGCGCATCAGCAGAGCTGCACCGGCAAGCAAGACCATGCTTACCGCAATTTGGCCTGCAACGAGACCGCGCCGCATCCATGCGTGCCCACCCAATGCGCGTGAGCGCGCGGCCAAAGCCGCTGCACGCGGGCGCTCCAAAGCCGGCAACACGCCGAACAAGGTTCCGCAGACGACCGACACAATGATGGTGAACAAGACAATGCGCAGATCGAGATGCGCGTGCTCCAGAAATGGAATGCCCGCCGGAGCGATTGCCACGAAGACCCGCAACAAAATCTCGGCGAGCACGAGACCTGCGGCCGCGCCCGCGATGGACAACAAGAGAACCTCTGTCAGCCTCTGCCGCACCAGCCGCGCCCGGCTTGCGCCGAGCACCGACCGCACGGCGAGCTCGCGTTCGCGCTGCGCGCCGCGCGCCATCAGCAGGCTGGTCACGTTGGCGCAGGCAATCAGCAACACGGCGACCACTGCGCCGAGGAGCACCCACGCTGCCGTCCGCACATCGCGCATCTGCCGGTCGCGAACCGAGCGCACGCGCAGATGCACCTCGCTGCGAAACTGCGCAGGGGCCAGGCTAAGCGAGTAGTTGAAGACGGGCTGCAACTCGTTTGCCGCGCGCTCCACCGTCATGCCCGGCTTAAGCCGCGCGAAGGCATACATCACGCGACCGGGATCGGCCTTGCGCTGTGCCGCTTCATCCAAAGCCTCGGGCATCACAATGTCGGCAGCCTCGAGCGCCGGCATCTCGAAGTCTTTGGGAAGTACGCCGATCACGCGCACCTGACCGCCATCAATGTCGATGAGCCGATTGAGCACTCCGGGATCGCGGCCATAATGCGACTGCCACAGCCCATAAGAGATGAGCGCGACTTGCGGGCCGTTCGGCCGGTCTTCTTCGGGCAGAAAGTTGCGGCCGAGCATGGGCGCGATTCCCAGCGTCGGCAGAAAGTTCTGCTCAACATTTGCGCAACTCAGGTGCGCGGGATTGTGCTCGGTCAGATCGCAATCGTGCGAACCGGTCTCCGACGTGAAGGCTTCGAATGGCTTCTGATTGTCGCGCCAATCGTAGTACGAGCCGCCCAGCATGAACTCTTCAGGGATAATCGGCGCAGTGAGACCCACGGACACGAGGCGGTCATCATGCGCGTACGGCAATGGGCGGAACAGAATGCGATCGACTACGCTGAAGACGGCGGTGGTTGCGCCAATGCCGACAGCCAGCGTAGCAATCACGGCAAATGTGAACACCCAGTTGCGGCGGAAGCCGCGCAGGGCATAGCGCACGTCCTGCTTGACTGTGCCCATCCACCAGCCCGGCCGCTGCTCGTAGGTCTGCTCGCGCGTGCGTTCCAATCCGCCGAACTCGATCATCGCCTGCCTCCTCGCCTCGACCACCGACATACCTGCTGGCTACATTCCTGTCCACCGACTGCTCGATGTGGAAGCGCAGTTCGTCCTGCAACTCGCGCCGCGCATTGGGGAAGAAAAGGAATCTCAGCCGAGCTAGAAACTCACGCATGCCAGACCTCCATCCAGTCATTCGTATCTAAGTGCTTCGACAGGTTCCACCTTCATGGCGGTGCGCGCGGGGATAAGGGTCGCGATCAAAGCAACGCCCGCCAACAAAAGTCCGACAGTAACGTACGTTCCGGGGTCGTGCACACCCACGTGATAGAGCATGCTTTGCAGCAGGCGTGCGCTGAGCAAAGCCGCAACCAACCCAACGAGTCCGCCCAGCAGGATGAGACGCACGCCTTCGCGCGCGATGAGGCGCAGAATGTTGCCGCGCGTTGCGCCCAGGGCCATGCGCACACCGATCTCCTGCGTGCGCTGCGTGGCCAGGAATGAAATCACGCCGTAGAGACCGATCACCGCCATGAGCAGTCCGCACAGCGCGAAGAAGCCCAGCAGCGCTGTCTCGAAGCGCGGGCGATCGGCAAGTTTGCTCACGGTTTGGTCGAGCGCTTCAACCTTCACCGGGACTGTGGGGTCGATTGCCGCAATCTGCGCCTTCACCCACGGCGCAACAACCTGCGCGGAGAGCACAGAGCCGATGATCATGACTGGCTTCCTTCCCTCCCAGTCTTTCTCCGTGTTGCCGCGGAGAGTGTAGAGTTCCGGCTCATCCGGCGTAACGAGGCCGCCGTTCTTGACGTTCTCGGCGATCCCTATCACCGCCTGGTCATTCACGGTTCTGCCAATCGCATCTCCTCCGGGGAAGAGCCGTGCAGCCAGCATTCTGCTCAAAATCACCGGGCGATCGGGCAGGCGCGCATCCGTCTCATCGAAGGCGCGGCCGCGGACAATGGGGATATTCAGTGCGGAGAAATACTCGGGCGTTACCTTGCGATCGACAAGTGTGTCGCTCGCCGAAGTGCCTTGCAACGGCTTTCCGTCAACCTTCCACCCGGACAGCCGCCAGCCGCCTTGCCAACCGCCCGGCGGAACGGAGTCGCTGAACGCGACAGCGCGGATGCCGGGCAAGCGTCGAATCGCCGCTTCCGCGTCCAGATAAAACTGCATCTGCTTTTGCGGCGTGTTGTAGCGAAAGCCGGGAAGCGCGATCTCCGCAGTGAAGACGCCGCCGCTTTGGATGCCCAGGTTCTGCTCTTCGACGTTGCGAAAACTCTTTAGCAGCAGAGCCGCGCCCGTGAGCAGAACCATGCTGACTGCGATCTGCCCCACGACCATTGCGCCGCGCAGCACCGTGCGCCTGCGCATCTTTGCGGTGCGCGCCGCCAACGCCATCATGCGTGGCGTTTGCAGCGCAGCCAGCAGACCGAAGACAACTCCGCATACGAGCGACAGCAGCACCGAGAACGCAGCAATGCGCAGATCGAGCTTGGTGCGCTCCAGAAACGGGATTCCCGTGGGCGCAAGGGAGACGAACGCGCGTAGCAATCCCTGCCCAAGCGCCATGCCCATTGCCGCTCCGGCGAGCGCCAGCAGCGTGGCCTCAGTCAGAGTCTGACGAACCAGCCTCGCCCGGCTCGCACCCAGCGCAGAGCGCACCGCCAGCTCGCGCTCGCGGGCTTCGCCGCGCACCATCATCAGGCTGGCCACGTTCGCGCAGGCAATCAAGAGCACCGCCAGCACCGCACCGAGCAGGACCCACGCGGCCAACTGCACATCGTCGGTCTCGCGGTCGCGCACCGAACGAATGCTCAAATGAATATCCGCGCGCACGTCGGCGGGAATGACGGTGTCGCGCGTGTTCTCGAAGAGCGGCTCCATCATTTCCCTGGCCTGCGCAATGGTCACGTCCGGCCTCAAGCGCGCGAAGGTGCGCATGGGGTAGCCGAAGCCTCCATTGGCCGTGGCCTGGTCGGCGCGGTTCAACACCATGGGAAAAATAATGTCCGCAGCCTGCAGCGTGGGAAACTGAAAGTCTTTCGGCAGCACGCCCACCACGCGCGTCTGGTTGCCGTCGATATTGATTGCGCGCCCAATGATTCCGGGATCGCGGTTGTAGTGGCCGCTCCACAGGCCGTAGGAGAGGATCGCCACGTTGGGACCATGCGGCCTGTCTTCTTCGGGAAGAAAATTGCGACCGAGAATGGGAGAAACGCCCAGCATAGGCAGGAACCCGGCCTGAAACGTGAGGTAATCCAATTGCTCCGGATTGTTCTCGATCAGGTCGCAGGCGTGCGGCATCGTGCTCTGCGACGCCATCACTTCAAACGGCTTCTGATGATCGCTGCCAGTCGAAGAAGAAGCCGCCCATCATGAACTCCTGCTTCTCCAGCGAGTGCACGGTGCCGATCGAGACCAGCCGGTCATCGTGGGCATACGGCAGCGCGCGAAACAGAATGCGGTCGACCACGCTGAACACAGCAGTCGTCGCCCCAATGCCGACCATCAGCGTGGCGATCACAGCGGCGGTAAACACCCAGTTGCGCCGGAAGCCGCGCAGCGCATAGCGAACATCCTGGGCATCACCGACGCCATCCACCAGCCGGGGCGCTGCTCGTAGCACTGCTCCCGCGTGCGCTCCACGCCGCCCAGCTCGACGAGCGCCTGGCGCCGCGCTTCGTGCTCACTCATGCCCGCGGCTCGATTCCGCTCCATCGATTGCTCGAGGTGGAAGCGCAGTTCGCTGTCTGTCTCCGCCGTGTTGCGACGGGAGAACAGATATCGCAGGCGCGTCCACGCTTCGCCAATCATGACGCTGCCTCCGGAAGCCGGCCCAGCACCAGGCCTATAGCTTCGGATAAACGCTCCCAGGTCTTGACTTCGGCCGCCAGTTGCTTACGTCCGGTCGCCGTCAGCGAGTAGTACTTGGCTTTGCGGTTGTTATCGGAATTGCCCCAATCAGCGCGAATCCACCCCTTGTACTCCAGCCGGTGCAGTGCCGGATAAAGCGAGCCCTGCCCTACCTGCAATACCTCGCGCGAAACCTGCTGAATGCGCTGCGCCACGCCCCAGCCATGCATCGGGCCTGTGGCCAGCGTCTGCAAGATCAGCAAGTCCAGAGTTCCTTGTAGAAGATCAGTCGATGTCGGCATCTTCCCCTCGATATTCGACAATAGTGAACCTGGCTCTTGTCGGATGTCAAGGGGACGGGTAAAGAAGCTGGCTAGCCGCGTATCATAGGGCTGATAGCTTCAAGCTTTCAGCTCTCAGCTTTCAGCGGTTGCCTGCTCGACAAAGTGTAGAGAACTCTCTTCTAAAGGATGCTCGCCGCACTGTGAAACCCGACATGCAAGTCCGAGTGGCCGGGATGGACCTCGTCAATCCGGTCATCGCCGCCAGCGGCACCTTTGGCTATGGCATCGAATTTGAAGAGATCATCAACCTCGAGCAGATCGGCGGCTTCGTCACCAAGGGCATCTCTCTGGAGCCGATGGCCGGCCATCCCGCGCCGCGCCTGATTCAAACTGCCGCGGGATGCTCAACGCGATCGGGCTTCAAAACGTCGGCGTAGAAGAATTCATCCAGCGCAAATTGCCGCCACTGGCGCGATATCCCAAATGCAAAGTCATCGTCAACATCTTCGGCTATACCGTTCCTGAATACGTCGGCGTCATCGAGCGCCTCAACGACGCCGAAGGCATCGCGGCTTACGAACTGAACGTTTCCTGCCCCAATGTGCATGAAGGTGGCATGGCCTTCGGCGCCGATCCCGGCACCCTCGAGTTTCTCGTCCATCGCGCGCGTTCCGCCGCACGTCGCCCGCTGATCGTCAAGCTCTCGCCCAACGTAACCTCGATTGCGCTGATGGCCAAAATCGCGGAGAACGCCGGCGCCTCGGCGGTGAGCCTGACCAACACTTTCCTTGCCATGTCGATCGACGCGGAGACCCGCAAGCCGCGCCTGAGCAACGTAACGGGAGGCCTCTCGGGCCGGCCATCAAACCGATTGCCCTGCGCATGGTCTACGAGGCTGCGCGCGTCCTGCACATTCCCGTCATCGGGATGGGCGGCATCCTCACGCCCGAAGATGCGGTCGAGTTCATGCTTGCGGGAGCGACCGCCATCCAGGTGGGAACCGCAAGTTACGCCGACCCGCGCGCAGCCGAGCGGCTCGCCCGCGGCATGCAGTCCTGGTGCCGGAGCCACCGCGTCGAAAAAGTGAGCAGCCTCACAGATGCGTTGGAACTTCCCAGCGCCTGAGACCCGCTGCGTCGTCGTTGCATATCCAATCCGTCCCTTCCCCTTTTGAACAAATGCGCCGTTTCGCCCTTTGTTTTCAATAACACTCGGAGCCGCTCAGCGCACCGTCGTCGCATCCCTTTTCTCTGCCCAGGCCTGCACACATTTTCGAGAACCGAGATGGAAATCGCACGTCCTTGTCACAGTGTGCGAAGACCTGTGATGGGGAACACAGCGAGTCGTTGTTTGAGATGGGTACCTTCCTACTCGTCTTGCAGCGACATCCCGCGTTCTTCGTGGTCCGCCCTCTTCCCTGTTCCGGTCCCTGTGCGCCTGCAAAGCATGCGAGGTGTTTATGAGCGAGTCGATCTGGGGTGGGATGGAAAGAAAGGGCTACAGCCGGAGAGACTTTCTCCAGTTCTGTGCAGCCGCCGCCACCGTTGCCGGTTTCGGAAAGTCGGGCGTGGCGCAGGTGGCCGCTGCCTTTGAGAAGAAAGAAAAACCTCCGGTCATGTGGATGCACTTCCAGGAATGTACTTGTTGCAGCGAGTCGTTTATTCGCGCCTCGCATCCGATCGTCGTCGACGCTCTGCTGGATGTTCTCGATTTGAATTACACCGAGACGTTGATGGCGCCCTCCGGCTTTCAGGCCGAGAAGAGCCTCACCGACACCATCACGAAGAACAAGGGCAAGTACATCGTGCTGGTCGAGGGCGCGGTGCCCACCGCCGATGACGGCGTCTACTGCATGATCGGCGGCAAGACGGCCGAGTCCATTCTGCAGACAGTTGCGAAGGATGCGGCAGCGATCGTTGCGTGGGGCAGCTGCGCTTCCAACGGATGCGTACAGGCTGCCAAGCCCAACCCCACCGGCGCCACGCCGATTCACAAGCTGGTCGACAAGCCGGTAATCAACGTGCCCGGCTGCCCGCCGATCGCCGACGTGATGATGGCCGTGGTCACGCACATGCTTGTGCTCGGCCAGGTTCCTGCGCTCGACAGCCAGGGCCGTCCCAAGGAGTTCTACGGACGCCGCGTGCACGACACCTGCTATCGCCGGCCCAACTACGATGCCGGACTCTTCGTCGAGTCATGGGACGACGAGAACGCACGCAAGGGTTACTGCCTCTACAAAATGGGATGCAAGGGCCCGGTGACGTATAACGCGTGCTCAGTCGTGAAGTGGAACGAAGGCACGAGCTATCCGGTGCAGTCAGGACATGGCTGCCTTGGGTGCAGCGAAGCGGGCTTCTGGGATAACGGCCCGTTCTACCAGCACCTGCCGTCCTTCCCCGGCTTCGGCATCGAGAGTACCGCGGACACAGTCGGCACCGTTGTGGGCGTGGCTACGCTCGCCGGCGTCGCGGCTCACGTCGCGGTCACCAATATTCGCAAACGCGGCGTGATCAACGAAGTGCACGCTGAAGATCAAAAGGAGTCGTGAGCACTATGGCACGCATTGTCGTTGACCCCGTTACTCGTATTGAAGGCCACCTGCGCGTTGAAGCTGTGGTGGAAAATGGCGTCATTACCGACGCATTCAGTTCAGGCACCATGATTCGCGGGCTCGAGAAAATCCTCATCGGCCGCGATCCGCGCGATGCCTGGGCCATCACCGAACGCGTTTGCGGCGTCTGCACCTCGGTGCACGCTCTGGCCAGTGTCCGCGCGGTTGAAGACGCGCTCGGCATCTCCGTGCCGCCGACGGCCGAGCTCATCCGCAACATCATGATGGCGACCCTCTATGTGCAGGACCACGTTGTGCACTTCTACCACCTGCACGCGCTGGACTGGGTCGACATTGTGAACGCGCTCAAGGCAGACCCGAAGAAAGCTGCGGAACTGGCGCAGTCGTTCTCGAAGTGGGACAAGAACACGCCCGCCTATTTCGCGCAGGTGCAAACCAAGATCAAGCAATTTGCCGACAACGGCCTTGGCATTTTCGCGAACGGCTACTGGGGTCATCCGGCCTACAAGCTGCCGCCGGAAGTGAATCTGATCGGCGTTGCGCATTATCTCGACGCGCTCGAATGGCAGAAAGAAGTCGTCAAGATTCATGCGGTCTTCGGCGGCAAGAATCCGCATCCGAACTACCTCGTGGGCGGCGTTCCCTGCTCCATCGATCCCGACGAAGTGGCGGCCATCAACACCGAGCGGCTCAACCTGGTCGGACGTCTGATCAGCCAGGCCGACGAGTTCGTCAACCAGGTCTACATTCCCGATCTGCTTGCCGTTGCCTCGTTCTATAAGGACTGGGCGCAGTGGGGCGGCGGCCTGAAGAATTACCTCTCTTACGGCGAGTACCCGACGCAGGGATACGGCAAGCCCGAATCGTTCAAGTATCCGCGCGGCGTGGTTCTCAATCGCGATCTCTGGACCGTGCATCCGGTCAATCCGCGCGACTGCGCAGGAGATCAAGGAATACATCGCGTCCTCGTGGTACACCTACGAGGGCGGCGAGAACGAGGGCATCCATCCGTGGGCCGGCGAGACGAAGATCGACTACACCGGACCCAAGCCGCCGTTCGAAACGCTCGAAGGCCACGCGAAGTATTCGTTCCTGAAGACGCCGCGCTGGAAAGATAACCCCATGGAAGTCGGCCCACTGGCGCGCCTGGTCGTTGCCTATGCCGCCGGTCACACCGATGTGCAGGAGCTGGTGAAGGATACGCTGGGCAAGCTCAACGTGCCCGTCACCGCTTTGTTCTCGACGCTGGGCCGCACGGCGGCGCGCGGGCTCGACGCAGCGCTCGCCATGATCTGGCTGAAGGAGTTCTACGGTCAGCTCATGGACCGCGTCAAGACGCGTGAAACCTCGACCTTCAACGGCGAGCACTGGGAGCCGAAGTCGTGGCCGGCGGATGCCGAGGGCGTTGGGCTTGTGGAAGCTCCGCGCGGCGCACTTGCGCACTGGATCAAGATTCACAACGGCGCCATCGACAACTATCAACTCGTGGTGCCGACTACGTGGAACGGTTCGCCGCGCGATGCCAAGGGACAGCATTCGTCCTTTGAGGCTTCGCTGATCGGCACGCCGGTGGCCAAGCTCGATGAGCCCGTCGAAATCATTCGCACCATCCATTCCTTTGACCCGTGCCTTGCCTGCGCCGTTCATCTTTACGATCCGCAGGGGCGGCACATCAGCCAGGTTTCATTCGAGTGAGAGCCATGAGTGAACCCAATGTCGGAGCAGCCATTCCTGCGGGTAGTTCCGTTGCCGCAGCGCAAAAGCCTCCAATCGAATACCGGCGTATCTACGTGTGGGAGATGCCCGTCCGCGTCTACCACTGGATCAACGCCTTCGCGCTCGTGGCTCTCTGCGTCACGGGCTACATGATCGGCGCGCCTACACGCATGTTCTATGCCGGCGAGGCATATGAACAGTATTGGTTCGGATGGGTGCGCTTCATCCACTTCCTATCCGCATTTGTGTATGTCTTCAACTTTCTGGCCCGTCTTTACTGGGGATTTGTGGGCAACAAGTACGCAAGCTGGGCTGCCTTCTTTCCGCTGAAACGCTGGCAGCGCCAGGAGATTGTGGACATCATCAAGGCCGACGTCTTCGAGGTCAAGACCCACGGACCCATCTCTACCGGTCACAATGCGCTCGCGGGCTTCATTTATTTTGGAACGTTTCTGGTTTTCGTCTTTCAGACCATCACCGGCTTCGCGCTTTACTCCAGCATGAGCACGTCGTTCCTGCCCCGCATGTTTACCTGGATCGTTCCACTCATGGGCGGCGAGTTCAGCGTGCGCTTCTGGCACCACTTGTTCTTGTGGTTCTTTGTGGTCTTCATCATCATTCACATTTATCTCGCGTTTTATCACGACTACATCGAGGGCCGAGGCACGGTGTCCTCGATCATCGGCGGCTGGAAGTTTGCCAAGGAAAGAAAAGACAAGTAACACCCACCACCCCCAGCCCGTCATCCTGCGCGAAATGGCCCGGGCGTCGTTCAGCCTGGGGGTGGTGAGTCGAAGGATCTGCTTCTTCATTGACCGCAGACAACAACTGAGTGGTCTATAAACCACAGATCAAAGGAAAGTCTCTTGACACAGATTCCCCAAACCAGAACCCTCATCCTCGGCCTCGGCAACGTCCTCATGGGCGATGAAGGCATCGGCGTTTATGTCGCGCGCGCCCTTCAGGAACACTCGCTCCCCGACAACATTGAATGCATGGATGGCGGCACCGGCGGCTTTCACCTGCTCGGCACGTTGCAAAGCGCGGACCGCCTCATCCTCATCGACGCGGCCGCCGACGGCAATCCCGAAGGAACCGTGACGCGCACCACGCCGCGCTTCTCGCGCGATTACCCGCCCACGCTGACAGCGCATGACATCGGTCTCAAGGATCTGCTCGATGTCTTCTACATCCAGGGCGGCGGCCCTGAGGTGATTCTCTACGCGATCACGATCGATCCACGCCAGCCTATCCGCATGAGCTTGTCGGAAAAAAGCCAGCGTGCTGCAGACCAGGCCGTCGAGCGCATTCTCGATGAAGTATCGCCCAACGAACAGGAGGATTCCCTCCCCCTTTGTGCACCATACCCGGCCCGCCTGGTAACGGCGTAATCCTCTGTGCCCACCCATGTGCGTCGTTGCAGCGCATGGGTGGGAAAACACGAATACGAATCAGCCTTGGCGCGCAGCCGGCTTCCACTTCAGGAAATCCAGCAGCCACTTCCACGTGCCATCCATGGTCTGCTCGGTGGGCGGCGGGGCCGGCGCTTCTTTCGGGAACACAACGGCTTTGCCGCGATATGCCTCCGCGAGTTGCTTGAACACGCGCCCCTGCTCTTTCACGCGGCCGTCGTTCGCCAGCAGTCCCAAACTGTATTCAACTGGATCGAATTTGAATTTGCGGTCCACGTCGTGGCTGTCCCAATAGGTAAACCAGCTCACGCCTTCTTCAATCCCGGCGGTGACTGCTTTCTCGAGCCACTCGGCCTGGCCTTTCTCCGGCAACGCCTCGATGCACGTATTGAATTCGCCGGCCCACACGGGCTTTTGCGCGCTGCCCGCATACGACCGCACCAGAGCCGCAAAAGCCGCGAGAATCTTGGTGCTCGGCGGATCCATCGGGCCACCGTACTTCAGCGCCTCAGACCACCATGGGTACGCGTGAATCACGGGGAATCGCGCTGCCGCAAGAGCCTTAGCAGAAAACGTGTCGGGGAGGAACCACGAATGATGGTCTACGCCGTTCACATGCAGGCCGCCGGGAAATGCATCGTTCATCAGAGCGAACATCTTTGTCATCCACGCATCGCCGATATCGGTCGGTGCGTGCCAGCAGGTGTTCATCTCGTTGCCGAAGTCGAAGCCGATCACATTCGGGTGCGCCTTCATGACCTTCGCCAACGCACGAATGTAAAGCTCTTCAGCCTTCCACAACTGCGCGTCGACATAGAGCGCCGGGTCGGGCTTCTGGAAGGGCGGCAAAAAGAACCACCCGCTCAATTGACCTGTGAATGCGGTCACCAGCGCATCGAGTTTGCGCTCGTTCATCAACGCGAGCAACTGATCGAGGCGGCCGAGGTGCGCTTCGCTGATCCAGGTAAGATTTGGCTGAAAGTCCGGCCAGATCAGCATGAGCCGCAGATGGTCCGCGCCGAGTGCCGCAATCGCGTCCAGATCACGCTGAATTGGATCAGGATTCCAGTCGTTCCAGCAGAACCACCAGTTGTGCGAGGGCGTGTAGTTGACGCCGAAGCGATGCCGGTCGAGCGCCAGAATGCGGCTGCCTTGCCGATGGCGTCCACCGATCGGCCCAGCCACACTCCGCTCCACGCGCCAGCTGCGCACTCACACTGAACGCGCTCGCGCTCGCAACAAACTTCCGCCGATCCATGGCTGTCTCCGAAAATCAGATCCGAGGCAAGCGAAAGAAGGTTCTCGATGAGGCCCGCGGCGTCGGCGTTTGCTTCCATCTGCTCTAGAGAAATCGCCGCGTGGCTATCTCCACCGGAATATGCGTAACGATACCACAAAGGGAACCACGAACCACGCAAGCAGAATGCCGACCTGCGGCAGCATGTGTTCCATGCCGATCCCCTGCAGCATGTTGCCGCGCATGGCGTCGATGCCCGCGGTGAGCGGCAAGTGCGCGCACAAAGGGCTGCACCATGGCCGGGAACCGCGTCGCGGAAAAGAACACGCCCGACAAGATCCACATGGGCAGCATGACCAGGTTCATCAAGCCCGACACCGCTTCCATCGTCTTGGCGCGCGACGAAACCAGCAGGCCCAGCCCGGAGAACGCCATCGAAGTCATCAGGCAGAACAGCGCCAGCTGCCAGAGCGGCCCGCGAAAGGGCACGCCGAAGGCGATCTTCGCGAAGCCCAGAAAGAACGCGACTTCGATGATCAGCATCGCCAGCCGCGTGAGCAGGAACGACGCAAGGTATTGCCACTTGGGCATCGGCGAAGCCACCAGCCGCTTGAGCAGCTTCTTCTGCCGCGCCTCGACAATCGCAAAGCCCAAGCCCCCACATCGCCGAGCCCATCAGGTTCATGCCCAGCAGTCCCGGCACCACGAAGTCGATGTAGCGCGCGCCGGTTTCATGCACCAGCTCGTTTGCCGCGTGCACCGCATCCTTGCGTCCCGCAGCCGCCTGAATGGCGCGATCGGCCAGCAGCCGCGCGCTGCGCGCATCCGGATTCGTATCGTCGTATTTGTAGGCAACCCCGTCGGGCCTTCTGAATGGCCAGCAGCAGAATGCGTCCCGTCGCCAGCTCGTGCGTACCCTCGGCCTCGTCTGACAGTGTCCGCTGTCAGCCCCTTGTCCGCGGCCAGAGCCTGCGTCAACTGCGCGGTGGTCGCGCCGACCTGCAGCACATCGGCAGGACGGTTGCGGAACGCGATGCCCAGACCGACCGCCAGCAGAGATCGGAAAGAGAAAGATCCAGAAGATCGCTTCGGGCTCGCGCAGAAACAAGCGGA
The DNA here is from genome assembly GCA_963846095.1 of uncultured Acidobacteriaceae bacterium. Lineage (GTDB taxonomy): Bacteria > Acidobacteriota > Terriglobia > Terriglobales > Acidobacteriaceae > Telmatobacter. Next base: position 69,907 of record CAWJUW010000013.1, read on the forward strand.
ACCGCGCCATCGTGAGCTGATAAAGGCTGCTCAACTGCCAGCTTATTCATCGCGCAGATTCCTCCCTGTCAGGCGGACGAAGACATCTTCCAGGGTCGCCGAGTGGGTGCGAAATTCGCTCAGGTGCAGGCCCTGCTCCTTCAAGCGCGGCGAAGATGCGCGGCACGGCAACATGCAGTTCGCTCACCGAAAGCTGGTGCAGTCCGGCATCCACGCGATGCGACTGCACGCCGGGGATCGCCAGCAAGTCCTCCACGCGGGGCGACACAACGGCCGACGGTCCAGATTGCGCACCCGCACACCGCGAACTCCACAATGTCTTCGCCGCCGACTGTGCCGATTAACTGCTGCGGCGTTCCCAGAGCGATCACCTTGCCGTGGTCCATGATGGCGACGCGGTCGCAGAGCCGCTGCGCTTCGTCCATGTAATGCGTGGTCAAAATAATCGTGCGGCCCGCGTGCTTCAGCTCGTCGACCAGATCCCACAAGTGGCGGCGCGCCTGCGGGTCGAGGCCCGTGGTCGGCTCATCCAGAAACAGCAACTCGGGATCGCCGACCAGCGCCGTCGCCATGGCCAGCCGCTGTTTTTGACCGCCCGAGAGTCCGCCGACGCGCGACTTGCGCTTCTCCTCCAGCTGCGCCGTCTTGATCGACTGGTCCACCGAGATGCCACGGTTGAAGAAACTGCGAAACAGGCGCAGCGTCTCTTCGACCGTCAACTTTTCCGGAAACTGGGTCTCCTGCAACTGGATCCCGATCCGTTGCCGCAGCTCGTCGGCGCTGGTACGCCAGTTCAGGCCAAGCACTTCGACCGTGCCTTCATCGGGAGCCGTCAGGCCCTCGCAGATCTCGATGGTGGTCGTCTTCCCCGCCCCGTTGGGCCCGAGCAGGCCGAAGCACTCGCCCTGCTCAACTTCCAGATCGAGCCCGTCGACGGCCTGCACATCGGCAAAGGCTTTGCGCACCCCGCGCAGCCGGAGCGTGGGCCCGGGTCGGACCGTGCCCGGCGCCGGAGCCGAACCCGGCAGAATAGCCGCCTCATTTCCCATACCTGATGACCTCCGCCCCACCGTCTCCGCCCCAGAGTACCGTATTTTCAACGTGATGCGTGTGAGAATCTGTCGTTCTTCGCAGCCCCACTAGGCATTGAATCGAGGGCCACAGGTGGCTGCGAAGACACCGCCATGCCCAGAAAGCCGAGACGCAGGTAAACTAGAGCTATGGCGGAGATTCAGCGCAGAAAAACCCCCACCGTCCACATCGGCAACGTTCGCGTTGGCTGGGAAGTCCCGGTCGTCGTGCAGTCCATGACCAACACCGACACGGCCGACATTCCCGGCACCATCGAGCAGGTTGCCGCCCTCGCACTGGCCGGCTCCGAGATTGTGCGCGTCACCGTGAACAACGAAGACGCCGCGGCCGCCGTGCCTTATATTGTCGAGGGGCTCGACAAGCGCGGCATCCGCGTGCCCATCGTCGGCGACTTTCACTACAACGGCCATCTGCTGCTGACCAAGTTTCCCGCCACGGCGCGCGCGCTGGCCAAGTACCGAATCAATCCCGGCAACGCGTCGATCGGCAAGAAGGACAACGACAACTTCCAGGTGATGGTGGAAACGGCCGTCGCCAACCAGAAGCCGGTGCGCATCGGCGTCAACTGGGGATCGCTGGATCAGGCGCTGCTCACGCGCATGATGGACGCGAACTCGAAGCTGCGCCAACCCCCTGCCCGCGCGCGACGTGATGATGGAAGCCATGGTGGTCAGCGCGCTTGAGTCGGCCAAAGCCGCGGAGCACTTCGGGCTGCGCCCCGACCAGATCATCCTCTCCGCGAAGGTCAGCGGCGTCCGCGACCTGATCGACGTCTACACAACTCTCGCCTCGCGCTGCAACTACGCACTGCACCTTGGGCTAACCGAAGCGGGCATGGGCCCCAAGGGACTGATCGCTTCGACAGCGGGCCTTGCGCCGCTGCTTCTTGCCGGCATTGGCGATACCATCCGCGTCAGCCTTACGCCCAAGCCGGGCGGCGACCGCACCGAAGAAGTGCAGGCCGCGCAGCAGATTCTGCAGTCGCTCTCGATTCGCAGCTTTATGCCGCAGGTGACAAGCTGCCCGGGTTGCGGCCGCACGACGAGCACGTATTTTCAGGAGCTCGCCGAGCAGATTCAGACCTACCTGCGGACGTCAATGCCCGAGTGGCGGCAAGAAGTATCCGGGCGTGGAAGAGCTGAAGCTTGCCGTGATGGGCTGCGTGGTCAACGGCCCCGGCGAATCGAAGCACGCGAATCTCGGCATCAGCCTGCCTGGCACGTTTGAGGAGCCAAAAGCTCCCGTCTATGTCGACGGCAAGCTTTACAAGACCCTGCACGGAGACACGATCGTCGCCGAGTTCAAGCAGATTCTCGACAACTACGTTGTCAGCCACTACGGCAAGAACGCGAAGGACGAAGAACTGGTCGGCGTCCAGTAGGTTTGCAAAAGATCCATAGACACGCGTTCATTCAGATGAAATGATTGCGCCCAATCTGTCACAACCAAAGCAGAATGGGAGCACGCATGCGAAGAGCCTTGATCTTGAGTTGCGTCCTGGGGGTGTCCTGTCTCTCGTTTTCCCAAAGCAAGCCCACATCCTGGGCAAACCTGCGCACCCTGAAAATGGGAGATAAGATTCAGGTCTTCGAAGCCGACTCGAAGTCCGTCTCCGGCTCGTTCCAAAACGTCACCGAGGATGGCCTCTCCCTGCAAAATAGAGCCGGCGCACAAACCATCCGCAAGCAGGACATTCGCTCTGTGAGGAGCCAGCGCGGAACGCATCGGCTGCGCAACATTGCTATCGGAGCAGGGGTTGGCGCCGGGGCCGGAGCAGGTATCTCTGCGGCGTTCTGGGAAGATCACGGATTTCTTCGAGGCAAAGGAACCGGGGCGGCCGTTGGCGCGGTAATCGGCGCGCTGGGTGGCACGGTCTTCGGAGCGCTAATTCCGTCACACGCGACAATTTACGCTGCGAGTGCGCCCTAGGCGGGCAGTTCTCACCCGCTGCCGGATGCGGACGTGCGCTGTGCAACTACGCATCGAAGATGCCTCACATGACTTTTCTGAAGTCAAAGCTCGCCAGATTCATGTGGCCTTCGGCCAGAATATGCACCGTCAATACAGACTTCCCTGCCGGCAACTTCACATCTACCAGGTTCTTCAACACGCTCCAGTGGTGGTACTGCCGCCACTCCAGCGGATCGGTGTCATCAAACGTGGTGATAATCTTCAGCGGGCCCGTTGCCGGCTGCCCATTCACGTCCAGCAGAATCGCGCCGCCGCGGTTCGACGTGTACAGCAGGTCGGCCGTATACTCGCCTGCCTGCGCCACGTTCACGGTGACGTTGAACCACTCGCCCGGCTCGGTCCACCCCACGTAGAGCATGTCCGCCGGCGGCATGACCTTATTGAACGAGTTGTCGTCGATCGGCGGGGTGCGTCCGAACTTCGTATACGAAATATCGACGCCTTCGTGCATGCGGAACTCGTTGAGATAATTCCCGTCGGCCTTGTTAAGCTCGCCGCTGCCGTGATTCTCCGCATCCGTGTCGTGATAGGCCACGCCTTCGCCGCCCACGTCGTAGTATGCGCACATCACCTTACCGGGAATCGCCTGCGCGCCGCCGGTAGCGTGGCTGTCCTGGAACGGCGTGCCCTTGTACGAGGCGAGGAAGCTCGTCTGCTGCGCGTCCGGGGTACTGATGCCGCAAATCCCGATCAGCCCAAAGGCCAGCAACGAACTTCCGCGGAAGTTCTTCATCTCGGTTTGCCTCCATTTGTGGAGCGTGCGGGAAGTACGCACAAGAGTACCGCAATCCGTCTGCGCTCGCCAGACACCTGCGGCTGTGATCCATGTACTTCCGTGGCACATCGTTCGGGGCTAGCATGTCCTCGACTCAACAGGCCCTCATGACGCACACCAACCTCGCAGCGATCTTCCTTCTTGTTTTCTCAACCCTCCCGGCGTCCGCGGCGGCTCGCAAAGCCTGTGTGCCTCCGGACCAGGCCTCGCGGATGGTCAACAGAGATGTCTGCGTCTCGGCGCATATTTACAACGTCGTCAAACTGCCCGACGGCACCCGGTTCCTCGACGTGTGCTCGCCAGAGACTCCCGATGACAACTGCCGCTTCACGATCGTCAGTCTTCAGGAAGACCGTGACTTTGTGGGCGAGCTTCTGAGGTATCGCGATATGGACGTGAACGTCCGCGGCATAGTGCAACCCATGCACGGCCGGGCCGGCATGATCCTCAGCCACGCACGCCAGTTCTATGGAGGACCGCCGCGCTTCCGCCCCAACCCGGTGCTGGCCCGCGGATTCTCTGCCGAGCAGGAGCGGCCGCCGATTCACGACCCGAATTTGCGGGCGCAGGGCGGTAGCCGCGCGTTCATGAACACCCGCGACCAGGAGTTGCGGCCTCGAAAGTAGCGTTCACCAGGCGCGCCACTTGATCATTCCCCGCTTCAGGTCCGCGAGCGGGTAGAAGGTGCCGCGCCATGCAACCCCGCCGCGCGCCAACGTCAGCACGGTCGAGCGCAGAAAGCCCCAGCACAGCACGGCAAGGGCGGGAGCATACACCAGCACCAGAAGAGGCGACGCCCCGTTCACTTTACGATTCGCCCTGTAGCCAATTCCGATCCCCACATACATGGCCGCAGCAGCCGCAACGCCAAGCCAGCCGCAGAACAATGCGGCGAACGGCAGCACGACCTGCAGGCTCATGGTGATGAGCATCAGGCAGACCAGCGGCAAGTTGAAGCGAAAGGCTGCGAAGCCGTTTTTTTCGAGGTTGGCCGCCAGCCCGAAGACACCTTCAAACCAGCGGATGGAGGCTTGGCCCGGTCCCAGGGCAACCTGCGTACGAAACCCGTTCTGCTTTACCAGCCAGCCGATCGACAGGTCCTCGACCACTTCCATCCGCACTTTCTCCATTCCGCCGATTGCCTTGAGCGCCGATGCACGGATCAGATTGAATCCGCCCACGCCGAGGAAGTCACGCGCCTTCGGGTCTTCCACCTTCCAGAGCCGCATCGACCATTGCGTCAGCGCCTGAAAGACCGCGACCATCGCGCTCTCCCGCCAGTTTGCGCGAATCAGCGTAGGAATGAGAACCAGGTGATCTGCGCGGCGCGCCTCCGCCAGCCGCAAAGCCAGCGACAAGCACTGCGGAGCAAAGTGCATATCAGCGTCTGTGAGCAGAATCCAGGGAGCCGACGCGCGCGCCACACCCAGGCTGACCGCGTGGGGTTTGCCCAGCGATCCCGGCGGCAACTCACGATTGCGAACGACCTCAATCGTGTGGAGCGAGTCGGCTCCATGCGTCGAAAACACCTCTTCCATACGCACGCCCGTCGCGTCCGTTGAGCGATCGTCGACCGCGATAATCTGCAGACGGATTCCCTCTTGTGTGAGCAAGGATCGCAGCGTGATCTCGATGGTTTTCTCTTCGTTGCACGCGGGAACGATCACGGTCAGATTCGGTCCCGCACCGCCAGGCAGCTGCGGCAAGGTTGCGATATCGATCTCGTTCAGGTCCGGGACTCGCCGCATACCCACCAGCGCGCGCGTGGCCTTATAGATCCACACAATCGCGAGCCACCCGGTCAATCCGACAATGATTCCGGAGAAAAGATGCGTGTGGGCCATCATCGATCTCTCGTGCCGACCCTTTCTCAGACCGAGCCGGCACTGGCGGCTGCGCCGTCCTTGTCGAGTTCGGGCGCAAACCGAGCTCCGAAGAGCAGGATCAAGGCAGAGATCACCAGAAAGACGAGTGTCGAGCCGAGTCCGATACGCAAATTCGTTCGGTCTGAAATTGAACCGATAATGGTCGGCGAAAACGTGTCGCCGAACGCATGTATGCAGAACAGATTGAACGAAATTGCGGTTGCGCGCACCGGCGCGGAAACCGAATTCACGATGGCCGCATTCAGCGGCCCTGTATTCAGGAAAAGAAAGAACTCCGTCACGAACAGCGTCGGCAGCGCCCACGCGCTCGGGCCAAAGAACACCACGATGCCGCAGGGCAAGGTCAACGCCACGCTCCAAAACGAAATCAGGTAGAGCGCACGGTCATTCGTTCTGAGCCATCGCTGCGCCAGCCATCCGCCCGACCAGCGTGCCGAGGATGCCATCGACGACCGTTATACCGCCAACCGCCAAGCCGGCCTTTCCGACGGAAAGCCCCGCGAAGCGATGGAGGAAGGTGGGCATCCAGTTCGAGATGCCGCCCATGGCGAACGTGAGCATGGCGAGGCCGAAGGTTGCGGTCAGAAATGCGGGGTTGCGAAAGAGTCCCAGCACGGTGCTCCGGTTCGCGGTCGACTGCACATGATCGCTGGCGCCGCGCTCCGGTTCCCGCCCCAGCCAACCGTAGAGCACGGCGATCAGAAGGCCCGGCAGCGCGCAGATAAAGAACGGCGCACGCCATCCCCACGCCGATCCCAGTTCGCCGCCGGCGAGATAGCCAAGCGCAGCGCCCACCGGAATCGCCAGATAAAAGATCGAGAGAATGCGGTTGCGGTCGCGCTCCGGATAAAAGTCCGCCAGAACTGCTGGCGCAAAGATGCCGAAGGTGGCCTCGCCCACGCCCACCAGCGCGTGCCGAATGAACAGCGTCCAGTAGTCGTGCACCCACGCCGTCGCCAGTGTGGCCAGACTCCACAGCACCGCGCCGCCGATGATCAGCGGCTTGCGGCGGAAATGGTCGCCGAGCCAGCCGGTCAGCGGCGCAGCCAGCATGTAGACCACAAAGAGCGCGGTCGTTAGCGCGCCCATCTGCTGATCGGTGGAGTGAAACTCGCTCTGGATCAGCGAGACTTCGCCGGGCAAAATGTAGCGGTCAATGTAATTGAGGAGATTCAGCGCAATCAGCAGCGCCAGCGTGGCCACGGCTGGACTCAAGAACGAACGGCTTACGGGCTTAGAGGCAGAGGACACGCGGGATCAGAATAGCCGCCAGCCATGGTTTCACAAAGGAGAATGGTGCGTGGACCGTTATTGTTCGTGGGGTTTCTAGCTACCCGCCAAAGCAGGGCTTGGACGGGGGCACCCCCATTCGATCTGGGTATCACTTCGCCGCCAGGAACTCCAGAATCTCGCGCATAACGCGATCTGCCTGCGGCGTCTCGAACAGATGCTGGGCGTGCGCCGATCCTTCCACAAGAATGAGCTTCTTCGGTTGCGGAGCGCGATCGTATTGCCGTTGAATCGCGGGCAGGCGCGGTTCGGTCCCATCGCCGCTGGCATCGGCGCGGGCAACGAGAAAGAGAGACGGACACTTGAGCTTGTCGGCGGGCATGTTGGGAGCCGCGCCGAGCAAGACGATCTTGTCGATCTCGCCCGGCTTCGATTCAACGGAGGCATCGCCCGCGGCGCTTCCGCCCATGCTGCCGCCGACGACTGCAACCCATTTAGCTCCGTTCGTGCGCAGATAGCGCACCGCCGCCAGCACATCCTGCCAGAGCGGCGCGCTCAGCACATCTTTATCTCCGGGCCCATGCGATTTGCCAAAACCGCGGAAGTCGATGGCGATCACGCGGTATCCGGCATCGACAGAGTGTGCGCCTGCTTCGCCCAGCTTTCCTTGTTGAATTGGCCGCCATGCGCGAGGACGACTGCTTTGTCACCCGTTCCGTACTGGTCGGCGAAGACGACACCGCCATCCTGAGTTGGAACAGAGATCGGCGAAAATCAGCCGCATTGAAAAGGCACCACCTGAAAGCAACCGCAGACCCTTCGACTCACCACCCTCGAACCGAAAAACGGGCGGGCCCGTCTCGCTCAGCATGACCCCTGTCAGGGATGGGGGATGTCCGGTCAGGCCTCGGGCCTGGGCCACTTTGCGACGACCGTTGTCCCGATGCCGCCGCGGGGGCGGAATACGCCTTTCACCTCGGCCCACACCGGGTCGCAGGCCTTCACCACATCTTCCAGCACCTGGTTCACAATGTTTTCTTGAAAAATTCCCAGGTTTCTGTAACTGAACAGGTACTCTTTGAGCGACTTAAGTTCGAGACAGCGCTCGCGCGGCATGTAGCGGATCGTCAACACACCAAAATCCGGCAATCCGGTCTTGGGACACACCGAAGTCAGCTCCGGATCGTCGATCAGAATCTCGTAGCCCGGAAACTGATTCTCCCAGGTCTCAATAGCAGGAAAGGCAAAGTCCAGCCCTGCCTTGGCGTGTTCGTCGGTATAGCGCGCTGTGGTGGCCATGTCCCCATTGTATCGAGGGTGCGGTAAGGCCGAAACTGAAGCCGTGTATCGCCGCAATCCATTGGAAATGCAATTTTTGCGCTCCTTTGGGCGCGATTTCGAGTCTTATATACTGACTTTTGGTTGAGTGAATGGAAGAGAAAAAGCAAGCGAGCCGAGTCTTTCTCTGGTTGGGCGCGGTCGTCCTCCTTATCGCAGTCTTCTTTGGGGTACGCATGCTCACGCGTGAACGCATCCCCGTCCGCGAAGCTCGTGTCGCGCGCGAATCGCTCGTGAACCAGATAAGCACCAACGGCCTCGTCCAGCCCATCACCAACTACGAAGTGCACAGCCCGCTTGCTACGACCGTGAAGGCCGTATACGTGCACCAGGGTGACCACGTCGCGGCCGGCAAACTGCTCCTGGAGTTGGACGACCTGCAGGCCCGGGCGCGTGTTGCCGCCGCCGAGAGCGGGGTCAAAGCAGCGCAGGCCGCCTACGAAGCCGCCACGCATAACGGCTCGTTGATGGAGCGCCAGGGGACCGAGGCGGACCTCGCCAAGGCACGTATCGATCGCGACCAGGCGCAGAATAGCCTGGACGCACTGAAGAAACTGCAGGCCGCCGGAGCCGCTTCGCCGAGCGAAGTGATGGCGGCGCAGGAACGGCTCGATACCGCGAACGCATCCCTGCATGCCGCTGAGACTACGTCCCACGGACGCTACGCTCCCGCCGACATTGCGCGCGCACAAGCCGCTCTGGATGAGGCGGAGGCGGGGCTCGCCGCGGCACGCGAGGTGGAAGCGCAAACCCGCCCCGTGGCTCCGTTTGCGGGCACGGTCTACACCATGAGCGCGGGCCGCTCCGAATTCGCCGAAGACGGGAAGCTCCTGATTCAGATAGCCGACCTGCACAAAATGCACGTGGTCGCCTACTTTGACGAACCGGACATCGGCCAGCTCGCCGTAGGCGAAGCCGCGAGCATCAAGTGGAACGCGCAAGCCGGATCGGATCTGGCATGGGCACGTCACGCGCGTGCCGACGACTGTTCTGGAGTACAAATCCCGCACCGTTGGCGAAACAATCATCGACGTGGACGATGGCGATGGCGACTTGCTACCCGATACCAACGTCAACGTCTCTGTAACGACGGCCAGCCAGAACAACGTTCTCACCGTTGCACGCGATGCACTGCACGTCGAAAACGGAAGGCCTTACGTCTTCAAGGTGGTCGGCGATCACCTCGTGCGCACGCCCGTTACCGTGGGCACCTCCAACCTCGTCCTCACGCCCATCCTCTCCGGCCTGGTCGAGGGAGACATCGTCGCCACCGGCACAACCAACGGGCTGCCTTTGCAGGAGGGCGAGCCCATCAGGAACATGCAGTGAGCCCCCGACTTTCGCATTCGCTGCTGGCCGGCGCTGTACTTTTGTTTTCACCGGCCTGCCGAGCGCTGGCTGCGAGCGATGTTCAGGCCTCTCCGCTCACCCAGATCGACGCTGCCCTGCAGGCTGGGGAAGCCGATCGAGCCCTGGGCTTGATCTCTTCCCAACCCGACTCCCGCGACGCAATCAGCCACAACCTGCTCTGCCGCGTGCGTCTGACGCTGGGCCAGTGGGACGCGGCCGCCAACGAGTGCGCCGCCGCCGTTCATCTTGAAGCGCAGAACTCCGACTATCACATGTGGCTGGGCCGGGCCATCGGCGAGAAGGCTGGGCACGCGTCCTTCCTCTCAGCCTTCACGCTCGCCAAGCAAGCCCGCGCGGAGTTTGAGACCTCGGTTCAACTGAATCCGCGGAATGCCGGCGCGCTGGCCGATCTGGGCGACTTCTATGTCCAGGCACCCAGCGTGGTGGGCGGAGGCGATGACAAGGCCCGCGACATCGCCGGCAAGCTTCTGCCCGTTGACGCCGCCCGCGCCCACGAGCTCCTGGGGCACATTGCGGAGGATCAGAAGGACTATGAAAGCGCCGAGCGCGAGTACCGGCAGGCTATCGCTACCGATCCGCACCCCGCGCTCCGCTGGACGACGCTGGCCGGCTATCTACCGGCCGGCGCAAGCAGCTGGACGCCATGGAGTCGGCGGTGCACAAGGCCCAGGCGTCCGCCGCACACGACAGGTTTGCCGCGGTCGCGCTGTACGACGGCGCAGGCGTGCTGATCGAAGCCAAGGCCGACCCGGAATTCGCCGCCACGCTGTTGCAGAGCTACCTCGCCAGTCCATACAAGACCGAAGAAGCCCCGGCGTTCAAAGCGCATGTTCGGCTGGCGCGTTTGCGTGTAAAGCTCGGCGATAAAACCGGGGCGCAACAGGAGCGCGCTGCCGCACTCGCACTCGCCCACGACTACCGGCCGGCGCAGGACTTCAAACTTGAGGATGCCGATCGCCGCCCGAATCAGCCGGCCACACCGCAGCAAGCAAATCTTTGACCATGCCCGCCAAGATCATCCACAATCCGCGCATTGCCCGGTCGCTGTCGCTGCTCGCGATTCTTGCGGTCGCCTGTGTTGGGTCAACGCGTGCCCAGGTTTCGCTCGCTACTGTCGTTGCTTTCGCCCAAACCAACTCCACCGCCGTGCGGATGGCGAATGCTGACGTAGAAAAAGCGCGTGCCGCCCTGGCTGAAACGCAGGACGCCTACCTCCCCAACTTCGTCATCGGATCGAACGCGGGCTACTCGCACGGATATCCCACGGGGCAGCCGTCGGTGGGAAACGCGAGCATGCAGTCTCTGGTATTCAGCTCTGCGCACAGGCAATACGGCAAAGCGGCGCACGCGGGCCTCGACGCAGCCAACCTTGGTCTTAAAGACGCCAAGGAACAGGTGGCCCTCGACGCGTCGACGGCCTATATTGAGCTCGACACAGTCAATCGGGAGCTGGCCGCCGCACAGCAGCAGGAGTATTTCACAGCCGCGCTCCTCCACATTCAGGAGCAGCGCAGCGAGGCCGGTGTCGATTCGAACCTGGACGTTCTGCAGTCCCGCTTGCGCGCCGCACAACTCAAGCTGCAACGACTTCATCTAGAGACGCGAGCCGCCACCTTGGCGAAACAGCTCGCTACGCTGACCAACTTGCCCGTCGGCTCCGTGATCCCCGACCATGCCAGCATTCCCGAGATCCCTGCGATCACCGCCGAGCAGGCACCCATCGATATTCCCGGTATCGCCGCCGCGGACGCAGCGGCTCATTCGAAGCAGCTTCAAGCCAAGGGCGATGACCTGGCCTGGCGCCGCCCCACCATCGGTTTCGGCGCGATCTACAATTACGACGTCAATGAGCTGAGCAACTATGCCCAGCTCTATCAGCCGGGGACGTTCACACCCAACAACGTCAGTTTCGGTTTTCAGATTTCCTTTCCTTTATTTGATTTTTCGCTCCGCGCCAAGGCGAGGCTCACCGCTGCCGAAGCGCTTCGCTCAACCGTCGAAGCCGAGCAGGCCCGCAAACAAAATGACATCGAGGTCGCCACGCTCACGGGCAGCCTCCGCGAGCTCGACGCCCAGGCCGAAGTCGCCGGCCTGCAGCAGCAGATCGCCGATGCTCAGCTGAAGGCAGTCCTGGCCCAACTCGAGAGCGGCAACGGCGCCACCGGCCCCGGCTCAACTCCGCAAATGACCCCCAAGAATGAGCAACTTGCACGCATCGACGAACGCCAGAAATACGTCGATGCTCAGGAAGCTTCATTTCAGCTCGCCAAGGCCCGCCTGGGCCTGTTGCGCGCACTTGGCCACATGGATGACTGGCTGCACGAAATGCACCAGAAATAGCACCAAACCAGGTGTCGAAATATAGAACCAAAACGGTCGGAATTGATCCAATTAAAAGTACCAGAATGGTAGAATTGAAGGGATGCCTATGCCTCTGAAAACACTGTTTCTGAATCCTCCCTCGTTTGAAAATTTCGACGGAGGCGCAAGTTCCCGCTGGCCCGCAACGCGCGAAATCGAGTCGTATTGGTACCCCGTCTGGCTGACCTATCCGGCTGGACTTCTGGAAGGCTCGCGCCTCCTCGATGCGCCGCCGCACCACGTCTCCGCGGAGGAGACAATCAAGATTTGCAAGGACTACGAGTTCCTGGTTCTGTTCACTTCGACCGTCGGCTGGGAAGGCGATCAGCGCCTCGCCGAAGCCATCAAGGCAGCCAACCCCTCGATCAAGGTCGCCTTCGTCGGGCCGCCCGTCACCACCGACCCGGATCGCGCTCTCAATGAGTGTTCCGTCCTCGACTTCATCTGCCGCCGCGAGTTCGACTACTCCATCGTGGAGTTCGCGCAGGGCAAGCCGTTGAACGAGATCCTCGGCATCAGCTACAAGCTCGACGGCAAGGTTGTGCACAATCCCGACCGCCCGCAGGTGGAAGACCTGGACGCGATGCCCTGGGCCACCAAGATCTACAAGCGCGACTCGACGTCACCCGCTACAACGTGCCCTTCCTGCTGCATCCGTACATCGCGCTTTACTCCACGCGCGGCTGCCCGGCGCAGTGCACCTTCTGCCTTTGGCCGCAGACACTGAGCGGTCATGCGTGGCGCAAGCGGTCGACGGACGATGTGGCCGCCGAACTGAAGTGGGCCAAGGAGAACTTTCCTCACGTGAAGGAGTTCTTCTTCGACGACGACACCTTCAACATCCAGAAGGCACGTACCATCGAGCTCTGCTCCAAGCTGAAGCCGCTCGGCATTACCTGGTCCTGCACCTCGCGCGTCACCACGGAGTACGAAACGCTGAAGGCCATGAAGGAAGCTGGCTGCCGGCTGCTCATCGTCGGCTTCGAGTCAGGCGACCCGCAGATTCTCAAGAACATCAAGAAGGGCGCAACCGTGGAGAAGGCGCGCCAGTTCGCGAAGGACTGCCACGACCTGGGACTCGTGATTCACGGCGACTTCATCCTTGGGCTCCCCGGCGAAACCAAGGAGTCGATCCGCAACACCATCAACTTCGCCAAGACACTCGACTGCGAAACCATCCAGGTCTCCATCGCCCACGCCTATCCCGGGACTGAGTTTTACGAGTTTGCCAAGGCCAACGGCTACATCACCAACGAGCGCATGGAAGATGGCGGCGGCCACCAGATGGCGCACATCGAGTATCCCGGCCTGCCCGTTGACTACGTCATGGAGATGGTGCACCGCTTCTACGACGAGTACTACTTCCGCCCCAAGGCAGCGTTCCGCGTGGTGTGGAAAGCCATCGTCAATCGCGATGTGCCTCGCCTCTACGTCGAAGCCAAGGCCTTTTTGAAGCTCCGCGCGCAACGCAACAAACAGGTCAAGGCCACGCGCGCGGCGCAAGCCAACCCCTCAACCCCCGCAAAAGCGGGCGCCTAGCTGCCGCAAGCACGAATCCCGAGGGCGTCCTTTTGAGGACGCCCTTCGTTTTTCCTGTACCGCGCCGTCATTTTGAGTGAACGGAGCCCCGAACGTCCTTCAGTTCGGGGTGGTGAGTCACGAAAGCCTGCCCTGAGCGCAGCCGAAGTGAACCCGCATTTCACGCAACATGACAGCATCAATCCCTTCGCATCCGAAACCTTCCCCCACCCCGCATCATCAATAATCTATTCATGGCGAATCATCATCTTTCTTTCCGCCAATACCTCATCCTCGCCACGGTGGCCATCTGCGCGCCGCTTGGGGACACGTGCCTCTCGCGCGGGATGACGCACATTCCGCCCATTTCTCTCGCACATCCGGCAGCACTCGTCTCTGCCGTATTCACTCCCTGGATCGCCCTGGGCATCGCGCTCCTCATCGGCTTCTTCGCGAGCTACCTTACTGCGCTCTCCTGGGCTGACCTCACCTTCGTCCTTCCCGCGACTGCCTTCGGCAATGTGCTCGTCGCTCTCTTCGCTCGCTTCTGGCTGCACGAGACCATCTCGCTCGAACGCTGGGCAGGCATCGCGCTCATCACGCTCGGCGTCGGCTTCGTCGCCCATGGTCCGTCGCGTACGGAACCCGTGCCCGCGCAGGAGTCCGCGCAATGATGGCGATCTCCACGCCGTGGTCAGCCGCGGCTATCATTGCCGGCGTAGTCATGCTCTCAACCGCGGGAGAGGTTCTGACCGCAGCCGCGATGAAGTCCATCGGCGACCTCGATGACATTCGCGCCCAATCTGGCCTGAAGGGAGCGATCAAGGCGGTCGTTACCTGCCCGCTTTTCTTCGCCGGCGTTGGCTTTCTGGCGATGGCCTTTTTCGCGCTGCTCTTCGCGCTGAACCACCTGAATCTGTCGCTGGTCGCGCCTGCCTGCGCGTCGCTGACGCTGGTAACCAATGCCGTGGCCGGCAAAATCTTTCTGAAAGAGAACGTGGACCATCGACGGTGGACCGCTGCTTTCCTGGTCTGTATCGGGGTCTATTTGTTGGCGCACTGACGGGAGGCAGCGATGTTAGCGGTGCTGTGCATGTAGTCTGTGCTAGCTCGGCTGACTCCGCGAACACCGCTAGCTCCGCCCGACAAAGCGCATCAATCCGCGCGGCTTCAAATCCGGCTCCAGAAACGTCTTCGTTCTGCCAGACACCGCGCAGATCGCGTCCGCGGCGAGATGGCCGGAGCGCGCTGCGCTTTCCATCGTCGACGGCCACCCCGTCCGCACCCAGTCGCCCGCGAGGAATAGCTGCGGCCACGGCGACTTCGCTCCGGGACGCGCGTCATCGATGCCCGGAGGCACGCCGAACGTCGCGCGCACTTCTTTCGTCAGCGCGACTTTTTCGAGCTTGGCTTCCTTGACGCGCGGAAAGAACTCCGCGAGCTCGCGCAAGGCCTGGTCAATGGCAGCCTGCCGCGGCAGCGCCGCGAACGCGCGCGTCGCACTCACCACGAGTTCAATGTAGTTTCCAGGCCGCCCCTGCAAGCGCGACTGGTTATACATCCAATGGATTTCGCGATCGAGCATCACCGCGTGTTCGAGGTCGGTGATCTCGCGATCGAACCACAAGTGCACGCAACAGATCGGCCAGTGAACGTGCCGCTCGAGCTGGCGCGCGAGCGTTTCCGCTCCCTCGGCGGCGGGGAATCTGGGCAGCAACTCCGCCGTAGCTTCAAACGGCAGCGCCAGAACCACAAAGTCCGACATCACCACACCCGTGCGCGTGCGCACGCTCCACTGCGATGTCTCTTCATCCCAATCGGCGCCTTCCACGAAGGCATTCAGCTGGAGGCTGCCGCCCCGCGCCGTCAGGTAGGGCGCGACAGGCGTGTACAGGTCGCTCAGCGGCACCGTACTCATGCCCATCGCTCCGGCCGCGGCCGAATCCATGAACAGCCCGCGAATCACCATGGCTGCATATTGCACGCTGATCTCGTTCAGATCTGCGTTCAGAGCGCTGGCTATCACAAGCCGCCAGAATCGCTCCATTGCCCCGGGGGTCTGCCGATGGCGCTTCAACCAATCAGCCAGGTTTTCATTCGAGCCGAGCGGAATCGGCCGCATCATCACGGCGAATGCGCGCGCCAGTGCAGCTTTATCCGCAAGCGAGAACGCGGATGCGCGCATCAGGCGCGGCAAACCGTGAAGCGGAGCCGGCAGCCACGAAGGCCCCAGCTTCGACCGGCGGCCGCCCGGCTCAATCATCGTCATCTCGCGCGTCCAATGAATTTTGTCGGCAACGCCGATGCGCCGATAAAAACCGAGCAGGTTCGTATACGCGCCGATCAACGCATGCTGGCAGTTGTCGATGACCTCGCCCACGCCCGGATGCAGATACGATGAGGCGCGGCCGCCGAGATACCCTCGTCGCTCCAGCAGGTGTACGGCGAAACCCGCGTCCGCCAACGCGCACGCGGCGCTCATTCCCGCGACACCGGCGCCGATCACCGTGACGATTGCCTTGCCTGCGACCTGACTCGTTGTCCTCAACTCAACCCGCCACCCGAGTCCACGCGATCCTCGCCATGCCGGCCATCAGGATCGATAACTTCGTGACCAGCGGGACGGACACGCGCTTCGTGTACACATCGAAGTCCGCTGCCTCAATGCGCTTGAGCAGTGCGTGGTAGATCTCCACCAGCACCCACAACGCGGGCCGGCTGTCCTTATCGATCAGCGGCATCAGTTCCTGCGCCGAAGCATAATACCGTTCCGCGCGTTTTCCAATTTCCTGCAGAAGTGCGCGCTCTTTCGCTGTGGGCGCGGTTCCCTTCCTCCGATGCAGCACTTCATCGAGCGCAATGCCGTGCGCCGTGAGATCTTCGAGCGGCAGATACACGCGATGGCGCTCCGCATCTTCCTCCACATCGCGCAGAATATTGGTCAACTGAAATGCGACGCCTGTCTCTTCTGCAAGATTCTCAGCGCGGGCGTCGGAGTAGCCAAAGATGCGGATGCACACCAGCCCGACAACCGACGCGACGAGATAGCAATAGCGATACAAGTCATCGAAGGTTGCATAGGTGTCTGTCGTGCCGCGCCTGGCCGCATCCAGATCCATGGTGACTCCCGCAATCAGCTCATCCAGCAGCGTCGCAGGAATGTGGAAGCGTTGGGTCGCGTCGCGGACGGCAACGAAGACGGGGTCGTTTGTCTCTCCGCCGGCGTTGACAAGCCGCCACGCGAATGTCCAAGCATCCAGGCGCTTACGTCGCCCTTCAATGGAAATTGATTCGTCATCGGCAAGGTCATCGGCCTGCCGCATAAACGCATAGATCGCGCAAATGGCATTGCGCTTGGCTTTGGGTAAAGCCACAAACGCGTAGTAGAAATTCTTCGCCTCGCGCCGCGCAATCTGTCGGCAAATGGCGTAAGCAGCATTGAGTTCGATCGCGGTTGGCGCGCCAGACGAGGCCACTTGGATTCCCTGGTTCAATCGGCGGGCTCGGTGCAGGTGTTGCTGCGACCGAGTCTCCAAGCAGGAATCAGCTTCGCGCACACCGAATGCATCAGAAGGCTCGCCTTCGTCATCTTTGAAATGGAGGGCCGCGCCGTGAGAACGTCGTAGTCGCACTTTTCGATGGCGCGAAGAATTTCCAGCCCGCCGCGACTGAACAAATCCAGATCCAGAGCAAGCTCACGGTTGACCATGCCGATCAGCGGCAATCCCTGTTCGAACAGGCTGCGCGCGTATTCAACTTCGGTGCGCATGAGGCCCCGGAAACCCGGCGTCGCAATCTTGTCGGCGATGGTTTCATCACTCACCTGGAAAAACGCCATGTCGTCCTGCGGCAGATAGACGCGACCGCGCGCGTAGTCTTCGCCCACATCCTGCCAGAAGTTGGCGAGTTGCAGCGCCGAGCACGTCGCGTCCGAGAGCCGGAACTTCTCTTCATCGGCCTCGCCGCTCGCGTAGAGAACGAGCCGGCCAACCGGGTTCGCTGAATAGCGGCAGTACTTGAGCACGTCCTGCATGGTGGCGTAGCGCGTCACCAGTTGATCCTGGCGGAACGCGGCCAGCAGATCAGCAAACGGATCCTTCGGAATCGAGCATTCGCGAATGGTCTCAGCCAATGCAACAAACACCGGATGCCGCGCCTTGCCCGCATAGCATGCGTCGAGTTCCTCGCCCCAGGCATCGAGCAGCGCGAGAGCCACATCCGTGTCGCCAACTTCATCGCCAAGATCGTCGGAGATGCGGCAATACGCATAGATGGCGTGAAAGTGCGGACGCAGCGCCTTGGGCAGAAACCACGTGGCCACATGGAAGTTTTCGTAGTGGCTTTCTGCGAGCTTCTGGCAGTAGGTGCGCGCTTCTTCCAGAGTCGGCGCGTTCTCCGGAATTCGATAGCTCTCCGGTAAAGCGGACCATCCACGCTTGAGCAGTTCTGCTTTCGAAGGGACTTCAGGCTTGACAACGACCTGCGCAGGCTCCGCAGTTCTCGAATCAGCAGTATTGGTGGTCCGCGCTTCTACAGGGTTTGAAGCGGAGATCCCGGTCGCAGGTTTCTCGGCCGGTGCTATCGATGTCTTCCAAACCGGCGAATCTACCAGCGATTGCAGTGTCTGCGCAAGGTTCGATCGCCCCGGCGGCAAGGGCGCATCGACGCGGCAATCCAACGTTTCCTGTTCCAGATCGTCCGCCTCTCGTGGCATTTGTTCCAAAGCCGCTCTCATCATCGCTTCACCTTAGGGAACGATGGCTGTTTTAATCTCGCTGCTCCGGTTCATGAGCTTCTCGAAAACGCGGTTCAGCTCATACAGGTGGGCGTGCCCGGTGATAAACGCCTGCGCCTGGAATCTTCCGCTCGCGATCAGGTCGAGCGCTTTGCGGCAGATCGCGGGCGTGTGGTGGAACGTGGCCCGTAGCGTGATGTCGCTGTAGTGGATGCGATTGGTGTCGAGCGTGACGTGCGTACCCGAAGCGCAGCCTCCGAAGAAGTTGACGCAGCCGCCCTTGCGCACAAGTTCTACGGCCTCTTCCCACGCGTCCGGAACACCGACTGCCTCAATCGCGATATCGACACCGCGATTCTTCGGCGTGAGCGCGCGGGTCTCCTTGATCGCCTTGCGAATGTTGGTGGCCTGCACTACGTGCGTTGCGCCCAGTTGCCGCGCCGCTTCCACCTGCCCGTCGTGCTTCACGATGGCGATCGTTGTGCATCCGGCAAGAGCAGCCACGTGCAGAATCATCAGCCCCAGCGGTCCTCCGCCGATGACTGCAACCGTATCTCCCTGCCGCGGCCGCGAGTCTTCAAATCCATGCACGGCGCAGGCAAGGGGTTCCGTCAGCGCAGCGTGTTCCAGGGGAACATGATCCGGAATGCGCAGGGTATTCTTCGCGACGATGCGCGCAGGAATGCGAATGAATTCCGCATAGGCGCCGTTGTTGAACAACAGGTCGTCGCACAGATTTTCCTGCCCGCGTTCACAAAAGTAGCAGTGACCGCAGGGCGCCGAGTTCAGCGCAACCACGCGATCACCGGGAGAAAAGTCCGTAACTCCGGCTCCCGCCTGCACGACGGTGCCCGCAAGTTCATGCCCAAACAGCGCTGGCGGCACGATCATGCGCGCGTGGTATCCGCGGCGGAATACTTTCAGGTCGGTGCCGCACGTCAACGCCGCGCCGACGCGCACAATCAATTCGCCGTGCGCCGCTTCGGGCACAGGTACGCGCTCGATGCGGATATCTTCCCGCCCGTGGAGGATAGCGGCCTTCATGGTTGTCGCCATCAAGTCCCTCCTACTCTGCCCCAGCTCCCAGTACCGGCTCGATCATGATCTTCATGGAAGACGGCCCGGGATGCGACGCAATGTCGATCGCCTTCACCGCATCTTCCAGCGCAAAGCGATGCGAGATCAGCTGCGTCAAATCGAATCCTTTGCGATAGCCGCCGAAGACCAGATCGGTTACTTCATCCAGAATCTCGAAGGACGAAGAGTACGACCCCATCAGTGTCTTCTCGTCCATGCAGACCGCGCCGGGGTCGATCGTCGTCTCCCCATGCTGCGTCTGCGCAAACAGCATCACTCTTCCACCCGGCCGCACCGCATCCATCGCTGTCTTGATCAAGGCGTTTCCACCCACGGCAAGGATCACAGCATCCGCGCCCCGACCGTCGGTCTCTTCGAACACACGCTTCACAACATCTTCCTGACCTGCGTGTATTGGATGCGTTAAACCGTAATTTGCTGCAATTGCGTGACGCTCCCGGTAAAGATCGCTGGTGAGCACCTTCGCGCCGGTCTTCTTTGCCAGCGCCGCGTGCATCAGCCCGATTGGCCCCTGACCGATAACCAGCACCGTATCGTCGGCAGCCAGGTTCAGCAATTTCACACCCTTCAGCACGGTGTTCACTGGTTCGACGAATGCGGCCTGCTCATAGGGGACGCCGTCGGGAATCCGCACCACGCCGCGGCCTTCCACAATCCAGCGCATCACCCGAATGTACTCGGCAAAGCCCCCGCCGGAAGGCTCAAACCCCGCCGTGACGCCGACCTTCTTGTAGAGCGGGCACTGCGTCGGCGTCTGTTTGCGGCAGTAGTAGCACTCGCCGCACGGCACGTGATGATGCACCACAACGCGCTCGCCAACTTCGTAACGGTCCACGCCTTCGCCGGTCTCAACAATCACACCCGACATCTCGTGACCGAAGATGCGCGGAGCTGAATGCGAGCCTGTGTGGATCTTCTTCAGATCTGTACCGCAGACACCGCAGGTGGCCACCTTGACGAGCAGTTCGCCGGCGCCGATCTTGGGCACGGGAACCGTCTCCACGCGCATGTCGTTGATGCCGCGGTACACCACCGCCCGCATGGTCGCCGGAATGGTCCGTTCCGCGTTGCTCTGAAAGTTGGATGTCTGGGTCGCCATTGTGCTCTAGTCGGAAGCCCTTTCGCTGAGGAAGTTGAGCAGCGACTCCCGGATTGCCAGGGAAGCCTTTCTACTATTTTCGCCCATCTTCAGCAGGCTGGGCCAGTACCAAGGCCGGACAATCGAAAAAAGAACCAAGTCCATCAGGTTGAGCTGGCCGTTGCGGCGGATAAACCGGTTGAAATCGGGTAGTTTGACGTCGAATCCGTCGCTGACCCCCTTGATGCAGTAGAAAGGGATCGACCGCATGAGTGCCAAGCGGGCGATGGCGGCCGCCTCCATGTCCACCAGGTCGGCCCGATAGGTTTCGCCTAATCGCCGCTTTTCGGCGGCATCGGCGACCCTTGGAGAGGTCACCAACCAGCGACTGCCGGCATGGGCATCGCAGTTGAAGCGCTCGCCGGTGCTGGAGTCGATTACGCCGGCAACATTGTGGGCTGAACCTGTGATGATTTCTCGCGTCAGCGCCCCTGCCCATCCCACGGAAAAGACCAGGTCGATGGGGCCACCGTCTTCGATGGCGGCGAAGGCACGCATCGCGGCAGCTTCGCCCATGCCGGCACAGGCCGCGATCCATTCTTCCTCTTCGTTCCGCTGCGCCCAGAACTTGATGTTTCCGCGCTCGCTGTGCGGCCAGCCGTTGACGAGGGGTTTGAGTTCGCCGGGAAGGGCGGAGAGGATGGCGACGCGCGTCACTAGAGAACGGCCTCAATTCCCTTGAAGCGCACGATGTTGAGCAGAGCGAGCGATGGTCCCTTCGGCTGTTTGACGCCCCGTTCGAGCTGTGAAAGATACCCAACAGTGAGATTCAGAACCTGAGCCAAAGCAGCTTGACTGAGGTTCGCACGTTCGCGCAAGGCTCGAATCTCGCCGGGCGTGATCGGTGCGGCGAGCCGATTCGCCTTTTTGCCGAGATGCCGAACCGTAATCTTGCGATAGGTCGCGTCGTCCATGATGCCCAGGCTGTGCTGATCTGCCGCCATTTCAAGGAGGGCTTCGCTCAGAGGGCTCAGCTTTTTCTTGTTTTTCATCGCTCAACCATCTCCAGCTTTCGTTCTTCAAGCGCTTCGGAAATCATCTCCTCCGAAGCCGTGAGCCAGTTTTGACCGACTTTTCTCAGCTCGGTCAACTCATCCACCCCAATGTTTTCGCGTTCGTTTTTTGCAAACCCATAGAGGAAGATGGCCCTACCCTTTCGCCGATAGGCAATGATCGTGCGGTATCCGCCCGATCGTCCTTGGCCGGCGCGAGCAACCCTTTGCTTGATCAGCCCGCCGCCAAGGTCGGCATCGATGATTCCCGATTCAGCTCGATCAATGGCCTCGCCAAGCCTCGCATGCGAAATTCTCTCGCCTCGAACAAACCGGGCCATCGGTTTCGTAACGTAAATTCTCGCAGGCTCTTAGCTAACACTAAGAACTATAGCACTAAGTATTATGTCCGGCAAAGTCTAGCGCCATTTGGGGGAACTACCACTATTAATTTGCATAGCCATTAGCACGGAACCACTCGATCGCGGCGCGCATGGCCGGGTACACCGGAACAATGCGAAAGCCAAGTTCCTGCTGCGCGTGCATGCTCGAGGCGAACATCTTCTTGCGGCCCATGCGCACTTCTTCGAGCGTGGCACGCGGCTCCTTGCCGCGGATGCGGCCGGTGATCCACTCTTCGAAGAACGCATAGGTCGCGGCGACCGCGAACGGGATACGCGTTTTGGGAGAAGGAATGCCCGTGATCGCCGACATCTTGTCGAGAATCTGCTTCAGCGTCAGGTTCTCTCCGCCCAGAATATAGCGCTTGCCCGGCTTGCCAATCTTGAGAGCGGCGACATGCGTTCGTGCAACCTCGGCGACATCCACCAGGTTCAATCCGGTATCCACGTATGCTGGGAACTTCCCATTGAGGAAATCGACGAAGATGCGCCCTGTGGGCGTGGGCTTCGCGTCGAATGGCCCGATCGGCGTGGTGGGATTGAGAATGATGACCTGCTGCCCAGCTTGGGCTGCCTTGATGGCCTCCTGCTCGGCAAGAAACTTGGAGCGTTTGTAATGGCCGACCATGTCGCCGAGCGACACCGGCGTGTCTTCGTTGATCACCAGGCCATCGGTGCGGAAGTGCATCGTCGCCACGCTCGACGTGTAAACGACACGCGGCACGCCGGCCTCGCGC
The DNA here is from genome assembly GCA_963846095.1 of uncultured Acidobacteriaceae bacterium. GTDB lineage: Bacteria > Acidobacteriota > Terriglobia > Terriglobales > Acidobacteriaceae > Telmatobacter. Next base: position 92,550 of record CAWJUW010000013.1, read on the forward strand.
GCAAGGCGCAGCAGTTCACGTGTGCCGTCCACATTGGCGCGGTACATCGAAGCGGGATCGCGAATCCAGAGTCGGTAGTCGGCCGCTACGTGCATCACCGCATCGCACCCTTCGACCGCACTGCGCAGGCTTGCGGGCTCGAGCAAATCCCCGACAACGGTCTCGCCGCGAATGCCTTCAAGGTTTTTGGTGGTGCTGGTTTTGCGCACCAGGAGGCGCAAGTCGGCGCCTTCATCAGCCAGTGCGCGCGCCGCATGATGGCCTACAAACCCCGTGGCGCCTGTCAGAAAGACTTTCATAGATCAGCGAACTTATTTAGTTTGCAGCACACGATTGTGGCGGGAAGCCAGAGGGGCGTGGATGCGGCGCAAAAAAAACTGAACCCTGATCACTGACCCCTGAACACTGTCGGCTACTCCAGCGCCTCCGGCACCAGTGCAATATTCTTCACGCCCGCGGCCTTCTTCTCGTTGTAGTTCTTCACCCAGTCTTCCCAGTGCTTGCCGGCGGCGCGGTCTTTGCCCGTGAACTCGATGCGCGCAATGTCGGCATAGCTCGCCTTGCGCTTGTCCGCCGCGGTTGGCGTGAAGTACTGAAGGAACGAATCGGCCAACGTCGCGCCGGTTTGCCGATTGAAGATGTACGCTTCGACGCGCTCGCCGGACTTGAGCGTCAGTGTCACGTCGCCGCGATAGTCAAAGGCCTTCTCCAGCGCCTGGCGCAGCTCTTCTTCATCGGCAAGATCGGGAACCCAGCCCTCCAGGTTCTCGTGCGCGAAACCGGGAGCAACTTCGAGCGCCTCGACCTGCTCGCGCGTGTACTTCAGCACCTCGGCGCTCATGCGTTGGTCTCCTCAAGCGCCCGCGTCGGCTCGGTGATCTGCACCAGCGGAGTCGACGAATGCGAAGGCCACTCGTTCAACTGCTTCAGCGCATGCTCGTCTTTGTAGATCGAGAAAGTTCCCCTTCACCATCGCCCAGAAACCCTCGAGCGTGTGGAAACCGTCGAGCACGGCGGTGGGCTCGTAGCCGCAGCTCACCATGCAGTTCGCGCACTTGGGATTGCCGCTGGCGACGCCGTACTCTTCCCACTTCGTCGTCTCCATCAGTTCCTTGAAGGTTTCGGCGTAGCCATCCTGGAGCAGATAGCAGGGCTTCTGCCAGCCGAAGATGTTGTAGGCCGGCGAGCCCCACGGCGTGCACTCGTAGTTCGCGCTCGCCCATCAGGAATTCGAGGAACAACGGCGACATGTTGAACTTCCACGACTTCTTGCGATTCGAAAGCACCGCGCGGAAGAGCTTGCGCACGCGGGCGCGGCCCATGAAGTGCGACTGGTCCGGCGCCTTGTCGTAGCTGTAGCCCGGGCGAGAGCACCATGCCCTCCACGCCAATGGACATGATTTCGTCGAAGTAGGCGCGAATGCTGTTGGGATCGGCGCCATCGAAGAAGGTCGAGTTCGGCGTCACGCGGAAGCCACGTTTCACCGCTTCCTTGATGCCTTCAATCGCAAGCTCGTACCCACCTTCCCGGCAAACCGAAAAGTCGTGGTGCTCGTTCTGCCCATCGAGGTGCACCGAGAACGTCAGGTACTTCGACGGAGTGAACTCGTGGATGCGGCGCTTCAATTCAAGCGCGTTGGTGCAGAGGTAGATGTACTTCTTCCGCGCCACCAGCCCATTCACGATCTCGACAATCTGCGGATGCAGCAGCGGTTCGCCGCCAGGGATCGACACCATGGGCACGCCGCACTCTTCGACCGCGGCAAAGCACTGCTCCGGGGTCAACTGCTTCTTCAAAATGTGCGGCGGATACTGCACCTTGCCGCAACCGGCGCACGCCAGGTTGCAACGAAACAGCGGCTCCAGCATGAGCACCAGAGGATAGCGCTTCTTGCCCGTGAGCTTTTGCTTCCACACGTATTGGACCACGGTCCAAACCTGGGAAATCGGAATTGCCATTGTTGCTAATCCTCCAAGACCAGCTTTCAGCCTTCAGCTTCAAGCAGGCGACTCTTGCCTCGCTGCCTTCCCAAAATCAAAACCCGCCGCTAAGCAATTCCAAGCTGACAGCTGAGAGCTAATAGCTGCCTTTAATAGCTGCTCTTCTCCATCGCTCGCTTGTAGCTCGTGAGCGCCATCAACGGGAAATACTGCCGGTACATCACGTAGGCGAGATAAAACACGCGGGGGAAGCCTGTGCCGGTGATAATGCTTTGCTTGGTCGCGCCCTCGCCCATCGACTCGTCCCAGCTTCCATCTTCGCGCTGGCGGGTCAAGAGCCAGCGCACACCTTTGGCCACCGAATCCGATCGGTCATCTCCCGCGGCCAGCAATCCAAGCAGCGCCCACGCTGTCTGCGATGGCGTGCTTGTTCCAACACCTCGCGTATTCGGGTCGTCGTAGCTGCCGCAGGTCTCGCCCCAGCCGCCATCGGGGTTCTGCACCATGCGCATCCACTCCGCTGCCTGCTGAATCTGCGGTTCGTGGTTGTCGATGCCGATCGCTTCAAGCCCGCGCAGCACCAGGAACGTTCCGTAGAAGTAGTTCACGCCCCAGCGGCCGAACCAGCTTCCGTCCGGCTCCTGCTGGCTGAAGATGAAGTCAATTGCCTTCTGCACGCGCTTGTCGTCGCGCGTGTAGCCGTAGGTTGCCAGCATCTCCAGAATGCGCCCCGTAATGTCGGCCGTCGGCGGATCGAGCATCGCGTTGTGATCGGCGAACGGAATGTACTGGAAGATCATCTTCGTGTTGTCTTTGTCGAAGCTGCCCCAGCCGCCGTTCTTGCACTGCATGGCCCACTCCCACTCAATGGCGCGCTGCGCAACCTTGTGCTGATACGCCTCGCGCGGATTGTCAACCTTGCTCAGCGCCAGCAGCACCTGCGCGGTGTCGTCGGTATCGGGATAAAACTCGTTGTTGAACTCGAAGTACCAGCCGCCGGGCTCGGTGCCGGGCACCTTCACAGCCCAGTCACCCTTGTGCCGCACTTCCTTCGCGAGCATCCAGTCCGCAGCTTTCACCATGCGCGGATCGTCCGCCGGCACGCCTGCTTCGCCCAGCGCAAACAACGCCTGCGCCGTATCCCACACGGGCGACATGCACGGCTGCATGCGGAAGGTCGGTTCCGGCATCGACTCGTTGGCCGGCTCTTCGATGCCCAGCTTCTCAAACTCGTCGCGCGCGCGAATTACCTGCGGATCGTCTTCAGAGTACCCAAGGCAGCGCAGCGCAATAATCGCGTTGAGCATGGCAGGATAGATGGCGCCGAGGCCGTCGGTCATCTCCAGCCGCTCGAGCATCCACTTCTCAGCCTTCTTCAGCGCCAGCTTGCGCAGCGGCCGCAGATGCACGGCTTCGGCAAAATGCAGAATCCGATCGACGATCAGGAAGAAGTTGCGCCACGACAACAATCCTCTTGCGATCCATCTTCAGCCGCAGTTGCGCGTTCGCGCGGCCGCCGACAAACAGCTCGTCGATTCCCTGCTCTGGCGGAATTTTCTTGAACGGCTTCTTCGCGTAGATAATCGCCAGCGGAACCAGGATCGAGCGCGACCAGGACGAAATCTCGTAGATGTTGAAGTAGAACCAGTTGGGAGAGAGAACGATCTCCGGCGGAATCGCGGGCACAGCGTCGTAGTCGTACTGCCCGAGGCCGCAGAGATACATCTTGGTGAAGGTGTTGCACTCCACCACGCCGCCGTGCTCAAGCACCCACTCGCGGCACTTCGCCAGGCGCGGATCATCGGGCGTCACGCCCATCAGCTTTGCGGAGAAGTAACACTTCACCGAAAGCGAGAGGTTCCCCGGCCCGCCGGGATAGATGCTCCAGCTGCCGTCGTCGTTCTGGTAGCGCATCATCTCGGTGAAGGCGCGCTGCAGGCGGCCAGGATCGCCGCTTTCCAATTGCGTGTGGAGATAAATGTAGTCGGCCTCGAGCATCGAATCGGCTTCGAGTTCGCCGCACCAGTAGCCGTCCGGGATGCTGCTCGCTCAGCAGATACTCGCGCGATTGAAGAATCGCCGACTCCACTTCCGCAAGATCCGCATCGATCCGGCCGAATCGAGGAGACGCTGCCCGCGGCCCGGCAGCTTGCGCCGCTGTGCCCAGTTTCGCGGATTGCGTCTTACTCTGTGGATTCATCATTCGCTGGTATGCGCCTCGGTGGTGAGAGCTTCGGACCGTGGCCTTTTCTGGCGTTGCTCGACGTGTTCGATTTAGTTCACGGGAACGGTCTGTGCGCCGCCCGCGCTGCCGATCGCCTGCACAATTTCAGGAGGCAATCCGAAGCGCACATTCTCCGGCATCACTTCTACTTCTTCGACGCTTTCAAAGCCGTTTTGTCGCAAATAATTGACTACGTCTTCGACAAGCACTTCCGGGGCCGATGCGCCCGCGGTCACGGCAACCGTATTCACGCCCATCCAGCCACTTCGGGTCGATCGCCTGCGAGTTGTCGATCAGGTATCCGACAGTCCCCAGATTGCGCGAAACCTCAACCAGCCGGTTGGAGTTGGAGCTGTTCGTCGAACCCACAACCAGCACCAGGCCGGCATTGTGGGCCACATTGCGCACCGCGACCTGCCGGTTCTCCGTGGCATAGCAGATGTCCTGCGAGTGGGGCCCGGCGATGTTCGGAAACTTCTCTTTCAGCGCGTGAATAATGTCGCGCGCTTCGTCCAAGCTCAGCGTGGTCTGCGTCAGGTACGCTACCCGGTTCGGATCGGGTACTTTCAACTCCGCCACTTCAGCCACATTCGAAACGACTTGGGTCACATCGGGAGCTTCGCCGAGCGTGCCTTCAATTTCGTCGTGGTCGCGGTGGCCGATCAGCACCAGGCTGTAGCCCTGCTTGGCGAACTTCACCGCCTCGATGTGCACCTTGGTGACCAGCGGGCAGGTTGCGTCAATCACCTTTCAGCCCGCGCCCCTTGCTGCGCTCGCGCACCGCCGGCGAAACCCCGTGCGCGGAATAGATCACGCGCTGGCCATCGGGAACGTCGTCGATTTCATGAACAAAAATCGCGCCTTTTTCCGCCAATTCATTGACGACATAGCGGTTATGGACAATCTCGCGGCGCACATAGATGGGCGCGCCAAAGGTTTCCAGCGCAATTTTGACAATGTCGATCGCCCGCACAACTCCCGCGCAAAAGCCTCGCGGTTTCAGCAGCAGAACCCGTTTTTGAGTGGGGGAGGCTCCCGTCTGCGCGCCGTTCGGAATGGATTCAAGCACGGTTGTGGTCACATATCCAGTATACCAATCATGGTGCGAAATACCCCGAAAGAGCGTAGGAGGAGCCTGAACCGGCTACGGAGAATTGAGGATGGCCTCAGGCCGACCCTGCGGGACGTCGCACCGAGGGGGCACGGTCCCATAGGTTTACCCGTGGCGCAGTTCGTTGCCTCCCTCCGGGGCCGTGTGGGCCGCATTTCCTATCATGGCAAAAAACATGAACGACGCAGACAGCCTGGTGAACACGGGATTCGTGCTTTCCCAGGTCCCGAGTGCGAGGGACCTGGGGCACCCGGCATCCGTGACACACTTTCTTCAGTCCCGGCGCGTACAAGGTGTCCCAAGGAAAACCTGCAAGGTGGAGAGACCCATGCCGAACCTCAAAATCATGACGCATATCCAATCAAGCTCAATCAGCGCAGCTGTTCTTGTCGTACTGGTCAGCGTGACCGGCTGCTTCAGCGAGCCGCGCAACAGCGCCCCGGTTGGCCAAGCCGCAATCCAGCGGCGGGGCTCGGCTCGTCAAGTCCTCGTGGAACCTGAACGGAACCTCGTGGGCGAGCGGAAGAAGCGAGCCCGTGGAGGATCCGGGGCTGGGTCAAAAAGCCTTCACCGTCACTGTGCCTGCCAACTGGAAGTTCAAGGGGATGATCCTTGCGCCCCGGCGGCTGCTACCCCCGAACTTCCCGCCGACGGACTCTCGTACACCGAGCTTGCGCCCGACGGCTACACTGCCATCGGCCAACTGCCGGGCGCTTGCTGGTTCTGGAAGAGCGACGGCTTCGCATCCAACCCAAGTGCGCGACGATTGCCATGACCTCGGCAACCGAATTCCTGCTCGAACATCGCGGTACCCAACATCCGTCCCTTCGCAACCAAAGTGGCGATCGTGCAATCAACGCCGCAGATGCAGGAAAACCTGCGCAAGGCCCAGGCGCAGGCGAATCAGAACAACATGGGGCCGACCCATCACCTGCTCGATACAGGGCGCGTGCGTGTGGACTACATGCTCGGCGATCAGCCCATGGAAGAGATGTTCTTTACCATGGTCGACTGCGCGGAGACCAACATGCCTGCCTATCCGCTGCTGCATCGAGCGGCGACCACCCAGCGGCTCTGCCAATCGCACGGAATCATGTTTAAGCGCGCGCCCAAGGGCCAGCTCGATGCGCTGATTGCGATGCAGCCACCGCCCCCGCAAATTGACCAGGCGTGGGACGAGCACGTTGCGCAAAACATCCGCGCTGCTTTTGAAAAGATGCAGAGAGACAGCGATCGCCAGTTCCAGCAAAACCAGGAGCATTTTCGGCAACAGACCGATGCCATGCTCGCTCGCGGTCAGGCTTTTCAGGATCAGCAGCGAAACAGCTTTGAACACGCCATGGCCAACGACCGCAAGGCCCAGGATGCCATCGATCACGCGGCGCACCTGCAGGTGCTCGATTCTCTCAATCGTCAGGATTTCGTCGACCCAACCACGGGTCGGAAGTACGAGATGTCGAACCAGTACGCGCACAGCTGGATCTCTTCGGACAAGGAGAGCGTGGTGTTGAACTCCGACACCACCTTCGATCCGAATGGAGTAGTCGATCCGATACGTGAATCATGGACGGAGCTTGTTCCAAGTTGGAACTGAAGGGGATCGCCTTCCCCACTCAGAATTGGGCACCGGGGTGCCACCAGACTCTCGGTGCCCGGCACAACCTGCTGCGGCGCAAGCCGCGGAGGCCGCACCGCAGGTGCCGGGTGCCCCAGGTCCCTCGCATTTGGGGACCTGGGAAAGCAAGACCCTCCATGCGAGCGAACAGCGAGCGTCTGCCCCACCGCAGGTGGTTAGCGGCTTCCGGCGATCATCTGGCCCGCATGTTGCAGGCTCGTGTCCGTCACCTTGGCTCCGCTCAGCATGCGCGCCACTTCGCGGGTGCGCGCACGATCGTCAAGCAGCCGAATCTGCGTCTTGGTGCGCCCTTCGGCCTCGCGCTTGTCGATGAGGAAGTGCTGATCGGCGAACGCGGCAATCTGCGGCAGGTGCGTCACGCAGAGCACCTGCTGCCCGCGACTCAAGGCCTTCAGCTTTTGCCCGACAGCTTCGGCCGCGCGGCCGCCAATGCCAATATCGATTTCGTCAAAGACCAGCGTGCGCGGCGTCGCCTTCTTGTTCTTCGGCTTGGCAGCGCCTTCTTCCACGCTGACTTTGAGTGCCAGCATGACGCGGCTCATCTCGCCGCCGGAGGCAATCTCGTGCAGCGGCTTCAAGGGTTCGCCGGCGTTGGTGGCAATCTTGCAGGTCACGGAATCCCAGCCGTGTGCCGTCCAGTTCCCTGCTTCGCGCGAAATCTCGCGCTCGCTCGCGGTCACCTCGACGTCAAAGCGCACATGCATGGCCAGCGAGTTGATCTGCGCCTCGGCAATCTTGGCGAGTTTCGCCGCGGCAGCCTTGCGTTCCTCATGCAGCGCGCCCGCCGCCGACCGATAGTCACTCGCTGCGGCCTGTAGTTCCGCGCGCAGCTTGCGCAGGACTTCGTCCTTGTCTTCCACCTCGGCCAGCTTGCGCGCCACCGACTCGCCAAACGCAATCACCTCGGTGACTGTCTTGCCATACTTGCGCTTCAGCCGGTCGATCGCGGCCAGCCTGTCTTCGATCTCCGCCAGCTTCTCGGGCGAGGCATTAATGCTCTCGGCATAGTTCAGCAGATGCGCGCTCACATCGCCCACAATCGCGCGTGCCGACTTCAACTGCTGCGCCGACTCCGCAAACTTCCCATCGAAGCGCGCCAGCTCTTCCACATTGCGCACCGCGGCGCGCATCGCAACTTCCGCCGAAGTGCCACCTTCATAGAGCTGCTCAAACGCGCCCATCGCCGCTGCGTAGAGCTTCTCGGCATTCGCCAACACGCGCTTTTCTGTTTCGAGCGCCTCGTCTTCATCGGCCTGCAGGCGCGCTTCTTCAATCTCGTTGCGCTGGTAGCTCCACAAGTCCACCATGCGCAGCCGATCCTGCTCCCCTTCGACTAACTCGTCCAGTTTTTCGCCCGCAGCATGCCAGCGGCGATAGGCTTCTTCCGTCGCATCGGTCGAGATTCCACCAAACCGGTCCAGCAGGATGCGCTGCTGCGCCTGATCGAAGCTCGTCAACGTCTCTGTCTGCGCGTGCACCAGCGCCAGTTCTGGAGCGAGCTGCTTCAGCACCGCAACCGTCGCCGCCTGGTTATTGACGAACACGCGGCCTTTCCCGCCGGAGAGGACCTCGCGCCGCAGAATGATCTCGTTGCCTTCCGCGTCGATGCCGTTTTCTTCGAGAATTGCTTCGGCTCCGGGGGTTGACTCAAACACGCACGCCACCACGGCCTTCTCCGCGCCATGGCGCACAATGTCTGCCGAGGCTTTGCCGCCCATCAGCAGCGCCAGTGCATCCACCAGGATCGACTTGCCCGCGCCGGTTTCGCCCGTCAGCAGATTCAGCCCCGGCCCGAAGACCGCGATGGCGTGATCGATGACCGCGTAGTTCTCCGCGCGCAATTCAACAAGCATCCCCAGCCGCCTTCTCGGAACCTAATCCCTGATGGAACCCGAGCCGCTGCAGCCCGGGAGCGAATAACCCATGGTAGCCAGTCGCACCACCCTGACCGTCCGAGCGCAGCATAGCACGAACCTGGTTTGACACACTTGGCGGGGCCGCATCGCGTACAAGTCAAAAGAACACGAACGTAATCATGGAGAACGCCATGTCCACCTTCCCGGATTCCCTGCCTTCATCCGCACTGCCGCAGACACAGCCGCCGGCCTATACGCTTTTCGATTCACGCTCGGTGGCGCTGGCGACGTTTCTCGGCACCCCGGTCGCGGGAGCCACCCTGATGGCAGTGAACGACAACCGGCTTGGCCGCGCGGGCCGCGCCGTCACGTTTCTGCTCGTGGCCATCGTGGTCACGGCGGTCGTGATCTTGATCAGCTGGAACATTCCCGGCAGCGCTTCGTTCCTCATCGGACTGGTGCTCATGATGGGTATGGCGCAGCTCGCGGTCTCCACGCAAGGCAATGCCGTGAAAGAGCATGTTGCGCAGGGTGGCCGGCTCGGCTCCCGGTGGATCGCCTTTGGGGTCGGCATGGCCTTTTTCGCGGCCCTGACCGGTGTCGTCGTTGTCACCGTTGTTCTTCCCTCCTGGAAGTTCGATCACGGGCCCAAGGTGCTGATCGGCACAAAGGACGAGGTCTACTACAGCGGCTCCTCCACGCAGGCCCAGGCACAGGCTCTCGGCAACGTCCTCAAGTCCAGCGGCTACTTCGCAGACAACGGCGTGACTGTTCTGCTTGACAAGGGTGCAGCGGGGACGGTGGTCGCCTTCGTCGTGAAGGAGGGCATCTGGGACAAGCCGGACATGGTCGAGTCGTTCGATGAGATGGGCCGCGAAGTCGCACCGGTAGTCGGCGGGTTTCCGGTCGAGGTGCGTCTCCTCAATAAGAACCGCGAGGTCAAGCGCACCACCACCGTCGGGCAGGTGAACGCCGGCAATGACCACGTGTACTACATGGGCACCGCGACCGACGCGGAGGGCCACGCGCTGGCCAGGGCGCTCACAGACGATGGCTTCTTCGAGGGCAAAGGCACCGACGTCTTCGTGTCGAAGCAAACCGACGGAACAACCCTGTCGTTCGTCGTAGGCGATGGTGTGTGGGACGACCCTTCCATGATTGCCGCCTTCCAGAAGATCGCTCGCGAAGTCGCTCCGTCGATCGGCGGCCTGCCACTGCACCTTCACTTCGTCAACACCAGCCTGGAAGTCAAGAAAGACCTGCCTTTGAGCTGAAGCCGCCGGCATAAACCGCAGGTGCCACCGGTCCCTGGCCTTTGGCGACCGGTGCCTGCACGAAGCGAACACGCGCGTCTGCCCCCACTGCATGTGGCCGGTGCGCACCACATCGATAACTTGGAGCGCGTCCTGCCGTCTGATACCGTGAAGAGAGTGGTTCTCCGTGGCCGCATGCCAGAAGCTGCGTCTCTTGCGCCGGCTTCTACCGTGTTGAACGTCATGCCGCGGGCAACGGTCGAGGAGTGAGAACCTCACTATGAGGTGAATGACAATTTCACACGCTGCAATCCTCCTCATCCTCCAGGCTGACGGTGCCGCCCCGTCCGGAACCTCCGGAGTCAGCGCCCTTCTTGAAATGCTCAACAATATCGGCGGGGTCGCCATCGGCGTTCTTCTCCTCCTTTTTGTTGCCAGCCTCTATTCCTGGACAGTGATCCTCGGCAAGATCTCCACCTTCAACAAAGCGACCAAGGAGAGCCGCCGCTTCATCCGCGCCTTCCGCAAGGCCACGCGCCTGCAGGAGATTGCGCAGCTGGCTCTCGACTGCAAGGCCAGCCCCCTGGCGCAGGTCTATGAGGACGTTTACGAAGCCTATCGCCGGCAGACCGGCGGATCCGGCCCGCCCCGCAACCTCATTCCCATAGAGCGATCCGCGCAAACCGCGGCCAGCGAGGCCGTTACGGCCCTTGAGCGCCGCATGACCTGGCTCGCGACCATCGCCTCGGTCAGTCCTTTCGTCGGTTTGTTTGGCACCGTTGTCGGTATCATCGGCGCGTTTCATGGATTGGGCACCGCCGGTACGGCAACGCTGCGCGCAGTGGCCCCCGGCATCTCCGAGGCGCTACTCACCACGGCCGCGGGCCTCTTTGTCGCCGTCCCCGCGGTCATCGCCTACAACCAGTTCTCGGCTCGCATTCGCGTCTTCGCCTCGGCAGTCGATGATTTTTGCCGCGAACTGTTGAACTCCCTCGAAGAGATACCACTGCGCGCAGCCGCGCCGACGCGGACCGACCGAACCCGCCCGGGAGGCAGAGCGTGGCCTTTACAAATAGCAACGGCCAAACCCGCTCGTCGCTCGCCGAGATCAACATCACCCCGCTGGTCGACGTGGTGCTGGTGCTGCTGGTCATCTTCATGATCACCGCGCCCGTTCTTCAATCGGGAATTGAGGTTTCCGTTCCCAAGACGCGCACCGTAAAAGAGATCACCGAACAGCGGCTCGTTCTCACCATCAACAAGGCGCAGCAGGTTTTTCTCGGCGACAAGATCGTGAACATTCACGAACTCCCGCAAAAACTGCGCCAGCAAGGAACCGACCCGGCGCACCAGGTGATCTATCTCCGCGCCGATGAGAGCGTGCCTTTCGGTGCCTTCGCAAACCTTATGGATGCCGTCAAACAGGCAGGAATCACCAACGTCTCCATCGTCACGCAGCCGCTCCAGGAAAAAGCAGCGGCGGCGCCCGGAACCTAGACATTCCCGAAGAAGACCATGAGCAGCATTCTTGAAGGCGGCGAGCAACTGGAACGGGAGTTAATTCCCGAGCCCATTGCTGCGCCTGCTGCCGGCTCTCTGGTTCTGCATGCCGCGCTCTTCGGCGCAGTCCTCTTCTACGCCGTCATCGGCGGATTCTTTCATCACAACTTCTGGGGAAATCCCGGCCCCGGCAGCGCGATCTCGGTCAGCCTCGATTCGAGCGCCATTCCGCTGCCCTCCGATCAGCCCAAGACCGACAACGTGCTGACCACCGAGAAGCCCAGCGAGGCTCCGGCGCCGCCGCAGCCCAAGGCCAAAGAAGCCGTGGACGAAACCGCGATTCCCATCCAGGGCAAAGAGATCAAGCCGCAGAAGCAGCCGCAACCACCGCCGAAACCGCAACCCAAGCAGCAGAAACCCATCGACGACACGCGCGCGCAATTCGGCGAACAGGCCGGGCAGAAGCTCTCCCGCTCCACCTTCGCGCAACCGTCGCAGTCAGATCAGCCTGTAAGCATCAGCAACGGCGACTTCGGCAGCCGCTTCCCGCTGGTATGTGGAAGGAATCAAGCGCAAGGTCAGCCAGAACTGGATGCGCGGTACAGGTCGATCCGACCACGCCCAAAGGCGCTTCTGTCCAGGTCTACTTCCGGGTCAATCGCCAGGGGGTTCCCAGCGAGTTTTCGCGTCAACACGGCCAGCGGCAGTCCCACATTGGACCGCTCGTGCCTGCTGGCGACGCAGCGTGTTGACACATTCGGCGACCTGCCGCCGCAATCGAACGATCAATGGCTCGACGTCACTTATGATTGTACGTATTAGGGTCTGACACTCACTCGGCCTTAAGGCCTGGCGCGCGTCAAGCTTCGCGTCTTCCAAACCGATCGAGGAAGGACTGTTCTCAGCAATGAAGGTTTGCCTCCGTCTTTTTTCCGCTTCCCTGCTCATCCTGCTTTCTTCCGCCGCGACTTCTCTCTTCGCCCAGGATTGGGTTCACACCGGCACCAATCTCGGCGCAGGCGATCGCATTCGCATTGCGGCAGCCGATTTCAAAGCCGCCAGCGTCGATCCGCAGACGCCTGCTTTGAAAGCTGTCTTCGACGCGACGCTCTACGCCGATCTCGGCAACGCCGGCATCTTCGACCTGGTCTCGAAGAGCATGGCTCCGCAGGCCGCTCCCGGTTCGCCGCAGGAGATCAATCTGCCCCAATGGTCGGCAGCGCCCTCCAATGCCGCCATGGTCGCCTTCGGTGCGCTCTCGACCTCTGAGCGGCCGCGTTTCCGTGAACGGCTGGCTCTTCGACACGCGCAACACGACCAGCCCGCAGGTGCTCGGGAAGCAGTACAACGAAGTCGCCAGCGAAGATTCGGCGCGCACCATCGCCCATCGCTTCGCCGATGAGATCATCCTGCGCCTCGGCGGCGGCATCAACGGTATCGCCGAAACCAAGATCTACTTCATCAGCACGCGCACCGGCAACAAGGAAGTGTGGGTGATGGACTACGACGGCCAGAACCAGCACGCCGTCACGCACCTCGGCAGCATCTCGGTCTCGCCGCGCATCTGCACCCGACAACTCGCGCCTTGCGTTTGCCTCGCTCGGCCACGATGGCTGGACCATCAAGATGTTTTCGCTGGAGCTGAATCGCTATGTTGCGTTTCCCGGCGGGAACTGCCGGCGGCAGCAACCTTTCGCCGGCGTGGTCTGCGGATGGCTCGAAGGTCGCCTTCTCTTCCTCGCGCACGGGCAATCCGGAGATCTGGCTCTCCGATGCGAGCGGCGGCAATCTGCACAAGCTCACCAGCTTCAAGGGACCCAACGTCGGGCCGACATTCAATCCGCGCACCGGCGCGCAGATTGCGTGGGTGAGCGGCCGCACCGGGTTGCCGCAGATTTACACCATGGACATCGACGGCTCGAACGTGCAGCGCATCACCGACGGTGGCTATGCAGTCAGCCCCTCGTGGTCGCCCAACGGCCAGTTGCTCGCCTTCAGCTGGAACCGCAAGTATGGCCCCGGCGACCCCGGCGGCGACGATATTCACGTCATCGATCTGGCCAGCAAAGAGTACCTGCAGATCACGCACGAGTCGGGCAGCAATGACTTCCCGTCCTGGGCGCCCGACAATCGCCACATCGTGTTTCAGCGCACCATCGGCGGGCGCACGGAGATCTGGACCATGCTTGCCGATGGAACGGGACAACATCAATTGACGCAGACTGGTAACAATTCCATGCCGAATTGGAGTTGGAAATAAACGGGCTGATATTTCCACATTGGTGCTGTGTATCAATTCGTGACCGCCTGTGACTTCCGGCACAAACATCGCCGCAAAAATCGGCTTTCAATGAACTATCATTGCTATTGACACAGCGAAACGCCACGCTTCGTGTCGGATCGTCAATCACGCAGTCTGATGTGCATGACGATCCCCTCCGCAAGTCCAGCGAGATGTTGGCTGCTACGATTTTTCCTTGACCGATGAAGGCCAAAATTCGTTGCGTTCTGCCTTAAGTCTCAACCCTCACCACGCATCGCTGAGAGAGGGAGAGACGGGGTCTGGCCACTCCGCACGATGCCGGACCGCATTCAAACCATTTTCAAATCACGGAAGGAGCCAACCTTGAAAGTACCCTCACGCGTCCTGGTGCCCGCTCTGTTGCTTGTTGCATTGGTCGCCGTTGCAGGTTGCAAAAAGAAGCAGCCACCAGCCGCCTGCTGAAACCGCACCGCCTCCGCCCACAGTAGCCGCGCCGACGGCGCAGCTCACCGCGACCCCTTCGGTGGTTTCAGCCGGTGACCAGGTCGTCCTTTCCTGGCGCACCACGGATGCAACCACGGTCACCCTCGAGGGAATCGGCGACGTTCCTACTTCCGGCGTCAAGACCGTGACGCCGACCGTCTCGACCAGTTACCACCTGATCGCCACCGGCGCAGGCGGCAATGCCGACGCCACGGCGCGCGTTACGGTCAACGCTCCGCCCGCGGTCGTGGTGCCCACCAACACCATGTCGGTTGAAGAAGAGTTCAAGGCCAACATGCAGGACGCCTTCTTCGACTACGACACCTACGATGTGCGCGCCGATGCGCAGGCCGTGCTTTCGAAAGACGCATCGTTCCTGGTGAGCCACCCCGACATCAAGGTTGTGATCGGCGGCTACTGCGACGAGCGCGGATCGAACGAGTACAACCTGGCGCTGGGCCAGAACCGCGCCGACGCTGCCAAGAATGCGTTGATCCAGGCCGGCGTCGCCGCCAACCGCATTCGCGTGGTGAGCTACGGCAAAGAGAAGCCCTTCTGCTCCGAGTCGACCGAGGAGTGCTGGCAGCAGAACCGCCGCGCCGGGTTCACGCTCGACCGGTAGAATAATGCTGAAGCCGTCGGCCGGTGGCCAGCCCGCCCGCCTCGCACGTAAATTGGGCTCCATCCACGGTAGTATGTCTCCTCCAAAACGAGGGGACATACTACTGTTCACTTTTTCTACGCACTCCAAACCGGCGGTGCCGGTTCGACCAGCCGGCTCCTCTGATGGGTGAACAATGACGATCGCTATAACCCTCCGCAACCGCGCTCCTCACCGCCGCCGCCTTGGCTTTCGTTCTCACCGCCGCGCCGAGACCGGCCCACGCGGCCTCCAAAGAGATCATCGAGCTGCAGACGCAGGTGCAGCAGCTGCTCGACATGATGCAGCGTCTTCAATCGACGCTCGACACACGCTTCGGCGTGCTGCAGCACCTGGTGGAGCAGACCGCCGACAACGCCAACCAGATGTCCGCCTCGGTGAATGCGCTGCAGCAGAAGCTCAATGCGCAGACGGAAGGGACCGGCGGCAAGCTCGACACCGTTTCCGGCCAGGTGCAGTCGCTGAACGATTCCGTCGATGAGCTCAAGTCGCGCATCGCCAAGCTCGATAAGTCTGTCTCCGGATATGCAGGCGCAGATGCAGAACATGCAGAGCCCGGTGCCGCAATCAGGCGGGGCGCCGCCGCCGCAGGGCGGCGATGCCGGGCAGCAGCCACCATCGGGTCCAGGCGCTCCGGCCATGTCTCAGCAGTCGCAGGCGCCCGCCGGCAATGTTGCGCCGCCGCTCAAGGAGACTTTCCAGGCAGCCGTCCGCGACTACAACGCGGCACACTATACGGTCGCCGCCAGCGAGTTCCAGGATGTATTGCACTACTATCCAATGGACGACATGGCCGGCACCGCGCAGTTCTATCTGGGCGAGATCGCTTACCGGCAGCTCAACTTCGCCGATGCGATCAAGTCGTACAACGCGGTTCTCGAGGGATTTCCCGGAAACTCAAAGCGCCCGCGGCGCAGCTGCGCAAGGGCCTGGCGCTGTTGCAGCTGAACAAGCGCGACGCCGGCATCCACGAGCTGCGTACCCTCATTCAGCGCCACCCGCAAACCCCGGAAGCCGAACAGGCGCGCACCAAGCTCAACAGCATGGGCGTCCGCATCTCTGCGACCACCACTTCTCGCTAGGATGCCGTTGCAAGGGCTGTCAAAGGACACTTCTGCGCGGTGCAAGGCGATTCCTCCCTCGAAGAGTAAGGCCCAGCCGCATTCAATTGGCCTGGCGGTACCGCTGAAGCCGTGCCCTTTCAAAGATCGACGCAGCATGAGACGGCTGAGAACTGAAGGCTGACAGCTGACAGCTGAACTTCTTATCCAATCTCCATCCGCGCGATCAGCCCGTCGCGGAACGAATAGGTGTGCGTGCACGTCTGATCCACCAGGACCTTGCCCTCGAGGTCCTTCACTACCTGCTTCACTTCGACGACAATACGGCCCGTCAGCGATCGCGCGTCATGCTCACCGGCTCAACATGCGGATTGATCATGCCCCACTGCCGCGTCCAGTAGGCGCGCACGCCCTCGTGGCCGTAGACGTATCCGCCTTCCATGCCGTTGGGCCACTCGACATCGGGAACCATCAACGCCAGAACGTCGTCGAGATGCCGCGCGTTGAATCCAAAATAAGCGGCCGCGAGGATTTCTTCCTCGCGGCCCTTTTTCTGACTGGTCATCAACGAGTCCTACTGCAGGCTGGCCATCAGGCGTGTCGAGCGCCGACTTCGGCGGCCGCACCATCGACTCCGGCAAGCTGTCCCAGCGGCTGATCCACAATGTTCAGCAGATCGATGAATGTCGGCTTCTTGCGTGTCGATGTAGAACACGCCGGTCAGGATCTCTTCGTTGGCCTGCGCTTCCATCAGCGTGCGCACCGCGCTCGACCTTGTCGGTCGGATCGTAGTCTTCTCGCGCAGCTTGCGCAGGCGCAGGTTCGAGCCGTCGTGCATCTCCACTTCGAACACCTCGCCCGACTCGTAGTCGACCTCGATCTCATCGAAGCTGGCAACGAAGTCGACTTCGTTGATCGGCTCGTCGTTGTCCTGCATGAACTTGTAGCTCTTCGTCGAGCCTTCGTGATCGTTGAAGGTCACGCAGGGGCTGATCACGTCGAGCATCACCGTGCCCTTGTGCGCAATCGCCGCCTTCAGCATGGAGAGCAACTGCTTCTTGTCGCCGCTGAACGAACGGCCCACAAACGTCGCGCCCAGCTGAATCGCCAGCGCGCAGGTATCGATCGCCGGCAGGTCGTTCACGACGCCGGTCTTCAGCTTCGAGCCGATATCCGCCGTCGCCGAGAACTGGCCCTTCGTCAATCCGTACACGCCGTTGTCTTCGATGATGTAGATCATCGGCAGATTGCGGCGCAGCAGGTGCACAAACTGCCCCATGCCGATCGATGCCGTATCGCCGTCGCCGGAGACGCCAATGGTCGTCATGGTGTGATTCGCGAGAATCGCGCCCGTCGACACCGACGGCATGCGCCCATGCACGCTGTTGAAGCTGTGCGCGCGGCTCATGAAGTATGCGGGGCTCTTCGACGAGCAGCCGATGCCGCTCATCTTCATCACCCGCTCCGGTTCCACGCCCATCTGGAACATCGCGTCGATAATGCGCTCGGAGATCGCGTTGTGTCCGCATCCCGCGCAGAGCGTGGTCTTGCCGCCGCGATATTCAAGATCGGCAAGTCCGATGTGATTCAGCTTTGGTGCCGGTGCTGCTGTCGCCATTCCTCAATTCCCTTCTGCTCAAACCGAACCGTGTATGGGCTGCGCGCTTAGCTCGCGACCGCGCCCTCGTGCTCTTCCACGTCTTCCACGTGCGACGCCGCGGCGCTGCTCAGTCCTTCCTGCGCGGCGAAAGCTTCCACAACCGTCTGCGCATCCAGCGGCAATCCGCTGAAGTGCAGAATGTTGCGCAGCTTCACCACCTGCTCTGCGGGAAGATCCAGCTTCAGCAAGCTTGCCAGTTGCGCGTCGCGGTTCTGCTCCACCACGTACACGCGCTCGTGCGAGGCCACGTAGTCCAGAATCTCCTGCGCAAACGGATACGCCCGAATGCGCATGTAATCCACTTCCTGCCCATACTCTTTCTGGATCAGGTCCATGCCTTCGCGGATCGCGTAGTCCGAACTCCCGAACGCAAGGAATCCGGCCTTCGATTTGCCGTTCTTCCACGTCAGCGGCCCCGGAACCAGCTTGCGCGCATTCTCAAACTTCCGCGACAGCCGCTCCATGCCCGCGATGTAGTCCTCAGGCTTCTCGCTGTAGCCAGCGCATTCGTTGTGTCCCGGTGCCGCGCGTAAAGTAAGCCGCTTTGGGATGCATGGTGCCCGGCAGCGTTCGCCAGCCGATGCCGTCGCCGTCCACATCTTTGTAGCGCGCAAAGCCGCCCAGCTTCTCCAGATCTTCCGCGCTCAGAACCTTGCCGCGATCGAGCGGCGTCTCGGGATAGTTGAACTGCTCCGACATCCAGTTGTTCATGCCCAGGTCGAGATCGCTCAGCACGAAAACCGGCGTCTGAATGCGCTCCGCCAGATCGAATGCCGCATAGCCGAATTCGAAGCACTCGCGCATCGTTCCCGGCAGCAGAACAACATGCTTGGTATCGCCGTGCGACAGAAACGCGGTCGACAGCAGGTCGGCCTGCGAGGTGCGCGTCGGCAATCCCGTCGAAGGCCCCGTGCGCTGCACGTCGAAGATCACGCCAGGAATTTCTGCGTAGTAGCCAAGCCCGGCAAACTCCGCCATCAGCGAGATGCCCGGCCCTGAGGTCGCCGTCATCGAGCGCGCACCCGACCAGCCCGCGCCCAGCACCATGCCGATGGCGGCCAGTTCGTCTTCCGCCTGCACCACGGCAAACGTGGCCTTGCCTTCCGGCGTCACGCGGAACTTCTTCAGCAGATCCGTCGTCGCTTCCACCACCGAAGTCGACGGCGTAATGGGATACCACGCTACCACCGTGACGCCGGCAAACACCGCGCCCATGCCGCAAGCCGCGTTGCCGTCGATGATGATCTTGCCCGCGGTCTTGTTCATGCGCTCGATGACGTAGGGGTCTTGCTTGGTGAAGGTGGACGCCGCGTAATCGTGCCCGGCCTTCACCGCGCCAAAGTTCAGATCGAACACCTTCTGCTTCTTGGCGAACTGCTTCTTCAGTCCCTGCTCCACAACGGCAAGGTCGATCTCGAGCAGTTGCGCCGCAACGCCCACGTACACCATGTTCTTGACGAGCTTGCGCAGCTTGGCTTCAGGGCAGATGGCCGCCGTGATCTTGTCGAACGGCACGGGATAGAACGCCACATCGTCGCGATATTGCTTGAGGTTCAGGTTCTCTTCGTAGATCGCCACGCCGCCCGTTGGCAGCGCCAGCGTATCCTGCTTCGCCGTCTCCGGATTGATCGCGATCAGCACTTCGCCGTCGCGCTTGCGGCCGACGTATCCGTCCTTGCTCGCGCGAATGGTGTACCAGGTCGGCAGTCCGGCAATGTTCGACGGAAACAGGTTCTTGCCGCTCACCGGCACGCCCATCCCGAAGATGCTTTTCAGCAGAACGCTGTTGGCGGATTGCGAGCCGGACCCGTTCACCGTTGCTACGTTGATGCTGAAATCGTTAACCACGCGGTCGCGCGTGTTCTTGCTGCCCTGAACGTCTTTCAGAGCTGCCTGACCTGTCGCCATGGGTCGGGATTCCCTTCCAAAGAATTCTCAAAGGCCGTTGATTTACTCCCGCAAATCAATGGGCCCGTCTGCTTTTTGCACCAGCGTGCGGCTCGCTTTTCAGCCGCGTGAAAGGAGGCGCAAACGCAATTGCTCCCTTGTGATTATAGTCACTTCTCGGAATCGACGTACCATTTCCACCGGCCCGCGTTACCCGTTTGAGTCCTCAAAGTAACGGTGCCAACGGGCCCCTCCCCGCAACGGAAACATTTGAGGCTGTCATCCTGAGCGAACGGGGCCCCAGACGCCTTTCAGTCTGGGGGTGGTGAGTCGAAGGATCTGCGTTTCTGTACTCTCGGAGGGCCAATACCTCGGGTGAGCTGGCCCAGAGCGGCATGCGGGGGACCGCCTGCCGGAGGGACGCTATGGCTCTAGCCACAGGTGAAACCCGTGGAAAAGGTGCCACTTAGGAATTGCCGTCCCGCAGGGCCGGCTCGAATCACCAGCCGCTCGCGCCGAGTCTCTTTTCCACCGCATCAACAGCACCGTTGCAATGACAATGAGTGCCAGCGTCAGTCCGATCCACAGGCCGTAGATCCCCCACTTGGCCACAAAGCAAAGCCCTAACCCGATCGGCAGTCCCAGAATCCAGTAGCCCACAAAGTTGGCGATCATGGGGGACCGCGTCTCCCCCAACCCTCGGAGCGAGCCGGTGGCCACTGTCTGTATCCCATCGAAAATCTGAAAGATAGCGGCCAGCCCCAGCAGCCCCGGCCCCACCGCCATCACTTGCGCATCCGTCGTATAGAGAGCAATCAGCGGCCGCGGAATCACCACAAAGGCGATGGCGGCGACCAGCATGAAGCCGGTTCCCAACGCCTGCGCCAGCCATCCTGCCCGGCGAGCCTTGGCGCCGTTACCGGCTCCGATCGCGTGCCCTACGCTGACGGCTGCTGCCGAGCCCACGCCCAGCGGGACCATGTAGGTCATCGCCGCATAGTTCAGGGCGATCTGATGCGTAGCCAGCGCTACAGGAGTGAGCCAGCCCGCCGCCAGGGTCGCGCCGTTCCAGGCGCCCACCTCCATCAGGATCTGCCCCGCCGCCGGAGCGCCCAGCCGGACCAAGCCGCGCAACATGTCCAGCTTCGGCCCCGCCCAATGCTTGAACAGCGGGTGCCCGCGTTTGCGCTCATACCGCCAGGCAAACCCAAGCAGAGCCAGCGCCATAAAGATCCGCGCGATCACTGTTGACAGCGCCGACCCGCGCACACCCATCGCCGGAGCGCCCCACTTGCCGTAGATCAGCACCCAGTTGCCGAGCCAGTTCAGCAGATTTGCGCCCACAAAGGTGATGGTCACCACACGCACCTGCCCCACGCCCTGCAGGTAGCGGCGCGTGCCCGCGTAAATCAGCAGCGGCAGCATGCTCCAGTTCAGAACGCGCAGGTAGCTCGCCGCCGGCGCCGCAACCTCCGCGCCAATTCCGACATGCGGTAAAAAGGAAACTGGCGCCGAGCAGCAACACCATCGCGAGCGGAGCCACAAGCAGCGCCAGGTAAACGCCCTGCGCCAGCCAGCGATGGCAGCCGTCGTAGTCTTTGCGGCCGTAGCTTTGCGAGACCAGCGTGTCCAGCCCCAGCAGCAGCCCGATGCCAAAAAGCGACGGCGTATAGAAGACCGCATTGCCCAGCGCGACCGCACCGATCGCCGCCGGCCCGAGCTTGCCCACCATGATGGTGTCGACCACGCCCTGGGCCATCCAGCCCAGTTCGCTCAATACCACCGGGACCGCCAGCGTGACCAATGCGCGCAGCTCGGCACCCCATGCG
>CAWJUW010000014.1:0-17389 GCA_963846095.1 uncultured Acidobacteriaceae bacterium
GGATGGCGCACACTAATCTACCCGGTTCAGGGGTTCTCGAAAGCAAGTGAGTTGGTCTTCGTAAGGGCCCATGGTGTCGCCTATGAAAACAACCCTGTGCAAAAGAAGGTAAACGGGCTTGTCGCCGATGATCGGTCCTGGTCGTCCTCGAGGAGCGATAAATCGCCAAATCACTCACCGAGCGAGATTGGGCAATGGGAAGTCGGCAATGCTGCCGAACGGCTTTTGCGCGCAAACCCGCCTACATTCCTTGCCATCTATCGCTTCTAAATTGCTAACTCTGCGAATTGTTCGGACATTCAGGCGCACCTTCGAAGAGGGCCTCGAACGCCGTTCGGCCCCCATAGACAGATACGCGTTGGCGAAGAGTCGGGGGACGCGCAGCCTCTTCTCGTTGCCTGCGCACCTGCTCAGCAGGCACGACGACCACCCTGTCCCTTAGTGCTTCCTTCAAAGCGATTGCCGGCCTGATAAAATCCGGTTCTTTGGGGATAATTTCCTTCGGTCTGCGGACGCGCTGGATAGGCGCAGCGCGGATCGGAGGTGGAGTCAGACATTCAGAGATAGCTTCAGGAGAAATGTCTGCGGCCGCGGAGACCCGCACCTCACCATTCACATCTGCCCCGGGATGTACACCCTCGGAAAGTGGGACCACAGACTTGAGGTACCGCCCTTGAGCGTTGCTTTCAAATCCTTGCTGTTTGGGTTGGGATTTCGGCTTGCGAGCGGGCGTTTCACTACGCGACCGAGACTCTTTAACGCGGAGCGTCACTCTCGCCCGCCCGCGGGCGGAGCGCTCCAGCAGCACCTCCTCAATTGGGCTAGAAAGGAGATCACGGGCAGCATGTAAGAGGGATAGGTAGGAATCAATCTCGCTGACAATTTCGGCTATGGACATCAACTCCATTCTAGTCCGCTGGCCTCACTCCACATCATGTGCTCGTCACCCAAGAGCGGACCTGTCGATCGCATCGGGTCATGAACTATCCAGCCGTGCAAACGTCCGTGCTCCGGCACATTTCTTGCACTTCAGACCGTGCCGCCGCAGGCGCCCCCCGCAGCTTATCGGTGAGTCTACTGTTGGCCAGTCAGTGACCCCAACTTTTACTAATTGGGTGGAAAGTCGCCCGACAGGTTTCTCGGGTCACAAGTCCGAGAAGCGGCGCTTATCAGGAATGATCCAAGCAATCCTGTTCAGGCCATGCTCCAGTAGACTCCGATTGCCACAATAGGCAGCGCGGGTCCTTCGAAAGAACCAGCTGTCCGAACCCATTGTGGACCGAAACCGGCTTAATCGTCTCAATGCCGATTAATCCGCCTTTCCGGATTCCAATCAGAGAATTGGAGCTAATTTCCACCAGAATCATACAGGCGGAGAATCCTCTCCCGTGTCCTTCATGGCTAGGCTCACGGGAGATCGCAGGACGGAAAGGCGTTTACGGGGTGTATTTCTTATTCAGTGTGCAGAGCGAGCTGGATGAGTGGTTTGGCCTGATATGGAGTGACCGTGTCAATTCCGCTGGATCGGTGGGGTTGTTTTTGTCGTTGTCGTTGTTTTTGCTTTTTCCCGAAGACAGAGCGAGCAGCAGTCTGGGCAGGTTTTAGCGACGATTGATCAGTCTGATATTCGCGGGTCGGAACCGCATAATCATGATCCGTCGGGAGCTGCCTCTGACTGTTAACGCGAGTCCGGTCGAGCCTGTCGCATAGGCCAAACGAGGGTTCTCCTTCGTGCTTGCTTTGGCTGCTGCTGGCTCTGTGCTCGAGATGGATGGCGTGTTTCATCAAGGTACGGTTTTTGCTTTTTCCTTATTAGGAAGTTTTTGCTTTTGTTCTTGTCAGGCCGCAGTTCGCTGGCTGACGGTCATCTCTGCTTTGGTTCCAATCGCCCAGATGAATCCCAGCAGTTCACGAGCAACCGCAGTAATGATCTTCCCCTGGGGCTTGCCGGCCGCACCCAGCCTCATATACCGCTTGTGCAAGCGGTGTTGCGCTTTCCATGCAATTTCTTTGGCCTCTTCGGAAATGCTCTCTTGTCGCCTGCGCAGCCCATACCAGATGCAAGGTGGCCGACGATAGCTCCACGCTGCTTCGCCGACGATTCGTCGCAGGTGTGCGTTGCCGGTTTTAGTGATGCCGCCGCGTCTGATTCGCTTGCCGCTGGAGTCTTCGCTGGGTACAGCACCGCAATAACCCATCAGCTCTCGAGCGCTGCCAAAGCGCGATACTTGGCCCAACTCCGCCGCAATGGTCACAGCCGAGATATCCGCTATACCCCGAAGTGCCTGCAGATCGTTGATGACTTGTTGCAGCGCGGGCGAGGCCAGCTTTACTGCTTCCATGATGGCTTCCTCCAGACGCGTTACCCGTGCACGCATATGCTCCACCTCGTGTAGATAATCCTGTCGGGTGGACTCCTGAGCTGGCTGCGTAAACCGTAGCTGTGCAACCCAGATCAGATAGGGACGCGTCCACGATCTCACGCCTGTTGGTGGACGCTGACCGGAGCGCAAAAGGAACTTGCTCAACCGATGCCGAGCTCGCATCTGGTCCTGCTTGGCGGCCTCGCGAGCACGCACCAGATCCCGTAGCGCCTCGGAACCTTCATCGGGAACCCATACTGCCGTCAAATCGCCGGATCGATAGCAACGCGCCAGCTTCTCCGCATCGCGCCGATCCGTCTTTACCCGATCACCTGCCTTGACCGGTACCAATGTGGGCGCCACTACCTCGCAATGAACACCCAATTCGGCGAGCTGCCAGTACACGACGTAGCCAGTCGGCCCCGCCTCATAGCAAGCTCTCAACTTCTCTGCTGGACCAAGCTTCCGGATCATCCTGCGAATCGACTCTACGCGGTTCGGAATCGTGCCCAGGCTCCGTACCTCACCATCCGGCTCCGCAACTGCTACGGCGATCGTCTCGGCATGGACATCCAGACCTAGAAATCGTACCTTCTCCTTCATGACCGGCTCCCTTCCGCTTGTGGCTCTGAACTGCGTGTCCTGATAAACACACAGCCTAACCCACGATCAGCGCATCGGAGCCGGTCACTCCATACTGACTGTTACCGTTCATCCAGAACCACATTCCGTCGGCAAGTATCCTTCGTCGATTTCAACGGAATCATTCTGTGGACAGGCGTGCCAAGCCCTCTAAGACAACTCTACTACCTGAATAGCAATCACTTAACGCCGCAATCGTCGTGTGGCTTGTTGCCTCAGTGCTGACACCGTTGCCGACAGGAAACTCCATCTATCTCGGGTCGGCGCACTCACCGGGCAAGGAGAGTGTATCGTTGCTTACAGTCAACGGTGCTTGCGGTGACCGGCAGTTGTTTTCCTTTGAGAATGTTGCCGTCCCCTTATGCGAAAGCGATGAAGCTATCCGCATAACGATATGCATCTTCGTTGATTAGAAAGAGAGAGACGATGTCCGAGAGTACAAATGAGAATGTTCGGGCGCTTCCGCCACATGTGGAACTGATCCAGATGGCGATGGGGTTTATTCCCGCTCGGGTTTTGTATCTTGCGGCGAAGTTGGGCTTGGCGGACCTGCTTGCGGAGGAGCCGAAGAGCGCTGCGGAGTTGGCGGGGCCAACCGGGACGCATGCACGCGCGCTGCATCGGCTGATGCGGACCTTGTCGAGCCTTGGCGTGCTCACCGAGGGAACAGGCGGCAGGTTTGGATTGACCGAGATGGGAGAGGCTCTAAAAGGAGGGGCTCCGGGTTCGGCGCGGGCTTCGATTCTGAGTTTTGGCGGCTGGGCGTGGAACGCGTTTGGGGAGATGGGCTATTCCGTTGAGACCGGGAAGAGCGCGTTTACCAAGGTTTACGGAATGCCGCCGTTCGAGTGGATGAAGTCGCAGCCGGAGGAAGCGGCGCTGTTTGGCGAGACGATGATCGGCTTTCACGGGGCTGAACCGCCGGCCGTTGCGGAGGCGTATGACTTCTCGGGCTTCGGGACGGTGGTTGATGTTGGAGGCTCGACCGGCAATATGCTGGTGCACATCCTGGGCCGCTACCCGGGACCGCGCGGGGTGTTGTTCGACTTGCCAGTTACGCTGGCTGAGGCGCCGGCTTTCCTGCGAAATCACGGGATGGAGGAGCGCATTGCGATTGAGCCTGGCAGTTTCTTTGAAAGTGTGCCGGCGTGGGCAGATTGTTACATCTTGTCGCATGTGATCCACGACTGGTCAGAGGAGCAGAACCTTTCAATCCTGGGCAACTGCCGGAGGGTGATGAAGCCGGAGAGCAAGCTACTGATTGTGGAGTTTGTGCTTCCCTCGGACAACTCGCCTCACCCAGGCAAAATTCTGGACATGGTAATGCTTACTGTGGCCGGCGGCGAGGAACGAACAGAAGAGGAGTATAGCGCATTGCTTGCGAAGGCGGGACTGCGCATGACCCGGGTGGTGCCAACGGCGTCCGCCGCCAGCATTGTGGAGGCGGTCATTGCTTGACGGACCGGGATGCTTTTCGGAGTACAGAATTGTCCGCTGCGAAAGTTCCTTGCGGCCAAGATCCCTTCTCTACTTCCGCGTCTTAGCCATCTTCGTCCCAGGAACTCCTCTAAATAGCAATCACTTACCACCACTATCGCCTGCACTGGCAGGTCTTTCTCGTTGGAGATTGCAAGCGCCATAGCCAACCTGCGTGCTAGGCGCTCCATTCCACTCAAACTACTGAAGCGCCGAAATCCGTGCGGACAGTTGGGCCGATTCTTACAAGAACTCGCCGCTTATCATCGTTCGCTTCCGGATCTACGACTCATCCGTGTTCCCTGGCTCTTCGATATCGCCTATTCTGTGGTTCTCCAACAGAGAGTCCGGTCCAGCGATTCCCTGCGTGAGTGGCGAGCCATCTGCACCCGCTTTGGCCAGGAGGCAACGAATGATTCAGTTACTCGAGCCTTTCCGTCCTCATGGTTTCAGGGTTATCCGGCTTCTTTATTCCGCAAACATAGAAGTACCCGGCCGGCCGGATGAATAATCCAGAGCCTTAACGTCGGGTCTTACCTGTCGCTAGATGGATAGAGAAATATTCGCTTGATCCGGTCGACCACAACCGACGTTTTCAAGGCGCGACTGGAGGGGAATGCTCTAACTGAACTGGTCCGCATCCTCTTAGATCCTGAAAACTGAGAAGCCCTCTTTCCGCCATTTTCAATCTTGACGAGTAATCGCCAAATCGCTCACCGAACCGGATCGGTACCCTGAACTCGGCATGGCGACTGCGATCTTGTGCCCGCCGGATTGGGTCGGAGGAGGCTGCGGGAGCCCTGGCGCGTTTAACAGGACTCAACCAAACCTTGGCTCGAAAGTTTGGCACGATCTGTATCTGCTCTAGAGCAGTTGCGCTCTCTCCCGGTTTGAAGGCATCCAAGCCAGTGAGATGGGAGGTGTGATATTTCCCATTTTCATTAAGAGACACTATCCCGATAAGATCATGAGGTTCAAATGTTGATCCGGCTTGGATACGACATCCAGTTCCAAATTCCGACCAGTGTCGCCATGGTTGCGCTGCTCAGTGTTCATCCTTCTCGCACGCAGCGAACTTCTGGAACCGGATGAATTGAAGACGGAACCGGAGCTCAAAGTCACCCACTACATCGACAGCTTTGGGAATCGGTGCTCGCGGTTCGTTGCGCCTCCGGGACGGCTGCGGCTTTGGTGCTCAACCCTGATTCGACACACAGATGAGCCGGATGAGGTGAACCTGTCTGCTCGCGAAATTCCGGTTGGCGACTTGCCGGATGAGGTGCTCATGTACCTGCTGAATAGCCGCTATTGCGAAGTGGACCGGCTTTCAGGCATTGCTTGTGACCTTTTCGGAAATGTGCCGCCGGGGTGGGGCCGCGTGCAGGCCGTCTGCGATTGGGTGCACAACCAAATCGCCTTCGACTACCAGCAGGCTCGGCCGACGAAGACCGCGCTCGATGTCTACACCGAAAAGGTCGGCGTGTGCCGCGATTATCAGCATCTGGCCATCACGTTTTGCAGAGCGCTGAATATTCCGGCGCGTTACGCGACCGGCTACCTGGGAGATATTGGCGTGCCTCTTGCGTTTGCCGATGGATTTCAGCGCATGGTTCGAGGTGTATCTCGATAGACCGATGGTGGACATTTGATGCGCGCAACAATCAGCCGCGGCTGGGGCGCATTCTGATGGCGACGGGCCGGGATGCATCGGATGTCGCCATGACGACTTCCTTCGGGCAGAGCGGACTCTGTGCAGTTTCTTCGTCGTGTCTGAGGTGGAGGAAGCGGCGATTCCGGGCTGATGCCAGGCGATCAGGACTCGACTGCTTCGAGGTCAACGCCAACTTTCAGCGTATGAGCCCCGCCTCCAAGAATAAGGCCATGCAGAGGGCTCACATCGCCGAAGTCGCGGCCCCAGGCAATCGTGACATGACCAGTGGAAGGAACCACATCGTTCGTAGGATCAACGTCAATCCAGCCAATTCCTGGACAATAGGCTGACACCCAGGCATGGGATGCGTCGGCTCCAACCATGCGGGCCTGACCTGGAGGCGGGTATGTGCGCAGATATCCGCTCACATATCTTGCCGGCAGGTTGATCGACCGAAGGCAGGCGATCTGAATGTGCGCGAAGTCCTGGCAGACGCCTCGCTTTTTTCGAAACACTTCTTCGATCGTCGTCCTGACCGTAGTTACTTTTGAATCGAAGCGGAAGTCGCGATGAATGCGCGCCGTCAAATCTAACAACCCCTCAACCATGGGCCGTTGGGGAGTGAACGACTGTTGCGCATAGCGGGCAAACTCTGGCCGAACCCTGATGCGCGGCGATTCAAAGCGGAACTGATAAGCCTCGAGTGCTTCTGGGCTGAGGTTTTCCGCCATGCTTTGAACCACCTCTTCCCAGGGAGGCGAGGGCAGAAGCAAATCTCGCGCAGTCTCTTCGATGGTCACTCGGCTTCGAGATTCGACGACCAGTTCATCGTGTGGCTCTTCAATGGTGAAAATGTATTGGTGATTTCCGAAATAGTCGACTCGTTCCACCATGACGGCAGGTTTCGGCACAATCTGCAGTTCGCTTTGCGCAAGACCCTGACGCGGCAGCGAGCGAGGCTTGAGGCAAGCAACGTGGCTGCCGACCGACACGGGGTATTTGTACTTGTACGTTGTGCGGTGAACGATTTTGTAGATCATAGGCCAATGCTGATCGGCAGCGTTCGAGCGTGGCTGAAATATCGGCTCGATAAGTTATCTGACCATGAAGGGAGCAATCGTTCCAGGCCGCCCAGGAAGTTTTCGAGCCGAACGAGGCCCTCCAGAGTTCCTGGCTTTGGAGGGAGCGCCAGGCAGGCTGTAGCTAAGCGTTCGCAAATCGAAACTGCGGAGCATTGCAAGGGCGTCTCGCATGGCTTCAAGATCGTCCGCCATATGCCTGGGAAGCTTTTGATAGAGATCCGACAAGATGCGCAAGTTGAAAATCCAAAGCCCGTGGATTGCTTTCGTCTGCCATCAGCACATCCAAGCACGGCCATTGGCTGCAGTGTGGTGTAGTACCGAGTCCGATAGGTCATCGTACTGTCTCCCACTTCGAGCAGGCATTCCAGCAGCGGCCAGTCCTGCTCTCTGAGGGGAAGAGTTATCTGCCGCAGCATGCGGGTGAGATAGATGGCGCGCTCAAGACGCCGCCCGATGCTCATGAACATCCATCCCAAGCCGCGATTGATGTTTTCGCGCTCCATTCCGGAAAATGCCGAGAGCAACTCAAGACAGAGCGTAAGCGCCGCCGGATACTCGGGGATCTGTGTGTCAGGCTCCGTCTCGAGAGACGTGCGCAATTGGCCGATGAGGATCATCATGTCGGTCGATAGCCGCTCGCGAACGCTGTTGCCAACGCGGGATACCTCGGAGAGGATAAAGGCGAGACTGTCCGTGCGCTTTCGATCGGAGATCACGGAGATGAATTCCCTCTCGAACTCAAGCGGGGTTGCACGTCTCTTTTTTGCCTTGGGCAACTTGCTGTGCCTTGATCGCAAGCAACCGTGCAAGCGGACCAGGCACGCGAGTTCTGCCGGTTCGGCTTGACGGACGCGAGAAATCATGGAACGTGCGATTCGCGCGGTGTTTTCGGCCCGCTCGACGTATCTTCCCAGCCAGAATACTCTGTCGGCTACGCTGCTTGGCACGTCGGGTGATCCGCGACGCAATGCAACCGGCTGGTTCCGCGGATGGAGCAAGCTGAAGGTGTCCACCGGGACTGTCCCACAGCACCCAGGCGTCCTTGCTGTGTCCTCCGCGCTGCATCGACACAACCGAGCCTTCGGCGTCAGCAACACGCACCAGTCCGCCGGGAATCGCAGTCCAGCCATGGCCGGTGTTGACCACATAGGCTCGTAGAACTGCGCTGCGCGAGTAAAGATGGCCGTTTCCCCAGACAGGAGCGTTCGACAGGGCGATCTGTTCCTGCGCTACGTATTCATGAGGGAGTGCCCTCATTTGCTCGGTGAGTTTTCGCTTTTCCGCCGGCTCCAGCTTTGCGGCAAATACCGGCTCCATTCCGCGAGATGGAAACGCCGGCTTCAAGACCACCGAATCGAGGTGATTGATGACCCAGTCGAATGCGTAGGACTGGCCGCACCACCAGGTGGCAACCGACGGAAGTTTGAGATTCTCTCCGGTCAAGTGCCTTGAAAGTCCAGGAAGAAACGGCATAATCGCAGCTGTCTCAATCACCCCACTGCCGAGGGCATTGGCAACCTGCACGTTTCCGGCGACGACCGCATCGACAAGGCCAGGCACACCGAGAAGAGAGTCGCTACGCAGTTCCAGCGGATCACAGAAGCTGTCGTCGACCCGACGCAGGATCACATCGACGCGCTCCAGTCCATCCACAGTTTTTAGAAACACACATCGATCGCGCACGGTGAGGTCGACTCCCTCAACCAAGGCAAAACCCAGGTATCGTGCAATGTACGAATGTTCGAAATAGGTCTCGTTGTGCGGGCCGGGTGTCAGCAGCACGATGCGCGGATTACTGCGTTCTGTCAGCGATGCGAGTGCATCGCGCTGGGCCCGGAAAAACGGCGCGAGCCTCAGGACATTCGAGCTGCTGAAAACACTTGGCAGTACATCCGACACGATGGTTCGGTTTTCAAGCGCGTATCCACTGCCCGACGGAGCTTGCGTACGATCCGAGAGCACCCACCATTGCCCGTCGGGCGAACGGGCAAGGTCAACCGCGAGCATGTGGAGATAAGAGTGCGAAGGAACCCGCACACCTACCATTGGCCGCAGAAATGCGGGATTTGCGTAGAGAAGCTCGGCTGGAAAATGACCGTCTTTGATCAGTGACTGTGACCCGTAAATATCTTCAAGAATCAGGCTCAGCAGTTGCGCGCGCTGAATGATTCCCTGTTCGATATATCGCCACTCATCAGCGGCAATCAGGAATGGGACGATGTCGATCTCCCACGGACGGTTGGCGCCAAGAGGATCGCTGTAGATGTTGTACGTGATGCCGTTCTCACGAATACGGCGCTCGGCCCTCAGACAACGCCGCCCCAACTCCTCAGGTCCGATCGCGCGCAGTGATTCAATCAGGTGTGCCCAATGGGCGCGCGGATTCACACCGTCGTCCGACAATTCGTCGTACGCTTCGCCGTAGCGCAGCGGAGTCTGATAGAGATCGACCGTCATGGCAAATACTCCGGCGTTGTCGACGCGGGCGCTCGGGCTGGCGGCAGGAATGCGCAGATCCAGGGTAGCCGGGAAGGTCGGGTTGATTTCCTCCACAGGCATTGTCACCTGGACAACTGGACTGATGACTTCAAACCGCTCGAGTCTTCGCGCCAAAGCCTCATCGGCATTCCCGGGGCGGCCGGTGTATTCGCGACCGTCAGGCGGATCGACACGGTAAGCGCATTGCGCCAGCGAGCGTCCGGTGCGGCGATCGATCAAGGTGAAGGTAAGCGGGGAATGCACGGGAATTGTCGGATGCATGGTCGCGGACAGTTTACGTGCCCGAAATCTTACCCCGGCTACGGCAACTCCCGGTTCGGAGGCCGGCTGAAGGGGTACCCGGCGTCCATTGCACGCGACGATGTATCGAGAATCCTCGAATACGCCCGAGACACTTACTTGCAACACGCTCAACCGACGAGTCGACGTTTCGAACCGTTCGACCGGATGCTGCCTCTTCTGCCAGGACATTCCACGGTTCGAGCGCGCGGCGCAGTTCGACTTCCACTCCGTCTGCTGAGATCGAGCCGATCTTCGGAAAACGAAATTCGAATTGCGGCGTCGAACCACTCTGTTTCAAAGTCAAACCCGGACTGCCGTAGGTGAGCAAGGACTTCGAGGAAATCCTGTCTGACAAAATGAGGCAGCATGAATCGGTCGTGCAGGACCGGCCCCCAGCGGACGAGGCCGCCCTCGAAAGGCGCCTTCCAGAACGCGCAAACGAGTGCGCGAACAAGCAGCATTTGCAGCAGTCCCATGCGCATGTTGGGCGGCATTTCGAAGGCTCGCAGTTCGAGCAGGCCGAGGCGAAGGCCAAGCCCTTCCGGCGGAAACAGTTTGTCCACGCAAAACTCGGCGCGATGGGTATTCCCTGTTACATCCGCGAGCAGGTTTCGGAAAAGTCCGTCGATAGTTTGCGGGGGGCAATCGGTCGAGGGTAAATGCCGAAAAGCAAGCTCGAGTTCGTACAAGGCGTCCATGCGAGCCTCATCCACCCGCGGATATTGACTCGTGGGACCGACATACATTCCTGAAAACAGATAGGACAGCGAAGGGTGATTTTGCCAGAACGCGATCATGCTGCGCAGCAAATCCGGACGTCGCAGTATCGGACTATCCTGGACGGTTGCGCCGCCAATCACGATATGGCTGCCACCTCCAGTTGCCTCGCAATTGCCGTTGAAACTGTACTTCTCAGAGACCAATCGATTCTGGCGAGCTTCGTGGTCGAGCAGCATATTGATCTGCTCGAGCTCGTTCCAATTCCTTGCGGGTGGCAGATTTACTTCGAGAACTCCAGGGTCAGGCGTCACACTGAACGATCGCAACCGCGGATCGTGAGACGGCGCATAACCCTCCACCCAAACAGGCATCTGCAAGTATCGGCACGTATCCTCGACCGCGCTCACCAGGTCAAGATAATCCGCAAGAATGGGCGCGTAGGGCAGCGAAACATGAAGACGCCCCTCGCGGGTCTGCAGGCAAAGCGCCGGCCGGATCAGTTCCTGCGCGTCCTCGTTGTCGCGAACGATTGGCGGAAGCGGATCAGGCTCCGGATCCGCATCGAAGAGATCCATTCGCTGCGGACTTCTCGGACGGCAGCTTGACGCGATCCGCAAAGGGCGCACTCATCGAAAGCGTATTCAAGCTCATCGGGCGCAACCCAGGGGATCGCTTCGGTCGGAATTCGGTAGCCGATCGGAGAATCGCCGGGCAACAGAACAATGGAATCCACGGGCCTGAAACCACCACTGGCTCGACCAGCGCAGCACTCCGTTGGGCTGCCGGCGACGAATCGGCAGGATGTATCCCGCGGGCTCGACGGCCTCGCGCATCCGGGTCGAAAGCAGAAAGAATATTTGCAGCCGAGACCTGAAGTCGCCGCGTGAGCGCCCGCATAAACCGTAAAGCGTCGGCTGCCCTGAATCCATAATCATGATTCTCGAGTGCGATAAGGTTCAAGTCTTCCCAGACAGGAACGCCATCGGCTCGCCAGAAGCAGCTGAGCGCCCAGCGAGGCAATGGCTCGCCCGGATACCACTTTCCCTGGCCGTAATGAAGCAGTCCGCCGGGAGCAAATTTTTCGCGAAGACCCCGAATGACATCCATGCCGCGAGTTCGCTTGGCGTCCCCAAGGGCGTCGATATTCCATTGCGCGCTTTCGGGCTCATCTATGCCAACGTAAGTGGGTTCGCCGCCCATGGTCAGCCGCACATCGTGCGCTTCAAGGTCTCGCATCGATGCGAAGCGCGATCTGTCGTACGCGGGGCCAATAATCATCGGCACCGACTGGAAACGAAGGAGCCACATCATTCAAGCGGCTAATCGACATCTCATAGCTGAAGTCGGTGCTCGCCAGCTCTGCGGTGCCCGAAATTGGGGCGGCCTGGGCGGCATTCGACGTGCAGGCCAGCGGGATGTGCCCTTCGCCGGCGAGCAGACCTGAGGTGGGATCCAATCCGATCCATCCGCCTCCGGGCAAGAAAGCCTCCGCCCACGCATGGAGATCCGCGGAGTCGGATCGGGCAGGGCTATCCGACTCATTCCCTTCCGCTTTGCCTTCGGCAAGCTGAATGAGGTAACCGGAGACAAATCGCGCTGCGATCCCCAGGTTCCGCAGGCATTCCACCACCAGCCACGCGGAATCACGACAGGAACCCGAGCGCTTTTGAAGTGTCTCTTCGGAGGTCTGGATTCCGTGTTCAAGGCGGGTCACATACGCAATCTCGTCCCGCACCCTGCGATTCACCAGCAATAAGAGATCTACGGTACCGATCCGCTGATCGCGCCAGCCCTCAATGAAGGCGCGAAGGAGTGATCCGGGAGGGTCGACCAGCAAACTGGAATGGAGATCTCGTGCAACCTCGGGAGCATATTGAAATGGATACACTTCGGCGGAGGGATCGAGGAGGAAATCGAACGGGTTGAGGAGAGATAGGTCCGCAAGGAAATTCACTTCGACTGCGAACTCGCTCGTCGGCTCAGGAAACAGTACCCGGGCCTGATGATTCGAGGAAGCATCGAATTGCCAGAGCAGTAGGTTCTGTGTTGGCGTGACCTTAAGCGAGTAGTTCAGGATCGGCGTGCGGCAATGCAGAGCGGGACGCAATCGTATGATCTGCGGGCCCAGCAAAACCGCCTTCTCGTATCGATAGCGCGTCCGATGCTTCAGTGCAACCTGGATTCCCATCCGCCCTCACGCGTTACAGCTGGAAGGCGGCGGTTCCACGTTTGCTGACACCGGAGCCCTCGCGCTGCCAAACCCCTTGAGCAAACCGGGTGTAAGAACACGTTAGCATATCGGTTATCCGTTGTAGATCGATTCGGGAACGCGAAATCCGGCTTGAGAAATACGCCTCCGGCGGCTTTGCAAGACATGACAGGACTTTCTTGGGCTATCTGTAGCAGATTGCTCGCCCCGTGCAACTCGCCATTACAAATGTCACCAAGCTTTACTGACTCTCGCCACTTCAATCTCTACCGTTGCGCTCCGATACTCAATCTTGTCAGTCGCAAGAATTTCACCGAGGAGCGGGACATGAGCGCAATTCTTGAGCTTCCAGATGCATTTGCGGCACCTGCCTCACACCCAGCCGTTGATGCGGTCGCCTCACTCAACCATGTCACAAAACGGTTTCCGAACGGGGTCGTCGCTCTCGACAACCTCTCCCTCAACCTTCGCCGCGGCGAGGTGGTTGCACTTCTTGGGCCCAACGGCGCCGGAAAGTCAACGGCGGTGAAGCTCCTGATGGGCCTCAGCGCGCCGACCGCTGGGAGCGTTAGCGTCTTTGGCCATAGCCCTCGCAATCCTGCAACCCGCCTCCGCACTGGCGTCATGCTGCAGGTTGGCCGCGCGCCGGAAATGCTTCGCGTTCGCGAGCACATCGAGCTATTTCGTGGCTACTACCTCAATCCCACGCCCTTCCTAGACCTCGTCGAGATGGCCGGACTTGAAGGCATTGAATCGCGCCTCTTCGGCCAGCTCTCGGGCGGCCAGAAACAGCGCGTGCTCTTCGCTCTCGCCCTGGCCGGTAACCCTGACCTGGTCTTCCTCGATGAGCCAACGGTCGGCCTCGACATCAAGTCGCGACGCAGCATGTGGGCTCAGATCGAGCTCTTCGCAGCACGCGGCAAAACGGTCCTCCTCACCACCCATTACCTCGAAGAAGCCGACTCGCTCGCGCAGCGGATCATTGTCATCGATAAAGGCCGCGTTGTCTGCGAAGGCACGCCAGCCGAAGTCAAGTCGCTGGGATCGATCGCTTCGAGCCCTCTCGGATCGGGTCCATCGATCTCGGCTTCCATCAAGGGAGGAAGCGTCAAAATCATTCGCTGCTCTACTCACCTTGCGGCCCTCGCGATTCTGAAGATTCCCGGCGTCACCAGTGCCACGGTCAACGGCGAAAACACCACAGTCATCACCAGCAAGGCTGAAGATACACTCCGCGAGTTGCTTGCCCTCGACCCCTCTCTTCATTCGCTCGAGGTGCAGAGCCCGAAGCTCGAAGACGCCTTCCTTGCCCTGACCGGCGACCACGACCAAGAACTCTGATTGCACCAAGAATTCCTCGAATAAAGGAGAGCCCCATGTCCACCACGACCCTGATTCCCTTCCCCGCCAATCCTCTCTCGCGCAGCTTCCGTATCTTCCTCCGCGAAGCCCGCTATGAATTCGTGCGCCTTATGCGTACACGCAGCTTCTCTTTCTCGGTCGTCGGCTTTCCCGTCGTGTTTTACCTCTTCTTCGGGGTCATCATGAATCGCGGCCAGCAGATTGGCTCTCTCTCCGTCGCCAAGTATGTTCTGGCCAGCTACGCCGTTTTCGGCGTGGTGGGCGCGGCCCTGTTCGGCATCGGCGTCGGACTTGCCGCAGATCTAGCAGCGGGTTGGCTCGACCTCAAGCGTGCCAGCCCCATGCCGCCCCTCGCTTATGTCGTCGCCAAATGCTGCTCTGCAGTTTTCTTCGGGATTCTCATCGTCACGCTCCTCGCAGTTATGGGCATCAGCCTCGGCCACGTTCAGCTCAGCCTGCTTGAATACCTGCGCATGATCACCCTCACCGTAGTTGGCGTGATCCCATTCGTCTGCATGGGGCTCGCCCTCGCGCTCCTCGTACCCTTTCAATCGGCCCCTGGAATCACCAACATGATTTACCTGCCCATGAGCTTTTGCGGCGGGCTTTGGGTGCCGCTGATGTTCTTGCCCCACTTCATGCAGACGTTCGCCGTGGTCATGCCCACCTACCATCTCGGTCAACTCATGCTCAGCGCCTTCGGCTATCCCATGACCGGGACTGCCATTAGCCACTGGTACGGGCTCCTTGGCTTTACACTGCTCATGCTAGGCACCGCCGGCCTGGCCCATCGCCGCCTGGAACAAAACTCCTAATTGCCCGGGCGTACACTCCAGAGAGATGAAGAGATGTCTACAACCTTGAACAACGCACAGGTCCGCCGCAGCCCATGGGCCTGGATGTGGCTTGCCTACACGGGGTTCATCTTCATCCAGCCGATCCTCGAGCCGAGCCGCAATGTGTGGCTCGGCACGGTTGCTGCTACCTTCCTCTTCCTCGCCATTTTCTTCTCGCTCTTTTTTGCTCCACTCGGGAAAAGCCAAGTACGTTTCTGGCTTGTCGGCGCCATCTTCACACTTGGTCTCATCGTCTTTCCTTGGAACCGAGGCGCCTCCACCTTTTTCATCTACGCCGCGGCCTTCTTGCCGTTCATGGTCGATTCGGCTCGCCGCGTCATCCTTCTGATCCTGCTCGAATCGCTGGCCATCTTCGCTGAAGGCGCCTACTTCACCATCGCCATACCGTCGGGACCATTCAACGTCGGCTGGCCCAACACCCTCATCGCCATATTTCTTCTCATCATCATCGGGGGCGGCAACATCTTCTTTGCCGAGCAGCGCCGTGCCGATTGCAAACTCCGCGCTGCTCTTGAAGAAAACGTGACTCTGGCTGCCGTCGCCGAACGAGAGCGGATCGCGCGCGACCTTCACGACGTCCTCGGTCACACTCTGTCTGTCATCGTCCTTAAGGCCGAGCTTGCTCATCGCCTCATCTCTCTTGATCCCGAACGGGCTTCCTCTGAGATGAAGGACGTCGAGACGACCGCACGCTCCGCCCTCGGTGAAATTCGCGAAGCCATTGGTGGCTATCGGTCTCGCGGGCTCACAGCCGAAATTGATGCAGCACGCAATACTCTTCAAGCGGCTGGAGTCCTCCTTGTCGCTGACTCGAAACCTGCATGCTCTTTGACACCGCAGGAGGAAACGGCCCTCGCGCTCGCCCTCCGCGAGGCTGTCACCAACATCGTGCGCCATGCACGCGCCAGCACCTGCCAACTCCGTTTCGTATCCGAGCAGAACCGCCTCCGCCTCGTCGTCGAAGACGATGGGCACCATCCCCTCATCCGCGAAGGAAACGGCCTGCGCGGGATGCGCGAGCGCATCGAGTCGATCGGTGGCCACTTCTCGCTCGAATGTGGCGCCGCTCCCCAACACGGCACCCGGCTGACCATCGAGCTGCCGCAGCGCGAGGCCACTGCATCATGACTACACCTCCCCGCGCCGCCGCTATTCGCGTTCTACTCGCCGAAGATCAAAACATGCTTCGCGGAGCTCTCGCCGCGCTGCTCGACCTTGAGCCTGACATCACGGTCATCGCCCAGGCTTCCAACGGCCGCGAAGCCATTAAGCTTGCCCGCCTTCATGCGCCTGACATTGTCATCACGGATATCGAGATGCCCGAGCGGAGTGGTCTCGAGCTCGCCGACGATCTGAAGCAATCCAATCCGAGTCCTCACGTCATCATCCTCACTACATTTGCACGCCCGGGCTATCTCCGCCGCGCCCTCGATGCCGGCGCCCGCGGTTACCTGCTCAAAGATCGCCCCGCATCCGAACTTGCTGAGGCTATTCGCCGCGTCCACTCCGGCCTTCGGGCCATCGATCCCGCCCTCGCCGCGGAAGCCTGGAACGGCGATGAGGACCCTCTTTCAGATCGCGAGCGGCAGATCCTGCAACGTGCCAGCGAAGGCCGCTCCACGGCCGAAATCGCAGCATCCCTGCACCTTTCCGATGGGACTGTGCGCAATTATCTAAGCGATGCCATCGCGAAGCTGGGCGCCGCCAACCGCGTAGATGCCGCCCGCATCGCACGAGCGCGCGGCTGGCTTTAGCTTCAAGGACCACGGGGCTATTACTAGAAAATTGATCGCCCTGGAAGGGCTCAATGCGCTGCAGAGCACCTCCAAGATGCTCATTGAATCGCGCTGACACGGGAGCTTTCCAGGTCTCTAGTGCCCGACGAAGGTTGGGTAGGCACATTCATTCTCGTGAAACGCTCGTGGCGAGGAACAACTCGAACTATCCCAGGTATATGCAACGAAATGTGCCTTCGCTTGGGGCGGCTGATGAGTAATGCTCCCAGTAGAAGTCTAGAGAAAAACTGGATCCGTTTCGGGTTGCCACGCCTGAAGTGAGTGATGAGCATCCGACGCACCCATGCCGACTCACCTGCAAGGTCGTAGCCAGCGCTCTGATCCCTGCGCTGACTCGCTGACTGTTTGTTTCGCCCTTAATTCCGTATATCATTGAAACACCTTTCCTTATCCTGTGTACTGCGGAAGTATTCGTATGAGGAGCTTGCGGCCACTTGGACCAGATTGTCT
>CAWJUW010000015.1:0-311915 GCA_963846095.1 uncultured Acidobacteriaceae bacterium
CGTCCTCGGGCTCGACCGGGTCCACGCGGCGCTCGGCGACCTCGGGATCGACGCCACCCACGTGCGCCGGGCCGCGGACACCTTCGCCGACCTGGCCCGGGCGCTGGGCGCGGTGATCGCCCGTCGTCGCTCGCCCGGCTCGCCGACCCCTACCTGGTCGCTGACCCCCACCGGCGTACGACCCGGCCCTCGGCAGGCGCCACTACCCCGCGCGACATGACGCGGCTGCTGCGCCTGCCCTGGGACCGACCACGCGGCCTCGCCCACGCAGTGCGCCGCCGCGCGTCGCCTGCTCGGGCTGCAGGTCAACCGCACCCGTCTCGCCGCGGGCTTCCCCTACGACGACGTCCGGACCTCGGGGAAGACCGGGACGCTCGGTGCGCTGCGCAACGAGGTCGGTGTCGTCGAGTTCCCGGGCGAACCGCCGGTGGCGGTCGCGGTGTTCACCACGGTGGCCCGCGCCGACCCCACGCTGCCGCGGGTGGACGGGGTGGTGTTCGGGGAGGTCGCGCACCTCGCGGTCACCGCGCTGCGTCTCGACGCCGAGGAGTGAGTCAGCGCCGGACGGCCGAGTCCGCGTAGTCGGGCAGGTCGATGGCGTCGGCCTTGCTGAAGAACACTCTGGCCAGGCCCTCGAGGGGGCGGCTGATCATCAGCCGCATCGTGAGCACGCGCATCCCCATGGCCAGACGGTGCGGGGCGCGAGCCCTCGATCCCGCCGGGCGGGAGCTCCTGCCCGCCGGACGTAGGGGCGCATCCGTCCTCGTACGCGGCGAAGGCCCGCTCGTGGTCCCGTCGGGCCGGGCCAGCTCGCCGGCCAGCACGTAGGCGCCGACGAGCGCGAGGCTGGTGCCCATCCCGGTCAGCGGCGACGGGCAGTAGCCGGCGTCGCCCAGGAGCACGACCCGCCCCGCGGACCAGCGGTCCAGGTGGACCTGGGGGGCCACGCTCGAGGTAGAAGTCGTCGGCTCCGCCATCGCCGCAGCAGCGCCGGGTCCGGGCCGCCGCGCGGCGAACCGCTCGACGACCAGGCCCCGCTGGGCGGCGAGGTCGTGCCGGTCGTAGCTGAGCGGCTCCGAGGAACGACAGCCCGGCCTTCACCTGCCCCGGCACCCGGTCGGGGCGCATGGAGGCGACGACTCCGGGCTCGTTGTACATCGCGTACCAGCCGTCGAGCCCGGTCGGGCGGGCGCGGTGGACCAGGCCATGTAGCCGCCCAGCGGTGCGCGAACTCCTCCTCAGACCTGAACGCGAGCCGGCGCACCCCAGTGCGGGCCGTCCGCCCCGACCACCAGGTCGAAGGAGCGGACGTGCCGTCGTCGAGCCCGACCTCGACGCCCTCCGCGTGTCGGCAACGGCCGACCCGCCGGCCGAATAGGTACTCGACTCGTCCTGGGTGGCGTCGGGGAGCAGCTGCCAGGTCGCCGCGCAGAATCTCGAGCTCGCTGACGATCCCGTCGCCGTCGAGCGCGTCGACCCCCATCTCCGTGCGGTGCCGCCCGTGGCGTCGACGAAGGCGAGGCCGCGCTTCGCCGCACGCCGCGCGCACCGCGGGCATCATGCCGATCCGCTCGACCACGCCGGCCCGGCGCCGCGGAGGTCGACGGTCTGGCCGCCGCCCCGCCGGCCGGGCGCGACCTCGACGACGGTCGTGAGAAGCCGAGCCGGCGCAGCCAGAAGGCGAGTGCGGGGCCGGCGACCCCGGCCCCCCACACGAGCACGGTGCGGGCTTCAGCGGGCGGGCCTCTCGGTGCGGGCTGAAGGTGATGAGCAGAGAACGCCGTACGCGAGCGTCACACCATCGATATTCCAGGCCAGTGCGCACGAACTGGTGGCCGACCTAGTGCAGCCGGGCGTCCGCCCGCGGGGCCGTGGTGCACTAGTACGCTCACCAGCGGAGCGAGGGAGCGTGATGCGCCACCGCCGTACGCCAGATCGTCGAGGTGATCCGCGCCCGCATCGCGTCGGGGGAGCTGGCCCCCGGGGCGCGGGTGCCGTCGACGCGGGGATCGTGGCCGAGTGCGGCGTCGCGATGGCCACCGCGAGCAAGGTGCTCGCGACCCTGCGCCGGGAAGGCCTGGTGCGGGCGGCCCGGGGGTCGGGACCTGGTGGCCGGTCCGGGGCGCCGGCGCCGTCGAGCGCCGCGAGCCTGAGCCGGAGCTGGGTGCCGCCGCCATCGTCGCGCGGCCGTCCGGATCGCCGACGCCGAGGGGCTCGATGCGCTCTCGATGCGCCGGGTCGCCGCCGAGCTGGGGCCCGGCGCGATGTCGCTCGACCGCCACGTGCCGGGCAAGGACGAGCTGCTGCTGCTCATGCGTGACGCCGTGTTCGCGGAGTTCCGCTGCCGCCGAGGGGCCTCCGGCCTGGCGGGCCGCGCTGGAGCTCACGGCGCGGGCCCAGTGGCGGCTCTACCGACGCCATCCCTGGCTCGCGCAGACGACTCGTTGACCCGTCCCTACGCCGGTCCGAACCAGATGCCCTACTCGGAGTGGAACCTGCGGGCGCTCTCCGGGCTGGGGCTCGACGAGAGACCGTGTTCCATCTCCACCTGTCGCTGTCAGCTTCGTGCACGGCTCGGCGGCCAGCCTCGAGGCCGAGAGCCGCGAGGAGGCCGATACCGGCTGACCGGGGACCAGTGGCTCGAGCAACGGGAGACGGCGACGCGGTCGGTCTTCGGGTCCGGCGCGTTCCCGGTGTCGGAGCGCGTCTTCGCCGCCCGGGATCTGCGGCTCGACCTCGACCGGCTCTTCGAGTTCGGTCTCGCCCGGCTCCTCGACGGCATCGAGCGGTTCGCGGCGGGGACAGGTGGGCGGGTCGCCGAGGTCAGGCCGGCTGCTCCTCGTCCCGGCGCCCCCGACCCCGCTTGACCGCACCGAGGACCGCCCGCAGGACGATGCCGAGGAGCAGGAGGTCGGCGATCATCTGGAGCGTCACGACCATGCGGGCCGACGTCGAGACCGCGGCGATGTCCCCGAAGCCGACGGTCGCGAAGACCGTGACGGTGAAGTACAGGGCGTCCGACCGGTCCATCGGTTCGGTGAAGGCGGTCGGCTGGGCCCGGGACATCAGCGCATAGGTCGCGGCGAACAGCAGCAGGAAGACCGGGATGGCCACGGCGAGGGTCTCGCCGCGCGCAGCGTCGGGTAGCGCGACCGGACGATGGCCCGGAGCTGCCAGGCGATCGCCACGGCGAAGACCCCGAGCCCGACGACGAGGCGCAGCAGGGTCCCAATCCACCTCCGCCGTGAGCGGGAGCAGGAAATACACGACCACGGCGACGACCGTGATGCCCAGCGCCCTCGCCAGGGTGAGACAGACCCGTAGTCGCGATGGTGTGCGCGGGTGCGCGCGCGTCATCCGCCGGATTCCAGGTCGGTCTCAGGCCGCCGGCGAGGTACCGCCGCAGGTCGCCGGTGATCGTCTCGGCGTCCCGGGTGTCGGGCCAGTGGTGAGCGGGCCGCCCTTCCTGGTCGAGCAGGTAGGTGATCGCGGCGTGTGCCACGTCGTACCCGTCGGGGGCGTCGCGACGGCGAGTGGAAAATATTGAAGGCGTGTTTGGCGTCCTCGGTCTCCTCGACGGTGCCGCACAGCCCCGTGAACCCGGGGTAGGAGGCCTCCAGGAAGGCCTTCATGACGGCCGGTGTGTCGCGGTCCGGGTCGACGGTGACGTAGAGCGGCACCAGCGGGCGGGGCCGATCTCCGCTCCAGGGCGTCGAGCGCCCCGGTGAGCTTGGTCAGCGCGCGCGGGCAGACCACCTGACAGGAGGTGAACCCGAACTGGACGAGCTGCCACCGACCCCGGTAGGTCCGCTCGGTGACCGCGATTCCCGTGGTGGTCGACCAGGGAGTAGTGGCACGGATCGGCGGCGCGCTCACGATGTGGCGACCAGGTCGACCGCGGGCCCCTCGGGGACCTCGAGCACGAGCCCGTCGCCGTCGTGTCGGGCGACGACCTCGACGCCGTCGAGCCGCAGGCGGGCCCCGTCGGGCAGGCGACCAGCGTCACGGTGCCCGCGCCGGGCACGGATCGGTCGCGGCGCAGCCGGGCGTGCAGCACGCCGTCGACGACCTCGGCCCGGCTGACCTCGACGTCCCGCTCGAGGGCGACCAGCGCGGGTTCGTGTGGTGCTCGGGACCCCACGGACGGTTGTAGAGGCCCCACAGGCCGTCGGGGACGTTCAGCCGGGCGTAGCCGAGCAGGACGTTGCCGGTCATCGGCTCGATCTCGGTGCGGTGGCCGTCCGCGTCGGTGAGGGTGTCGTTGCGCGGGTAGTACAGGCCGCCGTCGGCCCAGGTCGGGGCCATGAACCGGTCGGCGTGGGCGAGGACGCCCCCGAGGGTGTCGTGGTCACCCATCTCGGCCGCCCAGGCGGCGACCCAGCCCAGGTCGCAGGTGTCGTTCACGACGGTGTTGCCCATGACGTTCATGACCGGCGTGGAACGGACCGAGATGGTGCCGTCCGGGCCGGGGACGAGGAAGTCGGCGACCTGGCGCGGGTAGTTCTCGTGGACGAACTCCCGGTTCCAGGTGTTCATCAGCGCGCCGCACCACGCGTCCACCCACGGCGCGACCAGCGCGTTCGGCGCGACGACGTGGGAGTCCTCGAGGATCATCTGGTTGTAGTGGCCGGCGTCGTCGAGCCGTCCGAAGTCGGCCCAGGCCTGCTGGTAGCCCGCGACGACCTCGTCGGCCCGGTCGCCGCCGGTGATCACGTCGTGGAGGCGGAACCCGAGGATCGCGGGCTGGTTGCAGAATCTGGAACACGCAGTTGGGCTCGCACGCGATCCCGAGGTAGCCGTTCTCGACCATCTGCCAGTAGAGGTGGTCGTTGAGCGAGTCCCGGTCGTAGGCGAACCGCTTCTCCTCGCCGCCCCAGAAGAACGACCAGTGCGCGAAGGTGAGCGACCCCGGCTCGGCGTAGCGGTCGTCGGCGAAGAGCTGGTCGTGCAGCAGCGCGCAGGACTGCACGTAGGCGGAGTACATGATGTTGTCGCGCACCACCGGGTCCCACTCCTCGTGGTAGCTCTCGGAGAGGTGCGCGTTCGCGACCATGCCGCCGCGGGACACGTCACGCCAGTACAGCCAGACGTCGGGCATCAGCAGCTTCTCGATCAGCCGCTGGATCGTCGGGCGGAACAGGCCCGGTGCGGCGGGCAGGCGGTGGCGGTGGGCCAGCGCGAGCCCGTAGATCATGTAGGCCAGTTGGAAGCGGTAGCTGCCGAAGTCGTCCTCCCCGGCGCCCTTGCCCTGCATCAGCGACCAGTCGTGCGGCAGCCGGCGGGACAGGTTGTCCCAATGACGCAGGTGACCCACCTGGGTCCGGTCGAGCAGCGACGGCACCGTCATGAGGCCTGACCGTACGCAGCGAACGGCGCGCCACCAGGCCCGTTCGGCGGCGCCGTGAGCCCGGCGCCGTGTACCCGGCGTCGGCGGCCGAATTCCACCGCGCGGACCGCGGTCCACCTCGGAAACGCGCGGGTTCGTCGTCGTGGCTCCGTCCCGCGCCGGGGGCCGGACCACTCTTCGGTCGCCCCACCACGGGCACCCCCGACGACGACACGAGGTCCCCATGTCCGGCATCCAGACCGACGGCATCGACGCCGCCGGCACCCAGACCGACGGCACCCAGGCCGGCGGCACCCGCCCCGGCGACATCGACCACATCGACCACTCGGTGCTGATGACCCGCGACGTCGAGGGCACCGCCGCCACCTACGAGGCTCTCG
The DNA here is from genome assembly GCA_963846095.1 of uncultured Acidobacteriaceae bacterium. Classification (GTDB taxonomy): domain Bacteria; phylum Acidobacteriota; class Terriglobia; order Terriglobales; family Acidobacteriaceae; genus Telmatobacter. Next base: position 5,728 of record CAWJUW010000015.1, read on the forward strand.
GCTTCACCCTGAGCCCCTTCTCGCGCCACCACGGGTCCGCGACACCGGGCGGCCCGAGCGAACCGATGGGCGCGGGCAACCGCTGCGCCTACTTCGGGCGGAACTACATCGAGATCCTCGGGGTGTTCTTCGACGGCTCCCGCGACCCCTGGAACGTCCGGCCGCTGGTCGAGGCCCACGCGGGACTGCGTGGCGTGGTGCTCGGCGCGGGCGACTGCGACGTCGCCCAGTCCCGGCTCTCCCGGGCGGGCCTTCCCGTCAGCGGCGTGCTGCCGCTGCAGCGGGAGGTCGACACCCCCGACGGCGTGGCGACCGCGCGGTTCCGCAGCGTCCACGTCGCCCGTGACGCCTCCCCGGAGGGCGAGATCCTCATCGGCCAGCAACTCACCCCCGAGCTCGTGCACCAGCCGCGCTATCTGGCGCACCGCAACGGCGCCACCGGCCTCGTCGCCATGCTGCTCGTCGTCCCCGACGACGAGCTCGACGCCCACCTGGCCCGGTGGAGCCGGCTCACCGGACGCGAGCCGCAGCGCCACGGTGACCGCCACGTCATCCCGCTCGTCGACGGGCGCATCGACATCGCGCCGCTCACGGCACTCGCGGGGTTGCTGCCCGGTGAGAGCGCGCCGATCCTGCCCCTGCTGGTGGCCCAGACCGTCCGGGTCGCCGACCTCGACGTCGCCCGCACGCTCGTCGAGGCCGCCGGGTTCACCACCGAGCCTCGCGGCCGACCCCACCGCCGCCACCCCGGCGTTCTTCGTCCCCGCGTCCCGGGCCGGCGGCGCCGCCCTCGCGTTCACCGGACCCCGCTCATGACGTCCCGTCCGCCATCGCCGCACCTGTCGTCGACACCGAGGTCGGTCCGGTCGAGGGGCGACTGCGTGACGGCGTCGCCACGTTCCTCGGCGTCCCCTACGCCGCGCCACCGGTCGGGCCGCGTCGTCTCCGTCCGCCCGAGCCCGGCACCCGGTCGCGTCGTGTCCTCGACGCCACCCGCCCGGGGCCGGCGGCGCCCCAGCCGCCGTCGCGCCTGGAGGCCGCCCTCGGACCGATGGGCCTCCCCTCGCAGGACGAGGACTGCCTCACCCTGAACATCTGGGTGCCGACCGGCGAGCGACCCGCGCGGCCGCTGCCCGTGGTGGTCTGGCTCCACGGGCAAGCGTTCGTGGCCGGCGCGGGTTCGCAGGCCTGGTACGACGGGCGCCCGGCTCGCCGCCGGACTGGGCGTCGTGGTCGTCACCGTCAACTACCGCCCTCGGTGTGCTCGGCTTCCTGCATCTGGCGGGTGAGGTGCCGGCCAACCTCGGGGTGCTCGACCAGGTCGCCGCGTTGCGGTGGGTCCGGGCGAACATCGCCGCCTTCGGGGGCGACCCCGCACGGGTCACCGTCGCCGGCCAGTCGGCGGGTGCCCACTCGATCCTGGCCATGCTGCACGACGGGGAGGTGGCCGGACTGGCCGTCCGGCGCGCGGTCCTCCAGAGCGCACCGCTGGGGCTGCGGCCGCTCGCGCCGGAGCAGGCCCACCGGCGCGCCTGTCTCGCGCCCCAGGAGCTCGACACCACGCCCGCCGGACTCCGGGACCTGCCGGCGGCCGCGCTCTGCGCTGCCCAGGACGCCGTCTCCCGGCGGGAAGAGGGGCCGCTCCAGCTCGGACCGGCGTTCCAGCTCGTCGCCGACGACGTGACGGTCCCCGCCGACCTCCCCATCTCCACGGCGTCCGACGCCACCGTGGCGATGACCGCCACCGAGCACGAGGCCGATGCCTTCACCGTCCCCGACCCCCGCCTCCGGGCGATGACCCTCGCCGACGCCCGCACGGCGCTACGCCCCGGCGCTCGGCGAGTTGACCGACGAGGCGCGTGGCCGAGCAGCTCGCGGCTGGACGGCGGCGCCACCCCGGCGCGCCTCGCCTCGGACCTCGTCACCGCCCACTACTTCCACGACGATCCTCAAGCTGCTCGTCCGGCGTCTCCGGCGTCAGGGCCTTGCCGGTTGGCACCGACCGCTTCACGTGGCATCCGCCGGGGAGCCCCTTCCGGGTCGCCCACTGCATCGACCTGCCGTTCACCTTCGACACCGTCGACGCATGGCGCGACAGCCCGCTGCTGCGCGGGGTGGGCATCGACGAGCTCCTGGAGCGGGCGCGCTCCCTGCGGTCCCTGCCTGCACGATCTGCTGTGGAACGGGACTGACGACAGACCGTGAACAGACGAGGCCGTACGAGGTGTCGAGGACGACTTCCCCGCCGAAAAGATCGACACTGAGTCACCGCGCAGTCGGCATCTGAGTCACTGGGACTACCTTTCCGCCGTTTCGTCGCCAGACGAAAGCGGAAGTCATAGTTGCGCTTAGTGCCCAAGCCCCGGCGCCGTCATGCAGACGTGGAAATCGCCAGGGAGTCGTAGTCGTGAGAAATCGCGTTGTCGTCGGGTGGGGGAGTGCGGCGGCGCACGCCCGGCCCGGCTCCGCCGGTGGCCGGCATGGTCCGGCGAGCGTCTGCCTGGTCGACCACGACTGCCGCAATGCGCGCGAGCGGCTCGGGTGCATGTTGGGCGCGGTGCCCGGTGTCCAGCGGGTGATCGGGGTGGCGAGTGCGGAGGAGCTGATCCCTCCGCCTCGTCGGGGAGCCGGGGCAGGTGGCCGTCGTCGGCACCCAGCGGGCCGTGCCGTCCGGCCTTGATGAGGATCCGTCGCGCGCTCGCGCTCCGCCCCGATGCCGCGGTCCTCGCCGTCGGTTCGCGCGACGACGGCGCCACCGTGAGCGCGGCCGTCGCCGCCGGGGCCCGGGGGTTGGTGCGATGGAACTCGTCGCCCGTCGTCATCCTGAGTCTCGTCAACACCCTCACGGCGATGTGCTTCGAGGAGCCGTCGAACGACCCCCGGGCTCGGGTTTCGTCGCCGACGTGTCCGTCCGCTCGACGGTGCAGCTGCGGCTGGGGTATCTACAGACCAACGAGCGGCGCCACGCAGAACATGGCCATGGCCAATTGCGAAACCGGGCACGCCCGCTCACTTTAACGGAACGATCGATGACGGAGGAATCTCCATCAGCTGAGGGCGATTCCGATTACGAATGCAAGGCTGGCGGGCATTCCATCGTCGGTTTCACAGACGACCTATCTCTACCCGGGAACCACTCCGGCGGTGAGCGCGAACGGTACGAGCAACGGAATTGTGTGGGGTGTGGAGAGCAACCAGCTACATGCGGCGGTTCTGCACGCGTACGACGCGAGCAACCTGGCCAACGAACTCTACAACAGCAGCCAGGCTGCGAACCTGAGAGACACCTTCGGCGGTGGGAACAAATTCATCACGCCTCTCGTGGCAAATGGGCATGTCTATATCGGCAACCCGAATGGAATGGCGATCTTCGGCATCATTCCGGGACCGAAGTAACAGATTTTGCGGTTCGTGCCCTGGGGACGTCAAGAGCCGCGCTTCGGATTACTGGCAGGTGGTTCCGTTGACGGCGAACGATGTTGGCGCGGCGTTCGTGGTGTTGTTCCAATTGCCGGTGAAGCCAATGCCGTTATAGCTGCCGCCGCTTGCGATGCTGCCGTTATAGCCGAGATTCTTGACGGTGACGTTGGCGCCGCTTTGGGTTGCCGCGCCGTTCCAAAGATTCGTGATGGTCTGGCCGTTGGCGAAGTTCCAGCTGAGGGTCCAGTTGGTCCATGGAGCGGTACTCGTGTTATCGAGAGTGACGGCTGCCTGGAATCCGCCAGGCCACTGGTTGACGATCGAGTAGACGACGTGACAACTGGAGTTGCCTGAGGATGCGGCCGGCGTGGATGCGCTTGCCTGCGAGGAAGGCGACGACGTTCCGTAGGCATCGCCGGCAGCGACAGCGTAGTAGTAGGTGGTGGAGGGCGACAGACCCGTATCGGAGTAGCTGGTTGCGGTGACGCCGGAGGCGATGCGATTGCTGGAAGACGGCGTGAATCCGCTGGCGGTACTGCGGTAGATGTCATAGCCGGCAATCGTGCAATTGGCCGGAGCGGTATCCGCGGTCCAACTCAGATTGATGACGCTGGAGGAAGCGGCCGCTCCTTTGAGCCCGCTGGGCGCGGAGGGAACTGGCTGCAGGAGCCGCCGGTGCTCGGCTGCGGCGCTGACCGAGAAGCTGGAAGCAGCAAGGCCTTTTCCGCCCCGTCCAGATTTCGAAGCCGAATTCAATGTCGATGAGCCACCACGAGGGCTCGAGGCTGCCGCGCGTGACCGCGTCTTCAAAGAACGGAAGCAGGTTGAGATGGGAGACGGAGTGCACCGGCGTGGCTGCGACGTAGGAGACGATCTTCCAGGAGGACTGATTGCCCGTCCAGACTTCGTATTGCGCGTTGTCGATGGTGGCTGTGCCCGTTTGCGAACCGAAGGGCTGGACCGAGCCCTGGTGATTGAGCCAGATCATGATCTCGGTGCCGTTGGGCTGGCCTGAGGTGGTGGAGGTCTGGTTGAACCAGATGTCATAGGCGGAGTCGTTGTTGTAGCCGGAGGGCTGCGTGAGCGCAACGCTTGTGGATGCGGAGGCGATGTTGCTTTCCTGGATGGGGAATGGGTTGGAGCTGGTGCAGGTTCCCCAATGGCATCCGCGGTAGAGCGAAGAGTAAGCGCCGGGCGCGCCGTTGGCCGCGTTGGTGAAGTTGGCGGTGGTGATGTTGAAGCCGATGCCGCTGGTTGTGGCGCACTCCTGGCTGGAGGAGTTGAATTCGTTCATCTGAAAGTTGTAAGCGCCGCCATCGAGGGCGATGACGCCAAATTGTGCGCAGGTGGACTGGGCGGAGGCGATGGATGGAACTGCGAGAAGAAACACTGCGTAGGAATGCGCAAGGATGCGGAGAAGGAATCGCACGAAGGACCTCCGGGAGCTTGATCGGCGCGCGGGGTGAAAGCAAGGGAAGTATGCCGACGAAGATCGAGAGCCGGGCGCGGCGGACAATCCGAAATGCATGGATCGGCTTGCCTGCGCGACCGCGTCGAGACTCGATGGATAGGGAGATGCAAGCCGGGACGCGGACGCGCTCCCGGTTTCCCCATTGAATTGTGAAAATTGCTCACGGATCTCAACTAGTTGACCGGAGGCTTGACTTTGAAGAAATGGCACCAAAGTTGTAAGGGTTCGCTGCAAGTGACTTTAGTTTGTGTTGGATGCGCGCTGGCGGCGGGCGCGGCATGGGGCCAGGACAAGGCGGGCGCGGGCAGCCGGGAAAACCCCGGGGTTTGAAGTGGCCACGGTCAAGCCGCATGCGGCCGGGGATTCGATGACCACCACGGACTGGCGCGCGGGGCACGTTTCGCGCCACGAATCAGACGGTGAAGGGGCTCCTTGAAGAGGCCTTCAGTTTGCCTCCCGATCAGGTTTCTGGCGGGCCGGCCTGGATGGAGAGGCAGCGGTTTGATGTAACCGGGAAGATTCCGGAGGACGTCTGGGCGCAGATGCAGGGACTGAGCATCTTTGCGCAGACGGTGCCGATCAACCAGATGCTGCAGTCGCTTTTGCACGACCGGTTTGGGCTGGTGGCCGACCATCAACCGAAGGAACTGAACGTTTATGCGCTGGTGCAGGCAGGTGGCGGCGCGAAGCTAGTGGCGCACGGAGCGCCGAAGCCGCCCGATCCGCCGGGCGACGGAAGCAAGGACTTCATGATGGCGATGGATCAGGAGGATGCGCCGGTGAGTCTGCTGGCCAACTTCCTCGCGTCTGTGCTTGGGCGCTCTGTTGTCGATCAGACGGGACTGAAGGGGAACTTCGATATCCGATGGCGAGTGACGCACTCCGACGACCGCCCCGCCGATGAACGCGATACAGCGATCTTTCGCGCGTTGGAGGATCAGCTTGGGTTGAAACTGGTGTCGAGGAAATTGACGGTTGACACGATTCACATTGAAAAGCTGGATGAGCCCTCGGAGAACTGAATGCGTTTTGCCGGGATTGTGATTTGCGCGCTGGCCGCTTGTGGGGCGCATGCGCAGCAACCTGCTGGGGTGGACGCGGTTGTTGCGACGGCGAAGGCGCATGCCTATCCTCTGTCCGGTGCGGGACGTGCCTTCCTGCTGCGTGAGGCTGGCCAGGCTGACTTTTTCATGCTGGGGGAGTTGCACGGCGACAACGAGGTTCCGGAGCTGATTGCTGCGCTCTGGCCGGCGATGTGGGATGCAGGCTATCGGCATGCAGCGGCTGAGGTGAGCCCATGGGCGGCAGATAAGTTGGAACAAGCCGCTGACCTGTCGAAGCCGATTGCGGGATTGTGGACGCGACACCAGGCAGCGGTGATTCTGGCGCCTGCGAAGCATGGGGGCGTGATCTGGGGATGCGACATCGAAGAGAGCCAGCCACAGGAGTTGATTCGTGAGCTGGCGCGCCTCAATCCCGAGGACGCTTCGCTGCGGAAGATGGCGGAGCTGACAGCAACGGGCTATGAACGCAGTAGAGCGCCGGAACTGTTGCCGCTGTTAGCGAAGGCGACGGTAGTCCGCGATGCGCAGCCGGGTGGGATCTCGCTGCGGCGGAATCTGGAAGAGTCCCTGCGCGTCGACGGCGAACGGCTGGATCGAGAGCATCGCTTGATTGCACAGCAAGATCGCGAAGAGGTGATGAAGCGGCAGTTCGTGGCGCACATGGAGGCGGGCGCGCCGGGGAAGGTTTTTCTGCGGTTTGGACAGTCCCATCTGTTTCGCGGCTATGACCTGGACCGCGGAGTTTCCACGTTGGGCAATTTTGTTGCGGAGTACGCGATTGCGCGGCACGCGACGGCTTTCAATGCAGCAGCCTTTGGGGCCGGCGGAACGTACCGACTGAATGGTGTGACCGGGGACGCGGATCAGACGGGGGACGAGCCGGGACTGAAGTTGCTGGCGAGCGTGGCAACGGACGCGGCAACGGTGTTCGATGTGCGGCCGTTGCGCGTGGTGTTACACGGCATTCCGGAAGAGAAGCGTACGGCAGAGGAGCGCAATCTGATCCAGTGGGCGGATGGGTATGATGCGCTGATCTGCTTTAAGAAGGTTACGCCGTTGGATGCTGCGAAGGAGTAGATCTCGATCGCCTCTACGAGGCTGAGGCCAAATTTTTGGCAGCTTTCCCAGGGTTCCGTCCGCATGTTGCGGACTTCACCCTGGGCTATTTTCGACCGACGCCTGCGGGGCCTTAGCGGGCTGCGTGCTCGACGGCGCTGTTCACGGTGTGGATGAATCCCATGGCGGCACTTTGATCGGGAGTGTGGACCTGTCCGTTGAGAATGCTGTTGAACGGGACGTCCTGGCTGTAGAGCTGCTTGGTAGCGGTGTGGTCCTGATTGAGCTCGGTGCCATTCAAGGTCGCTCCGGCATAGGCGCCCTTGGCGCGCGAGTAGCTGAGCAGGGCTGAACCTTTCCAGCCGGCGGAGGCTTGCGCATCGCGGCCAACAGGGCCGGCGGCTGCGTTGACACCGGCACCGACCTTGAAGTGGCCGGACATAAGGGCCTGCATGCCGTCGTCGGTCATGGCGAGCATGATGTAGCCCACTTCTTCCCCACCGATCTGAAGGCCGAAGCTGCCGCCGCTCATGCTGAACGGTGCGGGCGCGCTCCACTTGCCGCTGGAGAGCTTGCAGGTGGCGACGCCGTTGCCGTGCTCCCCGCCGAAGCCGAAGCCGGCTTTGAGCAGCTTGGGAATGACAGCGATGCACTTGGAGTTGCGGAGAACGTCGTCGGGAATGCCGGCTGTCGATTGCGGGCCGGTCATCTCCGCAATGATCTGGCTGGCCTGGGTGAGTTCGTTATCGGCTCGGTCTTGCGCAAGGACGGGGAGGGCGGCCATACCGGTGCAAACACCAACAATGAGCGCGGCGAATGTCTTAGTCATCTGAATGCTCCTTGTGTGCTGATTTCGCGAGTGATGTGCGGGGACGGCGGGGGATCGTGGACAGACTGGCGTTCTCGAGCGCGTCCGGTGCCATTGAGATGGATGATGGGCGGGGCGGTGGGGTTGTTTTTTAAAAGCAGCTATCAGCTTTCAGCTGTCAGCTTCCAGCTATTCGCTCTGCGCGGACCACCTGCCGCGACGACATTTCCGAAACAACTGCACATTTGGAGATACACGTTATAAATGCTGGTGGGCTGGAGAGCGCCCCCGATTCCTGTTGACACTCGACATGTTGAATGTCTACATTTGAATTTGTAGATGGACAACAGAGGAGTCGTATGGGCGAGACGAAGCCGGATGTGCTGCAGGGGACGCTGGACTTGATGGTGCTGAAGACCCTTGAGTCGATGGGGCCTTTGCATGGGTATGGGATTGCGCGGCGGATTGAGCAGGTGAGTAATAACCGGCTAAGCCTGAACCAGGGAACGATCTACCCTGCCCTGCTTCGCCTGCAACAGCGGGGATGGATTGCGGCGGAGTGGGGCCTGTCGGATACCAACCGGCGCGCGAAGTTCTATTCGTTGACGCGAGCGGGGCGAAAACAAGTTGGAGAAGAAACGGAAAACTGGGAACGGATTGCTGAGACGATGGCGCGGTTTCTGGCTTCCTCATGAGATTTGCGCTTTCCCACTCATGCGACCCCTGCGCCGCATGAATGGGGCACAGGGGGATGTGGTTCGTGCTTTCCCAGGCCCCCAGATGCGAGGGACCCTTCGGCTTCGCTCAGGGCAGGCTCTGGGGCACCCAAAACGGCACTCAGTTCGGAGCTAGGAGAGGTGATGGAGAGATTGCGGATTCTTTGGAACCGATGCCTTGGGTTTGTGCTTGGCAGGCAGCTGGATGGCGATCTCGACGACGAGTTGCGGTCGCACATCGATCTGGCTGTCGAGGAGAATCTGCGACGCGGGATGACGGAGGCGGATGCGCGGACCGCGGCCTTGCGCGCGTTCGGAGGCGTGACCCAAACCAGGGAGGAGTTTCGTATGCAGCGTGGATTGCCGTTTGTGGAAGTTCTGGCGCAGGACATTCGTTATGCGTTGCGGCAACTCGGAAAGTCGCCGGGCTTTGCGATCACCGTTGTGGTTACGCTGGCGCTGGGGATCGGCGCGAACACGGCGATCTTCACGCTGGTGCAGGGAATTCTATTGCGATCGCTGCCGGTGAGCGATCCGGGGCAGCTTTATCGGATCGGCGATCGAGACACTTGCTGCTATTACGACAACTTCGAGCACGACGATGGGGACTTCGATCTCTTTTCGTACGATCTCTATCTTCATTTGAAGCAGGCGGCGCCCGAGTTTGAGCAGCTGGCTGCGGTGGAGGCGGGAGGCAGCGGGTACAGCCTTCGCTACGGATCACTAGCTGCTAAGTCGCTCAAGTCAGAGTTCGTCTCGGGGAACTATTTCTCAACGCTGGGGGTGGGCGCCTTTGCGGGACGCCTGCTGGTGGAAGGCGACGACAAGCCGGGCGCGGCTCCGGCGCTCGTGCTCAACTACGCGACATGGCAGGGAGAGTTCGGCAGCGATCCAAATATCGTGGGAGCCACGGTCTACCTGAATACGAATCCGTTTACCGTGGTGGGGATTGCGGCTCCGGGATTTTATGGCGACAGGGTGATCGAGCGGCCGCCGGAGATGTGGCTTCCGCTTGCAAGCGAGCTGGTGTTGGATGGAGAAGCAAATTCGGCAGTCCGGCAGAGCGACACAGACTGGCTGAATGCGATCGGCCGGCTGCGCCCGGGAGTGAACCGGAACGCGCTGCAGACCAGGCTCTCCGTGGCTTTGCGGCAGTGGCTGTCGTCGCGGGAGAACTACACCAAGGGCGGCGGCACGGCTCTGATTCCCAAACAGCATGTGGTGCTGACGCCAGCGGGCGGCGGCATCCAGAGACTGCAACAGCAGAACGGCAAGGGGCTACGCCTGCTCATGATTCTCTCCAGCGTGGTGCTTCTGATTGCCTGCGCGAACATTGCTAACCTGCTGCTCGCGCGCGGCACGGCGCAGCGCGGAGAGGTTGCTATACGCATGGCGCTGGGGGCGGGACGGAAGAGGGTGGTGCGGCAGATCCTGACAGAAAGCCTGCTGCTGGGCATGGTTGGAGGAATCGCCGGACTCGGCGTGTCCTATGCGCTCTCGCAGATGATTCTGACGGTGGCCTTCCCGCACGCGAAGAACATGCCGGTGCACGCCACTCCTGCGTGGCCGGTGCTGGGGTTTGCTTTTCTTGTTTCGCTTGTCACGGGGGTGTTGTTTGGCACGGCTCCGGCGTGGCTCTCGTCGCACGCACAGCCTGCGGAGGCATTACGCGGTGTGAACCGGGCAACGGCCGACCGGTCTTCGCTGCCGCAAAAGGCGCTGGTGGTGCTGCAGGTGGCGTTGTCGGTGGTGTTGTTGGCGGGCGCGTTCCTGATGGCGCGATCGCTGAATAACCTGCAACACCAGAACTTTGGATTTTCAACGACGAACCGGTATATCGCCGGATTCGATGCCAAAGGCATTGGCTATACGGTCGACCGGCTTCCGGCACTCTACCGCCAGATTGAGGACCGGTTCGGCCATCTGCCGGGGATGGCGCACGTGAGCATGGTGCGTTACACGCCGCTGGGAGGAAACAACTGGGGCTCGTGCGTGGTGCAGCAGGGACACGCTGCCCCGGCAGCCACCGACGATTGCTTTTCGAGCTGGGACCGGGTGAGCATGCAGTTCCTCGATTCGATCGGTGTGCCGGTTGTCCGCGGACGTAACTTCTCAGCGCAAGATACTGCGACTTCACAGGCGGTGGTGATCGTGAACCAGGCGTTCGTCAAGAAGTTCTTCCCCGGCCAGGATCCGATCGGCAAGCACTTCGGCATGGGCAAGCCGGAGTACTCCGGCACGTTTGAGATTGCCGGGGTCTGCTCGGATTTCAAGATGACCGACGCGCGCAATGAGGTGCGGCCGGTGTACTTTCGCCTGATGGGGCAGCAGTTCCACGGATACAAAGATCCGGAATGGGCCGCTGCGGAAGAGGCCTCGATGTACGCCAACTTCATCATCATGGATTTCTCGAGCGCACCGAAGGACGTGGAGAAGTTGGCGCGCAAGACGCTGGCGGAGATCGACCCGGCCCTGTCGATGTTCCAGTTCAACTCGTACGACGCGGAAGTGGGTGCGAATTTCAATCAGGACCGGTTGATTTCGCGGCTGACGAGCCTGTTCGGATTGCTGGCACTCGTACTGGCCTCGGTCGGGCTCTATGGCGTGATGTCGTACTTTGTGGCGCGGCGGACGAGCGAGATTGGGATACGGATGGCGCTGGGTGCGGCGCGATTCGACGTGGTAGTCATGGTGCTACGGGGCGCGCTGTGGCAGATCGTGGCGGGACTCGCGATCGGCGTGCCGGCGGCGCTGTTTACGGGGAAACTAATGGCGAGCCTGCTTTACGGCGTGGGCGCGTACGACCCGCTGGCGTTCTTGGGGGCGACAGCGGTGCTGGCGGGTTGCGCCACGGTAGCGGGGTTGATTCCAGCGCGACGGGCGGCTTCGATTGAGCCGATGGCGGCGTTGCGGAGAGAGTGAGCTGAAAGCTGCTGGCTATCAGCTCTCAGCTTTCAGCTATTCGCTCTCGCTTGGAGGTCTGTCGAAACGTACCATCGTCCCTACGGGTCGTTTTTCGCCGAGAGAAGCAGACGCAGAAAAGCCCGCCGAAGGGGCGGGCTCTTTTGCTTGCCTTGAAAATTGCGGTTGCCGTTTTACTTCTTCTTGCTCTTTTTCGCGGTTTTTTTGGCTGCCTTCTTGGCGGTGGCTTTCTTTGCCGCCTTCTTTGCTGGAGCCTTTTTGGCCGCTGTTTTCTTGGCCGCCTTCTTTGCAGGAGCTTTTTTCGCTGCTGCCTTTTTGGCGGGCGCCTTCTTTGCTGCTTTTTTTACTGCCAACTTTTTACCTCGTTTAGTGGGTTTGCCGGCGCTCTTGGCTGCAGTTTTCTTGGCTGCGGCCTTTCCGCCTTTGGCGGCGGCTTTCTTTGGTGCGGCGGACTTCTTCGCGGCCTTTTTGGCTGCAACTTTTTTCGCGGGCGCCTTTTTGGCGGGGGCCTTTTTGGCGGCAGACTTTTTCACGGCCGGGGCGACCGGCTCTTCGGTAATGATCACCACCGCTTCCTGGACATCGTCATCGTCGTCGGAAGAAGTAAGAACCCCGGAGGTCTCTACTTCTTCGTCTTCTTCGTCAAATTCGTCGTGCTCAGCGTCCAGCCCGCTGGGTTCCTTGAGGTCTTCACCACTCATCGCGTACATCTTGAACACATCTTCCATCCGAATGCCTCCAGCGGATGACCGCTAGCTTTGATTTGATCTTCTGTTCGCGGATCAAGTCGAGGTCCGCTTGCGGAAGCGATTGTATCAATAGCTTGCACGCAATGGCTACGAAAACACAAGCGCGAATGAAATGTTGAAGAGGAATATTTATTGCGGTGATGATTTTGACCGCGCAGACTGCGGGTGCGCGCGATTTTTCTTCGACGGCGAAGCAGCAGACTTATGCGAAGTACCCGACGCAGCGGTTTCCTTTTTCGTGGACGAGCTCGCAGTTTTTGGAGCGACGCTCCTGGACGCCGAAGCTTTGGTTGGCTTCGAAGAGGCCGCGCCTGTCGATGTGTGGCGGCGAGAGCGGGAGGCGCGCGCCACCGCCGGTTCGGCCACGTGAAGGCGCTGGCCCGGATCGACGTGCGAGCCCGACATCTTGTTCCACCGGCGCAATTGGGCAAGCGAGACGCCGAAGCGGTCGGCGATTGTGACCAGGGTGTCGCCTTTGCGCGCGGTATAGAGCAGCGGGCGGGCCGTGGAAACCGCGGGAGCGAGGGGGACAACGACGGCCTCCATGCCCTGAAGGCTTGCACCGGGCTGGAGCTGATTAGCCTGGGCGAGTTCGGCGTCGGTGACGTGGTACTCGCGCGCAATGGAGGCAAGCGTGTCGTCGGCGGTGACGTGGTGGTAGCGCCAGGCATCGCGTTTGGCCTCGGGGATGAGTGCGACGCGCTGCTCGAAGAGGGTCGACGTACCGGCGGGCAGATGCAGATCGAAGGCGGAATCGGGCGGGGTGACCATGCGCAGAAGGCTGGGATTCAGGGCGATGATTTCGTCAACGGGCGCGTCGACAAGGTCGGAGACGAGGCGCAGATCGATGGAGTAGTGGATGGTTTCGGTATCGGTCAAGAGCGGCGGATCGAGGGTGACCTCGTCGAAGCCGTAGTGGGTGGGGTTGTTGGCGATGATGATGGCGGCCAGGATTTGAGGGACGTAGTTCTTGGTTTCGCCGGGGAGGTTGTTGCGCTTGTAGAGCTCCCAGAAGTCGGCGTAGCCGGTTTTCTGCACGGCCTGCTGAATGCGGCCGGTGCCCCAGTCGTAGCCGGCCATGGCCAGGTACCAGTCGCCGAGCTGGTTGTAGATGTACTTCATGTAGCGTGCGTAGGCGCGGGTGGACTTTTCGGGATCGAAACGCTCATCCACATATTGATTGAAGGCCAGCCCGTAGGAGGGATCGTGGGGCATGAACTGCCACATGCCGCCGGCGCGCGAGCGCGCATTGACGGCGCGTGGATTGAACCCGGATTCGGCGACGGCGAGGTAGATCAGATCCTGGGGCACACCTTCTTCGGCCATCACGCGCTGAATCATGGCGCGGTAGCGGCCGGCGCGCTGGAAGGAGTGCAGCAGCGTGTTGTGTCCCTTCTGGGTATAGGCGAAGAACTTGATGTAGGCGTCGACGTACTCGTTCACCATGAGCGGCAGGTCGGATTTGGTGGTCGCGAGGTCGGCCCTGGCCTTGGCGGAGATGTTGGGGTCGACTTCGAAGGTCACGTCGCTGGCGGCTTCGGCGGGGGTGGGCTCTTCTTTGGGAACGAAGCCGTTGCCTTGCTTGAGGGCTTCCATCTCGAGAGCGTTGACACCTTCGACGATGCGATCGAACTCGTCCTGGAGCTGGGTATCGGACTTGATGTCGATGCCGCTTCGGAGCATGAGATCGACAGCGCGATCGAAGGCGGATTTGGCGTCGACGAGGTTGCCTTTGCGGTAGGCGCTTTGGCCCTGCGCGTACGCCTGTTCCACCTGCTGGATGAGAGCCTGGGTGCGCTGCTGCTGTTGCGCGGGAGTGGGCGCCTGCGGGGGCGGCGGGGCCTGGGGCGCGGGAGCGGGCGCAACCACCGGGGCCGTGGCCTGCGGGAGAACCCGCTGGCTCACGATAGCGGTCTGCGTAGGGGTGCATCCAGCAATCGCCAGAGTGAGGGAGAAGCAGCCGAAGGAATAAAACCGGGTGATGCTTTTTGGCATGAGCAGTTGCGATGGTCGACGCTATTCCATTGCGAAAAGTGACCCTTAGCCGATGATAAGCTATGACCTGAGCACTGCGTGCGGCAGCCTGCCGACAGCCTCTGCCAGTTCACCCCCTCATGGACGTTCGTCTCCTTCGCAATTTCGCAATCATTGCCCACATCGACCACGGGAAGTCGACACTCAGCGACCGTCTTCTGGAACTGACGGGCTCGGTGACGGGCCGCGAGATGCAGGCGCAGATTCTGGACGACATGGACCTGGAGCGGGAGCGGGGCATCACCATCAAGGCCCACGCCGTGCGCATGATGTACAAGGCGAAGGACGGCGTGACCTACCAGCTGAACCTGATCGATACGCCGGGGCATGTGGACTTCAGCTACGAGGTTTCGCGCTCGCTGGCGTCGTGCGAAGGCGCGCTGCTGGTGGTGGATGCGACCCAGGGCGTGGAAGCGCAGACGCTGGCGAACGCCTACCTGGCCATCAACCACGGGTTGGAGATCATTCCCGTCATCAACAAGATCGATTTGCCTTCCGCCGATATCATGCGCACTCAGGAAGCGATCGAGAAGGCTGTGGGACTGGATGCGACCGATGCGATTCCGGTGAGCGCCAAAGACGGGCGTGGGCGTGGACGACGTGCTGGAAGCGATTGTGCACCGGCTGCCGCCGCCGACGGGCGATCCGGAAGCGCCGCTGCAGGCGCTGATTTTCGACTCATGGTTCGACGCGTATCGTGGCGTGATTGTGCTGGTGCGCGTGATGCAGGGGACGATGCGCAAGGGGCAGCGGATCCGGCTGATGTCGAACGGGAAGTCGTTCGAAGTGGAGTCGATGGGCGTGCTGATGCCCAAGCCGGTGGAGATCGGGCTACTGACGGCCGGCGAGGTGGGCTTTTTTGCGGCCACCATCAAGAACGTAGGCGATACCAAGATCGGCGATACGGTCACGGAGGAGGCGCGGCCGGCGGCGGCACAGTTGCCGGGGTTTGAAGACATCAAGCCGATGGTGTTTGCCGGCCTGTACACCGTCGATTCGCATGAGCACACGCTGCTGCGGGATGCGCTGGAGAAGCTGCGGCTGAATGATTCGTCGTTTTTCTTCGAGCCGGAGAGCTCGGTGGCGCTGGGGTTCGGATTTCGCTGCGGGTTTCTGGGCTTGCTGCACATGGAGATCATCCAGGAGCGGCTGGAGCGTGAGTACGAGCTGGATCTGATCACGACTGCGCCGGGCGTGCGGTATCACATCAAATTGACCGACGGGTCGGTGATGGAGGTCGACAATCCCTCGCGCTGGCCGGAGCCGACCAATATTGACGTGATCCGCGAGCCCGTGATCAAGGCGAAGATCCTGACCAACGAAGAATATGTCGGCGGGATTCTGAAGCTGGTGGAAGAGAAGCGCGGGCGGCAGTTGAACTTCGAGTACGTGACGCCGACCCGGGTGCTGCTGACTTATGAGCTTCCGCTGAACGAGATTGTGCTCGATTTCTATGACCGGCTGAAGTCGATTTCGCGGGGATACGCGTCGCTGGATTATGCGCTGGCCGGGGAGTGGGAATCGCCCATGGTGAAGATGGACATCCTGGTCTCGGGCGAGCCGGTGGATGCGCTCTCGATTATCGTGCACCGGGACTTTGCCTATGAGCGCGGGAAGCTGCTGGTTTCGAAGATGCGGGAACTGATTCCGCGGCAGCAGTTTGAAGTTGCGATCCAGGCGGCGATCGGCTCGAAGATCATCGCCCGGGAGACGGTGGCGGCGCTGCGTAAGAATGTCTTGGCAAAGTGCTACGGCGGCGACATCAGCCGCAAACGCAAGCTTCTCGAAAAGCAGAAGGAAGGCAAGAAGCGGATGAAGCGAATCGGGAAGGTGGACATCCCGCAAGAGGCGTTTTTGGCGGTCCTGCGGGTGGGCGAAGATCAGCAAAAGTAAAGGAAAACCCTTAACCAACCAGATACTTTAGTCATGTGGCTTTCATAGACAATTGTGGAAAGCGGCTCAAAGTGGCTCGATCGGCGGACTTTGCGGGGGCGCTCTTGCGTATGTGTTCCCGATCACAGATAATGCTTGATAAATAAGCACTTATTTCGCTTAGCAGAAAAGCATAATCGTTGACAAGAGAAGAAACGGCCATTTGCTGTCACAGGGGCGGCAACTAATCCACAATTTTTTCCACAGGCTCGGCCCTTCGAGAGCTGAAAATTTCTTCGCTTGCGGTCCAATCTTTGCGAGCTTTGTGGTAAACGGCCAAAAGCCAAGAAAAAAGGCCCCGAGAATCGGGGCCTTTCTGCACTCGAAACGACGAGGTTTAGTGGGTGACCGGCGCCTTGGTCGGGGCCTTGGGGGTGGCGGACGCAGCACCCGCGGCGGGGGCCGGAGGAGCCGGAACGCCCGACTTCACGTTGTACGCATCCACAACAGCCTTGCTGATATCGGTAGGCTGTGCGGCGAACAAAACCGGGTTCTGTTGCTGGGAGACGTCGAGCACCAGGGTATAGCCGTTGTCCTTGGCGTAGCTGGAAAGGACGTCGTAGACCTTGGAAGCCAGAGTGCCATACATTTCCTGGGCTTCCTGGCCGCCTTCGTTGCGGAGGTCTTCGGCATCGCGCTCAAGCTTCTTCTTCTTTTCGTCGATGGTGCGGGCCTGCGTGGCGCGGGCTGCTTCGCTGAGGGTGGCGCTCTGGGTCTGGAGCTGCTTGGTCAGAGTGTCGATCTCGTCGTTCTGGGACTTGAGCTGGGCTTCTTTGGGCTGGTACTTCTTCTGCAGATCCGCAAAGTTGCGCTGGCCTTCATTGGTCTGAGCGACGGCAGCCTGGAAGGCGATGACGGCAATCTTGGTGGGCGGTGCGGGCGCGGCGGCGCGGCGCTGTTTGGGCGGCTGCGCTCAGGGCCATTCCCGAGCCGAGCAGAGTTGCGATAACAAGCGAAGACTTCATTGAATGCAAAACTCCTTCATTTTCTGGCGGATTTTCGGTGCGGCTGACACGCACGCAAGCGGAATCAAGCCGGTGCCTCCTGAGCAACCTCACGGTGCTTTTCCAACCCAGCGGTAATCCGGAGGGAGCGGAGACAGGAAAAGACGCGGACGAAGACGTCAGCGGAACACCTAGATTATAGGGGGGCGTCGGGGGAGCGTCAAACCCGGGAGGCAGGCACTCAGACAGAGGGCCCAGGCTTGCGCCTGGGCCCGTGAATCCGACAGCTGGTTCGCTCAAGCGGACCGCCGGCTATTTGGGAGCGGCGGGAGATTTCGGAGCGGGTTTGGGTGCGTCTGGAGTTGAGGCTTGCGCGGGCGGAGCGGGGACGCCTGACTTCACATTGTAGGCATCGACGATGGCCTTGGAGATGTCGGAACCATCGGTGTGGTAGAGGACTGTCGGCGATTGCTGCTGGGGCGGGGTGTCGTCGACGATCAGCGTGTACCCGTGCTGCGCAGAGTAGGAATTCAGCACATCGAAGACCTTGGAGGCGATCTTGTTGTAGAGATCGTTCATCTCCTGGGTCATGTCGTTCTGAGCATCTTCAGCGTAGCGCTGTGCCTGCTTCTTCTTGTCGTCGATGGTCTTGGTCTGCGAGGCGCGGGCTGCGTCGCTGAGCTTGTCGCCCTGCGCCTGCAACTGCTTCTCGAGCCCATCGATCTCGTCGGACAGGGTCTTGAGCTGGACGCGCTTGGGCTCGTACTTCTTTTGCAGATCGGCGAATGCGCGCTGAAACTCGTTGGTCTGGCCGACCACGGCCTGGAAGGCAATGACGCCCACCTTGACCGGTCCGGCGGGCGCGGCGGCGAGCGCGGTGCGGCGGGTGCGGATGGAGTCTGGGCGGCAGCGGTTAGCGCGAGGCTCGAAGCCAGCGTGAAGGCGAGTACGATAGGACGCTTCATCGGATTCAAAAAACTCCTTCGGAATTCCCAGTCAGCCGGTCCAGAAACGAGCCGTGGAACCGGGCTTGTACCTCCTGCCCGTCAAACGAACGACCGATATCCCTTAGACGATTGAAACATGTCTTTGGGAGGCGCGTCTGGGACGCCAACAACTTGACTCCTGAAGCGCAGGCTTAAGCAGGAAGGCAACGTGCGGAGACGTCAGCAGGAACTGAGTGGATTATAGGTGGCTGCGGCGGGAGCGGTAAAGAGAACGGCCGCCCGATAAAGGACGGCCGCATGAATTTCTGAAGGACACCGCACTAGAACGTGGTCGACACGGTAAGGCGGAAGGTTTTGCGGGGCTCGCGCAGGATATAGCGGGAACCGTAGGCCTGCAAAGCTTCCTGGTAGGTGTAGTCGCCGGCGCCGCCTGGTGGGAACAGATCGCGGGTGATCAACTCCGCGGAGCAACTGCCCCGGTTCTGTCCAAGGATGGCCGAGTTGCAGAACGGCGTCTCGTAGAGGCGGAGCGGGTTGTAGGCGTAGTAGAGCCGGACGGGTGCATTGATGACCGGCATGATCACGGAGATTTCGCCTCCCAGCGACATGCGCGGCACGAAGTTGGTTCCCGAGATGGGGCGGATATCGGGACGGAAGCCAACCTCGGAGCCGGGAATGCCTCCCTGGCAGGCGCCGTTGTTAAATACCGGGCAGCCATATAACGGGGCGGTCAGCGTGGCGAAGCCTTCGGGGCTCTGCTTGAGCTGTCCTTTGTTGAGAGCCGTGTCGATGCCGAAATCATCGAAGAAGTCGATCATGACCGGTCCGGCGATCGGGATCCGGTATTCAAGGTTGGTGGTCAGGTTGGTGTCGCCGCCGATGGAGGCGATGCCGTACACCGGTATCGGAATCTGCAGACACTGATTCAACTGCGGGTTGGTGGGGTCGCGCGGAACGCAGGTGCCATCGGGGTTGGTGAGCTGAAGGTTGACGCGATTGGGCACGTAGCCATATGGGGTAGCGCCGCGAATGTCGAAGCCGCGCAGATCGCCTTCGCCGCCTGTGTAGAAGCGATTGTTGGGCGGAGCGACATCGCCACCGAATCCCTGCACGTAGGCCAGCTGCGCGCGGATGCCGAGCACGTTATGGCCGTTGGGGTTGGGGATAAGGTAGTGCATCGGCATAAAGCGCTTATAGGCGACTGCCGGAGAGATATAGCGCACGTTGCCGCCAAGGCCGGCGATCTGGAAGATCGCGGAGTATTCCTTGCCGGTGCGGGAACGCAGAGGATTGTTGATGGTGTTGTAGGTATAGCTGAAAGATGCCGAGCTGTTGACGATGCCCGCGAGCGCGTTGCTGCCTTGAATGCCGGAGCGGAAGCTGATGGTCTGGAAGAACGTCTGCGACGCCGTGGAAAAGGCCGTGATATTGGATTTGTCGAGGCGGTAGGTCATGCCGATGCGCTGGAAGGCATGCCGCTTGAGGGGATAGCTGATGGAGAAATTCAATCCCTGCGAGGCCTGATTGTAGTTTTGCGTCAGAGATTGCTGGGCCGAGGACAGGTTGGCCGAAATGCCGGTCGAGGTCTGATATGCCTTGGCCGCATTGAAGTCCTGCTTGGTATTGAAGAGCTGAAAGCCGACGTTGATGGGCCGGTTGCGAATGTACGGCTGCGAGAATCCGAACAGGAACTGGCGGCTTACGTTGCCGAGGTTGCCCTGGAGGCTGAGGGTCTCGCCGAGGCCAAGGAAGTTGTTGGTCTGGTAGTTGACGCCGAGGAAGGCTCCAGAGAGTCCGCTGATACCGCCGTTCAGACCGACCTGGTTTTTGCCCTTCTCTTTGACCTTCAGCAATAGATCGACGGTGCCGTTTTCGGCATCCTGGTGGGCTTCGGAATCCTGATCGACGCGCAAGGTCTCGAAGTACTCCAACTGGTTGAGGCGGAGCAAGCTGTACTCCCAAAGCTGGGAGTTATAGACGGAGCCTTCGTCGAGCATCAGTTCGCGGCGAATGACTTTATCGCGCGTGATGGTGTTGCCCTGGAACTCGATGCGGGACACGTAGAAGGCCTTGCCTTCGTCGATATCGATGTCCCAGGAAACCGTCTTCTTCTGATCGTCGAAGCTGGGTTTGGGAATGGCGCCGAAGTTGATATAGCCGAGCTGACCATAGGCCTTTTTCAGGTTCTCGAGGCCCTTCTGCATCATGGTCGCGTTGTACCAGTCGCCGTCGCGCAGCGGGAACGTGGCGCGCAAAGCTTTGGTGTTCGCAACAGCCTTGTTTCCGGTGAAGGTAATCGTGCCGAGCCGGTAGCGCGCGCCCTCTTCCACGGGCATCAGGATGTCGATGCGCTTGCCTTTGTTGGGACGGAAGGTGAACCAGTTCAGGCCGCCTTCGTCGCGGATCTGTGTCCTGGGCTCTTCGATGGCAGCATTGGCGTAACCCTTGTCGCGATAAGCCTGGCGGACGCGCTCGGTGTCTTCCTCGAGCTTCGAAGCGTCGAAGGTCTGCGGGAAGAGGTCCTCGAAGATGAGCGAATAGGGGATGCCGATGGGCTTGAGGTTCTTCATCGAGCGGCGCAGGATGAGCCCGCTGAGGTGCTGGTTGCCGACGAACTTGATGTTGCCGACCTTGACCGTGGGCCCTTCCTTGATATTGAAGTTGACCTGCACGGACGCGGGTGGAATGTCTTTGATGTCGAGCTTGACGATCGCAAACTGGTGACCATGCTCGGAGAGCATGTCTTTGATTACCGTGGTGGCGTGCAGAACCTTGGCGGCATCGTACTGGCTCTCAACCGAAAGGCCGACCTTCTCTTTCTTGAAACGATCGAGGACATCGGACTGCGTGATGGAGTTCAGACCCTTGTAGTTGATCTCGCGAATCGTCGGCTTTTCTTTGACGAAGACATCGAGGATGATGCCCTTCTCCGTGTCTTCCCTTTCGATGCGGAGGTTCTCGAAGTAGCCGGTGTTCCAGAGGGAGTTGAAATCGCGCTCGATCGAGATCGGATCGTAGGTGTCGCCGGGGTGGGTGAAAAGACGCGCGAGGATGGTTTCCTTGGGGATGCGGCGATTGCCGATGATGCGAATGGAATCGATGGTCGTGGGCGACTGGGCCAGCGCTACACAGGCCGTAACGAGCAACACGAGCAAGACTGCGATCCGGCGAAAACTGCCGGAAACCCGCCTGGCGGGAGATATCGAAGTGTCCTTGAACTTCACCGGGCTGGAGCTCTGCGGCGAACACAAGTACTGGTGCGTTCCAAAGTTCGGCTTCACGGGAAGAATAAGCACACCCTCACTGCTCGAAAAGATCGGTTCCTTCGTCGAGGAAAGATTGATTATATTGGACCGCAGCCAGCATTCCCAAACCTGCGGCTCGCCGAAACGGTTGAGGAACCGAGTCCTCTCTTGAATCGCTCTTCCGCGCCAAGCGCGATTGGACCGTGGTCTAGTCCATAGTTTACCGGAACCGGATCGGTTGGGCCCGGTAAGCCTCCAGTTCATCCTGCACTGCATCCCGTTTAGACGCAGCGCAGATTCACATGGCATCCTCAATCGAGGAGGATTCAGAAACGTGCCCGGAGCGGGGGCCACTCTGTACGATCTGTCAGCGCGGCTGCTGGACGGCCGGGACGTATCGATGCGCAGTTTCGCCGGGAAGGTGCTGCTGATTGTGAATACCGCAACAAAGTTCCTGATTAACCGTGAGGGCCGCGTCGTGGGGCGATTCGCGCCTTCTACCGCTCCGGCACAGCTCGACGGCAAAATCAGAGCGCTTCTAGCCTGATGCGTGGCCATCGGGCGCGAAAACGCATCGTTCTCGCATCGGCAACATCTGAGGTTCTATGGCTCATCCATTGTTTTCTCCCTTTCAGTTGAGGTCTGTTTCCTTTCCCAATCGCATTGTTGTTTCGCCCATGTGCCAGTACTCCTCGGAGGACGGGTTTGCGAACGATTGGCACCTGGTGCATCTGGGCGCGCGCGCACAGGGCGGTGCGGCGATGGTGGTGATGGAAGCCTCCGCGGTAACGGCGGAGGGACGCATTACTCCGGTGGATCTTGGCATCTGGAAGGACGAGCACATCGCGAACCTCGCGCGCATTGCGACATTCCTGCACGCGCAGGGCGCACGTGCAGGCATTCAGCTCGCACACGCGGGGCGCAAGGCGAGCATGTCGTCGCCATTTGTGGGCGAGTTTTTGCTATCGCTGGCGGAAGGAGGATGGACGACGGTCGCGCCCAGCGCGGTGCCGTTTTCGCCGAAGTATTCCGTCCCGGAGGCGCTCGAAGGGGATGGTATTCGCGCAACCATCGGAGCCTTTCGCGCGGCGACAACCCGCGCTCTCAAAGCTGGATTTGATTTCGTCGAGATTCACGCGGCGCACGGGTATCTGCTGCACGAGTTCCTGTCTCCGCTGGCAAACCAGCGCAGGGACGAATATGGCGGAAGCTTCGCGAATCGCGCGCGCTTTGTGCTCGAGGTGGTTGAGGCTGTGCGGGCGGAATGGCCGGCGCACCTGCCTCTCTCCGTGCGGATCTCGGCCACGGACTGGGCCGAGGGTGGGTGGAATATTGATGAATCGGTGCAGCTCTCTGCGCTGTTGAAAGAGCGCGGCGTCGACCTGGTGGATGTTTCCTCAGGAGGCATGGTGCCGAATCCGCAGATTTCGCTGGGGCCTGGGTATCAAGTGCCGTTCGCGGCGCGCATTCGCAAAGAGGCCGGCATCGCTACAGCCGCAGTGGGGCTGATCACCGACCCCGCGCAGGCAGACGCGATCATCGGCAATGGGGAGGCGGACCTGGTTATGCTGGCGCGTGAGATGCTGCGCGATCCGTACTGGCCACTGCACGCTGCGGCTGCTTTGGGCGAGGCGGCGAGTTGGCCGAAGCAGTATTTGCGTGCGGCGCCGCGGGATTCGGCAAGGAGAATTTCCATCGGCGAAGGGCAATGAAGGCTCGGACAGGTTTCGAACGAGTTTTCCACCATATCGCTGAAAGTAGCGCAAAGACAGCGATTTCGCTTCCCAAACGAGAGAAAGCATGGCCTATACTGCATGTGAGTGAGGATCGCGCACGGCGCTCACTCCTTTCCCATGGCGACACATGCTCACAAGCGCGCAGTCGAGACGCCCACGATCCCCGATCGTCTGTACTTCAAGATCGGCGATGTGGCGAAACTTTGCGGCCTGGAAACCTACGTGTTGCGATTCTGGGAGTCGCAGTTTCCGCAGTTGAAGCCCAACAAGAGCGGCACAGGCCAGCGCCTTTATCGGCGGCGCGAAGTGGAACTCGTTCTTGAAATCAAGCGACTGGTCTATGGCGAGGGCTACACGCTTTCGGGTGCGCGGCACGCGCTGGATCAGAATCTGCGCCGGCCAGCTGCGAAGGAAGCGCGCGCTGAGGCGCAGAAGACGCAGCCTGCTCGTGAGACCACGACCTTTGCACCGCGGCCGGAAGACCAGCGACGCGATGCGATTGCAGCGACGATCGGGCACGCCCGCGCTGCGTTGCGCGAGATTGCCACGCAACTCGCCAATCCGGTGGCGACCCCGGCTGCGCGCACACCGCAGCGGCGGCGTCCGAGGCTGGCCACACTGCCTTATCCGACGGACTCGCTCTTCCCTTCCTGAGCGAATCGAGCCGCACTTCCCGTGCGAACGAACAATTCCCCTTGTACGACTACCCCAATGACAACTTTTCGTGCGGCTTTGCGCGCCCCGGGAAGACCTTGCAGCCTTTCTCGGAATCCAATGTGCAATGGAGTTCGGCTCGGGCCTAGCGGCCCTTTACCGGACGCCGTACAACGAGGAGAGGCGCGATGGTTTCGTTCCAGAAGGGCGATTTTGCGAATGCACTGACGAAAGAGGGCCGGGAGGTCAAGGTCCGGATCGTGGACCAGCAGGACAACGGGCGCTATGTGGTGCAGGTCTACGACGAAGACGGCCAGCCTCAGGGATCGACACAACAGGCGGAACCGAGTTCGCTCCTTCCCTTGCGCGGGCCGTATTTCGATGTGCGCGGCCAGGTGCTCACCACCAGCGCGGCCCATCCCCAGGAGGTTGGCGAGATCGTGAAGACGGGAACGAGCAAGTCGGGGAAGGCGTTTTATTGCGTTCAGTTCGCCGATGGACTGAGCGAATGGCTCAGCGAGGACCAGGTGTTCATCGACAATGCGGTTCTGCCGGCGGGCGTGGTGAAGAAGGCGAAGGATCCGTCGGCGGGGTGACGGAGGCGTCCGGGGTCGCGCTGGTGTAAACTGATCGAGACCCTGAGCCGGCTCCTCTGTGGGCCGGCTGCCTTATGTCGGGACGTGGCTCAGCCTGGTAGAGCACTCGCTTGGGGTGCGAGGGGTCGGCAGTTCAAATCTGCCCGTCCCGACCATTATTTCCATCCAGAACGCGCGGCCTTTCGGCCGCATTTCTGTTTCTGCGTTCAACTCTTTGCGTTCAACTTATAGAGCTATCCGAGTTCTCTTTCGCGTTGCCCGGGGCCAATTCCTTCATGACTTGAGGCCGCAAAGATCCATCCTTGCGCGTTGCGCGCCGATGGACCTTCGCAGCCCTGCGTTGCTGTGATGCTTTCAAGGGGTTTGACCTGCGGTTGCGGGGCCCTCACTGTCTTTCAGCGCAGCGCTGGGGGTACCGACGGTGAAGTCCCGTGTGAGCTTCTCATGGGTTCCGGCTTTGTTGTAGGCGTTAAAGTTCAGGTGATAGGTTCCCGGCGATAGCGTGAGCGACTCGGTCATGGTGCCGCTGTTGCTCACGCTGGCCAGCTTGGCGCTGCCATTCCAGATCTCAAATCGATATACGCCTCCGCTGACGTTGGCGGTTGCGCTGATCTGGACTGGGGAAGAGACCGTGGCGTTTTCCGCGGGGGTGCAGACGTTCACGCCGGGCGAAGACGGCACCGTGCAGGAGCCTCCACCGCCGCTGCCTACCGTGAAGTCCCGCGTCAGCTTCTCGTGGGTTCCGGCTTTGTTGTAGGCGTTGAAGAGCAGGTGATAGGTTCCCGGAGCCAGGGTGAGGGACTCAGTCATGGTGCTGCTGTTGCTGACGCTGGCCAGCTTGGTGCCGCCGTTCCAAATCTCGAATCGGTACACACCCCCGCTGACGGTTGCGGCCGCACTGATCTGGACGGGTGAAGTGACCGTGGAGTTTTCTGCGGGAGTGCAGACGTTGACACCCGCCGAAGCCGGCACGGTACAGCCCGAGGTTGATTGCGAAACCGAAACGTTGATCGATGGCGACGCCGATCCACTGTAGTTGGTGTCGCCGCCGTAGGTTGCCTGAATGACGTCATTGCCGACCGGGAGAGCCGTGGTGGTGAAAGTGCCGGCGCCGGAGGCGAGGTTCACAATGCCCAGCGAATTTCCGTTGGCCGTGAGCGTTACTGTGCCGGATGGAGAGCTGGTTCCGGAGGTTCCCACAACTGAAACGGGAAAGCTGACCGATTGGCCCTGATTGGCTGTGGTGGCCGAGGCGGACAAGCTGGTCATGGATGCCACCAAAGGAGCGAGCACCGTGACCGTCGTGGAGCTGGACGACGAGAGGGCGTGCGTTCCGTCGCCACTGTAGACGGCGCTGAGAGCGTCGGATCCGGTGGGTAAATTGAAGCTACCGGTGGCGGTACTACCGGAGAGAGGCGCGTCTCCGAGGAGTACGCCGCCGGAAAGGAACGAGACGGTTCCGGAGGGCGAATTGGATCCGGTGACCTTCGCCGAGAGGGAAACGGGACTGCCGTTGCGCAGTGTGCCCGTGGGCGCGGTGAGGGTGGTGGTTGTGGACGCTTTGCCATTGAACTGGGCGTCGAGATAGGCGATGCGCAGGCTGAGCCAGTTGGTCAGGTAGTTGACTTCGCCGTTGTATGTGCCTGCCGCCTCGTAGTTCGGCCAGACGCGCTCGCCAAGCATGGGCCAACGCGCAAAGTTGTTTGCCTGCGATTGCGTGAGCGACGTCGACTGAGAGTTGATGGACGCGAGCCAGCTGTTGAAGACGCCATCGGCCTTGAGCTGGTTCCACTGCTTAATGACATCCGCTTTGAAGCCGGGATCTTTGAACCACTGTTTGTACCAGGGAGCGGAACTCTGCATCCACGGAACAGTGGGGTTGTAGATGCGTTCATAGTTCACGTTGCCCGAGCTGATATCGAAGTCCCAGATCGGCCCCATGTAGAGGTACTGGTTATCGATTGCCTTGTAGAGGTAGTCGCTGCTTTCAAAGTCGCCGCCGTCCACGTTGCCCATGACGTCGTTGACGATGTAGAAGTTGACCGCGGTCGCTTCGTCGAAGTAATTGCGCCAGCCGGTTGTGGGATCGGTGAAGGTGGAGGAGTAGAGCGCGGTCTCTGCCTGATCGACGTAGTTCTGGATATAGGAGGTCTGCTCGGGGACTTCCGGGTCGGGCGTGAAGTCTGGATCGATCAGGCCAATGGGAATCCCCTGCGGCGTTTTCCAGACAAAGGCCTCATCCTCGTCGTGATCGATCTCCATCAGGTAGCCGCCGGTGATGTCGTCGGTTGTATCCGTCTCGGCTAGCTCGGTGATGTTCACTCGGTGGCTATCGACCTTAACCTCTTCGATGAGCTGGTAATTGCCCATGTAGGCGCCATTCAGATAAAGCTCAACGAACAGCGAGTGAGGCGCCCAGGGCATCACCGTCGAGGTGCCGCTGGGGGAAGGCGGTGTGGTGCCGGCTGTGGCTACCTGGGTGAGATAGTTGCCCCCATCGGGAATCGCGTTGGCGAGTGCGGAGGCTGCCCAGTCGCGCAGGAGCGTCTTCTCATCGTAGTTGGCCAGCAGGATGAAGCTCTTGCTCTTGTCGCAGGTGGGTTTGCCTTTGCTGGTGACGTAGGGGCAGCTCAGGCCCATCACGTTCAGCAGATCGAGGCTGGTGTTGAGTTTGACGTGGTAGGCCTTCTTGGGCATGGAGAGAGTGGAGTTGCCGTGCAGGTGGAAGGTTGCGGTGTCGTCGGTGTTAGTGGCGCTGGGAAGGTAAGTGGTGCTGCCGTCCGCACTGGTGATGACGATGGTTCCCGGGACGTCGGTGGTCTTATCCACGACGGGAGTACCGCTGGTATTGATGTTGACGATGGGGAGATTGACGGTCGTCGGTGTGTAGGCCGGGTTCGTCAGCGAGACGGTCAGCGTGAGAGAAGAGGTGGCCTTTGTGGCGCCCGCCGCACCTACAACCGTGACGTTGTTGACCGCGGTGTTCGCGTTTCCGGCGGCCGTCGCCGGGAATGCCTCCTGGTCGGCATTCAAGGCAGCAGTCAGGTAGAGGGTGCCGCTGCCGCCCGCCGTCAATGTAAGTGGGGAGACCGTGATGCCGGAGGGGAGGCCGGTCAAGGTCACGTTGATGGGGCCTGTGTACGAACTCGAGCCAACCTGAATCGTCACGGGCAGGTTTGCATCGCCGGGATGGATGGTAAGGCTGGTGGGGTTCGCTGAGATGGAAAAGGATTGGGCCAAGGCGGTCATGTTCAGCAAGAAAATGAGCACAAGACCGCAGACGTGCTGCGGGCGGAAGTTCATATAGCCTCCGAATCGGGGTAGGGTCAGACACGTGTGTGTTGCGACGGCAGACGTGCGCGCCGGGCGAAAACGTACCAGGCGTTCGTAGCTGAATCGAGGGAGGGGGGCGAACGAATTCAGCGCTCGTGCGCGTTCGAGTGTACAGGGATTGGGCAATATTCGTAAAGAATTAATAAAAACCGCCGCGAGACTCTCCGGGTGGCCGCGCCACCAACCTCGCTGCGGCGTTTTTTGAGCCTGCCTAGAAACATGTACACTTCTTCGCACATGCGTTCCGTCGACTCTTTCCCCGCTCTGTCTTGTCTTCGCACGATCGTTATGCGAGTTGCCGTTTTGCTGTGCGGCATTCTGGTGTTCACACCTTCGCACCCGGCCACGGCCGAGCCCCCATCCGGCGGGCACCTGCTGATTTATGCAATCGACGTGGAGGGCGGGCAGGCGACGTTGCTCGTGGATACGGCTACGCATGCTTCTTTGCTGGTCGATACGGGTTGGCCGAATGTGCATGATGCCGGGGAGCCGGACCAGACGGGGCGCGATGCGCAGCGCATTCAACAGGCCATGCAGGATGCCGGCATTACGCGCCTCGATCATGTGTTGATCACCCACTTTCATACGGACCACGTGGGCGGGGTTCCGGAACTGGTGAAGCGCGTGCAGGTAGGCGAGTTTCTCGATCACGGAGAGAACCGCGAAGATTCCGACATTACACGGCACGACTACGCGGCGTATGTGAAGGCGATCCAGGGTAAAAAGCGCAGGACCGTGCATCCGGGCGACACGATTGATTTACCCGGGTTGACCGCGATTGTGATTACGGCGGACGGCGAGCACATTGCGGCGGTTCCCGGTGTTAAGGCGACGGCCAATCCGGATTGCGCGAGCGAGCCGCACTGGGATCTGGATACGACGGAGAATCCGCGGTCGACAGGCGTGCTGATTCGGTTTGGGAAGTTTCGGTTTCTGGATCTTGGCGACCTGACCAAGGCGAAGGAGATTCCGCTGGTTTGCCCGCAGAACCTGATCGGAACGGTGGATCTGTATCTCGTGAATCATCACGGGTTCAATCTTTCGAACACGAAGGCCTTTGTGGATGCGATCCACCCGCGCGTGGCAATCATGGATAACGGCGCGCATAAAGCGGGCAGCCCGGAGGCGTGGCAGACGGTGCACGAGAGCCCGGGTCTTGAAGATTTGTGGATGTTGCACACAGCGGAGGGGTCCGATGCGGCGCATAACAGCGCGGAGGCCCTGATCGCGAATCTCAAGGGCGGGTCGGACGGCCATTGGCTGAAGGTGGTCGCGAGCGGGGACGGCAGCTTTTCTGTCACGAACGCCCGCACCGGACAGACGAAGGACTATCCGGCGCGATAGCGGGCGTTTTCCCTTCGGAAGGCTTCGAACGAAGCATCGCGTCAATCGGGATGGCTTAGCTTGCGCGGCTCCTTCTCATGCAGCTCGTGATGGAGTTCGTCGACTTTCTCGCGCGCCTTTACAAGGGCGGCCCTGCCGGCTTTTGTAATCCGGTAGATTCGGCGGTTGCGCCTGTCGACGGTTTTCACGGTCGAGGTTAGAAGGCCACTTCGTTCCAAACCATGCAGGAGTGGATAAAGTGTGCCCGGCCCGATGCGGTAGCCGTGATGACGCAGCTCGTCCATCATGGCGAGGCCGAAGATCGGCTGATGCTCGGCATGCACGAGCACGTGGATTCGGATGAGGCCGTAGAAGAGCTCGCGCTGTTTCAACACAGGATGAATATAGCGCGGTCGAGCAAGCGAAAAGTCGATTGTTATCGAAATTCGATATATATTGATCTGAGTTCTCGGGCCCGTTTGGGCTGGCCCGTATCCCCTCGCTGAAGAGAGTTGAACCGAGATGCGATTGAGCAACACGAGCCCTCTGTTTGCGATGCTCCTGGTTTTGGCGGCAGCGCGACTTTGTGCGCAGGCAGGGCCGCCGTTTCAAACCGACGATCCTACGCCGGTGGATTTGGGACATTACGAGTTTTACGTCTTCGGCACGGTGGACGGGACGCCTGCCGAGATTGATCCGACGGGACCGGCTTTCGAGTTCAACTGGGGCGCCATTCCGAACATTCAGCTTCACGCCATTCTTCCCTTCGGCGGGGTGATGCCTTCAAATAACCCGATCTACGCGCCCGGAGGGACGGGAACGGCGGCGTTCGGCCTGACGGATATGGAGCTTGGCGTGAAGTATGGGTTCCTCAAGCAGACTCCGCACCGGCCGCAGATCGGCAGCTTCACGATGTTCGAGATGCCGACAGGGAATTCGAACAAAGGGCTGGGGGTGGGGAAGGTCTGGTACAAGTTGCCCCTCTGGGCGGAGAAAGAGTTTGGCTCATGGAGCCTGGTGGGCGGCGTGGGGTATGCTGTCGTGCCGCAGACGGGATATCGCAACTACTTGTATGGCGGGTACCTGATGAAGAAGACGGTAAATGAACGGCTGGAACTCTCCGCGGAGGTGTTTTCGCATGCACGGGAAGGATTCGCGGCGGCACAGACGCAGGCCTCGACGTTGATCGATGCGGGCGGCTATTACCACTTCAAGAGTCCGGGCCTGCAATTGCTCTTTGCTTACGGCCACTCGATCGCCGGACAGACGGAGAACTATGGATATCTGGGCCTCTACAAGACCTGGGGTAAGGACAAGGGCGCCGACAAGGACGACAAGAAACCGGCTACGGACGCGATGATCTCGGCGCGACCGCCGCGGAGCGGTTCGCGATAACCAGGCACTGACTGGACGGGAAGGAGAAGAACCATGGAAATCACGATGCGCAGCTTATGGACCGTCGTGCATGGCATGGGATTCGGCGCTCTCTATCTGCTGGCGTGCACAGGCGCCCTCGTTGAGCTTTACAGGCTGACCATATCCGCGGCGCCCTATCCGACAACGGACGGACAACAACGGTTTCTGAAGCTCTATCTCGTCGCCATGGCGGTGCTTGCGTGGATCTCCGTACTGACGGGCGCGTATGTCATCTACCCGTGGTACCGGGCGCCACTACCGCCCGGTGTGACGGACCTGTCTATGTATCCACAGCGCCTGCTTATGGCGAGCCCCTCGACGATCGAATGGCACTCGCTGGGCATGGAGTGGAAGGAGCACGTGGCGTGGTTCGCGCCGATTTCGATCACGATGGTTGCGTTTGTGTTTGCGAAATACGGCCGTCAGTTGGCTGCGCACCGGCAGATGCGCAACGCAGTTCTGATTTTCGCGGCGGCTTCGTTTCTTGCGGCCGGCATTGCCGGGTTCTTCGGCGCCATGATCAACAAGTACGCGCCGGTGCACGGTGGAGAAAGCATTCAGATCCTGCAGGGAGGCGAGCGATGAGCCGGCCCGTTCAGCAGTCTGGAGCCCCCCGGGAAATCCCGAGCGGCTCCGGCGGGGCTGCATTACTCTCCGCCGGAATCGGATCCTTTGCTCTCGCTGTTCTGGCAATTGCTGCCGACCGGTCGAAGGGCTTTCAGAGCTTGATGAGGTTTTCCAAGCCAACGGGTCCCCTGTCGGGGGTCACGACGACCGCGATCGCGGTGTGGCTGCTTTGCTGGCTGGTGCTCGAGTTGCGCTGGCGAAATCGGATGGTCAGAATGAAGCCGGTGGCGTTGGTTGCCTTCGCACTGCTGGCGCTTGGATTTCTGCTGACGTTCCCGCCGGTCGCGGATCTGTTTTGAGCCGGCATGGAATTGCAATTTTTCTTCTCGGCTAGTGAGCGTCCGCTCTCGCGGACATCGCAAGTCGGCAGGTTGGCGGGAGCATTGATTGAGCGAGGTGCTTCCGATGTACTCCTTGCGAGGACGAATCAGCATTCCGACCTGGACGGCTAGTGCGTGCGACGGTAGAGATCTTCCAGCGCGTCACAGGCCGTGCGCGTACCGTCTTCATGCTCGATTTGTGCGGCAACCTGCCCGGCCCGCAGGGCGAACAGGGGGGTGGCAAGCATATCTTCGAGCTTTGCAGCCACCTTGGCAGGCTTGTAGCTGGCTTTTTGAATCACACGCGCTACTTTCAAACGCCGCATGCGCCGCGCATTGTCGGGCTGGTCGTGCGAGTAGGGCATGATGAGCATGGGCTTGCCCGCGCGCAGGCATTGCGCGGTGGTGCCCACGCCGCCCTGGTGCACGACCATGGCCGCACGTGGAAGCAGCGCGGAGTAAGGCGCATATTCGGCGACGCAGATGGATGCGGGCAGCTTCTTTTGGGGGCGATTGCGTGCGTCGGAACCGATGAGCAGGATGGCTCGAATGCCCAGCTTGATGGCTGCGCGGGCTGAGTTCTCGTAGAAGTCGCCTGCGGCGAGTACGGCGGCGGAGCCTAACGTGAAGACGACCGGCTTTGGCCCCGACTGGAGGAACTGCTCCACCTGCGGCGGGAAGTTGCGCGTTGCCGGCATCTGCATCGTAGAAGCAGAATCCCGTGATGTTCGTGTGCTCGGGCCAGTCTTTCTGCTCGGTTCCGAGGACGCGCGAAAATAGCGCCAGAACCAGGTGGGGTGAATGCTTGGCATCGAAGAGCGGATTGGGTCCGCGATTCAGGCCCAATTCGTGGCGCAGCTCGTAAATGGGCTCAGGCCATTTGCGGCTGACGAAACGGGCGAGGCGCTTGATGGCCCGGCCCATGCCGGGGATGGTCTTGTCGGCGCGCGCGAGGCGCGGGTACATGGGGAGCACGGGCGGATCAAAGGCCGAAAAGAACGACAGGGGCGCAAGCACATAGCTTGCCCAGGGAATTCCGGTGACATCGGCCACCAGCGGGCCGGCGTAGTTCAACTCGCCGAGGAGCAGCAGGTCGGCGCGGGCGGGAACGGTTGCGGCGTGGAGCAGGTCGGCGTAGGTCTGGCGAAGCGACGGAAACAGGAACTCCCGCAGGCCGCGCTCAGTGCCTTTGCGGACGTCATAAATCATCTCGGCCTGGAGCGTGTCCTGAGGATCGATCTCGGGACGAACGCGGTGGAACTCGATGCCGAGGGGCCGGATTTTGTGTTCGTAGAGGGAGGGTACGGCAATGACCGGGGTGTGACCGCGCCGCTTGAGTTCCAGTGCGATGGCGATGAGGGGGTTGATGTCTCCAAACGTACCGATATTCGAAAGAACAACGCGCAAAACAGGCACCCGGGGTCGTGATTGATGAGCCTTTATGAGGGTAATGCATGGAACCGGAGCGAGCTTGCGGAAACCGTCACGGTTTGCGGAGAAACCTCGACTCGCCATTGGCATCTCTCGTCTAACTAAGAGGGAGCCCGGCCAACAGGCGGGCTATGCTCGCCGGAAGCGACCATCTCCACATTTCCCCATGAGTCTTGAGTCATGCCGATCGTTTTGATCGTTTTCGGAGTCCTGATGGCCATCGTGGTCATCGGCGCCCTCTACGTCGGCTTCAAGTGGCGCCAGTAAGGCGGCCGGGTTCGCCGACGATCCTTCTGCGTGCTCCCTTACAATGCGGATAAGGGAGCACGTCCATCGCTATGTCTCATCGGCTTCGCTTCGTTCGTTCAGCATCCAGGCTGCTGCTCACGTTGGCGACTGCTGCGCTTCTGAGCGCAATGTCAGCCACCGCACAATTTGCCCCGCCGGAGCGGGGTACACCTGTGCACGACCCGGCGGCTCTGCGGCCGCCCGCCGGCGCTCGCGTAGCGATCGTTGAGTTTGAAGACCTGGAGTGTCCCGATTGTGCGCGGGCCAACCCGCTGCTGAAAGAGGCCGCTGCCAAGTACAAGATTCCCTGGGTGCGGCATGACTTCCCCTTGCCGTTTCACGCGTGGAGCTTTACGGCTGCAGTGAATGCGCGCTGGTTCGACCAGAAGAGCAAGGCCATTGGCGACGAGTACCGCGATGCCGTGTTTGCGAACCAGCCGTCGATCACGAGCCCCGAGATTCTGCACGACTTTACGGACAAATTTGCGCAGAGCAAGGGCATGGCAATGCCCTTCGCGACCGACCCGCAGGGAAAGCTGGCTGCGGACGTGAAGGCCGACTATGCGCTCGGGCAGCGGATCGGCATCGAGCACACGCCCACGATCTGGGTGGTGACGGCGAACTCGAAGGGTGCGCCGTTCGTCGAGGTGGTCGACCGGACCAAGCTCTATCAGCTCATCGATCAGGCGATTGCGGATACGCGGGGACACTGAGAGCTGCGCAGCCGAAGGCCGATAACGAGAAAAGCCCGCCTGGTTGAGCGGGCTTTCTTATTGGGCTGGCGTGGAGGCCGTTTCTACTGCGTCATCTCCTCTTCGTGCTGCGCCTCTTCTTTGGGTAGTACACGAATGATGGCCATCATGCCATTGTCCTCGTGTCCGAGGATATGGCAGTGATAGACAAAATCTCCCACGACGGGACCGCGGAAATCCATGCGCACGGTCACGCTCGGATAAGGGCCTTTGCCGCTCCAATAGGGAACCTGCACCGTATCGAGAAATTGCCGCTCTGCCTGCGGCACCGGGACGCCATTCCGTGATTCAAGAAGGAAATGAATCTGATGGATGTGGAACTCGTGATTTTCAGGAGCGCGATTCTCAATGGTCCACTCTTCCACCGCGCCCTGGGTTGTGACGATGGCGGGCGGGTTGACGGGGCTGAACAGTACGGGCTTGGCGCCGTCGACGGTGATGAAGAAGTTTGTTGGACTCGCGGGGTTGGAGGGATCGGAGATTACCTCGGAGAAATAGAGCTTTCTGGTTTTTGTAGCGGTGGCCGACTCCAGGCCCTCGAAGCGTTGCGGGCCCGGCAGCTCGGAGGGTGCAGCCATTACCTCGGCCTTCTCCGCAGTTTTGCTGAGCTCGATCTTCGCCAAAGTACGACGCGTGTCGTTGTCCCCCGCTGGTCCAGTTGGAACCGAGAGGGTACGAAATACAGCGGAGTGGACGCTCGCCGATGGAGCCTTGACGATGAATTCGGCGCGGCCGGCAGTTGGAATAAAGACCTTGTCGGTTTCCACGACCTTGCCTTTGCGGGTGCCGTCCTGGGATCCGGTTGGGACGCCATCAAGACCTACGACGCGCAGTGCCTGCGGAACGCCGTCGTACACCACCTGGAGATTGACCAGGCTGTCGGCTGAGGCATTGGCTACGCGCCAGAGCTGTTTTTCTCCAGGCAGCATGCGGAGGACGGCGGGAGTCGCCCTGGGGTAGGCAATCGGAATGGAATTCAAGGTCAAATCCCATGACGGGATGGGTCCACCCGGATTCGGATTCCCGGCGACTGTCTGGTCACGAATCATCAAGACCCGCTCGCGCAAGCCGGCTACTTCCGGTTGCAGATTCTCGATTCCGTCGACTACGAGGGCACCCGAAGCCCCGCCCTGCACGGACCCTTCAGCCATGCCATGAATGTGTGCGTGATACCAGTAGAGCCCGGGCGGCTCGTCCGATGGAAATTTCAAGCGATATTGGAACTTTTCACCGGAGTTGACGATGGTCGTCAACACCTCATCCTGGTGGCATACAGGCGCAATGTTGGTTCCGTGGTAATGAAGGTTGACGGAGGAAGCGTCCATCATGGTATTCGGGCCGCAGGCTCCGGCGGCGTTCATGGCCATCTGCATCACGGCATTCGATGCGCCCGGGGGAACGTGATTGGACAGGTTGATCACAAGCGTGTCGCCCGGATGCACATGCAGGGTCGGATTCTCCAGTCCGTCGGCTGTTACAAAACAGTAGAGGCTCCGGCCATCCGCGTCGGTCGTTCTGTCATAGGCTAAATTGACCGTGAGAATGCCGTGCTTGCTGGAAAGGCTGGGGGGATCGGAAACGGTGCTTCCAGCCCGGGGGCGCGGGCAGGACGATCCGGTTTTTGCAGGTTGAGCGTGGACGCGAAGAGAGCAAAAGGCAAACACAAGAGTGGCAAACCCAAACAGACACTTCCTTGCGAACATATCGTTTTCTCCTCAGAAAACTGAGACAGGGCTCCGTCGTTGCGGCGGCCAGAGATATCGCTGCCACGCAAGCCCGCGAATGCTTCAATGGGATTTCTGGGGAGGGCCTCAGAATAATATCATTGGAGAGGAGTAACGAGGTCACGGGCGTACCTGTACGGCCAGGGTACAGGGGCGCATTCTGGTACCGAACAGAGCGATTCCGGCTCGTTGCCTTCGTTCGAATCTCGCGTCCAATGAATATGCTGCGTTTCCCCTTGCTTGAAGACATCCTCCGCAACAAAAGAGTCGCGTTCGTGCTCGTCTTGTTGATGGGGCTCGGCGTTACGATGCACGCGCAGACGCCGATCCAGGTGCTGGATCCGACCGCCCTGAAGCCGCCGGCGGGGGCGCGGGTGGCGATTGTCGAATTCGACGACCTGCAGTGCCCTGCGTGCGCAGCAGCGAATCCGATTCTGATGGCGGCTGCAGCGCAGTACAAGATTCCGTGGGTCCGCCACGACTTTCTCATTCCGTACCACAACTGGAGCCGCCAGGCCGCCATCAATGCGCGCTGGTTCGACATGAAGAGCAAGCAGCTTGGCGATGATTATCGCAACCAGGTTTTCGCGAGCCAGAATTCCATCTACAACCCAAACTCGCTGGCGCAATGGACGCAGAAATTCGCGCAGGATCACGGCGTGGCGATGCCCTTTGCCGTGGACCCGCAGGGCAAACTTGCGGGCGTGGTGGATGCCGATGTCGCGCTCGCGCAGCGCACCGGGATCAAGAGCACGCCGACGATCTTCATTGTGACCGCGGGCGGCAAGGGTGCGCCGTTCACGCAGGTGCTGAACCCGTCGCAGCAGCTTTACACCGACATCGATAAGGCAATGGCGGAGACTGCGGCTCCGGCTAAGACTACTACGGCGCGAAAGTCCGGCGGAAGATAGGAGAGCCATTCCCAGGTCCCCAGGTGCGAGGGATCCTTCGGCTTCGCACAGGACAGGCTCTGGGCACCCGCGATGCGCTTTAGAACTCCGTTACGCTGAGGACGTTGCCGTCGGGGTCGTTGAACCAGGCGATGCGCGCGCCGCTGGGGGAAGTCCAGATCGGCAGCGGCTCATTGTCGTTCATGCCGGGAAAGCGCAGAAAATTGACGCCTGCTTTGGTGAGACGGTCGACCGCGGGCTCGATCGAATCCACTTCCCATCCAAGGACGGTGAATTGCGCGGGGCGGAATTCGCCCACCGGGGTGACGCGCAACATCGTTCCGTTGGCGTCGAAGACCAGCGCGAAGGGCGCCTCATCCTCGACGAGACGCAGGCCGAGGACGTCTTCATAGAATTGGCGGGCGCGGGCCGGATCGGTGACCGGCGCGAAAGCCATGAGCTTGCAGGAACCCAAAATCGAATCGTGCGACATGGGTGGTGCTCCTTTGTGTCCCGATCATTTTCCTGCTGGGCGCGTCATCAAGTCCACAAACATCTGTTGAAAGCGCGGCAGATCGAGATCGATTTGCGCGTGCACCTGACGCACGCCGGTCGCGGGCTTGAATGCCTCGTTCCACGTAAGCGTGTCGCCGTAGGCCGGCCCGTGACTGAGATCGACATCCATGTAAATGAGCTGTTGTTTGGTGATCAAGGACGGGTCGAGCCACGCGCAGGCAGCCAGTTCGTCCCACAGGTAATAGCGATTCTTGCTCCATGCGGCGATGTACCGAGCGGCGGGTGTATCGGCCTTGGCAATGGCATCGAGCATGGCTTGCGTGAACGGAGCCTTGATGGAGATGTCGACGGTGGTCACATCGACGCGCGGCCAGTCAGCACGCAGCACGATAGAAGCAGCCTCAGGGTCGAACCAGAAATTGAATTCGTGACGCGGGCTGTTGGCGAACTCCGGATCTTCGGTGACGGGGTTGAGACTGCCACCCATAAGGACGATACCTTGCGTGAGCGCGGCGAACTCAGGATCGATGCGCAGGGCCAGCGCGATATCGGTCATGGGCCCGGCGGCGTAAATGGTGACCTGGTGCGGATGCGCGCGAACCTGGCGAATCAGGAAATGGACCGCGTCTTCGTCGATGGGCTTGAGCGAAGGCATGCCTTCCGGCATTGGACCAATGTCATATGGGCCGTGCTCGTGAAATTGCCCGGTATTCATGGGGGTCACGCCGGCGGCGGTTTCCACCAGAGTGGTCTGGCCCTCACCCCAGGCGCCGAGCCAGCCGACTTTTCCTTCGACGGACTGCAGCAACTTTGTTTCCCTTTCTGTGCGGACGAGCGGGAAGACGGCTCCGCGCGCGACCGGAATGTCGGCATGGCCGGTCAGTTCGAGCATGCGCAGGGTGTGCAGAGTTTCTTCGTCGCGCCATGCATTGCCAGTGACCATGGTGATGCCGAGGACTTGAACCTGCGGCGCCTGCAAAAGCGCGAGCATGGCCATCTGATTGGAACCGCCGGGACCGGATCCATCCTGATCGATGAGGACGAGTCGCTTTTGCGCGAAGCCGGGGCATGCGGCTGCAAAAAGCAAGAGCAGGATCAGCTTTCTCATTGCGGGTTATTGTGGCATATTGGCGCGCAGCGGGGGTGCGCGAGGCTACGCACAGGGGCCTTATGCCGAATCGCGGTGCGAGCCTTAGCGGCGACGGTCGAATCCGCGCGGACGCGTGGGTGCGGCGACCGGCAGGTTCGTCTTGCCCGCGGGAAAGACGGCAAGGAAACGATCTTGCCCTTCACCGGAACTGGCTGTTTCGACACCTTCAATTTCCTTGAAGGAAAGGTGCAGCAAGCGGCGTTCGCGACTGTTCATGGGCGGGAAAGCATAGGGAATGCCGGTGCGGATGACCTTATCCGCGGCCACTTCCGCCTGAAGTTTCAGTTCCTGGGCACGGAGCGCCTTGAAATTGGCTGCATCGAAGCTGATCAGATCGTGCTCGCGCTGGTCGAGACGAAGCATTTGCGCGGCAATTGTTTCGAAGGCGCGCAGGAGTTCGCCATTGTGTTGCGTGACCAGCGGTACGTCGGGGCCGCCAAGTTCGACATAAATGATGCGGCCCTCGAGGCCCTGCGGATCGCGCGCACCATCGCCCGCCGTAATACGGAACTTGAGGCGGAAACCGCCTAACTTGTTCAGGTTCGTGAGGAACCCTGCTATCTTTTGTGCCGCCAGCTGCAAATCGTCGATTGGCATAACAAGTTAGTATCGCAGAGCGGAGCCGGATGCCAAGCTTCTACTGGTGAAAACTCACGGTTTTGTACGATTTTCGTCCACTGAGTTAGGCCTGAGCTTTGCGGCGAGACTAACTCTCTTGAAGCCACAGGGCTGCGGTCAGCGCCGGCAGCAACGAGCGATGCTACCCTGAACCCAACGTGCGAGTTTGCGTTCGGTCGACGGCACGCGATGGCCATCGGATTTGGAGAGGAACCCATGCCAGTTACGCAGCCCTTGGTCCTCAACCCCGCGCAGGCGCGCGTTCTAGGTGCGCTGGTTGAGAAGGAAGTGACGACGCCGGACTACTATCCGCTTTCGCTCAACGCCCTGGTGAATGCATGTAACCAGCTCACGAACCGCGAGCCGGTGATGCACCTGGATGACGAGGAGGTCCACTTGGCGCTGCGAGGCCTGGAGGATATTGGTCTCGCGGGCCGGTCACGCGCCACCGACGGCCGCGTGGCGAAGTACGAGCACTGGCTCGGGGAGGCCTTCAACTTTACGCGAGCCGAAACGGCACTGCTCTGCGTGCTGCTGTTGCGCGGTCCGCAGACTCCCGGCGAGCTGCGGAACCGGACGGAACGCCTGCATCGCTTTGACGAAGTCAGCGATGTATTGGCGGGATTGCAGAAGCTGATGGAGCGCGAACCGCCGCTTGCCGCAGTGCTGCCTCGCCAGCCCGGAACGAAGGAATCGCGATACGCGCATCTGCTGTCGGGGATGGTCGAGTCGGCGCCGGTTCCAGAGTCGCCGAAGATCATTCCCATCGCATCCGCCGCCCCGCCACCGGACCAGGAAGTGCGCATGGCGCGGCTGGAAGCCGCCGTTGGCGAGTTGCAACGCGAAGTTGCCACGCTGAAAAAGCGCATCGACGATCTGTTTGGGGATTGAGAATCCGCTGTGCTGCGGACCTTCGGAGACGGTTAGACCAATTCGTACCCGGCAAACCAGTAGCCAATTTCGAAGGCCGCAGTGTCTTCAGCATCGGAACCGTGGATGGCGTTCTCCTGAATGGACCCGGCAAACTTCTTGCGGATGGTTCCCTCTTCGGCATTGGCGGGATTGGTGGCGCCCATCAGCTTGCGCAGGTCGGCGATGGCGTTGTCTTTTTCGAGGACGAGCAGGACAATCGGGCCGGAAGACATGAAGGTGGTGAGGTCGTCGAAGAAGGGGCGTTCCTTGTGGACGTAGTAAAAACCCTGTGCCTGGGCTTTGGAGATCGACATCTTCTTGATGCCGATGATCTGGAAACCGGCCTTGTCGATCTCGGCGAGGATCGGTCCGGTGAATCCCTTGCGAAAGGCATCGGGCTTGATGATGCTGAATGTGCGTTGAGCCACGCAACACGCTCCTGTACGGGAAGTCTCTGCAAGGCAATTGTAATTGCCGGGGTTGAGGGCTGAACAAGGTCCGGATGCATACGTAGATCGACCCTCGGTTACGTGCGGGGGTTTCAAGATGGATATTTTTCTTGAGTAATTTAAAGTATTAGTTTAGATTTCTCATTATGCCGATGATCCCGCGTCAGCTTGGACCGGTGCTCCATTCTGCCCTGCGGCGGTTTCCTGCACTCGTCCTTACGGGGCCACGGCGATCGGGCAAGACCACGCTGCTGCGGACCGCAGTGCCGCAGGCACAGTATGTTCTGCTCGAAGATCCAGATGTCCAGGGGCGCGTGCGGAGCGATCCGCGCGCCTTTCTCGAGGCACTGAAACCGCCCGTGATCTTCGACGAGATTCAGAACACGCCGCAGCTGCTTGATTACGTCCGCACGCTGGTCGATGGGCACCCGCGACGCATGGGGCAATGGCTCTTCACCGGCTCGCAGGAGGCTCCGCTGATGCAGGGAGTTACCGAGTCGATGGCCGGGCCGGGCGGCCATTCTGCAATTGCTGCCGTTCAGCCTTGCGGAGACACAACGCGTGGGACCACTTGCGGGCGGATTTCCTGAAGTGGTTCTACATCCACGAGGCCGCGACCTTTGGTACGCGTCGTACCTGCAGACCTACATTGAGCGCGACGTTCGGTCCATTACCAGCGTCCGCGATCTGGCGGTGTTCCGGCGATTTCTCGCTCTGGTGGCAAGCCGCCACGGCCAGATGCTGAACCGTACGGATCTTGCTGCGCCGCTGGGAGTATCGGTGCCGACGATTTCTGAATGGCTTCACATTCTCGAAATCACTGGGCAGATCGTACTGGTGCCGCCTTACTTCGAGAACTTCGGAAAACGTCTCGTCAAGTCACCGAAGGTCTACTGGGGCGATGCGGGGTTGGCGTGTCACCTGCTGGGCATTCAGTCGCAGGGCGAGTTGGAACGATCGCCATTCCTGGGCTCGATCTTCGAGGGATTCGTCGCTACGGAGATTCTGAAGGCGCAGGTGAACCGCGGCCATAGGAAGGAACTCTACTACTTCCGCGATCAGCAGGGGTCTGGAGATCGACTTCCTGGTGCCACGGCCGAATGCCCAGTTCTGGGCGGTCGAAGTCAAGGCGTCGAAGACCCCGCAACCGGCGATGGCGAGACCGCTCCAGTCGTTGGCGCGCGCAGCGGGCAAGCGCGCGGTGAGGCGCATCGTGGTGCATCGTTCGGCGCGCATGCAGACGCCGCTGCGGGCGCTTGACGCCCGGAGTCGAGGCACTGACTCGTGGAACAGTTTGTGGCGGAGATCAACGGCGGGAAAGAGCGGGATTTCACTTGATCGAGGCGTGGCTTTAGTATTGAGAAATCTAAAGTGGCATCTTAGATTTCTCAATACTGAATATCGATGGAGCCTCGAGGACTCCGCGAATAGGTTCAGCCTTTTCCGATAACGCGCGCGAGGGTCGCGCCGATTTCGGCGGGTGAAACGACGACGTGGATACCGGCTTCGGTCATGGCCTTCATTTTGTCTTTGGCCGTGCCCTGGCCGCCGCTGATGATGGCGCCGGCATGGCCCATGCGGCGGCCGGGAGGCGCGGTCTGTCCGGCGATGAATCCGACGACCGGCTTCTTCACGTTCTTCTTCACGAAGTCGGCCGCGGCTTCTTCGGCCGACCCGCCGATTTCGCCGATCATGATGATGGCTTCGGTCTCGGGATCGTCGTTGAGCAGGCGCAAGGCGTCGATATGGGTGGTGCCGATGATGGGATCGCCGCCGATGCCGATGGCCGTCGACTGGCCGATGCCGCGCTGCGTCAGCTGATGCACGGCTTCGTAGGTGAGCGTTCCCGAGCGGGAGACGATGCCCACGGAGCCTTCCTTGTGAATGCGCGCCGGCATGATGCCGATCTTGGCTTTGCCGGGCGAGATCACGCCAGGGCAGTTGGGACCGATGAGCCGCGACTTGAGGTCTTGAGCTTGGACCAGACCTTCACCATGTCGAGCGTGGGAATGCCTTCGGTGATGGAGACGATGAGCGGGATGCCTGCGTCTTCGGCCTCGAGGATGGCATCGGCCGCAAACGGCGGCGGGACGAAGATCATGGTCGCGTTGGCGCCGGTTTTCTCGACGGCTTCGGCGACGGTGTTGAATACAGGCCAGCCTTCGTGCGTGGTGCCGCCTTTGCCGGGAGTTACGCCGCCGACGACTTTGGTGCCGTATTCTTCGGCAGCCCTTGGCGTGAAAGGTGCCTTCTTTGCCGGTGATGCCCTGCACGATGAGACGCGTATTTTTGTCAACCAGGACTGCCATTTATGCTCCCACCTTTGCTGCCGCGGCGACTACCAAGATTTGCTGCTTCTTCCATGGTTGCGCCTACCTGGAAATCGAGGCCGGACTCTTTGAGGATCTTGCGGCCTTCTTCTACGTTTGTGCCTTCGAGGCGCAGGACGATGGGCACTTTGACGTTCAGTTTGCGCGCTGCCGCGACGACGCCGGTTGCCAGGCGATCGACGCGGAGGATGCCGCCAAAGATGTTGATGAAGATGGCCTTCACGTTCTCGTCGGAGAGCAGGATTTCGAAGGCGTGCTCGATCTGCTCCTGCGTCGCGCCGCCGCCTACATCAAGGAAGTTCGCCGGGCTGCCACCGGCGTACTGAATGATGTCCATGGTGGCCATGGCGAGGCCGGCGCCGTTGACCATGCAGGCGATGGAGCCATCGAGCTTGATGTAGTTGAGGGCGTACTTGCTGGCTTCCACTTCGAGCGGGTCTTCTTCGGCCGTGTCGCGCAGCGCCTTGATCGCGGGATGGCGGAAGAGCGCGTTGTCGTCGAAGGTGATCTTGGCGTCGAGCGCGAAGAGCTTGTCGTCTTTGGTGGTGATGAAGGGATTGATCTCGACCAGCGAGGCGTCGGTGTCGATGAAAGCCTTGTAAAGGCTCTGCAGGAAGGTGACGGCCGCGTTGATCTGCGCTGGACTTGAGTCCGAGAGCGAAGGCCAGTTTGCGGGCCTGCCATGCGCCGAAGCCGATGGCCGGGTCGATGGTCTCCTTGAAGATGGCCTCGGGAGTTTTGGCGGCGACTTCTTCGATCTCCATGCCGCCGGCCTGCGAGGCCATAAAGACCAGCTTGCCGGTGGCGCGATCGAGGACAATGCCGAGATAAAGTTCGCGGTCGATGGCGGCTGTCTCTTCGACGAGCAGGCGCTGGACTTTTT
This sequence comes from uncultured Acidobacteriaceae bacterium, assembly GCA_963846095.1. GTDB lineage: Bacteria > Acidobacteriota > Terriglobia > Terriglobales > Acidobacteriaceae > Telmatobacter. The sequence goes on from CAWJUW010000015.1 coordinate 48,984, forward strand.
GACCCTGCGGGCCGGTCTGGTGGGTGATCAGCTGCATGCCGAGGATGTTTTTCGCGTGCTGTTCTGCGTCTTCGCGGGTCTTGGCGACTTTGACGCCGCCGCCTTTGCCGCGGCCGCCGGCGTGGATCTGCGCTTTGACGACGACGCCGCTGGCGCCCTCGGCAAACAGCTTGCGGGTCACGTCATTGGCTTCTTCCAGCGTGTTGGCCATCTCGCCTTTGGGCACGGCAACGCCGTACTTGGCCAGAATTTCTTTTGCCTGATACTCGTGGATTTTCAAATTGAGACCATCCAGATCGCTGTTGTTTGGGATCGGCGCCGGACCCAGGGACTCTCGGGCCGACGAAACCGTACCAGCGCTGTTCAAATAGTATCTTGCGGGCCAAAGGGGCGGCAATCTGCGGATGGGACGGGCATGGACGCCGTCTAAGCACATGTGCAGGTACCATTGCACTATGGCGTCGTTGAAGGATCTGATCAAGCCACTGGCGGAAGACGGGGCAGCGCTGACGCGGGAGCAGGCAGCGCACGCGCTCACAGAAATTCTCACCGGAACCGTTCCCGACGTGGAAGTGACCGCGCTGCTGACGGTGATGGCCACGCGCGGCGAACAGGCCGCGGAGCTGGCGGGCTTTGTGGAAGTGATGCGCGAGCGGGCTGTCCCGGTCCCGCTCAGCGATGAAGAGCGCGGTCAACTGGTGGACATCGTCGGGACCGGCGGTGGAGGACCGTTGACGTTCAACATCTCTTCGGGAGCGGCCCTGGTGGCGGCGGCGGCGGGTGCGAAGGTGGCCAAGCACGGAAATCGGGCGGTGACTTCGCGTTGCGGAGCGGCCGATGTTCTGGAGGCGCTTGGAGTGCCGATCGATCTTTCTCCGGAACAGGCGGCGGAGTGCCTGCGCGAGACAGGATTCATGTTTCTGTACGCGCCCAGCTATCATCCCGCGATGAAAGCACTGGCTCCGCTGCGCAAGGCGTTAGGCTTCAGGACGATCTTCAACTTGTGCGGACCGCTCACGAACCCCGCGAGGGCGCGTAACCAGGTGATCGGCGTGCTGGCGCCGAGCCGCGTGCTGCTGATCGGCAGAACCCTGGTGACCCTGGGCGCCAAGCGGGCTTACGTGGTGCATGGAACCGACGGGATCGATGAGCTGACGTTGAGCGGGGAGTCGATTGTTGCCCGGGTGGAAGAATCCGCGGAGGGCGCGCCCACATTGAAGGCGGCGCGGGTCACGCCGGAGATGGCCGGACTTCCGCGCGCGACGCATGACCAGTTCACGGGCGGCGATGTCGCGACCAACACGGGGCTGCTCTACGACGTGCTCACGGGGATTCCGGGGCCGCGTCGGGACATTGTGCTGCTGAACGCGGCGGCGGGGCTGGTTGCGGCCGGAATGGCCGGCGATTTGAAGGAAGGCGTGGCGATGGGGGCTGAGGCGATTGATTCGGGGCTGGCCGCGGCAACTTTGGCCAAGCTTCAGCAGTTCGGGAAGCAATACAGCGAAGCTTAGGTTGCGACGGGAACCAGGTTCGCGGCGCCTTCGACTGCGGCGATCATGGACTCGTTGCCGACGGCCGAGTTCAGCAGCATGTGATAAAGGCCGCGCGCGCACCACTCCTGCTGATATGCCTTGCGAATGACGGCGGCACGGCGCTTGTCCGTTGCGACGAGAGTCTGGTCGGCCTGATCGGCCTGGTCGGGAAATGAGCGAATGAACCACTCTCGCTTGGCCGCAGCGGTGGCGTAGACAAAGACATGGAAACAACCAGGTTGATTGGCCAGCGCGCAGGCGGAGCCACGGCCAACGAGAACACAGTTCCCTTCTTTGGCGGCTTTGAGGATTTCCTTCTGGATGAGGGTGAGCATGCGCTCGGAGTCGAAGACCTGATCGTCGGAGATGCCGGCCATGGAATAGCCGGAGTCGTGCCAGAAGACCTTGCCGTAGCGGTAGTACCAGGGGTCGAGGCGCTCGTCGTATTTCCTGGCCAGTTCAGCGGAGACGCCCGCCGCCCGGGCGGCCGCGCAGGGTAATTCAGCGTCCAGAAGCCGCCAACCCAGGTGTTTGGCAAGGTCATGAGCGAACTCGCCGCCGCGCGATCCGTACTCGCGCTCGACCGTAATCACGCGGATTGGTGCTTGAACCATGGGGATGCGACCTCCTGCGATGAGGAGGATACACCGAAAACAGTAAAGCGCGAAATAGCGGACTCTAGGTTGTCGTCCGGGAGGGGAGCGATCTGCTGCGAAAATCGCCTGATACCTTGACGATCTACACAAGTCTGTTGTAGATAATCATGGTATGGGAAAACCAAGCGATCTTGTCCAGGGCACGCTCGACCTTCTGATCTTGAAAACGATTCTGCTTGAGCCCATGCATGGCTGGGCGATTGCCAAGCGCATTCAGCAAATTTCCGGCGAAGTGCTGCAGGTGCAGCAGGGCTCGCTGTATCCCGCACTGCACAGGCTGGAGCAGCAGGGATGGATCAAGGCCAAGTGGGCGGAGAGCGAGACGGGACGGCAGGCCAAGTTCTACGCGTTGACCGCGGCGGGACGCAAGCAGCTGGAGGCCGAAACGGCAAATTGGCAGCGCCTTTCGGCGGCCATCAACCTGATCGTGAGCGAAGCCTGACGAGGGGACGAGTGGATAGTGCGTAGTGGTTAGTCGGTAGGGTGACACGCGGGAGAGAGCCATGCGATGGGTCGAGAAGTTGCGAATGCGGATGCAGATGCTGTTCCGGCGCAGAGATGCGGGCGCGGGGCTCGATTACGAATTGCGCGATCATCTGGAGCGGCAGATCGCCGAGAACATGGTTGCGGGGATGAGCGCGAAGGAGGCGCGGCTAGCGGCGCTGCGCGAATTCGGCAATCCCGCGCTGCTGCGCGAACAGGCGCGAGCCACATGGAGCTGGAACTGGCTGGAGCTGATCGCAAGGGATGTTCGGTACGGGATGCGCACGCTTCGCAGGGCGCGTGGGTTCTCGCTGGTCGCCGTTGCGGTGATGGCCCTGTGCATCGGTGCGGCGACATCGCTGTTCACAATCGTGCGTTCGGTCTTGCTGCGGCCACTTCCCTTTCACGATCCCGGTCAACTCACGATGGTGTACGAGCGTTTCCGCGATGCTGCCGACAATAAGCAGGCGTTCAACTACACCAACGTTGCGCCGGGCGATTATTACGATTGGCGAGCCAAGACCAACGGCTTCGAGGACATGGCGGCATGGGTTTACTGGAAATTCAACCTGAGCAGCCAAAGCGGCGATTTGCCGGAGACGCTGGAAGCACGCGCGGGAACGTGGAATTTGTTCCCGCTCCTGGGAATCGAGCCGATCTATGGGCGTTCGTTCACTGAAGAGGAAGACCGGCCCGGCGGGCGAGCGGCGATGCTGACGTGGAATCTGTTCGAGCGGCGATTCGGTGGAGATCGCTCGATTGTGGGGAAGACCATTCGATTGGATGGAAACCCATACACGGTGGTTGGCGTACTGCCGCCGTCCTTCACATATCCCGACGCCTATGTCCAGATCTGGGTTCCGTTCGAATCGATTTACGGAGCCGGAATGGTTCTAGGGCCGGAGTGGATCAACTTTCACGATCGTCACTATGTGCACGTGATGGCGCGGCTGAGGCCGGGCGTGAGCCTGGCGGCGGCAGTCGGACAGGTTGAGGCTGTGCAGTACAACTTGCATCTTCAGTATCCGAATGCGCCGGTGGCGGAAGATGTGGTGGCGCGCGACATTAATGAAGACCTGGCACGCGACGTGAAGAAACCGTTGATGTTGTTACTGGGCACGGTTGGCTGCCTGCTGCTGATCGGAAGCTTGAATGTGGCGAACCTGCTGGTGGCACGCGGCGCGGCGCGGCAGAGAGAAGTGGCGATCCGTAGTGCGCTAGGGGCGCGGCGATGGACCATGATTCGCGAACAAATGACAGAGAGCCTGCTGATTTCGACCGCCGGCGGAGTCGCGGGAGTGCTGTCTTCGTTCGCGGCGACTCACTGGCTTGCAAGCTCGTGGAAGAACCTTCCCAATGCAACAACGATTCACGTGGACATGCAGGTGATGCTGTTTTCCTGCGGGCTGGTGTTGCTCACTGCGTTTCTCGCGGGACTTCTGCCCGTTCTCTCCTCCACGGGAAAGGCGACCTTCGCAACACTTCAGTCGACACCGCGCGCGTCCAGAACCAGCCTTTCGCGTGCCGCGCTGCGCAAAACGCTGTTGACCGCCGAGATTGCGATCACTGTAGTGTTGTTGATGGCCGCCGGCCTGCTGCTGAAGAGCTTCATGCGGCTGAGAACGGTGAACCTGGGATGCGCCACAGACAACGTGCTGACGATGAGCTACAGCCTGCCTGGCAAGAAATACAGCACGCCCGAAAAAGTGAATGCCTTCAACGAAGATCTGCTCACGAGGGTACGCGCGCTTCCGGGCGTTCTCGGTGCTGGACTGGGATTTATGCCGCCGGGTTCGGGACCGGGAGCCGATGACATCTTTCACGTGGTTGAGCACCCGGCTGTGAGGCCGGGTGACAATCCGCCGGATGCCCAGGTGCGCCGAGCCGATCCCGGCTATTTCACGGCGCTACAGATTCCTTTGCTGAATGGGCGATTCTTCACCAGCCAGGATCGCGGCGACAGGCAGAACAAAGTGATCGTCAATCGGACGCTTGCGGAGAAGTATTTCCCCGGCGAAAGTCCGATCGGCAAGCACATCGTCATTCCGGTATTTGGGCCGGCGAGCTTCGAGATCGTGGGCGAAGTGGGGGATACGCGCTACGTGGTGAACGAGCCACCTTGTTCAACGGCGTATTTTCCGATGTTGGCAGGACTGAGCGGATATGTCCAGACTCTTTCAGTGCGGACTGCGTACGACGCGCTCGCGTTCTCCGTTCCGATTCAGAAACAGATTGCGACGCTTGACCCAGGAGCTGCCGGTCTCCGATGTGCAGACGATGGAGCAGATTGTCGGCGACTCGCTGGGGAATCAGAGCCTCATCTCCACGCTGGTGCTGGCGTTTGCTGTGCTGTCGCTGCTGCTTGCCTCGGTGGGGCTGTACGGGGTGCTCGCCTACCTGGTATCGCAGAGAACAGGCGAAATCGGTATTCGCATCGCCATGGGGGCAAAGCGCGAGCAGGTTTTGCGCCTGATGTTGATGGACGGGTTGCAGCCCGCGCTGGTGGGTTTAGGGCTGGGGCTTGCAGGCAGCACCGGCATCGGACAGTTCATCCGGTCGATGCTCTATGGAACCGAGGTGCTGGATCCGGTGGTCTTCTCGGCGGTAGCCGCCACGCTGCTGTTTGTGGCAGCGATTGCCTGCGTTGCGCCGGCATGGCGGGCATCGCGGCTGAATCCGGTGGTGGCGCTGCGCGAGCAGTAGTTAGGGGCTAGTGGTTAGTGATCAGTGATCAGGGGTCAGGGGAGTTTGAAGTTTTTCGGCGTGGGAAGGTCTCGCGCAAGTAAGAATGGCGCCGGTGGGTTTTCCCCGGCGCCTGTTTTCCATTGTTCTTTGCTGATACCGGTCGCTTCCCCGCTTCTGTTTCTCGACCACTGACCACTGATCCCTGACCCCTCGCTTTACTGCGTTACCGGCGCGGGGGGCAGTGGTTTTGGAGTCTTCAGGTGGGGCGCGTTGGGGGCGGCCGGGGCTTCGGGGGCCTTGCTGCCACTGGCTGTGGGAGGCGGTGGAACGGCGGGGAAACCCGAGCCGCGCTTGATGCGGATGTCGCCGTTATCCGTGGTGAGTTGAATCTTGGCCTGGCCGCCGCCGATGGTGAAGCTTGCCGACTTGTTCTCGTCGTCGCTTGTGGGTATCGGAAAGTCGGACATGATGTCGCCGTTCTTGGTGCGCACGCTCACGGCAGCGGAGGCGGTTGACGGAAGGGTCAGTTCCACATCGCCTTTGCTGTTTTTGGCGTCGACAGCGAAGTTGCCGGCAGGCTCGACAGAGACGCGGCCGTCTCGGTCTTCGACGTAGCTATCGCCGTAGATCTCGCTCAGATCAACGTCTTTGGCGTGGGTGGTGACGCGCACCTGGCCCTTGGCTTCGGTCACGCGCAGATCGTCGGAATTGAGGGTCAGATCGCCGATGAGGTTGGCGACTTGCAGATCGGTGACGGAGGTATGCAGGTGGATGGGGCCTGCGGCGTTTTCGATGTGCACATCGCCGAGAATCTCGCCGCTCTGCGTGACTTTGCCTTTGACTTCAGAAAGCGTGAAGTCATTCACATCGCCATCCGCGATGAGATCGCCGTTGACCTGGTGTGCGGAGAAGTCGTGGCGGCCGTTGGGGAAGTGCACCTGGACCGAGCCGTCGATGGCGCTGAGGTGCACATCGCCGTGGCCGGCGGTGAGGTTGAGTCCGCCACCGAGGCCCGCCGCGGTCACATCGCCGTGTCCGGCATCCACCGTGACTTTGGCGGACCGGGGAACGGTGATGGTGAGGTTGAGGCGGCCGCTGGAGTTGCTGTTGGATTTGACGAGAACCGCACTGCCACTCACGGTAAGGTGCGCGGCCTCGGAGTCAAAGACCCTGCGGGCTTCCTGGTCGGAGTCGGCGAAGGCAACTTCGTGCGCGGCAACGGAGACTTCAGAGCCCTCTCCCGCGGTTATGCTGACGTCGCCCCGCGGATTCTGGATCTCGATGGTGGCGTTGTTGGGGATTTGCGCGGACAGGGCCTGCTGATCGAAGTCGCGTTCGGGACGACCGAAGGCATTGAAGAAGTCGTCGCTCTGGTCGCCAAACTGGGCGCGGAACGGTCCCCACCAGTGGTTCCAGCCGGCGGCGCTCATGCCGAGGATGGCGAGCAGGACGAGAATGCCGACGAAGCTGCCGCTGCGGCGCACGGGGGTCTTGCTGCGCATGTCGAGGAACCACTCGCCAATGAGCGCAAGGCCGGCGCCGATCAGCAGCAACGGCCACCAGTGGGCATACCAGGTCCAGAAGTTCTCTGCCGCGATGTGGCCGGTGACCAGAAGCAACGCAACGATGCCTACGCCGATGAGAATGATGGGGCCGACGATGGAAGGCACATGCGGGACGTACGCGCCGCCGTAGTAGCCTGCTTTCGCGGCGTAGCGCTGGGCCTTCATGGCATCGCGCTGTGCGCGCCAGGCAGCTTTCTGCTGCTCGCGGTAGATGCGCCACTGCATCTTCGGGTCGTAGGGCGTGTACGGGGGCTGGCCGCCTCCGGGAGGTGCGCCGGGAGGAACGCTGCTCATGACTGGCCTCCGTTGGTTTGGTCATAGTCGTGATGGACCGGGACGATGGAAGTGGAGTCGCTTACCGGCGGAGTGGCTGGATCGGTGTAGCGCCCGCCGGCATACGGCGCGCCCGGATAGGGCTGCTGCATGCCGCTGTCGGTGGCGAGCGCGGCGCGTTCGGCCAGCGAGATGACGCCGGCGAGGATCAGGTAAAAGGGCCAGCTCTGGCTCCAGCCCAGGATGTGCGCCTGGGCGAGGAGAGCGTTGACTCCCACGAGAAGAAGAAAGGCAGGGCCGCGCAGGCGGCGAATCAAAATGTAGCGACTCACTTGGGACCTCCTTGCTGTTCACCAAGACGCCGAACCACCAGCCACACGCCCAGGCCGATCAGGAAAACGGGCCACGAAAACTCGAGCAGGCGGCCATTGAAGATATCGAGCTGTCCGAGCAGGAACAGGACGCCGAGAGCGATGAGCACGATAGCTCCAACCGGGGCGCCACGACGCCAGAAGCCAGGGTGCCAGTAGGCCGATGGATCGGGCGGAATGGGCGGCGGCGCATTGGGGTCGACGGCGGCGCCCGGCGGAGGCGGCGCGTAGGGCGTTTGCCATCCACCCTGGTACGTCTGCTGATAGGGAGGAGCCTGGTAGGCCCCGGGAGCCGTATAAGGCGGTTGATACCCGGCGCCGGCAGGAGGCGGAGTTCCGGCGGCAGGGTCTGCGACCGGCGGCACGCCCGGAGCACCGGGAGCTGCGTAGCCGGCCGGATTGACCGGTGGCTGACCGACCGGCGGCTGGCCGGGATACATGGGCTGCTTGCCGAGGTTCAGCCAGTTGCCCACTTCGTTCAATCCCAGTGGATCGGGAATCGGGAGACCATCGCGCAGAGCCTTGGCGGTGTGGAAGGCCTCAAAGGATTGATAGAGAATCCAGGCAGGAATGAAGATGCCGAAGATTCCCGAGACATGGGCCATGCTCACCAGCAGCGCAAAAATCACCACGTGGATCAGTCCTTTGAAGAACTGGCCGTTGTACATGGCGCCCACGCCGGGGATGAGACCGAGGACCGCAGCGGCTGCCGGGTTGGGCGAGCCGGTGGCTACCGGGGCGAAGGGCTGCTGATAGGTTTGCCAGGCGCCGAAGCATGGCTCGCAGAGGACCTGTCCGCCGGGAGCGGTACGCGTGCAGCCGGGGCAAAGGGCCTTTCCGCAATTCTGGCAAAACGCTGTTGCGGTAACGCCGGGATGATTTACGCAGTCCATGATTTGCTCCTTTCCCCAACTTCCAAAACGGAGCCGCCGGACAGCGCGGGCTGAACCTTCAAGGCAGGAATCATGAGGGAAGCTTCAAGGGTTTCAAGGTCGAGGGATTCCGGGCTGGCCGACTGCTGGGGAGGATCGATGCGGGAGCCTCCATCCTTACGGACGGGGTTTTGCTTCGACTCACCCGGGGCGGATTGGCTGGGTTTCTGGGTATTGTCTGTCTCCGTGGTACGGCGCAGCTCGCGTACGCGGGTTTGCACTTCATACACGAAGCGGAGGTGATCGTAGTAGCGAATGATGGGGGTGGAGGCCATGGTCACGCGGCGTTCCACCAAAGAACGAATGGAGGAGGGACGAAGGTCGCTGAGCCGAAGCGCGCTCAGGTGAACGTTGGTCAGGTTGAGCGTGAGTGCGATGGAGAAGAAGGCCATGGCGGCGGTCATGAGGAGCCGGGGTTCGGCAAAGCGGCGGGCCTGGGCGACAACGCGGCCCATAAAGCCGGGATGCTGCGGCCGCCACACCGGGGTCACGGGCAGTGGGCTGTCTGCTTCCACCAATCCGTAGCCGGCTACCTGGCCGGGGCCGGTCTGGGCGAGAATCCTATCGAGCAAGCCCGCGGGGACTTCGGGCTCCGGTGAAAGGAACTCGAGCCACTCGCGGCCACGCTTCGACTCTTCGAACAGCGCGGTGCAGGCCGGGCAGACGGCCATGTGCGCCGTGAAGACCGCTTCATCTTCGGGCCGAAGCAGCCCGTCGAGGGCGTCGGCCAGAAGCGTCTCCCAGTGTCCGCATTCGGGGGAGTTGGGGATGTTGGTGCGCTCTGCCATGATTACATTACCTCCCGTTTATTACGTTCCAGCAGGCGGGCCAGTTCCGCGCGCCCTCTGCTGATGCGGGACTTCACGGTCCCTTCGGGTATTCCGAGCACTTGTGCGATTTCTTTGTAGTCGAGGTCCTGCAAATCTCGCAGAATGACCGCCTCACGGAGTTCGACGGAAACGCGCGCCAGGGCGGACTGCACCATGTGGGCCAGTTCTTTCTGCGCGGCCGCCTCGTGCGGTGAAGTTCCCTGCGATGTGAGCCGGTCGATGGGGCTGAGCTCTTCGCTGCTGTCCCATCCCTCGTCGAGAGAGCCGGTAGCCCGTTGGTTGCGGGTACGGCGGAAATTGTCCACGAGCAGATTGCGGGTCATGGTAGTGATCCACACCTGGAGACTGCCGCGGGCAATGTCAAAGCTGGCTAGATTCGAATAAATCTTGAGGAAGACGTCCTGGGTCAGGTCTTCGGCATCGGTGGGGTTCCCGGTGAACCGATAGCAGAGCCCATAGACGCGACGATGATGAGTGCGGACAAGCTGGGCCCACGCCCCGGAGTCGCCGTTCATGCAGAGGCGGACGATCTGGGGCCAGTCAAGCTCCTGCGGATTGACCTCCATCGCCTTGCTGGCGTCTGGAGCGACCATCTTTCCTCCCTGGAGGTTGCCGGCAGAAGGCCTTTTTGAATCGCCAACTTGCGGCGCTTCCATGGTACGCGTAGATGGGGTCCGGCGCGACGGCCTTGGGGCGATTCCCGGCAATACATGCCGGTCGCGAACAGGAGTCCTCGGCGTTGCCCATCCGATCCCGTTCCAGCTTAATGTACCGACGCATTCCATATCTCGCTAGTACGCGCGATTTGCAGAGTTTGTTCCCGAAAGGGCAGAGGCTGCGGCAAGAGGGACAAAACGGCGCCTGTGCCGGGTCCCCGGGTCCCCTTCCTTGCCCCTGGTCCCTCTTCCCTGCCCTTCGTCCCTGGTAACCTTTGAGCGCGTGCTTCATCTCAACAGTGCGTGGCCGGTTCCCTGCATCGGTCTGGAGGTCGACAATGCTGAATTTTTCCTTTTTCCGGAAGGCTTACCTTCCGCTCCTGATGACAGTCGCGCTTTGCGCCGGCTGTGATGCGGCGACCGCATGCGCCGATTCCACCGGCGAACGATGATGTGCAATTGGCGTCCGCGCCGGGCAAGGCAACGGCTGTGTTCGCGGGCGGGTGCTTCTGGGGCACGCAATCTGTCTTCGAGCGGGTGAAGGGCGTGTTGGACACGACGGTCGGCTACTCAGGGGGTTCGGCCGCGACCGCGACTTACCCGCAAGTGGGCACCGAGACGACGGGCCACGCCGAATCCGTGAAGGTGACATACGATCCTGCGAAGATCACGTACGGGCAGCTGCTGCGCATCTTCTTCTCGGTGGCGCACGATCCGACGCAACTCAACCGGCAGGGACCGGATGTGGGCACGTCGTACCGCTCGGCAATCTTCTACCAGGGAGACGAGCAGAAGAAGATCGCCGATGCGTATATCGCGCAGCTGGACGCGGCGCATGTCTTCTCCGGAAAGATTGTCACCGAGGTGACGCCGCTGAAAGGCTTCTACACCGCGGAAGAGTACCACCAGCACTATGCGGATCTGAATCCCAACAACCCCTACATCCTGGTCTGCGACCGGCCGAAGATCGCCGCGCTGAAGCAGCAGTTCCCGGAGCTGTTTGTCGATTACAAAGTTCGGTAGGTCGCAGGGCCCCGGCATCCCAGGTCTCAAAAACAAGACCTGGGACACCTCGATCAAAGTTGAGCTACCAGCGATAGACGGTCAGGTTGTGTGCGTAGATCGTGGCCGTCGCCTCCACCCTGCTCGATCCCTCGATCTGGAATTGCGTGTTGACGTCGCCTTTCCTCCAGCCCTCGTTTTTTGAGGCTGGGCGCGTGGCGCCGACGAATGGCGTGTAGACGTCATCGACGATCACATAATCGTGGGTCAGGCGCAGTGACTTGTCGTGATGCTCGCCGATCTGGATATGGTGCCACGCGTTCGCGGTCCAGCTTTGAATGTCGCAAGGCACGTTGCTGACCAACCAGTGATTCGTGTGGCCGATGGTCTCACCGTATTCCCAGCGATTGCTGTTCGCTGAACACTGGGTCGTCATCAGGACGGTTTTTCCATTGGCCGCAACCTGGTTGATATCCAACTCAAGATTCTGGATCTGGGTGGGATCGGGCATCAGCACGTAAACATCGAGAACAAATTGCGTTGCCGTGGTGTCGTTCGCGAATGAGTTGCTCCAGCGCTCGCCAGCCCTCTTGGAGTAGTCCATGGAAAACAGGCGGGCGTCGTCTCCAAGAGGCGATGTCGCTGGATAGACCGTGGTGCCCACGGCATGGCCGGGTGTGCGCGAATCGTGCGCCTGATTCCAATTGTCGGTAGTTTCCAGATCTCCGGAGGAGAGTGCGTAGGACGGAATCACGGGCGGCGTTGTGCTCGAGTCGGCTACGGTGAACGTGGTTGTAGCCTCAGCGCAATCGCCTTTGCTTGTCGCCGACTTGAAATGAATTGTGTGTTTGCCGGGAGTTATGTCCTGGCTTGGGATGTCGATGTCGAAGGGCGTTTCGCCACGGTAAACGATCTTACTGTCGTCGATGGAGAAACCGAAGGAAGTCGGCCTGGCGCTCTTGCAGCCGACGTTATGTGCGCGGATCTGGATTGGGCGAGGCGATGCGGGTGCCCGCGACCGGACTGCCGACGGTGACGTCGGACGCATTGGCTCGCATTGGGGCGATCAAACTCGCGATGACTGCAACGACGAATAGTGGGAGATAGTGCTCTTTCAAGAAGCACACCATTCTTTTTTACCTCTCTTGATGGGGAATTACACCGGCGTGGAGTTCTCAGTAGAGGGAACTGCCCGGAATCGCCGCAAGCGAAAAATCACCGCGAATGGAAATGGATGTACGCAGTGGAGTTTAATTTCGACGCCAAAGTAATGGTGCCCGGATTACTTGATTTGCTCTTCTATTACTAGTGATTTAGTGACTTATTGGTTGAGTAACTGGCGGGTCGAATCATGCGGGAGTGAAACGGAGCGAGACGGAATTCATGCAGTAGCGGAGGCCGGTGGGGGCCGGGCCGTCGTCGAACACGTGACCGAGGTGCGCGTCGCAGAGGCGGCAGGAGACGGCGGTGCGCACGACCATGAGGCTGCCATCGACAGACTTGACGACGTTCTCTTCAGCGATGGGCTCGTAAAAGCTGGGCCATCCAGTACCGGATTCAAACTTGGCGTTGGAGCTGAACAGCGGCAGGTTGCAGCAGATGCAGTGGAAGATGCCGTGACCGTGCTCGTTGAGCAGGGCGCCCGTGTAAGGACGCTCGGTGTCTTCGTGGCGCGTGACCCAGTAGGAATCGACGGGCAGCAGGTGCTTCCATTCGTCGTCGGTGTGGATCAAGCGCGGTACGGTGATGGTGCCGGTGCGTTTGCCGTCCGCGGAGAATTGCGCGATGGTCACATTGGCCGGGCCCTCGTTGGCCGCGAGCGGACGGGCGGCAGCTACAGTACTGCGGCGGAGCCCCCAGAAGCCGATGGCGCTGACGGCGCAGGCGCCGCCCAGAATGAGGGCGCGGCGGCTCAAGGGTTTTGGCTCGTTTATTGTCGCTTCGTCGAAGAGGGGCATAGAGGAACCTTCAATCGTGAGATGCGCGGCGGAACGGAAGGTTACAGGGGCGCAGGCGCCGGAGCGCCGGGCTTCATCACGGTCGGTACAATAAGGACGTGATCGATCTTGTCCAGATTGCGCCGGCGCAGCGCACGCCCACCCCCAAGCCGGAGTGGCTGAAGGCACGTGCTCCCGTTGGAGAAAACTTCCACGAGCTGAAGCGGCTTGCGCGCAGCCTGAACCTGCACACGGTGTGCGAGAGCGCGCATTGCCCCAACATCGGCGAGTGCTGGCACCACAAGACGGCCACCTTCATGATGCTCGGCAACCTGTGCACGCGGCGCTGCGGATTCTGCGCCGTGCCCAAGGGGCGGCCGGAGCCGATCGACCTGGATGAGCCAAGGCGCGTGGCCGAGGCGGTTGCGCAGCTTGGACTGGAGCATGCCGTGATCACCAGCGTGAATCGCGACGATGATCTGGTGGGCGGTGCTCGCATTTTCGCAACGGTGATCGAGGAGATTCGCAGGCAGGCTCCGGGATGCCGCGTGGAAGTGCTGATTCCGGACTTCCAGGGAGATCGAGAGGCAATTGAGATTGTCGTCGAGGCGCGGCCGGAGGTGCTGAACCACAACACCGAAAGCGTGCCGCGGCTCTATCGCGTGGTGCGCTCGGGCGCGCGCTACGAGCGGACGCTCGAGCTGTTGCGCTATGCGAAGGAATTGAATCCGGCGGGGATTACCAAGTCGGGTGTGATGGTGGGACTGGGCGAAGAGACGCACGAGTTGCTCGAGGTATTCCGCGATCTCGCCGCGGTGCACTGCGACATTCTGACGATCGGCCAGTATTTGCGGCCTTCCCGCGATCACTTGCCCATGGCGCGCCTGTATACGCCGCGCGAGTTCGCGGAGCTGAAGACGGAGGCGCTGAAGATGGGCTTCCGGCACGTGGAGTCGGGACCGCTGGTGCGCTCGAGTTACCATGCGCATGCGCAGGCGGCTTCAACCGGGCTTGTTTAGCTCTGGCGAACGCATCGGCAACGCCCCGCAGGAATCCAAACCCAGAAAACGGCTTCTGACACAGACTTCTTTACCGCGGCTAGGTTTCTTCGTTATAGTTGAATAAATGGCGCAACGAGGCTATCTCGGCGAGATGGAGATGATGGTGCTGCTTGCAGTGTTGCGCCTGGGCGACGACGCGTACGGCGTTCCGATCGCGAAGGAGTTGCTGCTGATTGCCCGGAGAGAGGTGAGCCTGGGCAGTATCTACGCGGCCCTGGAGAGGCTCGAGCACAAGGGATTTGTGTCTTCATCGATGGGTGAGCCCACGCCTGAACGCGGGGGCCGAGCCAAGAAGTATTTCGTCGTTACCAAAAGTGGCCTGCGCACCTTGAAAGCAGCGCGCGCCGCACTGGTGGGCTTGTGGAATGGAATCCCTTCGCTCGAGAGAGGACGCGTATGACCGCAAACCAATCGCACCCGCCGAAGCTGGCGCTGTGGCTCCTTCGACACCTGTGCCATGGTCAACACTCTGAAGCGCTGACGGGCGATATGGTTGAGCGATTTCAGGAAGGTGCGACGGCGAATTGGTTTTGGCGCCAGACTCTGCTTGCTCTCGCCATGGGTGCGGTCGGTAGTGTGCGCCGGCATTGGATGTTCTTTGCCTATGCAGCCGCGGGCACGATCGTTATGAGCTTCCTGCGTCCAGGGGTGCGCTTCCCGATTGCACGTTGGCTGCATTGGAGCGATCTGCCGTGGCCCTTGAGTCAATTTGTATTTGAGTTAGCCACGCCTGCGCTCATTTCGCTCAGCACGCTGGCGGTGCTCGCCACCGGCTTGATCATTGAACATTCGTTTCGGTGGGTCGCTCTGGTTCGAACGGGAATCGTCAATGTTGCCCTTCTCGCTCTCAACCACTCTCTGCCCGATTTATTCCCGTGGCTCCTGCGGCCGGTTCCGGGAGAGCCGTATCACAAGGTCATGATCCTGCCCGGCTTCGTGCAGGTCGTGATTCTTGCCTCTACGTTCCTCGTGGCTGCGTGGCTGGGCTGCCGCGTGAAGGCAGAGCATGATCCATCGCTGACAAAGTCCGCGAACGCTGAGTGACGTTCAGACGGCAACGCGCGCCTGCTCAGGGGTTGACGGACACACCGCCCCAGCTTTCCGGCTCGATGTCGGCTAGAGTCTCGGTGAAGTCCCATACGTGCCCGTTGAAGTCCTCAGCGTTGTATTGGCGCTCCCCATACATGTGATCGGTGGGCTCGGTAAGGATTTTGGCGCCCGCTGCACGCGCTCGCTCGCAGTGACCACGTGCGTCTTCGATGCGCACCTGCATGGTGGCAGAGCGATTGGGAACGACATCGCCTTCCGCAATCGTGAAACAACCTTCGCCGGCGCGCATCTGGATGCGGTGGTTCGCGATGCGCAAGCGGACGGTGAAACCGAAGACTCGGCAGAGCCATTCGGCAGCCACGCTGGGATCAGGGTAGCGGAGAACAGGAATAACAGGACAGGGAGGGACGGAGCGATTGGCGCGCATGGGAAACCTCACCGGAAGAATGCAACTGGAGATTAGCACGCAGGCGTTGACCTCCGCGCATGCTAACGTGGGACGAAGACGCAAGGAGGCGCAAGCGTGCAATTCATTCTGGGCGTTGTGCTGTTTGTGGTTGGCGCAGGCCTCGTCGACCGGCGCATTCCCTGGCCGCGCCCGCGAAAACCGGGAGGCGCGCAATGATTGCCGGCCACTTCGGCTTCGCGGCAATGGTCAAAGCGAAGGAGCGAACGGCGCCGCTCTGGGCGCTCATGCTTGCCGCCGTGTGGCTCGACATTGTGTTCGTGCCGCTGTTCCTGGCGCACATGGAAACGATGGAGCCCGTCGGCCCGCATGCGGGTTACGGTGGCGCAATCATCCATGCCGACTACACGCACTCCATCGTGGGGGTGATCCTCCTTTCCGCAATCCTCGGATTGATGTTCCTTCCGCGCATGGGGAGGCGCGTGGCGGTCGTCCTCGGGCTGGTGGCCGCGTCGCATTGGGCGCTCGACCTGATCGTGCATCGCCCGGACATGCCGATCCTTCCCGCGAATTACGGCCATTTGCCCCTGCTGGGGTTCGGGCTGTGGGACCGGCCTCAGATTGCCGCGGCTCTTGAGTTGCTTCTGGTTGTTGCGGGATCGCTGCTGTATTGGCGGGCTGCGCGCAATGTGGCTGCGCAGGCGGGACAGAGCGGCAGATGGGCAGCGCTATCGGCCTCGCTCATTGCGATCTTTGGGCTGCTGGTTTTGTTCATGGACTATACGAGCTGAACGCAAGACCGGATCTCAAGAGCTTGATGCTCATTGGCTCAGTAGATCTTCTGCCGGGCCGCATCTAGAGATGCAGGGTGCCCCATCCATCGCGTTCTTTGCGATGGGTGGGAAAGCACGAACCCCAACCCGCCGCGAACCGATCCACCAAGAGGAACTGCAGTGACGCCAAGACTGTTCATCGTGTGTGGTCTGCCGGGCTCCGGGAAAACCACGGTGGCCAAAAGGATTGAGGAGAGATTTCAGGCGGTGCGTTTCTGTCCGGACGAATGGCTCGCGGACCTGGGACTCGATCTCTGGGACGAGTCGCGACGAACCACAGTGGAAGCCATGCAATGGAAACTTGCGCAGCGGCTTCTCGTTCATGGTGTTTCCGTTGCGATCGAGTGGGGAACCTGGGGCCGGGAGGAGCGCGACCATTTGCGTGTGCGGGCGCGAGAGCTTGGCGCGCATGTGGAGTTGGTTTACCTCACGGCCCCCATCGCGGTGTTGTGCGAACGCGTGAACCGGCGCGGGGCGGAGCACCCGATGATTGAGCGCGACGACATGGTGCGCTGGGCCGAAGTTTTTCAGACGCCGACGGCTGAGGAGTTCGCCTTATTCGACTCGGCTTTGTGCGACGACGAGATCACGGGCGGCCCGGACTCACGCCATGACTGAAGGCGTTGCGCTCTCGAGTGGGCGCCCACTGGCGCGTCGATCGGCGGCGCGACTGCTCGTTAGGATAGTTCACCAATCTCGGCGAGGACCAGGGCCTCCTCTTCCGGATTCGGTTCTCCGTCGGCTGTCGACGTCATCTGTTTGGGGAGGAGCAGGAGCAAGGGCAGAATCAGCGTGTATGCGACGGTTATGGCAACAACACAATATTGGAAGCCATGCACGGCATTGAGGCCGAAGATCCACGAACCGAAGACGTCTCCTACGCGCGAAGCGAGCGGATAGAGGGCCGCGACGATCATCATGAGCGTTCCCTGCAGGCCCGGTGGGCAAGCGCGAATGGCGATGTCCACTACCGCGGCATTTGCCAGTCCACCCAACAAGCCGATCAAAACCGCTACCACCAGGGCTTGATTGCCGGTGCGAATGAATGCCATGGGAACGAACTGCGGTACGCCGACGAGGATTGACCACCAAAGCAGTCGGCGCGGCGGGAAGCGTGTGCAGAGAAACCCGTAGAGGAATACGGTGGGAAGAAACCCTGCGTAGATAAGCGCTGAAAAGTCTGCATAGACCGCATCTGAAGCGTGCAGCTGGTTGGTAAGGAAGAATTGCATGGGCGTGTTGGCGCCCGGAGTGAAAAACCAGAGCAGGTTGATGGCGATTACCGGATAGATGGGACGATGCCGTACGAGCCGGCGGACGTCGCCCAAGAAGCTGCTCCCGCGTGCATGCGGGTTGTCATAGGCATGAGTGAAGACCGACGCCGGTTTCCAGAAGGCGAAGATACCGAGGGACGCCGTGAGGGCGAGCGCCAGCAGAAAGACCTGCCGTGGCGATAGATCGGCCGACATCCATCCGGATGCGAAGAATCCCAGGATGGCCGCCAGATTCATAAACACGTTGGACAAGGTGCTGAGTCGTCCGGGCATCAGCGCTTCCTGACCGATGAGCGCGAGAAGGCCCTGGAACGCGGCCGCAACGAAGTTGTAGGCGACGGTAATGAGCAACATGCCGAGAAGCAGGCCGGCGTAGGTCGTCTTTGAATAAGCTGTGGCGATCACCACAACCATGGTTACCGGCACGAAGATGCGGAAGTAGCCGGGGTCTCGCCAGCCGAAAGGGTTCCACGAATCTCGTACAAGCCCGAAAACAAACCCGAGGTAAATGGGAATGCCGGTGAGTAGCCTGAACAGCGAAACCTGCGAAGCCGAGGCGCTCAGCAGATTCTTGAGCATGTACGAGGTGGGAATATCCAGCAGCCACTGCGGATTCGTGACATTGACAAGGAGCGCCATCAGGCCGAAATAAAGATAGAGCCCGCGCATGCTGGATTGTCGTTCAAGTGCTGGCATGGGGAATGACGCAGTGTAGCATTCACCCAATGCCAGTAGACAGCCAACGGGGGCGGACCGATTCCGCTAGAATAGCTTTTTGGAAAGTACGAGGAGAGCAATGGCAGTCTCTGTAATGGCCGGGATTCCGGCGCTGAAAGATTTATCGAGCGACCTGAAGCGGCGCATGGACTCGGCCGTGGCGACGTTCCAGGCGAATCTTGCATCGACGCGCACGGGGCGCGCGAGCGTCCACATGCTTGACCAGGTCAAGGTGGACTACTACGGGACGCCGACACCGATCAGCCAGATGGCGCAGGTGTCCACGCCCGAGGCCCAGATGATCTTGATTTCGCCGTGGGACCCGACAGTGCTGAAGGAGATTGAGAAGGCGCTGCGCACCTCGGACCTGGGCCTGAACCCGCAGACAGACGGCAAGGTGATTCGCGTGCCGATTCCTCCGATGACGGAGGAGCGGCGCCGCGAAGTGGTGAAGCACCTGAACCGGGTTCTCGAAGAGCATCGGACGGCGATCCGCAACGTGCGCCGCGACGGCAACGATGCGCTCAAGAAGCTGGCGAAAGAGAAGAAGATCAGCGAAGACGATGAGAAGCGCGCCATGGAAGAAGTGCAGAAGATGACGGATGAAGAGATCCGGCGGATGGAAGAGCTCTCGCGCAGAAAAGAAGCGGAAGTGATGCAGGTGTGAAGGGCGCTTGTGCGCGAACAAGTCGGGCCTGTCCGCCAAGGGGACAGGCCCGATGTGTTTGCACGAAGCGGCAATTTACCAGATGGTTTTCACTGCATAATCCTCGGCCCATGCGTCCGAAGTCATCAAAGGGACAGCTTCCTCGATTGATTGAGCAATCAGAAGCCGGTCAAATGGATCGCGATGGTGCCAGGGAAGCGATTCCATGCGCTCCAGGGCATTCAGCCGAATCGGCAGGAACCTAAACTCATAGATGCGCAACTGTTCGACGACCTGCGCGAACGACAGATCGCTCACGACAAGCTTGCGCAAACTCATCTTGATCGCAATCTCCCAAAGCGAGGCATAGCTAACGATTCGCGCATGGTTTGAGTCCCCAAGGATTCGCAGCGCGGTTCTTGAGAGCCGCTTGTCGTCGACGAGCCACCAGAGGATCGCGTGTGTATCGACGAGCACTTTCATCGAGCCGACGGATTCGTTTTCGCTACGATCGAATCCCGCTGAGCAAGGGATGCTGCCTTCGGCTGCTTACGGCCAGCGGACGCTTTAGCTTTGGTTTCGCCCTTCGCCTTCCGAGGTCCAACCGGGAACACCGGTCGATCATTGAACATGGCTTCGAGCTCGGGGTCAGGATCGAGAAAATTGTCCGATACAAAGAGCCGGCCCTTCATCGCCCCAGGCTTGAATTTCTTGCCCTTGGCAGCGTTCACCGGCACGAGTTTGACCACCGGCTTGCCGGCGCGGGCGATGACGACCTCTTCCCCCGCCTCGGCCTGAAGGATGAGACGGGAGAGGATTGTTTTTGCGCGGTGGATATTCACTTCCATCCATCAAATCTATCATATTCTTAGCTAGACTTAGCTAATCACTGCCACGTTTACGTTAAGCAACCGCCGATGGCCCTGGCGCGGCTGCACCGCGGGCAGCGAACCGTCTCGTGGCGCAGTGATACGCTTACCCAATCATGATGCTGCCCCTCTTGGGATTGGCCACCATTGTTGCTTTGCAGGTTGCGATCCTGAGCAAGAGGGTCTCGCCGCTGGCGGCTCTGGTGGCCTTTCCCGTTCTTGCCTCGCTGGCGGGCGGGTTCGGGCTGCAAACGGGACACTTCATCCTCGCCGGTATTCAGAGCATTGCGCCGGTTGTGG
Organism: uncultured Acidobacteriaceae bacterium; assembly: GCA_963846095.1. GTDB lineage: Bacteria > Acidobacteriota > Terriglobia > Terriglobales > Acidobacteriaceae > Telmatobacter. The sequence continues at coordinate 69,062 of CAWJUW010000015.1, forward strand.
GCATGTTCGTTTTCGCGATCCTGTTCTTTGGAACGGTGACCGACGCGGGAATGCTTGAGCCGATGATCGGCTGGCTGCTTGGGCGCATTGGAAGCCGGCCTTCCCGCATCGTGCCAGGATCGGCCCTGCTTGCACTGCTGATTCATCTGGATGGATCGGGCGCCGTGGTCTTCCTGATCACGGTGCCGGCGCTCCTGCCGATCTATCAGCGTGTCGGCATCGACCGGCGCATTCTTGCTTGCGTCGTTTCGCTGGCTGCAGGGGTGAACTTTCTGCCATGGACGGGGCCAACGATGCGCGCCTCGGCTGCGCTGCACATTCCTGTTGGCAATATTTTCTTCCCCATGGTCGCGGTGCAGGCGGTGGGGCTGATCTTTGTTTTTACCGCCGCCTGGTGGCTGGGCGTGCGCGAAGAGCGACGGCTTGGAACCGTCGATCTCGAAACGGGGAGTGAGGCTCACGAGAACGCGACGAAGGTCGAGAAGAAGCTGCCGCGGCATTTTTTCTGGAATCTTGCACTGACTCTGATTGTTCTGGGCACCATGCTCTCGGGCAAAGTGGACCCGGCCGTCGCGTTTCTGCTTGGGACGATCGCTGCGCTCACATTGAATGAGCCGGGGTTGAATGCGCAACAGGCTCGCATCGCAGCGCATGCGCCGGCAGCGATCCTGATGGCGAGCATACTGTTTGCGGCGGGTGCGTTTACCGGGATCATGAAGGGAACGGGCATGCTGAACGCCATGGCAGCCGCGGCGGTACACCATCTGCCGGCGCACGGCATGCGGCTGCTGCCGGCCTCACTGGGCGTGGTTGCCATGCCGCTAAGCCTGGTCTTCGATCCGGACTCGTTTTACTTCGGGGTTCTCCCGGTGCTGGCGCAGGCGGCCGGAGCGTTTGGGATTCCCGCAGTGACGGTGGCACAATCCGCACTGCTGGGGATGCATACAACGGGATTTCCAGTGAGCCCTCTGACGCCGGCTACGTTTCTCGTCGTCGGCCTTTCGGAGATCACGCTGGCACAGCACCAGCGGTTTACGATTCCCTTTCTGTTCGCGGCTTCGCTGCTGATGACGCTGGCAGCGATTGTGTTCCGCGTGATTCCGATTTGATGGTGAGGGGTGACTGAGCGTGAAAGCGGTGAGGATCGGATGCGGGGCCGGCTACTCGGGCGACAGGATCGATCCGGCGATCGAATTGGCGCTGCATGGCAATCTCGATTACCTGGTCTTCGAGTGCCTTGCGGAACGCACCATCGCCCTGGCACAAAAGGCGCGCAGGGTGAACGCCGACGCGGGGTTCGATCCGTTGCTGGAAGAACGCATGGAAGCGGTGCTGCCCATCTGTGTTGAAAAGAAGATTCGCGTTTTGACGAACATGGGCGCAGCGAATGCGCAAGCGGCGGCGGCAAAAACGCGCGAGATTGCGCGCCGGCTGGGGCTGCATGGACTGCGTATCGCAGCGGTGACTGGCGATGACGTGTTGGAACTCATTCGCAAAGGAGCGTCACCCGAGGAGGAAAATGCTGCGCGCATTGCCGAACTCGGCGAGCAGGTGGTTTCTGCCAACGCGTACCTGGGCGCAGAAGGCATGGTGGAAGCGCTGGCCGGCGGAGCCGATGTGATTGTGACCGGGCGCGTCGCCGACCCTTCGCTGTTTGTTGCGCCGCTGGCGTACTCGTTCGGTTGGGCGCTCGACGACTGGAATCGGCTCGGACAGGGCACGGTGGTCGGCCATCTGCTGGAGTGCGCGGGCCAGGTGACTGGCGGCTATTTTGCCGATCCGGGATACAAAGACGTGTCCGGACTGGCGCGGCTGGGGTTTCCACTGGCTGAGGTGGAGGCGGACGGCACTGCGATCGTCACCAAGGTCGCTGGTTCGGGCGGCGTGGTGAACCGAGCGACCTGCACGGAGCAGTTGCTCTACGAAATCATGGACCCGGCAGCGTACTTTACACCGGACGTCATCGCGGATTTTTCGCATGTGGCGCTCGAAGAAGTTGGGATGGACCGTGTCAAGGCGAGCGGCGGGCTCGGCAAAGCAAGGCCGGCTACGCTGAAAGTTTCTGTCGGGTATCAAGATGGTTTTCATAGCGAAGGACAGATTTCGTATGCGGGGCCGAACGCACTGGCGCGGGCAAGACTGGCACAGCAGGTGTTGGCGGAGCGACTGGGCAGGTGCGGGCTCGGCGAGATGCGGTTCGACCTGATCGGTGTGAATGCAATCCATGGCCAATCGCTGTCGCGCAACGTGTACGAGCCCTACGAGGTGCGGGTGCGGGTGGCGGCGCGCGCAGAGAACGCGAGGCTGGCCGCGCTGGTTCCGCGCGAAGTCGAAGCGCTCTACACCAATGGTCCTGCGGGTGGCGGGGGCGTGAGCGGCGGGACCAGGGAAGTGATCGGAATTCTGCCGACTTACGTGCGGCGCGAACTGGTGCCGCACCAAGTCCACTTCGAGGAGGCCTGAGATGAAGCTGCAGGAGTTAGCGCATGCGCGGACCGGCGACAAGGGCAGGATCGTGACGATTTCGCTGACGGCCTATCGCAGCGAGGACTACGCAGAGATCGCGCGCAAGGTGACAATCGAGCGCGTCAGCGCGCTCTACGCCGCGGTGATCGACCGGCCCGTAGAACGATACGAGCTGCCACAGCTGGGAGCGCTGAACTTTGTACTGCAGAGGCCGGAGAGCATGAATGTCTCGCGTTCCCTTGCGCTCGATGCACACGGCAAGTGCCTTGGTTCAGCACTGCTGAATATGGAGGTCTGACTTCGCGCTACGGGTAGATGCGGTGCAGCGTGCGCGCGAAGGGGATGGTTTCGCGGACGTGGTCGAGGCCGCAGATCCAGGCAACGGCGCGCTCGATGCCCATGCCGAAGCCGGAGTGCGGGACCGACCCGTAGCGGCGCAGATCGAGATACCACTGGAAGGCTTCCTTGGGCAGGCTGTGCTGCTCGATGCGGCTGTTGAGCAACTCGTAGCTGGAGACGCGTTGCGAGCCGCCGATGATTTCGCCGTAGCCTTCGGGGGCGAGCACGTCGACGCAGAGTGCGTAGCGCGGGTCCTGCGGATCGGGCTCCATGTAGAAGGCCTTCACGTCGGCGGGGTAGCGATTGACCATGACTGGCTTGTCGAACTGCGAGCTAAGCCAGGTTTCGTCAGGGGATCCGAAGTCGTTGCCGTACTCGAAGGGTGCTTCGAGGTGGCCGTCTTTGTGCGCCTGGTTGAGCATGGCAGCAGCTTCGTCGTAGCGCAGGCGCGGGAAGGGCGGCGTAATGGCCTCGAGCTTAGCCTTGTCGCGGCCGATGACAGCGAGCTCGGGCCCGCGGTTCTTGAGCACGGATTGAACGATGTGGGAGAGAAAGTTTTCCGCGAGCACAAGCAGGCAATCGAGGTCGCAGTAGGCGACTTCAGGCTCGATCATCCAGAACTCGGTGAGGTGACGCCGGGTCTTCGATTTTTCCGCGCGGAAGGTGGGGCCGAAGCTGTAGACCTTGCCGAGCGCGAGCGCCGTCGATTCAATGTAGAGCTGGCCCGACTGCGTGAGGAAGGCAGGGTCGCCGAAGTAGTCGACTGGAAAAAGCGTTGATGTTCCTTCGCAAGCCGCAGGCGTAAGAATGGGCGGGTCGGTGCGGATGAAGCCGTTGGTGTCGAAGTACTCGGCGGCGGCGCGCATGATTTCGGCGCGGATGCGGAGGATGGCGGACTGGCGCGGCGAGCGGACCCAGAGGTGGCGATGCTCCATGAGAAAGTCGACGCCGTGCTCCTTGAGGGTGATGGGGTAGGGGTCGGACTCAGGGACGCGCTGAATCACTTCAACGTTTTCGACGTCGAGCTCGTAGCCGCCGGGAGCACGCTTGTCGGCGCGGACCTTTCCGGTCACGATCACGCTGGATTCCTGGGTGAGGCCTTTCAGAGCGATGAAGACTTGCTCGGGAACACTCTTGACGTGGGCAACGCCCTGCACGGTACCGGTGCCGTCGCGAAAGATGGGAAAAAGCAGCTTGCCGCTTTCGCGCGAGTTGTAGAGCCAGGCCTTCAGGATGACGGATTGACCCTCGTGGCGGCCGAGAGTAGCAATGGTAGCCACCTGTGGCGAGGCAGCCAGCGCTTGCGCGCCATCGGGGTTCATTGACTCTGCAGAGACGGTACTTTCTTCAGGCATGAATCGATCCTCAAGGGCCGGCGAGAACCTGCCGGCCCGACTCTTCAGGATAAACCGGGAAGCCGCAAGCGACTCGGCCGGCGCCAAAGTAGAGGACTAGCGAAGGCCAACCAGACCGGCCACAGAGTCGATGAGTTTTGCGGAGTCGTAGCCGACGCCGTCTTTGAAGACCATCTCGACCTTCTCGATGTCCTCGATTTTGGCAATGGGGTTTCCGGAGAGAACGACCAGGTCTGCGGCCTTGCCGGGAGCGATGGAGCCGATGGTTGCCTCCTTGCCCATGTACTCGGCGCCATTCAGCGTGGCGATCTTGATGGCTTCGACCGGCGAGAAGCCGGCTTCGACGAGGAGCTCAATGTTGCGCTGATCGCCAAAGCCGGGAAGGACGCCGCCGTAGCCTGTCGGATCGCAACCGGCCATCAGCCGTCCGCCCGCAGCGACGAAGGCGCGTTCAAATTGCATCTCTTTTTTCAGGCTCGCACTGGGGGCGCGCCCGGCAACAGCGGCACGCGTGGCGAGGTATTCCTTCGCGGCCTCCGTGGTGAGGCTGCCCAGGGCGCGGTCTTCGCGATCCATCGGCGGCAGGTTGGGTTCGAACGTCTCAAAAATGGCGAGGGTCGAAGTAATGGCGACATGGTGAGCAACAAGGTCCTCAATCATGGCGCGAACCTCGGGGCCATCGACATCGAGGGTCTTGGCCATGTAGGCGTCGGTAGCGCGGAGACTTGGGCACTCATCCGGCTTCTTGCCGGGAAGAAACTCGGTATCGACAGCGAGGCCGTGTTCGAGATTGTCAATTCCAAGTTCTGCTGCCTGGCGAAAGCCGATGGAGCAGAGATGGCCGGTGATCTTGATTCCGTGTGCGTGGGCATGATCGATGGCGGCCTTGAGCTCGTCGGCCGTCAGGTAGTTGTACGCCTTGAACGACGTGACGCCCTCCGCCGCCCAGTAGTCGACGGTACGCGCAGCGTCTTCCGCATCGGCGAGCTGATGCATCTGGAGCGCGAACGTGCCTTTGCCTTCGAGATAGGGGCCAGTGACATCGAGCTTCGGTCCCGGCATCTGGCCGGCATCGATGGCGCGCTTCAACTCCAGGTCGGTGTAGGGTTCCAGGCTGCCGCCGGTGCGTGCTGTGGTCACACCGCCTGCCAGGTACAGCCGCGGAGCGGAGTCGGCCGCCTCGCCGTAGAGTGCCGCGCCCCCGCGCGGACGCTGCGGCAGAGGATAAAAGAGGTGTTCGTGCATCCCGACGAGGCCGGGGATGACGGTCTTTCCGGTCATGTCGAGAACTCTTGCATTGGCGGCGGCAGAGGAATGCGCGCTTGAGGGCTGGACGGAAACGATCTTGCCGCCGGCAATCTCGATGCGCATGTCTTCCTGCGGCGCGGCACCCGTGCCGTCGATGAGGCGCGCATGCTCCAGAACAAGCGCAGGCGCATTTTCGGCAATGAACGGCGCCAACGGGGATGCGGGTTTCTGCTGGGCGAAGAGGAACGTGGCCGAGCAGAGGCAAAGACAGGAGAGTGAAATGTGCTGAATCGTCGGCATATTTGGGACACCGTGTACGAGATAGAAGGAGAGATCAGAGTGGATGGCGGAGCAGGCCGATGTCAATCGAGGATTCATTGAGCGCGGGCAACTTGGCGGTGCAGCGAAGCATCCGGTCTAGCAGTTGACTCATCGCGATCCCTGATTACGGTTCTGGCGGTAGGTCGGCAAGCCACGGGTGACGACGCGTCAACGGGCTGGGAACCATTCGAGAACGAAATGAAAGAGGGACACTATGCGCACCATTCGAGTTTTGCTCGCACTGCTTGCGTTCGCCCTTCCTGCCGTAACGTTTGGGCAGATCAGGGTGGCTATCCGAATCGCACCTCCACTGATACCAGTCTATGAACAGCCCATCTGCCCCGGTGATGGTTATCTGTGGACTCCCGGCTACTGGGCTTGGGACGACGACGGCGGCGACTACTACTGGGTGCCGGGCACGTGGGTCATGGCGCCGGAAGTAGGCTTTTTGTGGACGCCCGGATACTGGGGTTGGGGCGATGGCGGCTATTTCTGGAATGAAGGCTACTGGGGACCGACCGTCGGCTTCTATGGCGGCATCAACTACAGCTTCGGATATTTTGGCATGGGATTCGGTGGCGGCCGCTGGGATGGCGGTCATTTCTTCTACAACCGTGCGGTGATGAACATCAACGTCACAGAAATTCACAACGTCTACAACACGACAATCGACGTGCACAACGACAATCACGTGAGCTTCAACGGCGGGAATGGCGGCGTAGTGGCGCGCCCGACTCCGCAGGAAGAGGCTGCGGCGCACGAGCGGCACCTGGCCCCGGTATCCGCGCAGATGCAGCACGCGAGCATGGCGCGTTCAAACCCGCAACTGCGGGCATCGGCCAATCATGGGAATCCTCCGATCGCAGCGACGGGACGGCCGGGAGATTTTGGGCACGCAGTGGCAGGACACGGTGCGGAGCCGTCTCGCAGCGCTGAACCCGGCAATGCGATGCGGAACGGATCGGACCAAAAGTCTTTCGTTCACCCCAAGGACCTGCCGCCGGTGAACCATCCGCAGACTTTGGATAAGGGCGCCTCCAAGGCTGAACAGAAGTATCAGCAGCAACAGGAGAAGCTGGCGGCCAAGCAAGAGCAGGAGCGCAGCAAGCTGCAACAGAAACAGGAAGCCGAACACCAGAAGCAGATGAACTCAGAACAGTCGCAAAAGCTGGAGCAGAGGCACCAGCAGCAGACCCAGCAGTTGCAGCAGCGTCACGAGTCGCAACAGCAGAGCATGCAATCGCATGCGCCTGCACCGCACGAAGGAAGACCGCGATAGCCTGACGGCAGCAGCAGGTCCAGAGAAGCCGCAGCGTGCTGACATCGCGCTGCGGCTTTTCTTCGTCAGGCACTACTGCGGATCGTGAAGGGCTGCGGCGAGGGCCAGGTCGAGAGTCGGGTGCGCAAACGGAAAGCCGGCATCGACGAGTTTCGCCGGGTAGACGCGGGCGCTGGAGAGGAGCGCGGCATCTGCCATTTCGCCCATGGCAAGCCGGAGGGCAAACGCGGGCGCGGGCAGGATCGCGGGACGGTGCACCGCGTGGGCGAGTGCGCGCGTAAATTCAGCATTCGTCACCGGATGGGGAGCCGTGAGGTTGAGCGGACCCGAGAGCGACGGAGACCTCAAGGCAAAGAGCGCAGCGACGACCAGATCGTTCAGGCTGATCCAGCTCATCCACTGCCGCCCGGATCCAAGCGGGCCACCGAGGCCGAGCCGAAAGAGCGGAAGCATCTTTGCCAGCGCGCCTCCCTGCCGCCCCAGCACGACCCCAAAGCGAAGGTGCACGACACGAATGCCGGCATCGATGGCCGGTTGAGAAGCCTGTTCCCATTGCCGGCAGAGATCGGCGAGAAAACCGTTGCCGGGGCTCGATCGTTCATCGAGTAGGGCGTCGCCACGATCTCCGTAAAAACCGATTGCCGACGCGACAAGCAGGACGGGAGGCGGATTGCTCAGGGAAAGCAGCGTCTGAACGAGGTTGCGCGTGGAGTCGATGCGGGTGCCGACAAGTTCGCGTTTGTATGCGGCAGTCCAGCGATGCCCGGAGAGGTTGGCCCCGGAAAGGTGAATGGCAGCGGCCAACCCTTCCAGCGGATGAAGGTTCTCAACCGCAGGCGTGGCCGCGGGGTTCCAGCGAAGCTGATTTGGCCTGGAGGGCGCCTCTCGAACCAGCTGCAGGACAGGAAAGGTTTCCACTTCGAGTGCTGCGCGGAGGGAAGCGCCAATCATGCCGGAGGCGCCGGACATTAGAACGGGGGATGTCGACGGGCGCGACCCCACGGGATGATTCATGCCAGACACCCTGTTCTTCGATGCGAAGTAGGCCCAAAAAGGTTTAGTTCTATAGGAAAAAAATTTGATGTGGGCAACATTTCAGCACAGTTGGCATCTTATACCTTTGAAATGTGGAGATCGCTGTGAACTGAGAGACCCGAGGAGGGTTAGATGGCTGAACTTGCAGGAGTTCGACGCGAAGAGACACAAAAGACCCAGGTTGACCCCGAGACCGCGGAGCGGTTTATCGCGGAAAAGCGCATCGGTGAGCGCATCAAGAAATTGCGACTGAAGAAGTCGATGGGGCTGGTTGAGTTGGGCAAGCATACCGGACTTTCCGCCAGCTTCCTGTCTCAACTGGAAACCGGGCGGGTAGTCCCCACCTTGAGAAACCTGTCGCGCATCGCGATGGTGTTTTCGAAGGATTTGTCTTATTTCTTTGAAACGGAACCGAACGCTTTGTTCCGAATCCATCGCCGCAAGGAACGTGTCCGGCTGCCCCAGACCGCGGTCGCGGTACCCACCTACTTCTTTGAGAGCCTCGGCTACATGGTGCCCGACCGGCACATGGACCCTTACTTCGCGGAGTTCGTGCCGCTCACCCGAGAGATGGAATCCAAAGCGCACATGCATCCGGGATTTGAATTCCTGTATTTGCTGGATGGCGAACTGGAGATTCACCACGGCGAGCAGACCGCAACCCTGGAGCCGGGAGACGCGCTTTACTTCGACTCGAGCACGCCTCACTCTTACCGGTGCGCGGGGAACAAGCCCGCGGGCGCGATCATTGTGACCACGCACCAGACTACGAACGCGCACGCAGTGCCGGTGCGCTCCAATCCGCCAACGATGATTTCGAAGCCGATGATCGCGAGCCGCTGACAGTAACGCAAATTGATTCTGAGGGGGACAACTAATCGCAACCGCGAGGGTTTGTGGCTGGAGACGGGTAGCTGCCTCGAGAGAGCGCCTGCCAAATCCAGAACGGAGTCGAACCCTCATGAAGAAGTGGATCGTCTGTCTTGCTGCCAGTCTTATGCCGCTTGTCGTAGCGGGTTGCCACCATACGACGGTTGTGATCGCTGCTCCTCCTCCGCCGGCTGCCTTCAATGAGATTGCACGCCAGGGTTATCACGATGGCTGGGAAGCCGCGCGGCGGGACGTCGCGCACAATGTGCCTCCCGGCGTGGAGAAGCACCCGAGGTTCCGCAACCCGCCCGTGCCTCCGCCGGCATTTGAGGATTATCGCCAGGGATTCCGCGAAGGGTACAACGGCTTCCTGCATCAGGGTCGCGGGCCGGGCTACTGAGGTCCGGCTACGGGCGCCCGGTCAGCCCGGGTTCTCCAATCGCCGCGAAGTACTTTGCCACTTCCTGCCAGTTTTCGACGCGGACAAATCCGGCGACGCTGAGGTTGTGTGGAGCGGAGTAAAGAATGCCTTGGCCCTGGAAGCGTTCCAGATTGCGCGGCAGGTCGTCGATCAGGAAATCGGCCCGCAGGATGCTCTTGTTTCCGCAGAAAACGTAGTGGGTCGGCGGAATGAACGGGAAGTGGCGCTGAAGCCAGCGGTACTTGGGCCCGAGTGAGTTGGGCACGGTCATGGCCTGCGTGGCGATGAAGATTTCAAAGCGCGCGGAAAGATCTTTGAGCACCTGCTGCGAGCCGGGCATGACGGCGAGGTCTTCGAAGAAATCCTCAGCATCGAGGAACGCGCGCAGCTCCTGGCGGCGTTCTTCGGGCGTGTACTCCCAAAGTCCCTTGCCTGCTAGGTCTTCGGTTTTCACGTCTTCTTCGAAGGCCTGGTTGTAACGGCGCAGGTGCTCGGCCAGGGTGTCGGCCATTACCTCGTCCATGTCGACACAGATGCGGCGCATCGGCTCTTTCAGGCGCCTGCCGGAGAGCCGGCAACTTTCGACTTGCGGACAGCACTGTCGGCGGGCTGAGGCGACTTGGCGGGCGGCATGAAAGCCGGATCCCAGTAGAGCAGGCGGCCGCAACTGTCGCAGGTGAGCAGTTCACCCTCCCGCAACTGATTCCAGGTTTGCGGGCGAACCCCCATGCGGCACCCATTGCACTGCTGATTCTCGGCGCGCGCGATGCCCGTGCCGCGGGTTGCGGCGAGTCGGTCAAAGCGGTTGAGCCACTCCGGGGCAATCAACGGGCGCAAGGCGTCGCGCTCGGTGCCGACGCGGGCGATTTCGTCGTTGTACTCCTGCTGCCGTTGGCTTACGCGGGCTTGCGTTTTCTCGAGAGCGCCGGCCAGGCGCTCGACATCGGCACGCGCGGCGGCAAGGACCGTTTCCTGCATCTCGGTGCGTTCCAGGCTCGCGAACTCTTCCTCTTCGAGGCGCTCGGCTTCGGCATTCGCAAAGCCAATCTCGTGTTCGATTGCCGCTGCCTGCTCCGGCGTCTTCACGGAGTCTAACTGGGTGCGGAAGCGCGTGGCCTTCTGGCGATGCCCGGCGATCTCCCGCTCCAGCCTGGTGCGCAGCGTGTCCTCGCGAGCCAGGGCAGCCGAAGCGTCCGCGGCACGGCGTTCGGCGTCCGTGAGGGTGGTACGGGCCTCGGCTAACTCCGAGGGTAGAGCACGCAGCAAGGAATTCAACCGGGCGCGCTCCAAATCCAGTTCCTGCAGTCTCACGAGCTTTTCGATCGTTTCTTGCATCTGTGTTAGTGAGTCTACGCCCTGAAACGTCAATTCTAAAAGCGGGCCCACGTCGCGGAGTAAAAATGGTAGAGGAGCAGGAGGCCGAGTTGACGGCGAGGCGAGCAACAAGGCGGCGCAGGCTTGCGTGGATCAAGTGGCTGAGCGGCGCCCTGGTGTTGATTCTCGCGATACTGGGAGTGGTCGCCTGGGTGGTGGCCAAGCGCACCGAGCCCTTCCTGCGCAGCATGATCGTGCAGGTGCTGCAGGAACGCTTTCATGCCCGCGTCGAGCTGGACAGTTTTCACATTTCAGTTGCACATGTGCTGAAGGCAGAAGGACGCGGACTGCGTGTCTGGCCGCCGGCCCAGGTGGCCGGGGTTTCCGCTGCGCCCGCAAAGGACTCGACCGATCCTTTGATCCGGCTCGATGAGTTTCATTTCCGCATGCCGCTCGAATACCAGCGCGGCAAGCCTTTCCATATTTCTGCAATTCAATTGCAAGGACTCGATATTCATCTGCCGCCCAAATCGCACTTCGGGCAGGCGGCCGGGAACAATGCAAATGCCGGCGCGGAAGGAAAGCAGACCTCCAACTTGATCTCGTTTGTGGTCGATGCCGTGGAGTGCAACGCCGCGCACCTGGTGCTGGAAACAAGCAAGCCGGGCAAGCTGCCCGTCGATATTGCAATAGCCCATTTGGAACTCACGCGGAAAGGCGGTATCAACGCGACAGCGCCGGTGAATTTTGCCGCGGAAGTGACGGTACCCAAGCCAACAGGCAACGCGCACGCGACGGGGACGATTGGGCCCTGGAATCAGAGCGACCCCGGCGAAAGCGCGATCGAGGGCAAATACATCTTTGAAGATGCCGATCTTTCCACGCTGAAAGGCATTGGCGGTACGTTGAATTCAACGGGGAACTACCAGGGGACGCTGCGGGACCTGGTAGTGGATGGGGACGCGGACACCCCCGACTTTGAACTCACGCATTTCGGCCACAAGATGGCGCTGCACACGCACTTCCACGCCAAAGTAGACGCGACCAATGGCGATACTTGGCTGGAGCCGGTGAATGCAACGCTCGGCCACTCGCAATTCACGGCCCAGGGAGAGGTTGTGCGTGTACCGGAGACGAATCCGGCTACGCCCGGCGGTCTCCCGGCCATGAAAGGGCACGACATTGCTCTGAATGTGAATCTGCACGGCGCTCACATTGAGGACTTTCTCTACCTCGCGAGCAAGTCGGAGACGCCCTTGCTGACCGGCGCGCTGACCATGAAGGCGGCTCTGCACATTCCGCCGGGACCCGCTCCGATTCACGAGCGATTGAATCTGAAGGGCACGTTCAACCTGGAGGACGTGAAGTTCTCGAGCGCGAAGATCCAGGACAAGATTACTGAGCTGAGCCTGCGCGGCCAGGGAAGGCCGAAAGAGGTAAAGGGCGCCGATCCGAATGCGGTGCAGTCGGCGATGCAGGGCAATTTCACCATGGGCGGCGGCGTCATCGACCTGCCGACCCTGGGATATACGGTCCCCGGTGCGAATATCGCTTTGAAGGGTTCTTACAAGCTGGAGGGCGGCGAGCTGAATTTTGCCGGCATCGCGAAATTGGATGCAACCGTGTCGAAGATGGTGGGCGGCGTCTGGGGAACGCTGCTGAAGCCGGCAGACCGCTTCTTCAAGAAAGATGGCGCCGGAACCGAGCTGCCGATCCACATTACCGGCACCCGCGAGGAGCCAAAGTTCGGTGTCGATTTCGGGCACAAAACGGTGACGATGGACGTGCCCAAGGGGAAGGCAAAGTAGGAGCGCGCGCGGGCACCCGTATGTGATAGTTTGGCTGCGAAACACTGCTGCCGAATCTACCGGGCCCGGCAGACAGGTCTTCGTCTGCGGGGTGGAGTTACGAGCAGCAGAACCAAACAGGAGACCGCAATGCACTGGACCCGCACAATCGCACGCTCTGCGCTAGCTCTGTCTCTGGGGGCTTTCGCACTCTCCGCCACAACGCATCAGGCACCTGCACAGGCCGCAACCAACCCGTCCGCCACGAGCGAACAAGACTGGTGGAAGAACGCTGTCATCTACGAGATCTATCCGCGCAGTTTCCAGGACTCGAATGGAGACGGAATCGGCGATCTGAACGGCATCACCGAACGTCTCGATTATCTGAAGAACCTGGGCGTGGATGCCATCTGGCTCACGCCCGTGTATCCTTCGCCGCAGGTCGATTTCGGATACGACATTTCTGACTACGAAAACATCGACCCGCAATATGGCACGCTGAAGGACTTCGATCACCTCGTCGCGGAGGCGGACAAGCGGCATATCCGCATCATCATGGACATGGTGATGAATCACTCTTCAGACAAGCACAAGTGGTTTGAGCAGTCGCGCTCCTCGAAGGACAATCCGTACCGCGACTGGTACGTGTGGCGCGACGGCAAAGGCGAGACCGCTACCGACAAAGGCGACGTGCCCAACAACTGGCAATCGGACTTCGGCCACTCGGCGTGGGAGTGGGACGATAAGACGCGGCAGTACTACTACCACAAGTTCTATATCCAGCAGCCCGACTTCAATTGGGACAATCCCAAGGTGCATCAGGCCTTCAAGGACATCGTAGGCTTCTGGCTGAAGCGCGGCGTGGGCGGCTTCCGCTTCGATGCGATCACGACGTTGTTTGAAGATCCGCAGATGCAGGATGAGGATGTGCTGAAGGACAAGGACGGCAAGTCCTACCTGAACGCGTACGGCGATATCGCGCTGAACGACACGCGCACCAACAATCTGCCGGGGACGCACGACGTGATGCAGGAGATGCGCGCCTGGACCGACACCTTCGGCTCCAACAAATTCCCCGGCACCCGCGTGCTGATTGGCGAAACCTATCTGCCCAACATTGCCGAGCTGGCCAAGCAATACGGCACGGCAAGCAAACCCGAGTTCCAACTGCCGATGGATACGCAGGTTGGCTTCATCAACAAGCTCGATGTGACGCTGTTCCGGTCGAAGCTGAACGATGTGGAGACTGAGATCAATGGGAACATCCCGATGTTGGTCTTCGATAACCACGACAATCCGCGCCTCGACGCGCGTTATGGCGACGGCGTGCACGACACCGATATCGAGCGCGTGATCTCGACGATGCTCTTTGCGAGCCGCGGCGCGTCGATGTTTTACAACGGCGACGAGATCGGCATGAAAACGACACCGCCGACGCGCAAGGAAGATGTCAAGGACCCGGTAGGTCTGACCGGCTGGCCGAAGGACAAAGGCCGCGACGGCGAGCGGACTCCCATGCAGTGGAATGACACCGCCAATGCAGGGTTTGCGAATGCCGGCGTCACGCCGTGGCTGCCTGTCCCTCCAACGTACACGACTGTCAACGTGAAGACGGAGGAGACGGATCCGAACTCGCTGCTCACGTGGTACCGGAATTTGATCAAGCTGAAGAAGACGAATCCGGCGTTCGCGCACGGCGACAACGTGATGCTCGATAACACCAATACCAAGGTCCTGAGCTGGATGCGGCAAGCCGCAGGCGCGCCGACCGTCGTCGTCACGCTGAACTTCACTGCAGACCCGCAGACCGTGAACCTCAGTGTCCCTGGCGCAGGCGGCAGTGTGAAAACGCTGATGAAGACGCCTGGGGCCGCCGATCCCGCATCGCTGGGGCAGATTCAGCTTGCGCCCTTTGGTGTGTGGGTAGGTGAGGTGCAGTAACCACCTGCGGAGCCACGGTCGCCAGCTTTTCCGACGTCGGTCTTACAAATACAGTGGGTGCCCCGTCCTGGCTACGCTAGGGCGGGACCCCCCATCCGTGACGAGATCCGGCCCGCGAGTCGCGGCATCTGCTAGAGTTTTCGGCATGCAATCCCTTGATCGGAAACTGTCGATCGTCGCGTATTCTCTTGCGCTCACGGTGGGCGTCGCAGCAGTTCCAGTTTTGCTCGTCGGACAATCACCCTCAAGTCCCGCTCAATCCGCGCCGACGTGGGCGCAGCCTGGATCGGCCACGCACACACAGACCGCGCCGCCCTCGGATTTTCATCGCCCCAGCAAGACCTTCGAGACGCCGATCGGTATCTTCGATGGCCAGTCGGATGTGGGCGGCGCGCTGATTCCGGGCAGCGCGGATTATGACGCGGCGAGCGGCCAATACACCGTGAATTCGGCGGGCTACAACGTGTGGTACAACCGCGACGAATTCCGTTTTCTCTGGAAGCGCATGGAAGGCGATGTTTCGCTGGCCGCGAACATTTCGTTTCCGAATCCGAAGGGATATGACGACCGCAAAGCCGTGCTCATCATTCGCCAGAGCCTCGACGACGACGCGAAAGAAGCACTCGTTGCATTGCACGGCGCGGGCATGATCCAGCTGGCGCAAAGGCCCGAGAGAAACGTGCGCGTGAAAGACATGGAGTATCGCCTCGGCGGCCGCGGCCGTCCCGGCGGCGAAAGCCCCGACAGCCTGGTGCCCGTGATGGCGAAGCGTATCGGGATCGAGAAGCACGGCGACGAGTTCACACTGTATGTGAGCGTGGAAGGCGAACCGATGCATGCGTTCGGTCCGAGCATCCACCTGCACCTCGACGGGCCGTTTTACGCGGGGATCGGCTTCTGCTCGCACCTGCCTGACACCTCAGACACCGCGGTGCTGAGCAACGTGGTGCTTGTGAATTCGGCACAGCAGGTTCATTAAAGCCTCTCGTTTGCCGCCGCGTGGGGCAGCGTGTTTGACTGGTCTGCGAAGAGGTGTTCGTCTCATGTCGTATGTTCTTGCGCTCGATCAGGGAACGACCAGTTCCCGCGCCATTCTTTTCAACCAATCGGGAACAATTGAAGCGGTCGCCCAGCACGAATTTCAGCAGTTCTATCCGCAGCCGGGCTGGGTGGAGCACGACCCGATGGAGATTCTGACCAGCCAGCTGAGCTGCGCCGTGGAGGCGCTGGGCAAGGTGGGCGCGCGGCCGCGCGATGTGGCCGCCATCGGCATCACCAACCAGCGCGAAACGGTCATCGTATGGGAACGCGCCACGGGAAAGCCAATCCATCCCGCCATCGTGTGGCAGGACCGTCGCACCGCCGGCGTGTGCAACGACCTGAAAGAAAGCGGCGCGGAAGACACTGTCGCCGACCGTACCGGCCTCGTGATCGATCCGTATTTTTCCGCGACCAAGGTGGCGTGGATCCTGGACAACGTGCCCGGTGCACGCGCCCGCGCGGAGAAAGGCGAGTTGGCGTTCGGGACGGTCGACAGCTGGCTCATCTGGCATCTGACCAGCGGCCATTGCCATGTGACCGATGTGACCAACGCCTCGCGCACGCTGCTCTACAACATTGCCAAGGGCGAATGGGACGCGGAGATGCTGCGTGTGTTTCGCGTCCCCGCGAGTGTGCTGCCCGAGGTGGTGTGGTCGAGCCAGAAGGTGGGCGACGTGACCACATCGCTGGGTCTGGGCGGTATTGCCATCGCGGGTATTGCGGGCGATCAGCAGGCCGCGCTCTTCGGGCAGCTCTGCTGGAATACCGGCGAAGCGAAGAACACCTACGGCACGGGCTGCTTCCTGCTGCAACATATCGGGACAAAGTTCGTGCGGTCGAAGAACAAGCTGATCACCACGCTGGCGGCGAGCACGCAGAAGCGGCTTGAATACGCGTTTGAAGGCAGCATCTTCATCGGCGGCGCGGTGGTGCAGTGGCTGCGCGACAACTTGAAACTGATTGGCTCGTCTGCGGACGTCGAATCGCTGGCGGCCAGCGTGCCCGACACCGGCGGAGTGGTGTTTGTGCCGGCGTTTGTGGGCCTGGGCGCGCCGCACTGGGACCCGCATGCGGCGGGGATGATCATCGGGCTTCGCCGCGGAACCCTGCCCGGCCACATTGCGCGGGCGGCTCTCGAAAGCATTGCGTATCAGGTAGCCGATGTGCTCGAAGCTGTCGAAAGCGAGACCACAGGCGTGCCCGACTTGCGCGTGGATGGCGGTGCTGCAGTCAATAATCTGCTCATGCAGTTCCAGGCCGATGTGCTCGGTGTCCCGGTGGTGCGCCCGCAGGTGACTGAGACCACCGCACTGGGTGCCGCATACCTGGCAGGATTGGCGACAGGATTCTGGGCCGATCCGCAGGAGTTGAAAGCCGAACGATCAAAAGATGTCCGCTTTGAACCGAAGATGGACGCGGCGGAAAGAAAAACGCGAAGAGCGACATGGCATCGCGCCGTGGAGCGGTCGAAGCAGTGGACGGAGTGAGAAGCAGCTTTCAGCTTTCAGCTCTCAGCTGTCAGCAAAAGCGGTTCGAGCTACGCGTGGAGGCCGGTGGCTGCGATTCGAAAGCTGAAAGCTGAGAGCTGACAGCTAAAAGCTGATTTGGAGTATTCAATGCGCAGGGAAGAAATGCTTGGCAGGATCCGCGAACGCCGTGAGCCTTGGGATATCGCGATCATCGGCGGAGGCGCCACGGGCATGGGCGTCGCGGTCGATGCTGCATCGCGCGGGTTCAGCGTGGTGCTGGTCGAGGGCCACGATTTCGGCAAGGGTACGAGCAGCCGCAGCACCAAGCTGGTGCACGGCGGCGTGCGCTATTTGGAGCAGGGCAATATTCCGCTGGTGATGTCGGCTCTCAAGGAGCGCGGGCTCATGCGGCAGAACGCGCCGCACCTGGTGCACGATCTCGCCTTCGTTGTCCCCAACTACTCCTGGTGGGAGGCTCCGTTCTACGGCATCGGCCTCAAGCTCTACGACATGCTGGCGGGCAAGTATGGTTTCGGCGCATCGCGATTGCTTTCCAAAGAAGAGACGCTGGAGCGCCTGCCTGCACTGGAGCCCGACGAGTTACGCGGCGGCGTGGTCTACTACGACGGCCAGTTCGACGATTCGCGTCTCCTGATTCACCTCGCGATGACAGCAGCCGATCATGGTGCAACCCTCGTCAACTATTGTCCGGCGACTGGATTGACGCGGGACGCAGAAGGATATGTCAACGGACTCACCGCCCGCGATAAAGAGACAGGAGAAGAGTTCAAGCTCGAAGCGAAGATTGTCATCAATGCAACCGGCGTGTTCACCGATACCATTCGCCACATGGCCGAGCCCGAAGCCGAACCATTGATGGTGACGAGCCAGGGCATTCATCTTGTATTCGAGCGGTCGTTCTTGAAGGGCGACACTGCGCTGATGGTGCCGAAGACCAGCGATGGGCGCGTCTTGTTTGTCATCCCGTGGCACGATCACGCGGTGGCCGGTACAACCGACACGCCTGTCGACGGCCCGAGCCTCGAACCAAGACCCCTAGACGAGGAAATCGAATTCATCCTCGACACAGCGTCGCGCTTTTTTGTGCGTCCGCCCACGCGCCAGGACGTGCTGGCCGTCTACGTTGGCCTGCGACCGCTGGTGAAGGGCGACGGCAAGACCTCGGCTCTCTCGCGCGATCACGTGATTCACGTCGATACATCGGGCCTGTTGACCATTACCGGCGGCAAATGGACCACGTATCGCCACATGGCCGAAGACTGCGTGGACCACGCCATCACGCTCGGCAAGCTGCCTGATGCGGGATGCGTTACGAAGAACCTGCGCATTCATGGGCATATGGAGGATTCGGCGGCGCTGGGCAGCCTCGAAGTGTACGGGGCGGACGCGAAGAAAATCCGCGAGCTTACAGAAACCCGGCCGGCACTCGCTGCGCAACTCCATCCTGCGCTCAAGTACATCGCAGCCGAAGCGGTGTGGGCCGCCCGCGAAGAGATGGCGCGCTCGGTAGAAGACGTGCTTGCGCGGCGCACCCGCGCACTGTTCCTGAATGCCAACGCGGCGATGGAAATGGCAGAGCCTGTGGCGCGATTGATGGCCGCCGAGTTCGAGCGCGACGAGGCCTGGATTGAGGACCAGGTGAAGGGCTTTAGAGAACTGGCGCAACAATACAGGCTGGTGTAAAAGAAAAAGCATCCAAGGCAATAGACGGAGGTTGGTTATGACAGCGAAATGCAGTCACGTTGCAGAACACGTGAAGAACGTGAAGCCGCACACAAAGGGGTGCGAAGAGTGCCTGAAGACAGGCGACACCTGGGTACATCTGCGCATGTGCCTTGAGTGCGGCCATGTCGGCTGCTGCGACTCATCGAAAAATCGCCACGCCCGCGCGCACTTCCACACAACGCAGCATCCGATCATCCAGTCCGCGGAGCGCGGCGAAGACTGGCGCTGGTGCTACATCGACGACAGTTATCTCTAACCTCCGCGCTGCGGGTCAACGACGCCATGTATCGCTCCCATTTTCGCATTGCTCTCCGTGCATCCTTCGCCGGCGCGACGCTGCTCGCGTGTTTTCTCGCGGGCTTGCCTGCGAGCGCGCAAGTGTCGAAGCAGGCGTGCTCCGCGCCGGAATATCGCCAGTTCGATTTCTGGATTGGCGATTGGGATGCGTTCGATGTTTCCGATCCAAAGACCAACACCGCGCATATCCGCATTGAGAGCATCCTCGACGGCTGCGTGATCAAGGAGACTTACGAGGGAGCGAACGGCGCTCAAGGGCAAAGTTTCAGCATCTACGACCGGACCCGCGGCGTGTGGAACCAGACCTGGGTCACGAATCGCGGCCGGTTGCTGACAATCGAAGGTAAGTTCGAGGGCGGAGCGATGGTTCTTTCCGGCTTCGACCGAACAGACGACGGAAAAGAACGAAAGGTGCGCGGTGTCTGGAAGCCGGAACCTGGAGGCGTGCGCGAGACCGCCGATACGTCTCTCGACGGCGGCGCGACATGGACGCCGTGGTTCGATTTGATGTTTCGGCCGCACAAGGCCGCGACGCATTAGCAAACGCGGTTAGCATTTGCTCACCAGAGTCCCGGTGCACGCAAGTCAGGCCAATTCGACTTCGATTTTCTTGCTCGCGGCATCCAGCCGGGCAATCTTGAAGGTTCGAATCTGTCCCTCGGATAAAGGCTCGGGCGCTGCAGCAGGCGCAGGGGATTGCCCCTTCCAACGCGCGCTTAACAGCGAGCTGAGCGACGACAAATCAGCTTTGCCCTCTGTCTTTTTCGCGTCCGGCGTAGCCGCTGGAGCGGTTGCGGCGACGCGGCATTGGGCGCGAATGCCTTCGCCCAGCTCGACCGTGGCAAGCGATCCATCCACCTGGACAACCCGACCCGAGACTTTGTCGCCTGCCTTGTGCTCGGCGATGTACTCGTCAATGCTGGTGGGGATGAGCTGCTTCATGCTCAGCTTGATCTGGCGCTTCTCCGTATCGATTGCGAGCACCAGCGCCTGGACCAACTGCCCGGCGCGAAGCACATCGCTGGGATGATTGAGGCGACGGTCGGCCACGATCTCGCTGACGTGTACGAGGCCTTCCACGCCGTCGGCAAGCTGGACGAACGCGCCAAACTTCTCCATGCGCGTGACGGGGCCTTCGACTTGCGAGCCTTCGGGGAAGTTGCGGCGCACTTCGGTCCATGGATCGGTGAGCGTCTGCTTCAGGCCGAGGCTGATGCGGCGTTCTTCCGGCTTGATGCCGAGGATGACGGCGTCGACGCGATCGCCTTGCTTGACCACATCTTTGGGGTGCTTGATCTTCTTGCCCCACGACATTTCGGAGATGTGGATGAGGCCTTCGACGCCGGGCTCGATTTCGACAAAGGCGCCGAAGTCCTGCAGGCGAGTGACGGTTCCGCTGACGCGCTGACCGGTTTGAAAGCGCTCGGGGACGGTAGCCCAGGGCTCGGGCTGCAATTGTTTCAAGCCGAGGCTGAGCTTCCTGGTCTCTGGGTCGATCTTGAGGATGCGGACCTGGACCTCTTGACCAACGGAGACCACGTCTTCCGCCTTGTTGACGCGCGCGTGCGCCATATCGCTGATGTGCAGCAGCCCATCGATGCCGCCGAGGTCGACAAACGCGCCGTACGGCATGAGAGTGCGAACGGTTCCGGTCAGGATGTCGCCTTCCTTCAGGCCGGCGCGGCGATCTTCCAGGAGGCCGCGCGCCTGTTCTTCAAGCACAACACGGCGGTCGACAACGACGTCTTCGTCGGCTATGTCGAGCTTGGTGATGCGGCAGTTGATCTCCGTGCCGACCAGCTTCTCCATCTCGGCCGCATCTTTGGCGCCGCTGCGGCTTGCGGGCATGAAGGCGCGTACACCCACATCGACACGCAACCCGCCTTTGACCACTTCTGTGACGGTGCCGACGATGGCGGTCTTCTCGGCGAAGGCGGCTTCGAGCGCCGACCAGTCGCGCGGCTGGGCCACCTTGAAGAGCGAGAGCTCGTAGTAACGCTCCTCGTTGCGGCCGGTCACGGAGACGTGCAGCGTATCGCCGGGCTGGATGCTGTCGGCATTGTCTTTGAAGGCGGTGCGCGGCAGCACACCTTCGGTCTTGTAGCCGATATCGACAAAAACCTGCTCGGCAGAAAGCGAGATCACCGTGCCCTGAAGCTGTCTCTGGCCGGGCTCGGCTTTATGCGAGTGCGACTTCTCAAACGCCTGAAGCAGCGCGCCGAAATCCTCTGTCGGTTCTTCGGCAGGTGCGGGCGGCGCAGGGGGTTCAACCGCACTGACGGGAGGCTGCTGCAATGCCTGGACTGGCTCGGCGACGACCGCAGTGTCCGCATCGGGTGCGGTTTCAGGAGAGGCTTCGGCTGGATTCTCGGGGTTTGGCAAGGGCTCTTCGGAGATGGGATTGGTCATATCAGTCAACCCCTCCATTTTCCCACGGTTTGCGGGACGACGCCGGAACGAGTCGAACCCATTGCGGCCTTCCGCCGGTTTTCTGTCCTGTGACGGCCATCATAATTCGAAGCGAGGGGCGAGCATAGAATCGCGGTCGAATCGCAGAGTGGACAGGAGTCTCCCCCATCCCTCTGCACCGGCCGTGGGGCCGGCTATGAGGAATACCATGGCACGTTCTATCGTCTTTTTGTTTGCTCTACTTAGCTTATCCCTTCCCGCGCTCGGCAAAGGTCGCAACGATATTTATCCGGTTCCATGCAACGACTTGTGGAATGCCGTCAAAGATACGCTGGGAAACACGGGCAACTACAACCTGGTGACGTCGGACGAGTCCGCGATGGCGGCTTCTTACATGGTCCAGAATGCACCGCGCCAAAGGGTGAACTCCATTCGGCTGAGTCCCGCTGAGAACGGTTGTGAGCTCAAGATCGATTCGCCGGACACCGGATATGGGGACGATCGCGGTGTATTCCTCAAGCGGCTGAACAAGTCGTTGGCAAAAACGCAGGCAGCCAAGCATGCCGAGCCTGCAAAACAGAGTGGAAACGAGTAGGAACGCGGATTTCTGAAAGATGGCAACGGAAAGCGCCGTCGTCAGCACGCGAGAGCTTTCTTGTTCGCGGATCGCCGAAACCGTAGATCGCGGGGCGTGGTAACCTCCATACCAATCAAACGGGACGGGAATCACGATGCCTGAATTTCAAACGCTGATCGACGGGCTGGCGTTCACCGAGTGCCCGCGCTGGCGCGATGGGCGGCTCTACTTTTCTGATCAGCACTCGCATCGGGTCTTCGCCATCACCCTGGATGGCAAGGCCGAGGTGTTGGCGACCGTGGTCGGAAAGCCTTCGGGCCTGGGTTTCCTGCCCGATGGGGACCTGCTGATTGTTTCGATGACCGACCGCAGAATTCTCCGGCGCACGCAGGACGGCACTCTCGAAACCTATGCCGATCTTTCGCATCTGGCCCCGTGGCATTTGAACGATATGCTGGTCGATCGCGATGGGCGCGCGTGGGTGGGCAATTTTGGATTCGACCTGCATGGGGGTGCTGCGGCAACCAGCACCGTGTTGATCAGCGTGGATCCAGACAAAACCGCAAGAGTCGTCGCCGAGGGACTTGGCTTTCCCAACGGGACAGTGCTGACTCCGGATGGAAAAACATTGATCGTCGCCGAAACGTTTCTCAATCGGCTCAGCGCTTTTTCTGTTCACGACGGCGCGTTGGGTGAGCGCAGGACCTGGGCCTCGTTTGGCGCTCTGCCCACGTCCACCGATGCTGGAGAGATTCTCGCGAAGGCCGAAGTCGCGCCGGATGGAATATGCCTGGACGCCGAGGGAGCCGTCTGGGTTGCCGATGCGATGCACAACCGCGTGATTCGCGTGCAGGAAGGCGGTGTGATTCTGGACGAGATCAGCACCGGCGATACGGGCGCGTTCGCCTGCATGCTGGGCGGAAACGACGGATGCACGCTTTTCATCTGCGCAGCCTCGACGTTTGTTGAGGCCGAAGCGTCGGCGCATCATCGATCCTCGATCCTGATGACGCGCGTAAAAGTGCCGCATGCGGGACTGCCATAACCCAGCATCAGCCCTCAGCTTTCAGCCCTCAGCTTTCAGCTTTCAGCTTGTAGTTGTTAGCCGCAGGCGCGAAGCCTCATGGGTAATCGGCGAATCTTGGGTCGATGCGCGGATGGCCCGGGCTGCCCGGCTTTGCGGCGTCCCCCGCATCATCGATGATGTGCGTGATCTCGCCCAGATTGTCGAGCGCCACGGTGACCATGTGGTGAGACTTCACCTCCGGGGTGTGGGGCACTTCGATGGCACGGCTTAGTACCACATCCGGGCGCCGGAAGACGGAATAGATGCCGAGACCCCACGCTTCATGCGATGTCACGCCCTCTGCCACCTTGTACGACGCCCAGCCATTGGCGCTCGCCTCGCTCTTCCACGAAGGCTGGTCGGGCGGGTCGTAGGGAATCTCGGATTGATAAAAATAGGTGCGTCCGCGATTGCCGTTCCACAGCACCTGGAACTGCTGATGGTGCTCAACAAAGAGGCCATACGCGATCACGTCATTTCCATTCACAATGAGTCCGTTGTCGCTGGTGTTCTGCGTCCAGCCAACACCGGACCCGTGATCAGCACGCCAGATCCAGGTGTGGTCAATGATCGTGTCGTTTGAATTCACGATCAGGTTGGATCTGGTTCGTCCAACGCCCGCGCCCCCATCGCGAAAGAAGACATCGTGCAGCGAAATCGGGTTATTCTCGTGACGCGCGTGGCTCCCCGCCGGGCCCACTTCGAGCAGTACCGGCGAAATCTGCGGGCCGGCATCGACGAGCAGTCCTGCAAGAATGATGCCGTCAGCGTCGGCCGTTGTGATCGCCGCGGTTTCCTGCGTCGGTTTCAACGTGGCGAATCCAAGCCCCATCACGATCGTGTCGGGCCGCGTGACGCGGAGCGGCTCGGTGAGTTCGTAGGTACCCGGTGTCAGCAAAAGGTTCTTGCCCGCTCCAAGTTGCGCGTTGAGTGAAGTGGCCGAGTCCTTGTCTGCGTGGGCAATATAAAAGCGGCTCAGCGGAATTGACTGTCCCGGCGTCTCGCCGGAGCGCCACGTGATGCCTGCGGAGTCGCGCACCAGCGCAGGAACGCGCACGCTCCAGTGATGCTGCCCGTCCACCATCAAGAATGGCTTCTCACGAACCACCGGCGTCTCCGCAATCCGCGTGTATGCGGGCTTGGGCCAGTCTCCGGTTGGGGCACCGCTTACGCCCACAAAGACCATGTTCCAGTTCGAGCCGGTCCAGCTTCCCCATTGGCTGTTGCGGCTGATCCACTGCTGCTGCGGGCCTGCGCCCACGTTGCCGTCGACAAGCGAATCGGACATCCAGCCGCCGCTGGCCCAACCTCCGTTCTGGTGCAGCACCATGCTGCCCAGCACGTGCATGCGCCGGAAGGGAATGGCCTGCGAGACGGCCCACTGCATCACCCCGTTGGTTGCACCACCGGTCGGCGTCACCGAGAATCCCTCCGCGGCGCGCCAGAAGGTGCAGGTAGCATTGTTGTGCGGAAGGCTGGCATCGGAGTGCACGTTGCCGGTAATGTGCACAGCGTCCGGAGTAGCTCCGAGGCCGACAACTTCGGTGTAGAAGCCGACGGGAATATCCACCTTGTACTCGCCCGGCAGAAACAGGAACGCATTGCGTGCGCTGCCGAACTCGCTGTGCTGCTGAACTGCATACACCTTGTCGATCTGCGCCTGAATGGCGGCCGACGGCATGGATGGATCAAAGACTGCGACATTCTGGCCGAAATCCGGCGCCTTCTCTACAGCGTGCGCAGGGGCTGCAAAGGTTGGCGCACTCGCGGCCAGCAATGCCGTCAAGAGCGCCAGCCAGGCGATCGATTTGTTGGATTCTGCGGTGCGCCTCTCAGCTTTCATCTTGGTTCCTCAGATTCTCCCACGCAATTCCCGCTCCGTATCCTAACTCTCGACCGTTCCCCCGACAAACAAGCGAGGACACATTGCTTTTTCACGACGGGAACCCGGCGGCTGCGACCATCGTAGTTGTCCTGTGGCAGGACCACATGTATTATGGGAAATCATGTGGCATCACCACAGGAAAGTTTACGAATCCGGATTCGAGATTTTGCAGCACATGTTGGGCGAATGGTTTCGCAGAGATTGGACTTGTACCAGGAAAACCTAACGGAGGTGAACTGTGAAACACCTGTTCCAGGAAGCTCTCTACCGTGTCCTCTCCCTTTTTCGACGGACGCCGCTTGATCAGGATCTCGACCAGGAAATGGCAGCACACATGGAGATGGCGGTTGAAGAAAACCTCCGTCGTGGCATGTCCCCTGACGAGGCGCGACGTCAGGCTCGGATTCAGTTCGGAGGGGTCCAGCAGGCGCGCGAAATCCACCGCGATGCGCGCGGACTGCCGTGGCTCGAGGTTCTGGTGCAGGATCTGCGTTTTACGGTCCGCACACTCAGGCGCGACAGCGGCTTCACGATGGTCGCCGTGCTCATTCTCGCGCTGGGCATCGGCGCCAACATTGCAGTCTTCAGCGTGGTGAACACCATCCTTTTGCGTCCCCTTCCCTTCCCCGACTCGCAACGGCTGGTGCGCATCGTTGAAAAAGACGCGGGGAGCAATGAGTCGGGCAAGACGTACACAGCCGATGCTACACAGGATTTTGAGCAGCAGAACCGCTCCTTCGAATCCGTGAGCGGCTACTTCGCTTTCACTGGACCGAACAACTTCAAGCTCTCAGGGAATGGTCAGCCGGCGCCTGCTACCGGAATGCTGGTGGCCGAAGGCTTTTTTGAAACGCTGCAAGTCGCACCCGCGGCAGGCCGTCTCTTTCGGCACGAAGAGTTCCTGCATCATACCCAGCCCGCGGCTTTGTTGAGCTATCCTTACTGGAAACGCCAATTCCATGGAGATCGCAGCGTCATCGGACAGACCATTGACCTCAGTGACAAGAATGACCTGAACAATCAGTCCGTGGTGGTGGTGGGAGTTTTGCCGGAGAGCTTTGATTTCGGCGCCGTGTTTTCGCCGGGCGCAAAGGTCGATCTTTTCGTTCCATACATCATGGACGATTATCGCGGCGACGGGAACGATCTCGCTCTCGTGGGGCGGCTCAAAACAGGGGTGGCCCTGGGACAGGCGCAGGGCGAAGCCGATACGATCTTTCCGACGCTGCTCTTCGAACACAAGCATCCCGAATACGGCAAAGGCTATACAGCGCACCTGACCGGGCTGAAGGAGTACGTCAGTGGCAAGCTGCGGCGTTCGCTGATTGTGCTTTGGTCGGCAGTGGGATTGATCCTGCTGATCGTTTGCGTGAACCTCTCCAATCTGTTGCTGGCTCGGACGGCCGCGCGAAGCAAGGAGTTCGCCATGCGCAGCGCACTCGGTGCGCGGCGTGGCCGCATCCTGCGCCAACTGCTTACAGAAAGCTTCGTTCTCTCTGTCGCGGGAGCCGCTCTCGGCCTGGGAATCGCATATACATTGCTTGGATGGCTCGCCCACCAGGGCTCCATCTCGCTGCCGCTGATCAGTTCGGTGCGCGTTGACGGCGCGGCCCTGTGGTGGACGCTGCTGATCGCCGCCTGCGCGGCCACGCTCTTTGGCACGATGCCCGCGCTGCGCATGTCGGCAGGCAACCTGCAGGAAGCGCTCAAAGACAGCGGCCATGGAAGCAGCGCGGGCCGTAAGCACGATCGATTGCGTTCCGCGCTCGTCATCACCGAGGTGACGATGGCCTGTGTGCTGCTGGTTGGGGCAGGCCTGCTGCTGCGCAGCTTCCTGCGAGTGCTCGATGTCGATCTTGGATTCGAACCAAGCCGTGCCGCCGCGGTCAGCGTGGATTATGACGCCGGCGGCAGTGCCGCAAAGCAGGCTGCGATCTGGCAGGAAGTGGTGACACGCGCAGCGCAGATCCCCGGCGTCCAGGCTGCGGGTATTTCCGACAACCTTCCCATGAGCCGCAATCGCGGATGGGGGATCGCGGCTAAAGGCCAGCATCCTCCCAAGAACGATGACTTCGTACCCGTCTTCGTATACATCGTCTCGCCTGGATATCTGACCGCCATGGACATGCGCCTCAAGGCGGGTCGCGATGTGAGCTGGGATGACCTGGTGAACAATCGCGCCGTCGTCGTTCTGAATGAGACGGTCGCCCGCAAGTTATGGCCGGGACAGAATGCGCTCGGCCGCACTGCGATCGCCGGCGGTGTTGAATCGCAGGTCATCGGGGTGATCTCAGATGTGCGAGAGAGTACCGCGGAAGAGAATGGCGACTCGCAAATGTATCTGCCCGCCAACAAGAACTATGGACCGGAGGGGGCCTATCTCGTGGTGCGGTCGAGTTTACCTCCCAGAGCGTTGGCCGGCAGCGTGATGCAAATGCTGCGAAGCATCAACTCTGGCCAGTCGGCCGCAGAGTTCATGCCCGTCCAGAGCCTGGTGGACCGCGCAACCTCGCCGCGGCGTTTCTTCGTGCTGCTGGTGGGCGTTTTTGCCGGCCTCGGGCTTCTGCTTGCCTCGCTCGGCATCTACGGCGTCATCTCCTATTCGGTGACGCGGCAGACGCAGGAGATCGGCATCCGGATGGCGCTGGGCGCTTCGCGGGAACGCGTGCAGCTCGACGTGATTCGACGAACCCTGCGGCTCGCGTTCACTGGCATCGGCTTCGGATTGATCGCCTCGTTTGCGGTGGCTCGCCTGATCAGTTCCCTTTTGTTCGACACTGCGCCGTCCGACCCGCTGACGTTTCTTGGGATGGTGATCCTGCTCAGTGGAATTGCACTGCTCGCTGGCTATCTTCCGGCGCGTCGAGCTTCGAGGATCAACCCGATTGTTGCACTGCGAACGAATTAAAGTTGGACAACAGCGAGCGGGCCTTCTCTTTTGCTGCCGGCTCGCTGTTGGATTTCCAGAAGCGCAATGCGCTAGTACTTCATGTCCGTCAGGTCCTGGATCAGGCTGGGGCCCGTCGGATTCCAGCCCAGCACCTTGCGCGTCCATTCGCTCGAGGCGGGCATATCCAGCGCAGCGAAATGCGCGAAAGGGCCGAACTGCTCCGCGGCCTTCTCTGGAGCGATCGAAACGACCGGCACCTTCAATCCCTTGCCAATCGCCTCCGCAATCGCGCGCATCGACACACCTTCTTCATCGACTGCGTGATACGTGGTGACGCCGGGCCCGGTCTTCTCGACAGCAAGCCGATACAGATGCGCGACATCCTTCAGTGGCGCGGCTGCCCAGCGGATTGCGCCGTCGCCGACATACGCCGACACCCCCTTGGCGCGCACCATCGGAATCATCAGGGTGATGAGCCCCTGCTTGCGCGTGTCATGCACCTGGGGCAGACGCACGATGCCCACGCGCACACCCTTCTGCGCGAACACTGCAGCCGCTTGTTCGGGGCGCCGCGGAACTGCCGGTGACTCTACGGGAGGATCGGTCTCCCTGCGTACCTGCCCCGGCGCGCCGGCCGTGATCCCGATGCCGGAAGTGATAATCAGCAGTTTTCCCGGCTCCAACACCGACCCCAGCGCCTCGATGGCCTTGATCTCGTCCTGCGCGTTCTGTGCGAACTTCGAAAAGTCGTGATTGAAAGCCAGGTTGACCACCGCATCCATGCCCGCCGCTCCACGGCGCAGGCTTTCGAGATCGGTGAGATCGCCGAGAAGCGGCTCTGCTCCCGCTGCTTCCAATTGCTTTACGCCTTCCTCGCTCCGCGAAAGTCCACGAACCTGATGGCCTGCCTCGATCAGTTCCTTCACCAGCTCTGTTCCGATAAAGCCTGTCGCGCCTGTAACGAATACACGCATTGTGCTCCTCCTGTTGACATGGCTGCCTTCGCCGGATAGAACGGAGGCAGTCTCCGTTTACACAGATTACCGGAGACTCTCTCCGGTTGCATTATTTTGCTATGAGCAAGAAATCTCCAGCGTCGCCCGTTCGCAAGCCGCGCGCCGATGCGCAGCGCAATCGCGAGCGCATTCTCGAAGTTGCAAAGGAGGCTTTCTCGCGGGGCGGCGCAAACGCGAGCCTGGACGACGTTGCGCGCACAGCCGGGGTGGGCGCGGGCACGCTCTACCGGCACTTTCCCACGCGGGAGGCACTCATCGAAGCCGTTTATCGCAATGCTGTAGAGAACCTGGCGGCTGCGGAGAGGCGCTTCGCTGCGAGCATGCCGCCGATCGACGCGTTACGCGCATGGATGCTTCTGTTCATCGAGCATGTATCGGAGAAAGTCCTGATTATTCCGGCGATGGAAACCGTCAGCGGCGGTTCGGCGCGCATGATTGAAGGGTCGCGCAACATCGTCCAGGCCGCCTTTCTGAGAGCAGTCAAGCGCGCCATCGCCAGCGGCGACCTGCGTGCCGATACCGAGCCCAACGACTTTGTCCGGGCGCTGGTCGGGGTTTTTCACACCACCGCTTTGCCCGGCTGGGAAGCAAGCGCACGCCGCATCGTCGACCTTTTGATCGCCGGTGCGCGTGCTGGCAAGAACAGCACCCTGCAAGCCGACCGGCTTCGCCAATCGCATTAGAGAACCGAACTCAGCAGCCGGATTCCTTCGCGAATCTCCTGTTCACTGAGGCGTGCGTAGCCGAGGAGGAAACCTGGGCGCGCCGGCTTCTTCACCCAGCAGTGGCTGATTCCGGAGATCCCAACGCCCTTGCGAGCCGCGGCTTCAACCACGGCCTTCTCTGACACGGCCTTCCGCGGCCACAACACCACCTGCGCTCCGGCGGCTTCCCCCGTCACCTCGACGCGATCCCCGAAGTACTGCGCGATCGACTCGAGCAGCGCTGCGCGGCGTGCGGTGTTCCGCCGCCGCAGCTTTTGCAGGTGCCGCTCGTACATTCCTTCAGAGATGAACTCGGCGAGCGTCTGCTGCTCGAGCGTTGCGGAGTGGAGGTCGCTGAGCCATTTCGCGGCCGTAAACGCAGGCACGAGCGAGGGTGGAGCGATGAGATAGCCAATGCGCATGGAAGGAAAGATGGTCCGCGAAAAGGTTCCGATGTAGACGATGCGCCCTTCACGCTCGAGTCCCTGCAAGGATTCAAGCGGTCGTCCGCCGTAGTGAAACTCACCATCATAGTCGTCTTCGATAATCACCGCATTGCGTCGCCGCGCCCAATCGAGGAGCGCCAGCCGACGCTCCAAAGACAGAATGGCTCCGGTGGGAAACTGATGCGAGGGCGTAACGAAAACGAGGCCTGCATCGTCGGGCAGAAACGCCGGATTGAGACCATTGTGATCCACGGGCACTGGCCGCAACCGCGCTCCCGCCGCGCGAAGGGCTTCGCGGATTCCGTCGTAGTGCGGCTCTTCAATCGCCACAGGATCTCCCGGGTCGACCAACACACGGATCACGAGATCGAGAGCCTGCTGCGAACCGTTCACAATGATGACTTCACTTGGATTGCAGACGACCGCACGGGCGCGGCGGAGATGAGCGCAGATGGCCGCGCGCAGCTCCGCATTGCCCGAGGCCAAGCCGTAGTCAAACTGGCGCGTCGTACCTCTGCGCGCCTGCCGCATCAACAGTCGTCGCCAGATTGCAAAAGGAAATGTGCTCAGGTCACTGCGGCCGTAGATGAAGTTATAGCGGGGCGCGACTGGCTGCGGCGATGGAGTATTGGCGGTGGGAGACGACTCGATCACTGCCCGTCCAAACCGTGAAAGTCGAATGCGTGCAAGTCGGCGCCGTCCGGAGGCCGGATTTTGCGCCATGTTCTCTGAAACAAATGTGCCCGATCCGCCGCGCCCGGCGATAAATCCCTCCGCCGACAGTTGGTCATAAGCAGCCAACACCACCGTCCGCGAGATGCCGAGTTGTTCCGCCAGGTCGCGCGAGGATGGAAGCCGCTCGCCTGGAGCAATGGAGCGATTCAGGATGGCCTGCCGCATGCCGCGGTAGACCTGGCGAAACAGCGGTTCTCCGTCGCGGGAAAGTGGTATCACCAGTTGCATATAAAGTGGTTCTAGCAAAATACCATGAGCGACGGCAATCTACAGCAAGCGCTGTCGATCCAAGGGCGATCCACGGCGCATTGAATTTCCTCCGGCGAGGTTGCCCATGCGTATGCGTTCCTTCCTTCTTTCGGTTGTGCTTGCCAGTGCCCGTCTTGCTTTTACCCAGGCCACGCCGCCGGTTGTTCCAGCTCCCACCGCACTCACAGATGGCGCGCACGACTTCGATCCTCTCCTTGGCAACTTCGCTTTCCATCTGCACTTCATGGTGCATCCGCTCACCAGCACACCGGAATGGACCGATATGGACGGCAAAGGCGCCTGTTACAAGGTGTGGGATGGAAAGGCACAACTCGACACCGTCGAACTCGACAGCGCAAGCGGCAAGCACATTGAAGGCCTGACGCTGCGGCTGTATGACCGCGAAGCGCGCCAATGGCGTCTCTACTGGGCCAACAGCCGTGTGGGCCGCCTCGATCCGCCGCAGATTGGCGCGTTCCACGACGGCCATGGCGACTTCTATACGACCGATACGATCAACAGCAAAGCCACGCTGATTCGCTTTGACTGGTCGCGCATGGCGTCGGGAACTCCGCACTTTGAGCAGGCTTTCTCGCCCGATGGCGGAAAGAACTGGGAAGTGAATTGGATTACCGATCAGACGCGCACCGGCGACGCGGACTGGAGCCAGCCGCAAAGCGGAAGGGTGAGCACGCAGCCTGCCGGCATTCAGCCTCCCGCACCTTCGTCCGCGCGCGATGGCCAGCATGATTTTGACTTCGATTTTGGAACCTGGAAGATGCATATCCGGCGGCTCGTCCACCCGCTCAGCGGATCGACAGAATGGACAGAGATGGACGGCACGACCGTGACGAACAAGATATGGGACGGCCGCGCCAACATTGCCACGGTGGAAGCAGACGGAACGTCGGGTCATCTCGAACTGCTCTCCCTGCGTCTGTACGATCCGGTGGCGCACCAGTGGAACATCAGTTTCGCGACCAGCGATTCCGCGGTGCTGAGTGTTCCCGCGGTGGGCGGATTCACCGATGGGAAGGGTGAGTTTTACGACACGGAGCTTTATCACGGCCGCAATATCCTCGTCCGTTTCACGATTTGGCCGGTTTCTGGAAACGAAGTTCACGCGGAACAGGCTTTCTCTGCAGACGGCGGCTCCACGTGGGAGACAAACTGGATCAACGTGTACACGCGGGAAGAGAACAAGCAGGCAAAAGCGTGGTGGTTCGATCACTTTCGCTTCCGCGAGACCGGCTTCTGAGATGGGCATGGAATTCAAACTGAGTCATCCCGGGGCGTAACCATGTGGACACGACGCGGCCTGTCGAGCGAGAATGGCCGACGACGCGGAAAGCCCCTGGGAGCTTTAAGTGAATCGGTTTTCTCTTACGCGGCGAGAGTTTGTGCGCATGGGCGCCGCTGCCGCCGCCACGAGTGCAGCGGTGAAGGCGACGGTTCTGCAACCGGTTTCGCTTGCCGCCCAGGCTGCGGACGGCCCTCCGATTCGCTTCGCAATTGTGGGAACGGGCATTCGCGGGTGCGATCTTCTCCGCGCGGCGCGCACCGTGTCCACCGGCGTATGCGTGGGCGCGGCGGATCTGTATGACATGCGGCACCAGGCGGCCCAGGAGGTGTGGGGCGGCGCCTTCGCGACCACGCGCGACTACCGTGTGCTGCTCGACCGCAAAGATGTGGATGCGGTAGTGATTGCAACGTCCGATCATCTCCATCGGCGCGTGACGCTCGACGCCGTGGCCGCGGGCAAAGACGTTTACTGCGAAAAGCCGATGTCGCACTCGGTGGCCGACGGCCAGGCGATGGTCGAAGCGGTTGCGAAGGGCAATCGCATCTTTCAGGCCGGCAGCCAGCGCGTGAGCTCGATCCTTTATGCAAAGGCGCGGGAGATCTACGCTTCAGGCAAACTGGGCGAGGTGCACTCGATCGACGCGCAGTGGAACCGCAACTCCCCAGGCGGAGCGTGGGTTTATCCCGTGCCGGCGGACGCGAGCCCGCAGAACGTGGATTGGGACCGCTTTCAACAGGATGCGCCGGCGCACTCCTTCGATCCCGTGCGATTCTTTCGCTGGCGGCTCTTTGCCGATTACAGCTCGGGGCTGGGCGGCGACCTGTTTGTGCATATGCTGTCGGGCATCTTTGCGATCACAGGCATGAACTCCGCGCCGGTGCGCGCTTACTCGAGCGGCGGGCTCTATCACTTCAAAGACGGTCGGGAGTTTCCTGATTTTCTGGAGACGCTGTACGATTTCCCTTCGGCGACCGGCCCGGTGCAGGTGCACGTGCACTGCAACCAGAACAATAGCGATGCCGATGAACGCATCAGCTTCTTCGGGTCGACGGGAACGCTGGTGGTGACCGGGACCTCCGTCACTTTCACTCCACAGAATGTTGCGCCGCGGTTTGAGGCCTATGGCTGGGGCGGCATGACCGAAGCGCAACGCAAAAAAGGCCAGGACGACTGGCGTGCCGCGCATCCAGTGCCTGCGCCTGCCGCAGCCGAGGCCGAATCCTTCACCGTGCCGCACGGCTACAACGACACGGCCGATCATCTGGCAAACTTCTACCACGCGGTGCACACGCGCAAGCACGTCGTCGAGGACGAAGTTTTTGGGCACCACGCCGCGATTGGCTGCCACATGGCCAACTACTCTTACTTTCACCGCACCATTGCAGCCT
The DNA here is from genome assembly GCA_963846095.1 of uncultured Acidobacteriaceae bacterium. Classification (GTDB taxonomy): domain Bacteria; phylum Acidobacteriota; class Terriglobia; order Terriglobales; family Acidobacteriaceae; genus Telmatobacter. Next base: position 102,659 of record CAWJUW010000015.1, read on the forward strand.
GGGATGCGGACACAAACCAGATCGTCTCGAGCCCGGATCGTCTCAAGCAGGACCAGGCATAACCGGTGGCATCAACTTTCGAAGGGGGAACTGAGCAATGAGTATTTCGCGCAGATCATTCTTAAAGACATCCGCGGCAGTTGCAGCTGCCACGTCCACGACGGTTCGCCGTCTTTCCGCTGCACCACTCGATAAGCCCATCGGCCTGCAGCTCTACAGCGTGCGCGAGCTATTGCCCAAGGACTTTGAAGGGACTCTCAAGAAGATCGCAGCCGACGGCTATACCGAAGTGGAGGCCGCAGGCTACTACAAGCACACAGCTCCGGAATTCAAGAAAGCCATGGACGACGCCGGGCTGAAGTGCGTAAGCACGCATCACGCTATGGGCGACCTGATGCCGCATCTCGACGAGTACATCGAGTACGGTAAAACCCTCGGGCTTGAATTCATCATCTCGCCGGCGCCGGTGCACAAGGATCCCAAGGCCCACGGAGAGCTGACCCTGGAAGACTGGCGCTATGTTGCGGGCGAGCTGAACAAGATCGGCGAAAAAGTGAACGCCGCGGGGATGCGCTTCGGCTACCACAACCACACGCCCGAGTTCGGCACCGAGGGCGGGGTCACGTTCTACGACGAGCTGCTGCGGTTGACCGATCCCAAGCTGGTCTGCTTCGAGATGGACTGCGGCTGGGTCTATGCGGCGGGCCGCAATCCGCTGGACTACCTGAGCAAGACGCCCGAGCGCTTCCCACTACTGCACGTGAAAGACCTGGAGCGCGGTCCGGGCAAGAAGGTCACGTCGAAGGTGCTGGGACAAGGCACCATCGATTATGCGCCGATCTTCCGCGCGGCCACCGGACTGAAGCACTACTTCATCGAGCAGGAGGAGTTCGACATCGATCCCATCGAGGCGCTCAAGCAGGACGCCGATTATATGAAAAAGCTGAACGTCTAGGAACCGATCCCGCTGCCCCGGGTCCCGATTCCGGATCCGGGGCAGCACGGAGTGTAGAGGCGCGCGCGGAGGAGCATCTGTTCCTCTCCATGTGGTTGGAAAGACGTCGAGATTCTGCCGCCATTTGCATATAATTTCGTCCCGCGCGCGCATAATCAAATTAAGACCGGGCAGAACAGTGCTGTGCTCGATCGTCCGAGGGGTTGGGATTCAGCCCTGCAATTGCCAAGCGCGAGAAAAATGCTTGAGCACCCCTCCTAAGTTCTTTATTGCCTATAATCTGCAAATAACTCCTTGCACATCAATATTTTGCCGCGCACCGCATCCGGTATACGGATGAAAACAAGGAATTTATTTACAAGATAGGCAATTTGTTTTTATGAACAGCTGCACGCCCGGCGAAGCTTGGGGCGCGGATGGGGCGACAACCCAGGATTGCCGATCGCCTCTTTCGTCCGCGCATCAGATAGGCTGAAACCATGAGCGTATTCGACGAGCGGCGCGGCGATCTGGAGCGGTACGAGTTCATGATGGGCCCGGAGCGCGGGCGGTTGGCGGTGGCACTCGACCTGCTCACCGATTCGCTGATCATGGTTGGCCAGCACGGCGTCTACTGCACGTCGAGCCGGAACCCTTCCAAGCCCGCACTCGACCTGCAGGCAGTGCTTTCCGGAGTGGAGAGCGCCAAAGCCCTGATCCAGTCCGTGATGGAAGAGATTCGCGTGCAGCGCGAAACCGCGCGGACCAACGAGGACAGGAAGGCCTAGCGAGTTTGGAGAAAGAGATTTATGGCAAGAGACATCATCCGCACAGCGAATGCTCCGCTCCCGCCGCCGACCTACAGCCAGGACGTGCGCGCCGGAGGATTGATCTTCGTGTCAGGAACCGGTCCGCAGGACCCGGTGACCGGAAAAATTGCCCGGGAAACGGTTCAGGAGCAGACACGACAGTGTTTGAAGAACATAAGCGCCATCCTCGAGGCCGCGGGATCGTCGCTTGAACGGGTGGTGTCGGCGACTGTGATTGTTCTCGAAGAGTCGGACTTCGCTGGAATGAACGAAGAATGGGTGAAGTGGTTCCCGGAGAACCCTCCGGCACGGCAAGGCGCAAAGTTGCCGGTCCGCATCCCCGGCCTGAAAGTGTCCATCGCCGTTATCGCCGAAGCCTGACCCCAGACCGGACGTTCGGGCAAGCGGTTGGAAAGCTCTCAGAATGCCGAATGCGCTATGCTGGAAGAGCGCGCCCGTAGCTCAGCTGGATAGAGCGAACGCCTCCGGAGCGTTAGGTCGGGAGTTCGAATCTCTCCGGGCGCACCATATACCCTCAATTATGCAGCGCGATCAACCGTTTCCGGGTTGACACACGGCGTCTAACCAATTTGTATTCAGCGGACTATAGTCTGCTCCCAGCGCCGCAAGGAAATTAGAGAACGCACCACCCCATCTACTGCCCATCTGGCAACCCATCCATCAAGAGTTTCGATTGATGGGAATTATCGGGAAAGACGTTACAATCAATGGATATATTTTTAAAGCTATTTTATGCTTCTAATATGCCTTTAAAAATATATATTCCCCTTGCCAATATCACGAGCATGCGAATTTAATACTTCATACGATATATTCATTTATAGATATATCTAAAAAAATATTTAATAGCTATCTAACCGATATCTTTTTGAATATAATGATCATTGCACAGCATCTGGAGAATAAGGCGACTGCATGATACGCGCACTTCCATCTCGAGAGTTCCTGAGCACTCTGAGCCTACAGCGGCGAAAATTGGGCTTGTCGCAATCGAAACTTGGGTCCGTTGTCAGCATGCCTCAGTCCCAACTCGCACGAATTGAGACAGGTGTTTCTGACGTCCGACTATCGACGCTGACCGAAATCGCCCGCGCGCTTGATTTAGAGCCGATGCTGATACCCAAGCACTTGGTTCCAGCCGTTCAATACCTGATTAGCGGGCCTCAGCAACCATCCGCAAGCTCCCAACGGCTTGTAGGCAACACTCCAGACGACCCTGGCCAAGACATCCCGGAGCATTGGGAACCCTAAAGCTACATCATGGCAACGGCATCCAATGCGATCAAGAGACCTTCAGTCTTAGAGGTCTGGCTGAACGACGTCCGCGTCGGGACCATCACCAACCTCCCGTATGACCGCAATCTTTTTGTCTTCGATGAAGCCTACGCCGCAGATACCGATAGGCCTACACTCAGTCTGAGCTTTCTCGACCCTAACCAGAATGTGAATACAAAGCCGGAAGAAGTCACTGCACGAGTGCCGGCCTTTTTCTCCAATCTCTTGCCGGAAGGGCACCTGCGTGAATATCTTGCTGAGCGCGGTCACGTGAATGCGGTTCGTGAGTTCTTTCTTCTGTGGCTTCTAGGCGCCGATCTACCGGGTGCGGTGAGGGTGCAAGACGCTGAAGGAAGAGCACTCCCCCCCAGAGACATCTCACGCACACGGCTTGGGCCACCCGATGAGGACGTATTGCGCTTCTCCCTTGCAGGCGTGCGATTGAAGTTCTCCGCCGTGGGACAGCCAGGCAAACAACTTGCGGTCCCGATCGAAGGACGTGGTGGACATTGGATCGTCAAACTGCCTTCGGCTCGCTATTCTCACGTTCCCGAAAATGAATTCTCAATGATGACTCTTGCATCAGAAATCGGGATTGCAGTTGCCGAAGTGGCATTGGTTCCAACGAATACGATAGAGAACCTGCCGGTTGGGTTTGCAAACGACAAATCCAACTCGCTGATCGTGAAAAGGTTTGATCGAACTTCAGAGGGCGGCCACATTCACATTGAGGACTTCAACCAGGTCTATGCACAGTTCCCTGCCGCCAAATACAAGAATTACAGCTATGGGAACATGGCCGGGGACATTTGGCGCGTCGTGGGAGTCAGTGATCTTATTGAGTTCGTTCGTCGGCTCGTCTTCAATGCTGGAATCGGCAATGCAGACATGCACTTAAAGAACTGGTCTCTGATCTACCCGGATGGGAAGACACCCAAGATTGCACCTGGTTACGATTTTGTATCGACACTCCAGTACATCGACGACCGAAGAATGCCACTTTCGATTGCAGGTGAGAAAGATACAAAAGAGCTCGACCAAAACTTGCTAACGCGCTTTGCCTCGAGGGCTCACCTCCCAACGAGCCTTGTGGTCGAAACGGCAACTCAGACAGCCGAGAAGCTCGTCACGGCTTGGCGGAAAATGAAAGACGATCTCCCTCTGGACGATGGGGCCCGTAAAAGGATCGACGAGCAGCTTAAATATGTGCCGCTGACGCGCCAATTCCTGGAAGATCGCCCGATACCCCCTACAGCTCACAAGCGGCCTCGTGGAAGACCGCGCAAGACTCCAGTGCACGACATTGAGTGAACCGCTTCCGGAACAAAGCACGGCTCTTCACCTTGACACCTGGGGAAGCATTCCAGAAATCCTGACAAGGTTAATCCGAGTCCGCGCCGTCGAGAACACCGATCGTATGAAGCCAAGTCTCGACTAGAGCAGGCCATGCCGTTGCTGGGTATTTGGTTCGTCTCAGGCCAAAAGCATGCCCTCCCTCTGCGTAGGTGTGGAACTCAACCGGAACGTGCGCCTTGATCAGGGCGGCGTAGTAGCTCAATGAATCCCAAATGGTATCCGAGTCGTCATTTTCGTTTTGCAGGAGGAATGTTGGTGGTGTTTGTGCCGTGATGCGGCTGGCGATATCGGGATTGAGGGCGAGGGTGCCCTCCTTTCTCGAAAGATGGCCTGGATACAGCGCGATTGCGAAATCAGGCCGGCAGCTCTCCAGGTCCGCGGGGTCAACATTCGCATAAATCCGTTTGTCGAAGTGAACGCTCGTCGCAGCCACGAGATGTCCACCGGCCGAGAATCCCAGCACCCCAATCTTGTGCGGATCGATGTGCAGCTCGGCGGCACGCGCGCGGATCAGGCTTATGGTTCGCTGCGCGTCCTCAAGCGCCATCGGCGACTGCGGATAGGCTCCCCAATCCGGCGCCGAGCGAGGATTGGGGACTCGGTATTTCAGGAGAACGCAGGTGATCCCCTTGATAACAAGCCAATCGCAAGCCTCGGTTCCTTCGAGATCGATGGCCAGGCTTTCATAACCGCCTCCGGGAAAAACGATGATGGCGGTTCCGGAGTTTCGTCCTTCCGCCGGGTAAACCGTCATCGTCGGCCTGGACACACGCTCAACGAAAAGCACCGGCCTGCCCCCGACCAACGAATCTTTTCCTGTGCTCTGCATATACTCAGGTCCATTGGTTGAACGAGCGTCGGGCACGGCGCCCGGCCAGATCGGAATCTGCAAGTGGCCTGGAGTCGGCTGCCAGAGATTTTGGGCGCGAAGTGGGAGTCCGCATGTAAACAGGGCAAAAGCCAAAATCAAGAATTTGACCATGAGACCTTCCAAACGAGAACCTGCGCTGCTTTGGAACGGATGAGCCAAGGCGTAGAGCCGAGTTTATCGCTGCGCGACCGTGCCGTTCAGAGGCGAATACACCTGAATCTGAGTCATCAACATCGTGCCGAAGGAACGGCCAACATCTGGCTCAATACTGCGTGAGCGAGATAGCCTGTCTGCCGGAAAGTCTCTGGCTGATGTGGCGGCCGAGCACTTCCGCGAACGAACCTTGCACGCCGGGAGATGTGTTGTACAGGACCACTGCCGCATAGTCTCCCTTGGGATTGAAGAAGGCATACATGCTATGCGCCGCAGTTGCGCCGTTGTGCCAGTAGTTGCCGGTCTCCGCCTGGTAGAGCCAGCCCATCGCGATCTGCATGTTTCCGGTGACTTCGCCGCGGAGCTCGAGCGATTGCCGCAGCGCGCTCTGGATGGTGCCGCTTCCAGCAAACCCCGGCGAGATCATCGCTTGCTCGGGATGAAGGTAGGCGGCCAAATAGGTCAACAGATCGCCTGCCGTTGAGCGCAGGCCGATGGCGCCGGCCAGGGCATCGGATTCCCAAACAAGCGCCGGTTTGTGGAACTGATCGTGGCCCGCAATCATCCGCGCTTTCTGCTCGGGAGCCAGCGTGATCGCAGTGTCTCTGAGTCCGAGGGGGCCTGCGATCTCATCCTGGATCAGTGCGCCATAGGCCTTGCCGGCGCGATTCGCGAGCGCCGCGCCCAGCAGTCCGAATCCCAGGCTTCCGAATTGCGACGGCGCATGCGTCGGATTCTCCACGCCGTGTTTCCCGAGATAAGCGAACAGATCTGCGGCATGATAGTCCGCATAGGGCTGGTCGAGGTTCGCGACGCTGATGTTGTCGGGCATCGGCGGCAGGCCTGAACGCTGAGCGGCCAGGTCAAGGAGCGTAATTTCCGCGCCTTGCGGTTTGGCCACGGTTCCAGGCGGCAATAACTCGCGGACCGGATCGTCGACCTTCAACTTGCCCTGCGCAACCATCTGCGCCAGAAGCAGACCGGTGAACGTCTTGGTCATCGAGCCGATCTCGTAGATGGAGTCGGGCCTGGCCTCACCGTAGCAGAAGATGCGCCGCTGGCCGTGCGCGTAAACGGCCACGGTTACGCCCGCACCAGTGCCCGGGCCAAGATCGTTGCCCTTCAATGCGCCCGCAATGTCTTGCGACAGAACCTTCTCCAGATCGGCCGCGTCAACCGGCGGAAGCGCCGCATCGTAGGCGGCGCGCGCTCTTGGCTTCTCTGCGGAAAGAGCGGCTTGGCGATGAAAGTCGGAGGGGAACAAGAGCTGCTTGCTTGCTCCAGATTGCAGAACGGACTGCGACCAGTTCCCCACCAGCCGATTGCCGTTTTCGGTTAATTCCCCGCTCCAGTGAAGGGCGCCAATGGGAACAGCAAAGGCGACAGCATTGCCCTTCAGCGTCACATCGGAGCACTCCTGGCCCATGGTGTAGAGGTCGAGTTGGTCGAGGGTGCAATACTCGCGCCCGCTCGCGTCGCTGCGAAACACCAGTTGATTGCGCCCTGGTTGGGAGTCTTTGCCTGGCTGGACTTCAAGCCAGATGCCATCGAGCGCCGAAGCATGAGGGGCGGGAACGAACTTTTGCAAGGCGAAGTCGACCAGCAGTGAAGTGTTTTTCTGCGTCCAGGTACCGGTAATGCGACTTCCGTCGGCTGCGAGGGTTCCTGCGAAGGCCGCATCGACAGACGGCACGGAGAACTTCAGCGCGTGCCCATCGAACTGAATCTCGCTCAGCGTGAACATCCACGGCGCAGGTGGGTCGAGATGATCGAGCGTGCCACGGAGCGACCCGTCGAGGTTTGTTTTGAAGCGCAGGTTGGCTGACTTGGAGCCGATGTCGCCACTGTAATCTCCAACGAGGCTTTGCGCGGATGGCGCAGCCGGTGTTTGCGATGCGACTGCTCCAGACGCGGCGAGTGTAACTGCGCCGAGCAGGAAATGCAGTCGGAGCGCGCCTTGCAGAGACAGGGACATAGATCGCTGTTTCAAACTCTACCGCTCTCGATAACAGGTTTTCGTTTCTCCAGGAGAATAATCGCAGAATGTCGAGCGCGCACAAGGGAACGGGTGCTGTGCTTCGCCCACGCTTTCCAGAGAATGTCTTCCCCTCCCCCAATTGTCTGAAGGCCGAATTCGTACGCAGAAAGGAATACGGATGAAGACGATTCTTCGTTTGGCATTGGTCGGGTGCCTTGCATCTGCCCCCTGTCTTTTCGCGCAGCATGAGAACAAGTTGAACGGGTCGTTTCCCTTCAACGAGACCATCCACATTGTGCAACAGCCGGCGGTTGGCGGCGCTTGTGGAGCTGCTCTGACGGGCACGGTCAGCACAGCGATCTACAACGACACGGGTTACTGGACCTTCGATGGTCGCGGCCATATGACAGCCTCGGATCACGGCGTGTACGTAACCGTGTTTCCACCAACGGATGCTTCTCAGGTAACGGGAGCGGCCGCGCAGTGCAAAGGAACCTACTCAATTCCCAGCGGCAACGGGGATTCGGTGATGTATCTGCACTACAAGTGCTCGCTTGACGATTGGACGAGTTACTTCGATGTGCACAGCGTCGGACATCTTACGCCTGCGAACCTGCTGGTGGAGACGCAAAGCAATCCAGATGGGACCCCGGGTGTGACGCCCTACGTGTACACGGGCACGACGGTTGGCTGCTCCAACGTGCTCGAGAATACGACAGTGAGTTTGACCAGGTAGCACGTACTGCAGGCTGATTAGGATGCCTGATCGATTCGCACGAAGCGGCAAGCTACCTTGGCTTGCCGTTTCTGTTGCTGGCCATCGCCGAAATGGTTCGCTCAACCTCTCACAGCGCCAGCTTGCGAGCCGTCGACAGCCAGCGGCTGTTGGACCAATCGTCGCGCGGATCGGCGGCGGCACGGGCAAAGGTCCAGAGCCGGAGCCGTTCGGGATCGACCTCAGCAAGATCGGCCAGACGGCGAACCAGGCCGAGCGGATCCTGGTGGAGTCTTGCTTCGCAATTCATCAAATGCTGAACGGGGTCATAGGCGCGGTCGCCCACAAAGGGCTTTGGATCAATCGCCAACCAGGGCTCCCTTTGCGACCGAAGAATATTGCCCGCATGCAGATCGGTCGTAAGAAGCACATCGGTCGGGGCAGGCAGGGCGAGTCTCTGAAAGGTTCGCAGGCCTTCCTTGACCAGCTCTTCATCAGGCCAGTGGTCTTTCTGCGCCAGAGTCTCGCGAGACCAGTGATCGATCATGTGAGAAATCGGACGAAAGCCGCGAAAGTCCGCGCGATCTGCCGTGTGCGCCCAGATTCTCTTGAGCAGCTGTGCGACCACTTCATCCTGAAGGGTTTCAATTTCAGTTTTCAGAGACGTTCCCGGCAGACACCGCTCCAACAACATCGCGCCCGAAGCGGGATCCTCCTCGAGCAGCTTGACGATCCCATTGCCGTTCCAAAGGCGAAGTCCAGCTATCTCGTCCTGTCCCTCCATATGCGGCATTCCGAGCTTCAACACCGCGGATTGGCCATCCTCGCGGACGGCGGGCGCGACCCAGGAACACGAACCTGCATGCGGAAAGGGCTCTTCGACGCGGATCGACCAGCGATGTTCCAGTTGCTGGAGGAGGGCCGGCAGCCGGTCAACCCATGCTTTTCGTTCCGGGCTCTTCCGGCAATTCGTCATGAGCTGGTTCGAGATTCTCATCGCGGTTCCTGCTTCAAAAGGTAATTCGGCCGATCTGGCTGCGTGGAGAACCCCTCGTCCGGCAATTTAGACTAGACGGGATGGCTTGACTCCAATCGAGCCGCCCGACGGACAAGGCGGACATGCACCCTAACTTTCATTTCACACCCCTGCAAATTCTCTGGACATTCACGTTTGCGGCACAACTGGTGCTGCTCGTCGTACTGATGGGGCGGGACCGGATCAAGACCTTCCCGTGGTTCTCGCTCTCGATTCTGCTGATGGCGCTGCGGCTGATGGCGAGCCGGCTCCTGTATGGCCGCATGTCATCGCTCACGCTGAGCGGCATCTTCATCGTGATGGCCGATATGGCCGCCATTGTCGGCGTGCTGGTGGTGGTGGAGATGGCTCGGCGCGGCTTTAGAGGCGCGCGCCGGGGCGCCTGGCTCGCGGTGGCTGCGGGCGCCCTCGTAGTGGCGGTTGGCGTTCTGGCCAAGTGGGGACCGTGGCCGGCGTGGCAGACGCTGAAGCCGGAGTCGGCGCTGGCGTCGCTACGGCTGATGCAGTTTGGCGCGCAGAAAATCGACATGCTGGTGGATCTGTTGAATGTGGAGCTGGGACTGCTGGTGGTCTTGCTGGGCCGGCGATTTGGAGCGGGATGGCGCTCGCATGTGCAGCGCATTGTGATTGGCCTCTCGACGGCGTCCATTGCGCAGCTTGGCATTCAGGTGGTGTGGCAACTGATCGCCAAGACGGCTCAGCCGCACTCGCAGGCGGAGTACGACCGTGTCGTCGGCCTGCGCGACAAACTGTTCAACGCCAACGGCGCCCTGTATGTGTTGATTCTGGTGTGGTGGATCGCGGTGCTCTGGAAGGACGAGCCGGGTGGATCGGTTGCTGCGCCCGCAGTGCCGGAGTACATTGCATCGGAAAGCGAAGCTGCCGAGAGCTAGGGCTTCGATCGCGTGATTCTGGTGCTCTCCCACCCTTGCCGCGATGAAGCTGCGACAAGGATGGGGTACCCGGCTGCTTGAACAAACTTTAAATGTGGCAGCTCGCCTGGCCGCGCTTTTCGAGATAGCGCTGGTGGTACTCTTCTGCGCGCCAGAAGGTTTGGGCCGGCTCAACCTTGGTGACGATGCGCTTCGGCTTGAACTTGCCTTCGGCGGTGAGCTGTTCGATCTTTGCCTCGGCCTCGGCCTGCTGCTCGGGCGAGTGGAAGAAGATGGCCGAGCGGTACTGGGTTCCCCAGTCGGGACCCTGGCGATTGAGCGTCGTCGGGTCGTGAAGCTCGAAGAACGCGTCGAGAAGTTTCGGATAGCTGACCTGCGCGGGGTCGAAGTCGAGCTCGACCACCTCGGCGTGGCCTGTGGCATCGGTGCAGACATCTTTGTACGATGGGTTGTCGAGCTTGCCGCCCTCGTAGCCGACGGCCGTTGCCTTCACGCCGGGAATGGCGGCAAAGGCAGCTTCGACGCCCCAGAAACAACCCGCTCCAAACGTTGCTTTTTCAGTGTTCATAGCTCTTCAGATGCTCCCAGGCTGTTGCTGGTAACAAAATTCGACTGCGCGGTGGACGCCGGGGCCATCAGCTTCATCGCCAGGACGTAGAAGATGCCGGCGGAGAAGAAGCCGACGAACCAGGCGTAGTCATAGAGAAAGCGCAGCGGCGGGAAAACCAGGCCAACCAGCGCGAGGACCACTCCGAGAACGAGAGCGACGATCGCGCGCGGGTTGATGCCCTTGGTGTAGTGGTAGGCGCCCTCGCGGTGGTAGAGCGAGTTCACGTCGAGCTCGGTTTTGCGAATGAAGAAGTAGTCGCCGACCATGATGCCGGCCACCGGGCCGAGCAGGCCGGAGTAGCCGACGAGCCAGCCGAAGATGTAGGCGTCGGGCGTGGCCAGCAGCTTCCACGGGCACATGGCGAGGCCGAGGAAGCCGGTGATGAGGCCGCCGGTGCGAAAGCTGATGAGGCGCGGATAGAGGTTGGAGAAGTCGTTCGACGGCGAGACGACGTTGGCGCCGATGTTCACGTTGAGCGTGGCGATGAGGATGGCGATGAGCGCGACGAAGGCTACGACCGGCTGATGGAATGCGCCGATGAGCAGGATCGGGTTCCAGATGGGATGGCCGAAGAGGACGGCGGATGCGGACGTGACGGAGATGCCGACGAAGGTGTAGAGCGTCATGGCGACGGGCAGGCCGAATGCCTGGCCCCAGGCCTGCGAGGTTTGCGATTTGGAGTAGCGGGTGAAGTCGGGGATGTTGAGCGCGAGCGTGGCCCAGTAGCCGACCATGGCCGTGAGCGAGGGAAAGAAGACGGCGAGGAATGCGCGATGTGGAGTGGAACTGGCTGGGCGTCGAGAGCATGGATCCGAAGCTGCCGGCCTTGATGCGGACCCAGATCAGCAGAGCCGCGGCCATGACGAACATGAAGGGCGCGCCGAAGGCTTGCAGGTGGCGGATGGATTCGACGCCGCGCCAGACCACCACCATGTTCAAGAGCCAGAAGCCGAGGAAGCACGCCCACAGAATGCCGTCATTCGAAGCGACCGATGGCCAAATGACGGCGAGCATGGAATGGATGGCCGTGCCGCCGATCCAGGACTGAATGCCGAACCAGCCGCAGGCGACGACGGCGCGCAGAATCGCGGGCAGGTTGGCGCCGCGGACACCGAAGGGCGCGCGAATGAAGACGGGAAACGGGATGCCGTACTTGGCGCCGGCGTGCGCATTGAGCAGCATGGGAACGAGCACGATGAGATTGCCGAGCAGCACGGTGCCGACGGCCTGCTTCCAGTCCATGCCCTTGGCGATGAGGGAGGAGGCGAGCTGGTAGGTGGTGATCTCCATGGACATGGAGAACCAGAGGGCGATGTAGTTGTAGGTGCCCCACGTGCGCTGTGCAGGGGTCGTTGGGGCTAGATCACGATTCGACAGGGACGGATCGTTGCTGCTCACGGGGCTCCTCGAGGGAAGTAATCCGGCCGGCAACATTCGTTGGCTTAGAGAAGAGTGTACAGAAGCACCGCCTTGAAGATTCCCCTTGCATTCAAAGGGGAGCTATGAGAGCCTTTCCCATGAAACGTCAGGGGAACGAGTGAGCGACATTTCAAAGCTGGAGTTTTTGCGCGGCACGCTTGACGTGCTGATCCTGAAGGCCCTGTTCTGGGGCCCGCTGCACGGCTATGCCGTCACGAACCTGATCCGGCGTCAAAGCGACGATGCGCTGATCGTCGAGGAAGGCACGTTGTATCCGGCGCTGTGGCGGCTGGAAAGCAAAGGGCTGGTCGAGTCGGAGTGGGGCCTTTCTGAAAACAACAGGAAGGCCAAGTTCTATTCGCTGACGACGGTTGGGCGGCGACGCCTGCGCGAAGAAGTGAGAACGTGGGAAGCCTATGCTGCGGCCGTGGCCAAGGTGCTGGGCGCAACGCAGCCGCCGCTCCAGGAAGAACTGGGATGAAGCCGGTTCCCATCTGGCGGCGCTTCGACCGTCTTTTTGGTGCGGACCGAGCCTCGGACGTGCGCGATGAGCTTCGCTTCCACATCGAGGCAAAGACGGAGGACCTGATCGCGCATGGCTGGAAGCCCGATGCAGCGCGCCAGGAAGCCGAGCGGGGATTTGGCGATCTGCTCGCAGTGCAGCGGATCGGCGAACGTCTTGGAGGGAAGATGGACCGACGCAAGCGTTTGAAGGACTATTGGGGTGACGCCGCGCGCGATTTGCGCTATGCCGTACGCATGCTGGCGAAGTCCCTGGGATTTGCGCTGGTTGCGATTCTTACGCTGGCTCTGGGCATCGGGGCCAACACGGCGATCTTCAGTACGATCGATGCGGTACTGTTTCGGCCTCTGCCCGTTGCGGATCAGAAACAGCTTGTGGTGCTCAGTTGGTCGGCCCATCACGATCCGAAATTCTGGGGCCAGAGCGACTACGGCGACTGCAGCAATGCGGACCACTGCTCCGTTTCCGTGCCTTTCTTCAAGACGCTGCATGCGCAGAACTCCGCATTTTCGAGCGTCGCCGCTTTCGCGGGCCCGCTTGAGGTGGATTTCAGCGGAAATGGTCCGGCCAGCATTGCACGCGGAGAATTCGTCTCTGGCGACTACTTCTCGACACTTGGCCTGAACACATACCTGGGCCGCGCACTAGGACCGCAGGATGATGCCCCAATGGCCGCGCCGGCCATCGTTCTCAATTACGGCTATTGGCAGCGCGCCTTCAGCGGGGACCGCTCGCTGCTGGGCCGCACGGTTCGCTTGAATGGCGTCGAGGCCGTGATTGTCGGCATTGCCACGCCAGGCTTCGATCACCTCACGCCCGGCAAGTCGCAGGATTTCTTCATGCCGCTCTCGCTGGCGAACCGCGTGAGAAGCGAGTGGTGGGGAACCAAGGACAGGCTCGCCGATTCGTCTGTTTTCTGGGTGCTCATGGTAGCCCGGCTCAAGCCGGGCGTGTCGCTAGCGCAGGCGCAAGCGTCGTCCACCGCAATCTTTCGCAGCCAGGTGATTGGGCCGACGCTGTTCGCAGCGAGCGATGATCCGATACTCGCACCCCTGCCGATCCAGCAGGCACTCAGTGGGGAAAGCGGCTCAGTGGCGCCGATGCTGGATGTGATTATGGCGGCCGTTGGCTTTGTGTTGCTCATCGCTTGCGCGAATGTCGCCGGGCTCATCCTGGCACGATCGGCAAAACGCCAGAAAGAGATGGCAATGCGGCAAGCGCTCGGTGCGGGCAGGGCGCGCATTGTGCGCCAGTTGCTGACGGAGAGCGTGCTGCTCTCGCTTGCAGGCGGCGGTCTAGGAATGTTTTTCGCTTATCTCGGCGTGGGCGCCATGACGAAGATGGTGGAGAGCGGACTCGGCGAGCCGTTTCCGTTTGTCATCAGGCCGGACATGCGGGTTCTGGCCTTCACTCTCGCCATTACGCTGGCGACAGGAATTCTCTCGGGCCTCGCGCCGGCGCGGCGTGGCGCAAGTGGCGACCTGACCCGGTCCCTGCGCGAGAACGCCTCGACTTCTGCAGGCGGCGTGCAGAGTGGCCGGCGCATTCGATTAGGCGATGCGCTTGTTGTTTTGCAGGTGGCACTTTCCATCGTTGTTCTGGTCGGCGCGGGATTACTGGTGCGCACGGTGCTTAACTTGCAGGCCATCAATCCCGGGTTCGACACGCAAAATCTGCTGCTCTTCGGCATCAACCCCACAATGGCCGGATACAAAGCCGAGCAGATGATGCATCTCTACGACGACTTGCAACAGCGTTTTGCTGCGCTCCCCGGTGTCACCTCCGTCGCCTACTCAGATGAAGCGCTGTTGAGCGGAGGCTATTCAGCGACCGAGGTTCATCTCGAGGGCGCTCCTCCCAAGGAGAATGCAGGCACTGATCTCCTGAACGTGGGTCCTGGTTTCTTTTCCGCAATGCGGATTCCGCTGCTGGCGGGCAATACCTTCAGCGCCGCGGATTTCGCCTCAACAGCTGAGACGCACGCGATCGAGAGAGCCAGTGAAGAGGCAACCGCGCGTTCCGGCCCACGCCCCGCGTCAGCCCAGACAAAAGCGCCCGAGCCGCTCGGACCGCCCGTGCCCATCCTCATCAACGAGACCTTCGCCCGCCGCTACTTTCCCAACCAGAATCCCATCGGCATGCACGTGGGCAACGCGGTGAGCGACGATCCGCGCGCTCGTCCGCAATCCGGATATCGGATTGTGGGGATCACGGGCGACACCAAGTACCGGGACCTGAAGCGGGATATCCGGCCAACCATGTACAGCCCCCTCGTCGACCTGCATGCCTACTTCGCGTTGCGCGTTGCCGGCGATCCGACGGCGCTGGCAAGTGTCGTGCGCAAAGTGGTCGCGAGCACGGATAGCCGGATGCCCGTCTTCGATTTGCGCACGCAGACGGAGCAGATCGCGCGCACCCATTTTCAGGAGCGTCTGCTGTCGCGGTTATCGGGCTTCTTTGCCATCCTCGCCACGTTGCTCGCGTGTATCGGTCTCTATGGATTGCTCTCGTATGAAGTCGCCATGCGCACGCGCGAACTCGGAATTCGGATGGCCCTGGGCGCCCAGAAACACCATCTGATCAAACTGGTGGTGCGCCATGGAATCGTGCTGTCAGTCGGCGGCGTGGCTCTCGGCGTGGGCGGCGCTTTTGCAGTGACTCGCTTCATGGCGAGCATGCTTTTTCACGTTCACCCCAACGATCCCGGAACGTTTGCAGCGGTTTCGGCTCTTCTGCTCCTGGTTGCGCTGGCGGCCTGTAGCGTTCCGGCATTTCGCGCGATCCGCGTTGACCCGCTGGTTGCGATCCGAACCGAATAGCGCTTGCTCCACAACTCTCTCGCGGTTCTTCAGAAGCTCATCACCAGGCGCGGAGTCACGATAAACGATTCGGGATTGGCCAACCTTCCACCTGGATGGTGGAAATACTGGGCGTCTGTCACCAGCGAAACATTGTGGTTGATGTTGAGCTTGTAATACGTCTCCAGCACCAGTTCGCTGTGGGCGTCATAAGCGCACATTGGCGCGCTCGTAAAGCGCAGCCAGGTAGTCGCCACGCCGACTGCGTCGGTGGAGCGGTGCTCGAAGGGCGCGGTCAGCACCATCCCCGACCCTACGTGCCATACTGCGGGGTTTGAGCGCCCGTCTCCGTTGCCCACTTGCAGGTATCCGGCGAGATTTTGCGCCTTGTCGTGGGCGAACACTCTTTGACCGATCGTTTGCTCTACGACGCCGTAGTAGCCATTGGTACCGGAGATCTGTGTACCATCGAAGCGCGTGATGGGCTCGCGCAGTTTCCACACGCCGAATGCGGCCCTTCCGGATCGTTGACTGGACGTCATCCACGAGCGCGAGGCTTCGGCAACTGCGATCCTTCCGCGTGTGGTTGCAAACGCACCCGCGCTCACCTTGACCTGCTTTCGCGGAGACGCGGAAATGTCCGCGCCGAACCGTGGCGATGGATAGCTCGGGAACTCCAGGATTGTCGGGCTGTAACCCATGGACGAGTTCAGGAAATCCGCCGCAGTCGCCGCCACATCAAAGTCAGAATTGGCATCGATGCGACCTGCCTTTACCCGCAGCTTCTCTGCGAAGATGCTTTGCTGCGCCCACACCTCGTAAAGCGTTGTGCGAGAGTCGGCATCGATATTCGAATACACCTGTGCAACGCCGTCATAGGCTTGTCCCGAGGTCACCTTATGCTGCTTCCCATGCAGGAAGATGGTGCCACCCGCCCAATGCATCGCGCTCTTTCCGTCGATGGTTGCCAGGACATCCGATGAGTACCGGCTGAACCATTCTTGGGCCCCTGGCGCGCCCATCGGGGCCTTGGAAAGGTCGTGAACGCACTGAAGCTGGAAGGTTACGCCCCGGTTGGCGAGTCGTTGAAGCTGGCGGTCGGGCGCGGCGAGGGTGGAGGAAAGCAGATTCCATCGACTCTCTGGGACGTTGGCTCCGTCTCCGGGTTGCTGAGCGAAGGCAGGAGCAACCGATAGAACTCCGCGGAGCAGCAAGCCGATCAGCAGATAACTCTTGCGGGTGACGGCGAACATAGGGAACCCGATCTTAGAAAAATCTCATCGGCTCCCTTATCGGCAATCCTTGGCGCAACTGAACTCATTTGGGAAATTAAGTGCAGAAACTATGCGCAGGTTTCTCCGCCTTCCCCGGACCCAAACCCTGCAGCGACTTCCTCCTTTGGCATGGGACCGGGTTTCAGGTTGCCGCGTTGCTTGCATGCCATCGTGTTCGTGTGGGCGATTGTCTCATTCCACTACACCACGAAGATTGCGGGAAGAACTGCTCTCGTTCGCACAATCTTTTCCGATATGCGATCGAGAGGGCATCGGACTGCACGACGTTCGGCGGTCGGCGCTCAAGATGCGAACAGGATGACTGTTCGAAGGAGTTGGGTACGTGCGAAACCTCACCTTTAGATGGAGATTGTTCATCGGCTTTGGGATCGTTCTCTGCGTTGCGATGGCAATTGGCGCGGTGGGCTACCACTCAACCTACACCATGTCCGATCAGAACGACCTTGTTGTGGCGAACGCCAAGCTCCAAAACAACAACATGGAAATGGAATGGGCTATGGCCGTCCAGACAGAGGCCGTCCGCAGCTTCCTGCTCACCAACGATACGCACTTCCTGGCGAGAGAAGGCGACATGCGAAGGCATTTTGCCGAGTGCGCGGGAGTGATTGCGAACCTCGCGAACACGGATCGCGTCAAGCAGATGCTCGGTTCAATCAACGCACTGCACGATCGGCAAAACGCCACCTTCGACAAAATTCTGAGCCTTCAGAAAGACGGCCGTCGCGACGAGGCTGTCCGGCTCGCGTTTAGCGAGGAGGTCATCGACCAGCAAGCGCAAGCTCAAAAGGCGATGCAGGATCTGGACGAACTTGGCGATAGCCTTGTGCAGCAAGCGATTCAAGGTCACGATCAAGCAGAGTCCGGCTCGCGATTTACGATTGCGCTCGTCGGCCTGCTGGGACTTGCGGCGGGAAGCCTCTGCGCGTTGCTCGTCGTCCGTTCGATGACCGGCCCGATTCATCTTCTCGTCGAAAACATCAAGGCTATCGAATCCAAGGACCTTACAGTCAAGGATCTCGAGGTCACATCTCAGGACGAACTAGGGGAGGCGGCACGCGCGTTGAATGCGATGAAGAGCAGCCTCCACGAGGTTGTTGCATCTCTGGCGGGCTCCGCCGACCAACTCGCCGCGGCCAGCCGGCAGCTCGCGAAGACGTCAAGCAGTGTGGCGCAGGGCGCAGATTCACAGAAGGGGCAGGTCCATCAGGTAGCCTCGGCCATGCAAGAGATGTCGGCTACCGTGCACGAAATCTCGAACAACTCAAATGAAGCGGCAAGGTCGGCCAGTCAAGCGGCCGATGTAGCCCGCGATGGCGGAACGATCGTGGAAGACGCACTCGGCCGGATGCAATCGATTGCGCAATCGGTGGAAGAAGCCAGCCAGAAAGTCGGCGAGCTGGGGGACCGCTCCGACGAGATCGGGAAGATTGTGGGTGTAATTCATGAGATCGCCAAGCAAACCAATCTCTTGGCACTGAATGCGGCCATTGAGGCCGCGCGCGCCGGTGAGCAGGGGCGCGGTTTCGCCGTTGTCGCCGCGGAGGTGCGGCGGCTCGCCGAAAGAACCACCACTGCCACCCGGGAAATTGGAGACGTGATCCAGGGGGTGCAATCGGAAACGCATGCCGTGGTCGAAACCATGCTATCCGGCACGCGGCAGGTACAGGAAGGAGTGAAAGTCACCGCAACCGCCGGAGAATCGCTCAAGAAGATTATCAGCGAGGCGGAGAACGTGGGGCAGATGGTTGCGCAAATCGCGACAGCGGCAACCCAGCAGTCGAGTGCCACCGAAGAAGTCTCCTCAACCATGACTTCGTTCAACGCACTGGCCTCGACTTCGGCCGATGAGGCCCAATCTGCTGCTTCGGCTTGCGAACAATTGACCTCACTGGCCAACGAACTGCGAAACACTGTGGATCTTTTCCGTATTCTCGGCAGAGATGCAGATAACCGGCAGCGAAGCGGGACGGCGAATTGATCCATCGTTCGCAGAGGGAAGAGCTTATCGCCCTTCCCTCTGGGTCCGTTTGACGATGGGTGGACTACTTTCGCGGCGCGACGACCTTGAAGTCCGCGGGCGGCTCGAAGAGCGAGTGCTGCGGCTCGGTTAACTGCACGTGGGTGAGCTGATACGTCGTCTTTCCGAAGCGGGGATCGTCTGAGGTTGACAGCACAACCGCGCCAATGGCGGGAGCGAACCAGGTTTCAGTCACAATCGAAATGGGCTTCTCATTGCCGATTGCGCCTGCGGGAATCGTGGTGGTGCGGCGCGTGCCTGTGCAGTCGACCCCCTCGATGTTCCTCGTGCCCAGGTCCTCTTTTTCGATATTGCGGTTTTCATCCGCAATCTTCAACACGACGGCATCTGGGTTGGAATGGTCATTCCGGAACTTGATCACCATCGGTCCGGCGCCATCCGGCTCCACGACCCCGAGGTCTGCCGAGCGTTCTCTATCCTTGAAGGCCTTGACCTTGACCCGCATTGCATCCTCGTCCTCATTCTCGTCGTCGCGAATCCGCACCATCGCATCGGCCGATTTCGATCCTGGGTCCAGGATGTAGGAGGATCCCTTCACGGGGTCATCAATGAATATCTTGGTCTCGTGCGGCGTGGGGTGCTCGGGATCGACATTGCCGAACGTCTCCTCGCGCCGGGTTCTGCCCTCGCTGTCGCGGTAGAACTTGCTTTCGGTGCGGTGCACGATGCGGTTGCCATCGAGCATGGTCTGCACCGATTCAGTGGAGGTGTTGGCCGAGTAAGGCTTGCCCTTCACCACTTGCGCGTCGGCAGCAACCACCTCGAGCATTACTTTTTGCTGGGCCTCCTGGCCTTCGTCGCTCCGGCCATCCTGCACGACCATGGCTAGATCCAGCGATTGTTTTTCGCCGGCAGTCTTCATTTTGACCGCCTGCTTTTCTTCCTGGGAGGCGTCTTGCCCACCCATCGCCATGGCTCTCTGTGCGGGGACGCCAAGTGCCAAAACCATCCCCATCGATAAAACCACCGTTCCCATCCCAAATCCGCGCATCGTCTTCATCACAGCTCCTCCCTGTTTTGGTGAATTACCGCAAGATGCGGATGGCGCGCGGAAGACCGTCTTCGCCAACCACAAACTCCGCCAACATGGTTCGCGCGGCGGCATCGGCCGGCGTTTGCAAACCGTATTGCTGAAGATCACTCCCTCTTAACTTCATGCGCACCACACGCAACTCGGCCGCGGTCGGCAGCCCTTCACTCGCAGGCAGGGGCACAAATTCATCGAGCGAATTCCACGTCTTCCGGTGGAAGGCGGCCTCTCGAGTCCGGGCGGGCTTTCTTTCGGCGTTGCGAACCTGCGCAGCTTTTATTGGGACACCTTGTGTGTCCCTGTTGATCGTTGAAGCTTGCGTGGATGCAACATCCTGTTGAGGCTTGGGCTCAGAGCGCGCCTGCTGCATCTGCGATCGATGACTCATGCGCGTTTGCCACAGGACGCCGGCGCCGACAAGCGCGGCCACGAGAAGGACGGCGGCCCACGCCCACGCGAGACGCGTTCCTGATGTTGCGGTGGCGCGCTTGTTACCGGAAGCCGCCGCGCACAACACGGCCTCGAGTTTATTGGGAGCGCCGATCGCTCGATGCTCGCGCCCTATCTCCGCCAGAATTTCGTCCAGTTCCCTTTCGGTCGACATCACCGCTTCCTCTCCGTGTTCGCCATCTCTCCGCGCAGCAATGCTGCCAGCCGCGCCTTCGCCCGATGCAACCTGGAGCGCACAGTGCCAACAGGAACCGCCAGCACCTGTGCGGCCTCTTCGTAACTCATCTCCTCGAGCGCGCACAAAACTACTACTTCGCGCAGCGCGGGCGGCAGCTCATCCATGCCATCGCGCACCAACCGGACGGCCTCATGCCGCAGCAAGATTTCCGCAGGCCCGTCGCCTGGGCATGGCAACTGCCCTGCATTCTCTTCATCCAAATCGAGCGAGCCCGGTGGATCACTGCGATTCAAACGCTTCCAAAACTGCCGTCGAGCCATTCCGCAGAGCCATGTGGACAGCGCGCCCCTCTCGGCGTTGAATCGATCCATTTGCGTGAGCAGCGCCAGGAAAACTTCCTGGGTGATCTCTTCCGCGACTGCCTCATCCCGGCTCATTTGCAACGTGAATCGATAGACCAGGCCGCCATGCCTGCGATAGAGCGCTGCCATGGCCTCGCTGCTGCCACCGAGCGCGGCTCGATGCAAGTCGTCGTCGCTCGACTCTCCGTTCAGCGGCCTGCGCCGTGGCCAATTCAACATAGACACCCATGATTACCGGCTGCCCGGAAAAGGTTCCCTCGCGGGTGAAATTTATCGGTAATGCCGTCCGGCGACGGCATCCCAGCGATCCAGATGCGTTGCCATGCAATCTATGATTGTCGGGGATGTGGAAGGTGAGCCGCCGAATGACATCGCAGCATTGGCAGGGATCCGGGCAGAGTCGAATCGCTGTCGATCAGCTTTCGATTCAGAAAGCCAAGCGCGGAATGCTTCGCGCGGCGATGCATCCAGATGAACCACGGGACATCGCCTTTCGCAGGATCATCTTCGCGATTCCTCCAGGCAAGGTGAGCACCTATGGCAGGGTCGCTGCGGCGGCCGGTTACCCGCGCTTTCACCGGGCGGTCGCCAGACTTCTCAGAATCGATCCCCCTGACCAATTGCCGTGGCATCGCGTGCTGGGCACGGGTGGGGAGATCAAGCTGCGCGGAGCGGCAGCTCGCGAACAACGAGCGCGCCTCAAGTTGGAAGGCGTGCGTTTCCGCGGGGAGCGGGTGGACATGGAGCAATGCGAGCACGCGTTCAGGCCGTGGGAGGACTGACAGCTCTGACCGGAGGAACGACTTGAATTCCCGTACGCAGTTCGACGTGATTGTCGTTGGCCTCGGCGCCATGGGCAGTGCGGCTGCCTACCATCTGGCTGCGCGCGGCAAACGAGTATTAGGCGTCGACCAGTATCGTCCGCCTCACGATTTCGGCTCTTCGCACGGCGAGACGCGCATGATTCGCCAGGCCTATGGCGAGGGAGCGGACTACATCCCTCTTGTTCTCAGGGCCTACGAGTTGTGGGAACGTCTCGAGAGGGACACGCGTCGCAAACTACTCACAATCACGGGCGGTCTCATTCTCGGCGCTGAGGGCGGTCCCATGGTCAGCAACGGGATCGCCGCAGCCCGCCAGCATGCGATCCCGTTCGACGTCCTGGCTGGGCGCGAAATCTCGGACCGCTTTCCAGCCATCGTACCGCTCCCCGGCGACGCAGCGGTCTATGAGTATCGCGCCGGATATCTTTCACCCGAAGCCTGTATCGAGGTGCATCTGCAGATGGCCGCGCGGCAGGGCGCCCAGCTTCAGTTCGACTGCAAGGTCGAGTCCTGCCAGTCAACGGCAGATCACGTTGAAGTACGAACAGCGAGCGAAACGTTTTCTGCAGCACATCTAGTCGTTGCTTCGGGGCCTTGGTCTGCCCAGATGCTTGGGCCCTTGTTCCCTTTGCGTGTCACGCGGCAAGTCATGGCCTGGATCAAACCCGAAGGTGGGATCGAAAATTTCCGTGCGCAAAGGTTCCCGGTCTTTCTCAGCGAGTCTCAAGAGGATGGATTGCCGGGATACGGTTTCCCGGCGACAGATGGCCAGACCGGTGGCGTGAAGGCCGCCATTCACGGAAGTCTGGCAGAGTGCACGCCGCAAACGGTCGATCGAGTGATCCACCCGGCCGATCTGATCGCTTTGAAGGAAAAGGTCGCCAGACGCATCCCGGCACTGAACGGAGAAGTCCTCAAGGCGCAGACATGCCTCTATACGGTGACGCCCGACGAGCACTTCATCCTCGGGCTTCACCCTGAACACGCCACCATGAGCGTTGCCTGCGGATTCTCGGGCCACGGGTTCAAGTTCGCCTCGGTGGTTGGGGAGACTCTGGCGGACCTGGCGCTGGAGGGCAAAACCAGGCACCCTATTCAGCTCTTCGCGCCCACGCGTTTCGCTCGTGTGCCGAAGAACCTGTAAATAGCAGTCGACCCGATCCTTACCAAAGGCCCCAGTCACCGCGAAAGAGAACCCATGCGGCGAGGAGCAGGTTGGCCACGGCGTGGGCAACGACGGCGTCGCCCATGCGGCCGCGGGCGCGGAGCACGAAGGCGAAGGCGAGGCCGGCGGCGATTCCAGCGAGCCAGTGCTGGCCGTGCATGAGGCCGAAGGCTACGGACGAGATGCCGATGGCGACAAGAGAAAGCTGCGTAAAGGGAATCTGCTCGAAGGAGCGGGACTGCATGCGGCGCGCAAGGTAGCCGCGGAAGGCGAGCTCTTCGGCGATGGGAACTGTGATGACAGCGGCGCCGACGCGGAAGGCAATCCACGTAAGGCGTGAGCCGATGGGAAGAGCGGCGAGGGCGGCGCCGAGCGTGCTTTGCGCTGCGGGATGAGCCCATGCTTCGGGGGCGATCCAGAGAAGGAAGATGGCTGCGCCGGTGAGTGGCGCGGTCCAGCCGAACCGCCAGTTCAGCTTGCGGAGTTCCGATCGAAAGAGCCAGAGTGCGACGGCGGCGCAAATGAAGCGGAGCGGATAAAGCCACTCGAAGTAGCCGGAGGCGCTTTTGGAGATGAACGACGCGCCAAGGATGGCGAGAAACGGCAGGAGATAGGCAGCGGTTGCAGGCGATTCGCCGGGAGCGGCTTCGTTCGCGTAGCTGCGGGTTGCCATGGTTTGCTCATCATGACTCTCCGAAACTGGTGCTTTGCGCACCCAGGAGAGTTTTTGCGTGGCCATCGAAAAGCCCAGCGCGACCAGGGTGAAGGCGATCCAGCCGGCCTGCGAGTGGAAGCCGACGATCGCGACTTCAGGCGCGCCGGCATTGCCGATGAGGATGAGCGCGGCGATCCGCACGATGTTCAGGAGAAACACGCAAACGAGCGCGCAGGGAACGAGCAGCAGTGCCTGCGGGAAGCGATTCTCTTTGCGGAAGAACCAGAGCCAGACGGACGTGAAGACGAGAACAAGTCCGAGACCCTCGATACCGGAACACGGCGCGCCGATGGAGACGGTGAAACGCGGCGTGCCCAGAATGAAGGGTCCGCTCTGCACAACCAGGTTTGGCAGCATCAGTCCGACGATAAACTTGACCGCACGGAAAGAGACGATCTGCAGCAGGTAGATGTTGGTGGAACTGGAGTGAATCCATAACGATTGCGCCGGCGTGCGAAGAACCCAGGCAACGATGCCGGCAAGCCCTGCGTATTGCCAGGCAGGACTGGTGTCGCGCGTTGTTCTTATCCAGACAGAAAGCGGGATACAGGCGAACGAGAGGAAACCGATGCCGAGGACGAGGGCGGCTCCGGAAAGAAGGAGTGCAGGCGAAGAGTTGAACCAGGAAGCAGCATTTTGTTCGGCAGCGCGGTCGCCCCAGCAGACCGCGCCGACAAACAGGACGTGAACAAGGAGCAAGAAGGGACGGAAAGGGATGTCGTCGCAGGCGGTCTTGAGCCGCCGATATGCGAGACCAAGGAAAACAGCAAACGAAACAATACCGCAAGGTGCGAGCGGGCCCAATAGAGGAGCGGCGTGCGGGGTACTCGCCAGCAAGAAACAGTCGATTGCGAGAACTGCGGCAAGCAGGTAGAGCCGGCCGAGCAGGAAACGCGGAACGAGTATGAGTGATCCTGGCTGAGAGGGGTTACTCGCAGCCAGGACCGGGTTGGAAGAGCTGGTCAGAGACTCCTCCATCTATTTGCGGAGCCGAGAGCGCAGCACCACGAGCGAACCGGCAAGGAACGAGACTCCAGCGATTGCCAGGCTAGGATCCACTTCGGGAGCGGACATGCCGCCACCCGGATTGCATCCGCCCCTGCCATGCGCAAATGCCGGGGTGGCCAACATCAGGACCACGCCCAACAGAAAGGCCGAGGATTTCAGTTTTTGATTCATCGGTTTCTCCAGCGGTTGAAGTCGAGCGTCGCCACCTGCACCAAATGTGTGGGAGGGCCGGGGAGCAGGCCGGCCGGTGATCCCCATTTGATTTCGGTGCGTGCGCCTGGATTTCAAGGCCGAATCCAGACGAAACGACGCAGGGTTTACAGTTGGCCGGGCGAACATCTCCCGACGAGTGCCAATGCTTCTTTGAACCCATCTCCGGAGGCTCTAGCTGGGTGAGGCGCGTGCCAATCTCCTCCGGGGTGTAGTTACTGGAACTGGCTGATTCCTTCTATGCCTCGCATTCATTCTGCTGGCCTTAAGGGGTAAGAAGGAATCACGCATCGGGGTTTTCTTGCGGCAATTTGGTAATTGGCTAGGGATGCCGCGCGTAATGGATGAACTTGGTTGGGAAGCGTCCGATTTTCCTTGACGCTGCATCCATTTCCCGCCCAAGCGGAGCTTGGACGGGGCACCCATGGTCGTGCCGAGGTGCTTTTAGAAGCTGGCTTCGAAGGCGCGGAAGCGGCGCTCGAGTTCCCACTGGGCGGTTGCCTTCTCGCTTGTTTTGAGGAAGGACGCGCACGACGACAAGGGCTTTTCTGTGCCCAGAGGCTGGCCTTTGCAGGCGGCGACGGGGGCCATGAAGGAATCCTTGGCCGCCCAAAGGCTGTCGCCGGGCAGGAAGTTATGCTCCATGCCGGTGCGGGCCAGATCTTTGAGCTGGCGATAGCGCAGGTGATAGTCGTTAACTGCGCGGACATATTCGTGGGTGAGGTCGATGCGGCTTACGCCTTCGTCGTCAGTGGAAAGCGCGACGGGAACGTGTGCGTCAAGATATTGCTGGAAAGGATGGTCGTTGCCTTTGACGCCGAGAATCCCCTCGTTGGAGCTGAGGTTGATTTCGACCATAACGTGCTTCTGCGCCATCTCCTTAAGCAGCGCGCGCGGGTCGTCCTCAAGCATGAGGTCGACGCCGTGACCGATCCGCTCTGCGTGCCCTAGTTCAACAGCCTGGCGTATGTGGAAGCGCAGGCCCTCGGGCGGCACGAGGCCAAGAGCCAGTTCACCCGCGTGCAGCGTGATGTGGACCTGCGGATAAACGGAATGGAGGTATTCGACCATCTTCATCTGCAATGTGTAGTCGTGCATGGAAAGGAAGCCGTCTTCAGGCTGGACGAAGTTGATACCGACCCACGTCTGCTCATGAGCGTCCATGGCGGCCTGGATCGTCTCAAAGCCGAGAAGGGTTTGCGCAAAGACCCATTCTGGCGCGTGCTCGCGAAGGATCTGATAGATGTAGCGGACCTGGACCTGGCAGGCGGGCTCGGGCTGCGGCGTGTCGCAGCGTTCGATTCTGCGGCGATCAGTTTCAGCCGTGCGAACCTCTTTGCGATCTTCAGCAACTTCGTCGCGCAGGCCGTGATCGAGAAGTGCCTGGCGCATTTGCGCGAAGTCGGAGTTCCAGCCGATTTGGTGAGCCTCGGTTACGGCGTGACCGAAAGAGGGCGTGTGCATCAACTCCAGGTACTGCTCGTTCTGCGCAGCGGCACGCGAGGCCACTTCGTCGACCCATTCGCCGGCATGCTTTTTGCCCAGGCCGCTAAAGCGGTCGAACGTGGCGAAGAACTGATCGTGCCCGCTCCATCCCCCTGTGGGTACAAAACTGCGCAGGGAGAAGGAATCGACGAGGCGATCGTAGAGATCCTGATGATGCGGAAGCTCGGCGGCCGGCATCAGCGGGGCCGCGCAGGGCGGAGGAACGAACTTGAGCGCGTTGGTGTCGACGCAGAGGCCGTCTTCGCCGGCGGCGCGGATGAAGCTTTCGGCATAAATGGCGCCGGAAAGATGCACGTGCAGGTCAGCGCCTTTGGGAAAGTTGCCGAGGAAGCCCTGCAAGGCTGCGGGGCCCTCCTGGAGGGCAGCTGTATAGGCACGCGCGGCGCGCGTTTCGGATGCGGGCGGCGCCTGCTTCGCTGATGGGGAAATCCCGACTTGAGCGGAGATGAGGAAGGAGGATGCTGCAAAGGCCACGCAGACTAAAGGGCAACTAAGGGCGCGCATGATTGCCTTCAGTGTAGTCGAGCGGTTGGCGGTGGAAAGAGATTACCTCTTGGAGATTTCGCGGAGAAGAGGCTTTGGGTTCAGGCGTATGGGCCCGGAGGTTTTGCGGGCGGAAAGGGAGTTGTTATACTGTTTCGAGTGGTTGCAGCACACTGTCCGTGGAATCGCCCACCTCGTCCGGCATCGCCGGAATCCGCGCAGGCAATTGCAACTGAAAGTTTGCACTGAGGCCAGATAGCTCAGTGGTAGAGCGCGGCCCTGAAAAGGCCGGCGTCGGCGGTTCAATCCCGTCTCTGGCCACCACCCCTTTTAATCCCTGCAGCTGCGCGGCGCGCTCGAAGTGAGCGCGGATTGTTGCTTGGCCCACTGCCCAGATCCTGCTGTTACGGTCGGGCTCACTCGCCTCTATTACAGGACTACGACGATCTCCCTGGTGGCGTCGCCAGACATGAAAATGCCCGGGCAGGAGGGATGCTCCTGCCCGGGCGATTTTGGTTTGCGCAAGCTTAGAACTGCAGGCGCATGGAGAACTCCAACTGGCGCGGACCGCAGCTGCTGCCTACGCAGCCGTTGGCCTCGCCGCTGATGGTGCCGGTGGACTCGATGTTGCCGCCCGGGTTGCCGGCGTTGATGTGGTTGAATGCGTTGAAGGCATCGAGCCGGAACTTGGCTTCGACACTCTCCCAGATGCTGAAGCCCTTGGTGAGCGCCAGATCCGAGGTGAAGAAGCTTGGTCCGCGGTAGGTGTTGATGCCCGCGTTGCCGAAGGTGTCGAGCGCCGGTTTCGAGAAATAGCCATCCCCGAGCGAGTGCGCCGAGTAGAAGCTACGTGTACCCGTACCGCCGTTGCCGGGGGTAAAGCCGGTCAGACTGGTCGACATCTTCTTGCTCTGGTTGGGATCGCAAGGTCCGTCGATGATGACGGATCCGCATTCGTTGTAGCCGAGAGTAAAGGGCAGGCCGCCGGAGATGTTCATGGTTCCGCTGAGCTGCCATCCACCGACGATCAGTTGCGTTGCATGATTTACGTTCTGCAGATACTCCTTGCCCTTGCCGAAAGGCAGATCGTAACTGCCGTAGACCACAATCTGCTGGTCGCGGACATAGCTATCGCGGCCATGGGTGATTACGTGGCTCCATGTGTAGTAGCCCGACTCTTCGTCGAAAGCGCTTGCCCACTCATAGTTGGCAGTCAACGACAGGCCATGGCTCATCTGCTTCTGGAGGTTGATTTGAAGGGCATCGAATTCGGTGTTCTGATCGTCGCCACGATAGGCGATGCCGTTCGTCCATCCGCACATGCCGGAGGTCAGGTTGGGATCGTTGCCGTCGGCAGCGAGCATTGCCGCCACCGGGTAATTGGCATCGGAGCAGGCTGCCAGCTTCGCCGCATAGTAGCGTTGCAGGTAACGAGCGCCGTTCTTATTGATACCGCCGCTATAGCTGGCAGGCAGAGCAACCGGAACACCGTTCACAAGACCGAGTCCAGCCGGATCGAAGTTCAGCGTACCGCCGGTAATGGTGTTGGCGCCCGGCACGATATTGCCGGTTTCGTTGGGGTTGGTTCCGTTGGAGTCGCCGTCACCCAATGTATGCGTTCCCTTGTTGCCGACGTAGGCAACCGTCAACGACAGTGTCGGAGTAATGGCACGCTGTACGCTGAGGTTCCAGGCATCGATGGTTGTCATGTGCAATGGGTTGGGGCGTGCGCTGGGCGAAACAGCATAGCCTTCCGCCGGAAGCAAGCCGTTCGACGGGGTCGAGGGTCCTGTGTAAGACGGTGGTCCAACCGCAAGCGTGAAAGCGGGTTCGCTTGCACTGGGTTCGGGCACCTGCTGGTTGGCCAGTACGGGAATGTTCTGGGTGACCGTGTGACCGAAGATTGAGCCGAAGACGCCGGTGTCGAAACTGCGTCCGTATCCGGCGCGGATAACGGTCTTGGCATCGAACTGGTAGGTTGCACCAATGCGCGGAGCGAACTGCTTGGCCTCGGAGATCGTCCAGCCCAGGTTGGAGGCAATGCCGCCGACTCCGGCCACGTGCATGTAGCCGTCTTTGACGTTGAGCAAGGAACCGTTGCCCGGACCATTGACCGACTCGGGGAAATA
The DNA here is from genome assembly GCA_963846095.1 of uncultured Acidobacteriaceae bacterium. Lineage (GTDB taxonomy): Bacteria > Acidobacteriota > Terriglobia > Terriglobales > Acidobacteriaceae > Telmatobacter. The sequence continues at coordinate 131,443 of CAWJUW010000015.1, forward strand.
GACGTCCCAGCGCAGGCCGAGGTTCAGGGTCAGTTTCGGATTGACGCGCCAGGTATCCTGCCCGTAGAAGAACGTGCGTTTCTGGAACTCCTTGGCGTTAGTGGAAGTGGACACGTAGCGGCCGAATGAAGAGACATCGCCCAGCATGAAGGTTGCGAATCCCAACCCGCCGCCCACACCCGAGGCTGCGTCCGGATCGGAAGTCTGGTCCGTGTGGAAGTTGAGCTGGCCTGCGCGATCCGTATCGGACGGGACGCGGAGGTTGCGGGCGTAACGAAGGTCGGCGCCGATTTTGAAGGTGTGGTTTCCCATGATCATGGTCCAGTTGTTGACGATCTGGCCCTGATCTTCGCGCTCGGTGAGGGGGCAGTTGCAACGGTTGATGTTCAAGCCATCGCCGTAGGACCAGCCATTGGTGCCGCCGCCGCCATTCGGGAGTGAGTCAAACACGAACCCTGGAGAACCACCGGTGAAGAAGGTTCCCATATTGATTCCCGGGATGCCCAGCGTATTGGCGAATTCGGCGCTCTGGTCGTGCTTGGTATCGATGACGTTGTAGCGGTAGTAGCCCAGACGAAAGTCCGTGAGCAGCTTGGGGCTGATCGCGAAGTCCATGCCGGCCGCGAGGCTGTCGTTCGCGCCGTTGGAGTTTCCGCCGTAGTTGTTGATGCCGTATCCCGGGCCGCCAGCCGTGCCGAACATGACTGCGCCGGAGAGGATGTCGGTGAAGCGCGAGAAGCGTTCGAACAGGTGGGTCTTCTCGGTGAGCGTGTAGTCAGCGCGCTCCGTCCACATATTGCTGTTGAACAAACCGGTGCCGTTCTGGTTGTAGTTCTTGTCGAGGCCGTTCACCGATCCCGATCCCATGGTGAGGTTGACACCCTTCGTGTAAGGCTCCAGGACCTTGAGGAGAGCCTGCGCCTCGGTAGACAACCGCGCCGCCGGAATCACGTTGTTCGCGAATGCGGTTGGATGAGTTATGCCCTTGGCGTCGACGTACGTGTTGGTCCAGTCGTAGATGATGCCAGCCCCTGTCGAGAGTCCAGTGAGATATTCACTGAAGTCGCAACCAGCCACTCCGTTGGCGCCGCTGCCGACGGTGTTGCCAAGGCAGGACTCCGTCAGATTGCTTGTGGGCAGAGTGTCTGTAGCCGATGTGCCGACCTTTTGACGCTGTCCTTCGTAGTTGAAGAAGAAGAACGCCTTGTCTTTGAGGATCGGGCCGCCGATCGTCCCACCCATGCGGTTTTTCAAACCGGCCGGAAGGCCGGCCGAAGCGGGCTGCGAGAAGGGATCGCGGGCAAGGTTGGCATTGCCGGTACGGAAATCGTAGATATCTCCGTGGAAGGCGTTGGTGCCGGAACGCGTTTGCGCAGTCACGACGGCAGAGACTGCCTTGCCGAGCTCGGCGTCATAGTTTTGCGTGGTGATTTTGGTTTCCGTCACCGCGTCCGTGGCCGGATTGATAACAATGATGCCAAGAATCGGGTCCTGGTTATCGGTGCCGTCCAGTTCGAATGCGGTGCCGCCGAAAGCCTGCCCGTCGACCTGGATCTGCTTGGATGCTTGTGGGTTTTCGTCGGCGGCGTGCGACCAGCCCAGGAGCTGTGCGCCGGGAACAAGAAGCTGCAGGTTGGTGAAGTTCTGATCGCCGACCGGCAGGCTCGAAACCTGCTGCTCGTCGAACACGGTGGCAACGTCAGCCTTGTCGGTCTTCAATTCCGGCTGCGACTCCGCATTGACTTCGACGGTTTCAGAGCTGCCACCCACGTCCATCGTGGGGTCGATGCGCGGCGCGGTGTCGGCCTCGACGGAGATGCCCTTGGTTTCGAATGTCTTGAATCCCTTGGCGGTGACTTTCAGGTCGTAGACGTCAGGGATCAGGTGAGGTACAGAATAGTCGCCGGAGCCGTTGGATATGACGGTAACAACGGTGCCTTTCGACTCATCGGTCACGGAGATCGTTGCTCCGGGAACTGCGGCTCCAGTCTTATCGGTCACAGTTCCGAACAGCGAACCATAAACCGATTGCGCACTGGCGGGTCGTACAAACAGCAAACTCGCACAGGCTAAGAAAGCCAGCACGAGTGCTGAGCGGAATGTTCTGTTCATATGGTCTCCTCGAAGGCTTGCAGTTTGCCGGCTGATCATTCCTCAAAAAATTGGCCGAGACCGCTCGGCCGTCTGAAGAACTTCAGCTCTTCAAGAGGGCTTACTCGCCGAAACAGCAGCGGAGCCCCCAAAATTGACCACGACCCTGTCGCAATGACAGGGGCAGCCAAGGTCCATCTCGATGCTCCGCGAGTTCGCACGGCGCGGAACAAAAAGAAAATGCTCGAATAGTAAGGAACTTTACTGACTTATAGACGAAGCTGTCAAGACAAAGACACCGTAATATGTCATCACATCTGAATGTGCTTCCCGTCACGGCCCGGGGATTCGAGAATACGCGATAATATAGGCCCGGTTTCAATTTATATCGCTTATTTTCAGCTATTTCTAAGACCTACAAACGCGCTCTGAGAGTCGCACCAACGCGGCATCGCTACCCAAAAGCGAGGCAACCGTCAGAGAGATTCCGGTTTTTTAGCACGGTATGACAGTACAAACTACTATTGTGTTAATCATTTGTCATAACATTATATTCCGCAGTTGCAGGACCATAAGCACACGGTGGCTTTCATGCCCGGTTTCCTGCTTGCGTGGGCGGTTTCCAGCGTCCGGGCGCGAGCGCATTCGCAGGCTCGAGTAAGCCGGCGCCCTACGGATTCTTTCCGCAGCTGAGAGAGCTTGAATTCGGAGCCCGATTGCTCTCGATTCCATCGAGAAGCTCAATCCTCCGAGCCACATCCGCGTTCACGTCTTCGTCTCGCGGCTCGCTCCGGGTGCACCGTCTTTCCGGAACGGCGCGGCTACCAATAAGTGAGCGTCAAGTTATCCAGATAAGTGGTGTTCGGATCCTGGTACTTATCGCCATCCATTTGATAATTGACCGTCACGCCATACCAGCTCGACGGCACGGTGTTGGGGTTATAGGTGACATTGATATCCGTTGTTACGCCATTGAGAGTGATCGAATGATAGAGAAGCTTGTTGCCCGCCTCTCGCTGAAACTGTAGAGTGAAATGGTTCCATCCATCGGCAAACGAACAAGGAATGCCGGTGGACACCCATCCCTTGCCGCCTTTGTCTAAAACATCCCAGTCCCCATCTCCGCCTTGGTCGCACTGTGTTCCCCAGAACATCCCGACTCCGTTCAAGTACATGGCAACGTCGAGCTCGAGCGCGTGCGTAAACGCCGTGTCGGTCAAATAGAAGTCCCCGTCGTAAGTAAAGTTGTAGAGAGTGGGAATGAGGGTGCGATCTTTGTCGGGAAGACCTTGCGTCGACAGCTGGCCAAGCACCGGGTTTTCCCATAAGACCACCGAGTAAGGTACAGTGCCGCTGGTACTGAACTGTGTTGCGTTGCCGCTAAGAGACGGATTTGTGATTCCCTGCGTCATGGTCCATGCAATCCCTGAGCACGGTGAACAGTCCTTATAGTTCGGCGGTACCTGTCCCCAGCCCACCCAACCGGGGCTGGCCTGCAACGCGGAAAGCGTGCTGGGAGCGCCCTCGACCGTCACTGCGATGGGCACAGACAAGGAGCCACCACAGTTATCGCGTTCGATAATTGTCGTACTTTGTACGCCGACTCCGAGAGTTATCTGGGTATCTAGCTCAGCGCCCTCCTGGGTTGCGGCAAGCTGTCCTCCGACATAGACGCTGATGGATGCGACGCCTGCCGCGCATGCCGGTACGGTTGCGGTAGCAATGTAATTCGTCGGCGAGGTTACGACCGCACCATTCACCGGAGACTGGACAGTGAGTTTCGCCGGGGCAACCGGAGTAGTTACGTCAATCGACTCCCGATCGGATGTGGAGTGACCGCATTGGTCCCACTCCTGAATAACAACGGCATGCTTCCCGTGAGAAAGAGAGAGCCGGGTATTGAGCCTGGCAGCGTGAACCTTGTAGCTCAGCGCGCCATCCACGTAGATTGCCATCGCAGCAATTCCCTTTGAGCAGCTGCTCGCGGCCGCCTTTGCCTCAAACAAAACGGGAGAAGCCACCTTCGCCCCGTTACGCGGTCTGCTCACTGTAACGCTGGCCCAAAGAGAGGGAGGGGCCAAAAAGAGCCCAAAAACAATCAAAAGCAACTTCCTCATCGCATGCCTCGGCTGAATTTAGTTTGTATTTAACTCCGATGGTGTTGCGGTTCGGGAGAAGCTCACGTGTTTGCGGAGTTGGCTCAGAGTTTCATGCTCGCTGCAACGTGTCAAGGTTTCAAACTCACCGAGGAGTTACAGACTGACCCAGTCCGGCCGAAAGGTTACCGACCCGTCCCAAGGTAATCCACGAAAGTTCGCCTATTTTCGGAGACGGAGTTGAAACGAAGGCGGTTCAGCCTTCACTATTAAGCCTAAACATTCCTGAATTCAGGAATATGGTGTAATCTGAGTTACTTCCTCTTCGGCCCGGCAGGCCGACAATTCGCGCGGGGGCGCATTCCATTTTTACCAAGCCTTGAGGTGACGTCGCATGATCCGTCTGGGGATCCTTTTGTCCTCTCTACTCGCAGTAACGGCTCCCTCCCTGGCAACCGTTAAGGTAACAAGTCCGACGCCGGGCTCAACCGTGACCTCGCCGGTGCATTACGTCGCCACAGCAACGTCCAGCACCTGCTCGAAGGGCGTTGCGTCAATGGGCATTTACGTGAATAACAAGCACGTCTACACCGTCAAGGCCAAATCGCTGAGCACTACGATCAGCCTGGCATTGGGGTCTCAGCATACGGTGGTGGAGGAGTGGGATAAGTGCGGCGGGGCGTCGACGGAAACAGTCAATCTGACTGTGGTCGCTCCGAAGCCTACGGTCACGATCTCGGCTAACCCCACAACCGTGAAAGCCGGCTCGTCTTCGGTCGTGAAGGTCACGGCCACAAAGGCAACCAAGGTCACGCTGACAGGCACCAACGGTAGTTCGTACACGCTTTCTTCGACGGGTGGGTCCGAAACAGTAAAGCCGACCCAGACGACAACCTACACGGCGACAGCAACCGGGACGGGTGGAACGGTCACAGCAGAAACAACGGTCACGGTCCCTGTTCCCGGTCCGACGGTTTCGATCGGCGCCAATCCCACGTCGATCACCGCGGGAGGTTCTTCTCTCTTAACCGTACAGGCATCGAACGCCACGACGGTGACGATTGCGGGCAGCGACGGCAGCTCGTATTCGCTCTCGGCCACTGGGGGCACTCAGTCGGTCAGCCCGGCCAAAACGACAACCTATACCGCGAGCGCCGTTGGGGCGAGCAGCACAGTTACAGCCAAGACTACGGTTACGGTGACAACCGCTCCTGTGCCCACGGTGAGCATCAGCGCCAATCCCCCATCGATTGCTTCGGGAGGATCGTCGAAGCTTACAGTGACTGCCACCAATGCCAGCAGCGTAACGCTCACCGGCAATGACAACACCTCGTATCCGATGACCACCAGCGGCGGTAATGCGACCGTCACCCCGGGTGCAACAACCACCTATACTGCGACCGCATTCGGTACGCCTTCAAGCGTATCGGTGACAGCGACAGCTACCGTGACGGTTGGGGCGAAGGCGATTACGTCGATCGCTGTCTCCGGTTCGTCCAGCTTCGCTCTTGGGTCAACGCAACAGTTCACAGCGACCGCAACGTACAACGACAACTCGACCTCCGACGTCACCTCATCAGCAACATGGTCGATTGCGAACCTGGCGGTTGCAACCATCGATTCATCCGGCCTTGCGTCCTCAGCGGCAGCGGGATCGACCAGCGCAACGGCGACGCAGGGCGGAATCTCCGGCACGGAAGCGATCACGGTAACGATTGCACCGGGTACCGCTGTGAGCATTCCAACCTGGCACGGCGATACCTACCGCAGCGGACTTAACTCCAACGAGCTTTCGTTGACGACGACGAACGTGAATTCGCAGAACTTCGGGAAGCTGTTTTCGTACATCGTGAACGGCTTTGCATACGCGCAGCCGCTGCTGATTTCGGGCGTAACGATCAACGGAAATACGCACAACGTGCTGTACGTCGCGACCGAGACGAACGACGTATATGCATTCGATGCCGACAACTATGGGGCGCCTTTGTGGCACGTCAACGTGATGCAATCGGGTGAGTCACCGGATAATCCGGGATCGGGTTCCACCTTGCAGCCGACGATCGGCATTACTTCCACTCCTGTGATCGACACGAACACGAACATCATGTATGTGGTGTCGAAACAGACAGCGAGCGGCGGCGCCTTTTTCCGGTTGAATGCGCTCGATATCACCACGGGCGCGCAAGTGTTGGGCGGCCCTGTCAAGATCAGCGCCTCAGTGCCGGCAACCAACTCCGCTTCGGTGAACGGTGTTCAGACACTGACTACGTCGTGTATCCAACGCGCATCTCTGCTGGAAGCGTACGGCAACATTTATTTCGGCTTCGGCAGCTGCCACACAGGATGGCTGCTCGCCTACAACAAGAGCACGCTGCAGCAAACGGCTGTGTTCAATGCCAGCCCCAACCTGGATGGCGAGGGACAATACGCGAGTGCCGGAGGCGTGTGGATGGGCGGAGGCGGCCCTGCGTCGAACGGCGATGGGTACGTCTACATCACGACGGGGAATGGTCCGTGGGACGGTCAGACAGCGTGGTCCGATTCGGTGCTGCAGCTCGATCCGCAAACACTGAACGTGGTGAGCTACTTCACGCCGCAGTACTACCAATACATGGACTGCAACGATGGAGACATGGCGTCCAGCGGATTGTTGCTGATTCCCGGCAGCTCCCCTCCCATGGCGCTCACGGGTACGAAGATCGGGTATATGTACCTTGTGAACACAAATAATCTTGGCGGCGAGCAGGCGAATGACGCCGGCGTGCTCGACTGGCATGTCTTCGAGTCGGACCTGAGTCCAACGTTCTCGAAATCCTGCACGGACTCGACCGGAGTGAACACGATTCAGGCGAGCCATTACCAGATGTATGGAGCCCCGGCCTACTTCAATAGCTCTGTATACCTGGGTGTTACTCCGGAGGTTTCCGGACTTCCGGCCGGGGTACGGCAATTCACGCTTTCGGGAACGAAGCTGACGCCGGGCAGCTACACATCGGATGCTACGGAAGAAGGCATTCGCGGCACCACTCCTTTCGTCTCGGCGAATGGAACTTCGGATGGCGTCCTTTGGTTCATCGACCAGAACCAGCCGCTTGGCACGAGCTCGCCGGGAACCGCAATCCTGCGGGCTTTCGACCCGAACAACCTCGGTACCGAGTTATACGACAGCAATATGAACTCAAGCGATGCGCCGGGATATGGCATCAAGTTCACGGTGCCGATTGTCGCCAACGGCAAAGTGTATGTCCCCACGGCTCATAACCTGACGACTGCCTCGACGCCGCAAAGCGAGATCGATGTGTACGGCCTGAACTAGAAGCGGTTCAGCAAGCATGCAAGAACGCCGCACGATGGATGCACCGTGCGGCGTTTCTTTGATGCACGCGTCTCAGAAAGAGGCAACAAGCCTCAACGTGAATTGACGCGAGGGACCGATCGCGTTGCCTGAAAACAAGCCGCCAAAGTCAATCAGTTCGAGGGTGTTGCTGAGATTGTCGGCGTCGCCCTGCAAACGCAACGATCCTTTGTCGCCGTGGAGAAGGTCGGCGCCGACCGTGATGCTCTCTGTCAGATGGGGATCGATTCGGTTGCGGTTGAAGTTCAAATGGCGGACAACCACTTGTCCGTATTCGGCGGCATATTGTTGTGGAGTCAGGTCAGGTTGAAAGGGAAGGCCGCTGTTGTAGTTGCTTCCAACCGCAAACCAAAAGCGCGGAGCCGCCTGATAGCGAATACGTCCGCGCACCGTATTGCGCTGATCCTGGGTGTCGGGAAAGTGCCCGGTCAATTGTGTGGTCGCACTCGTCGCGTCGTCCCCAAGAAACAGGCCGCCCGTCACCGGATACCAGGCATTGCCTACGATGTACGAGTAACTGCCGAAACCGGAGAATCGGCCCCAGTGCTGTACTTCCAACTTCGCTTCGGCGCCATAGAGAACCGCCTTCTCGAACGAGATGGGAAAGCTGATTCCTGTGCTGAGGACCTGCGCGTCGTCGGCGAAGTTATTCACGGCTCGGCGAAACACGTTCGTGTCGACCCGGAGCTTGCCGAATGCCTTCATCGCGCCGGCCTCGTAGTAGCTCCCATGCGACGGTTGAACCGGAAGCTGAATGGCGGGCACGCTCGTGTCCAGCGACTCTGCTGCAGGCGAACTCGAGAGAAGAATGTTCTCGAACGAGGGCGTCTGAAAGATGCGGTCGTATGACCCGTGAATGTTCGCGCCAAGCGAAGGAAAATAGCGCGAGATTGCCACGCGCGGGCTGAAAGCATTCTGGTTGACCAGAAGCTGATAGTGATCCCAGCGAAGTCCGGCATTCACAGTCCAATTGCCGAGGCGTACGAGATCCTGCACGTAAGCAGACTGCTCCAGATCCGGACGACTGCCGGTGAACGAAAACGTCGTGGCCCCGGCGTCAAGGATGCCAAGGTTGATGGGGCAGCGCACGTCGGTCGGATCGACGCAATCCGGCATCACGTAATTGAAATCTTCATTCAGGAAGAGAGCATCGGACTCGAAGCCGCCCTTCCACTCCTGCTTACCGCGATGAACCGAGAGACTGCCATTGAAATAGACCTCCTTGAAGTCGTTATGCTGCGTGGCGATCAACGGCCACGATGCCGGATTCGAATAGAAGTCATTGGAGTTGTCGCGCGCCATGCCGCGAAGCATGCCGAGCATGTCAGGCGAGAAGATGTGCTGGTAGGAAATGCTCCCCATCGTCTCGAAGTTGTCGCCCGTCTGGTACTGGCCGCCGGGGATATAGACGCAGTCGTCCGGCTCGTCGGCGGGCGGACCGGACGGGCACCCGGTGGTGTTGTCGGCATTGGGCAGATAGGCGCCGTTCTGCTGCACCAGCTCATTGGGGATCGCATAACGCGCCAGTTCATGGTGGGTGATGAGAGTGACTCGATCTTTCGGGGTGATCTCCCGCTCATAGCTCAAGGAAAAGCTGCCGTTGGTTCCATTGTTGGTGTAGTTCTGCGGGACGACAGGATTGAGGTAGTGATCCGACATCGCTCCTGATGCGCTGAAGCCAACCGTATTCCGCTTCCATGTGTATTGATCCTGTGTATCGATTCCGCCCGTGTCGTAGCTTCCGCCAAAGAGGGAGAACTGCCCATGAAATCCAGGCTGGCCATTCTTGAGCGTGTTCACTTCAACCACGCCGCCCATTTTGCGGCCGAACTCGGCGGGAATGCCCGCTGTGTAGACGGTGAGCGATTCCACGTCATCGGCGTTCATCTCCGGTCCGAAGCTCGGGGAACGATTATCCGTAAGCGGGATGCCGTCCACGACAAACTGAGTCTGATACTCCGAGCCGCGCGGGTGAAGCACGGCATTGCCTTCGTAAAGCCAGCCGGGCTCGGAGTTGACGAGGTCCTGCATGGAACGACCGGGCAACGCGGTCAGCCGCTCCTGGATAGTCTGCTCGCCGATCTCATTCACGGAGCCAGCACGATAAGGATCGATCAGGGTGTTTTCCGCATTCACGGTCACCGATTGCGATACCGACGCGACCTTCAGCTGAACGGTCCGTTCGAACGGAAGGGCGGACCGAACCTCGACCTGGTCGTTTGTATCCGCGAAAGAGGTCGAATGAATTTGGAGCTCATAGATTCCGTAGGGCAGCCGCGGGACATCCAGATTGCCTTGCGCGTCTGTAGGGAGAGTGGTGCGGTACTGGTTTGCCTGGCTGGCAATCTGAACCGTGCCGGGAACGGCACGTCCGGAGGGATCGATGAGGTGCAGCCGCAATTCACCCTTGTTGCTTTGCGAAAGAGCCGGGAAGGCAACCACGAGCAGCAGCAAAACGAAACGTCTCAAAACCGCAACCTCGAAGAAACCTGACGCATGAACAGCTGGATCGAGTTGGCACCCGAGAATCTCACCGCTACTATCCAATATTCCACGACAGAAGGTCTTGTTCAGGCTTTTTCAGGGGGTAGGCGACAAAGCAATACACAGAACGGTCGCGCGGCGTTGGCGCACAAGGATTACGTTGCCGGTGCAATCGCGCGCCAATCCTTACGCAATCCTGATTCGCGGTTGTGTACTTTATTGACAGATGAATATCCGGGTCCCTAGATTTAGGTTCATGCCTGATGCCTATCCGTTGTGTCCCACGGCTTGTTGTCGGCTCCACAACGCCATGTTGGTGGATTAGATCGCAATGGTTCAGTGACGGTCCCCAAGCACTACCCGCCTGACCCTACTCCAACTCCTTAAACGCAAGTAAGTTTGCTCGCTCGGCACCGTTTTTTTCAATCCGCACGCCCGCGTTCGCAGACCGGTTCTTTCGCGCAAACAGGAGTGAACCCGTCTCGAAAATCAACTTGGCAAGCTGTCTGAAACTTTCCCAGGAGGCTGTATGCAACAAAAGAAATCGTTTTCATTATTACTGATCCTAGGCGGTCTGCTCTTTTTGCCCGCCTTATTGAACGCGCAGACATTTCGCGGCAGCATCAACGGCACGGTGACGGATTCCTCTGGAGCCGCGGTACCGGGCGCCAAGGTGATGGCCACCGAGGTCGCCACAGGAACTGTTCGAGACACAGTCTCATCCGGAGCGGGCGAGTTTCTCTTCAACGATATTCCCCAGGGCGCCTACAACATCAAGGTGGACGCGTCGGGTTTCCAGACCGAGCAGATCAATGGCGTACAGGTTCTGACCGGCAAGATTTATACCCTTCCGGTGAAGGTGAGCGTGGCCAAGCAGGCGACCACGATTGAAGTATCCGCGGATGCCCTGTCGCTCGACACCACCACAGAGGTGCAAACGGCGACCCTCGAGGGCGAATCGCTGCAGGATGTTCCGCTCAACGGCCGCGATTTCACGCAGCTCATGGGGACCTCGGTTTCCTTTTCCGGGTACAACAACTCCGGCTCGGTAAACGGCATGCGGAACAACCAACTCAACTACACCATCGACGGTACGGATAACAACGACCTGTACCTGAACGTAAATGCGGTCAACCAGGGCAGCATCAGCGGTATCGCCGGCGTTGTCTATCCCGTTGAAGCGCTCGATGAATACTCGCTGCAGACCACGGGCAACAGCGAATCCGGCCGCAGCCCCGGCGGCAACCTGAACATCTCAACGAAATCGGGCTCGAATACCTGGCACGGAGACGCTTACTACTACAACCGCAACGAGGCGCTGGCAGTTGTCTCTCCCTTTGCAACATCCGGAGCGCCGGAGCAGCCCTTGCGCAACCAGAACTATGGCGGTTCGCTCGGCGGGCCCATCCAGCACGACAAGACGTTTTTCTTCCTCACCTACGAGGAGCAGAAGTTTCTCATCGGATTGTCCAACTCCACCACCGAGCCTTCTGCGGCGTACCAGGCGCTGGCTCTCGCGGAGCTGAACAAATATGGCGTCGCGCCCAGCGCGGTCTCGCAGAATATTCTCAGCCAGCTGTGGGAACCCAGTCTCACCGCCAGCCTTCCGGCTACGCCGGGCAATTACTCCAGCAACGCGCCGGAGAGCGGATATAGTCACAACCTGGTGGTCCATCTCGACCACAACTTCAGCGACAAGAGCCATCTTTCCGGCATCTGGTACTTTGGCCAGGGATACGCCGACGCGCCTGCCGGCTCGCTGCTGCCGAACTACTTCCAGGTGGTTCCCTCGCATAACCAGAACTTCAACGTGACGTGGAACTACAACCTCCGTCCCAACCTGACCAACCAGGTTGCGGCGGGCGCCAACTTCTTCATTCAGGGCTTTGCCGATGACGTGCACAACCAGGACCTGTTGACGCTGGTTGGACTGAACACGGGCGCCGCAATCACCGGCGCTCCGCTCATACAGATTGCCGGATTCGACTCGATCGGCGTAACCCCGACCTCGGGCCGCAACGACATCATGGGCCAGATCAGCGACATTCTCACCTGGACCATCGGCAAGCACCAGATTCGTGCCGGTGTGGATTATCGCCGCGCCTACATCGACCTGTACTACAACTTCGGCGGCCGCGGGACCTTCGGCTTTGGAACCGGCGGCGTTCTCGGACCCTGGGCGAACGATTCCACGGTCACCGACTCCAATGTGCTGAACCTTGCCGACTTCATGGCGGGCTACGCTTTCCATCCCAGCATCACGCTGGGTACGCAGGAGCGTTTTATCTACACCCACACCGGCTCGGCTTTTGCGGAGGATTCCTGGCAGCTGACGCCCAAGCTGAACGTCAACCTTGGACTGCGTTACGACTACGAGCAGCCGTTCTACACCAACCCCCCGAACAGCTCCATCTTCGACCCCAACAACGGTGGCCTGCTGGTGGCCGGTTCTTCCGGGGCGCCTGCGTACATCTACAACAGCAACAAGACGAATCTCTCGCCGCGCGTCGGTTTCTCCTACCAGTTGACCGACTCTGCGGTGGTTCGCGCCAACTACGGCATCTACTTTGACCAGCCTGCCGGCCAGGCCTTCTATGGCAATCTCGGTGTCGCGAATGGCGGCGCCAATGGCGTGAATAACAATCCGGCCGGCAGCGAGCCGAACTACTCGATCATCCTTCCGGCGTTCGACCAGTCGACCGGACCTGTCTGGACCCCGGACCAGAGTACGCCCATCTTCACACCCGCCTTGGGCGAGCCCACAGGGAGCAATGTGGTCTCCGTCTACTCGGTCGACCGAAACTTCAAGACGCCTTACGCAGAACTCTTCGGCCTGAACCTCGAACAAAGCCTGGGTAAGGCCTGGCAGTTGAACGTTGGCTACGTGGGCTCGGCAAGCCGCCACAACCTGGCTCTGCAGGACGTCAACCAGTCGGCTGTGGTTCCAGGGATTCAGCTGGACCAGGTCACCGCTCCCACCACCGTGAACGGTGTCACCTATGGCCCGGTAACGGTGAACGGCAACACCTTCAGCGCGCAGCAGGCCACGCGTCCCTACTTCAGCAGCTTCCCCAACATCGGCATCGTCAACCAGCTCAACTCCGTTGCCTCGGCGAGCTACAACTCCTTGCAGGTCACCTTGCGCAGCAGCACCTGGCACGGGATCACCAGCCAGTTCGCCTACGCGTGGAGCCACAACCTGGATGACGCGAGCGGTTTCTATACTGCGCCCCAGAACTCGTTAAACCTGGCCGGGGATCGAGGCAATGCAAGCCAGGATATCCGCAACCACTTCGCCGGATACTTCAACTACGCGATTCCGGCTGCCAAGGCCGGGCCGAAGGTTCTCACCGCGGGCTGGGAGGTCAACAGCATCCTCAAGTTCCAGGGCGGTGAGCCGATCAACGTGGTCTCCGGAGCAGACAACAGCGGCACGACCGAGTACCAGGACCGCGCCAGCATTACCGGTAAGGCCCTTAACAGCGACCGCTCCGTTACCAATCAGGGTGGCGCGTTGCTTGCTCAGTACCTCAACCCGAACAGCTTTGCCGTACCGGATCTTGGCACCTTCGGCAATCTGGGGCGCAACCAGATCTATGGACCGGGTTTTGAGGACGTGGACCTGTCGCTGCTCAAGAACTTTCCCATCTACAAGGAACGCGTCCACGCTCAGTTTCGCGTGGAAATGTTCAACGTCTTCAACCGGGTCAACCTGGCGCAGCCGCTTTCGAACCTGGCCTACGGCTCCCTCTTCGGCGAAAGCACCGAAACCATCGGAGGGTCTTACGGCGCGCCCGGCATCGGCTCCGGCGAGCCGTACAACACGCAACTTGCTCTGAAGATCATGTTCTAGATTCGATGGCAAGCAGGGGTGAGCCCGCCTAACTGGCGGGCTCGCCTTTTTCCTGCCTGTAAACCTCTAGACCAGCCCCGCTTGGCCGCAGGCCGGTTTCCGGGTATACTGAAGATTCGGCAGGCTTGCGGTGTCGTGCGTCTTTTTGCGGCCCGATGGCTTTTCCGGCTTCATGGTCCGGTTCGAGTGGTTCTCAAACGCGCTCACTGGGCAGAACCCGGCCGCACGAAATAGCAAAGATTTGGAGCAAAGTCATGGCACAGGTATGCGACATTTGCGGCAAAGGGCCGCAGTTCGGCAATAACATCTCCCACGCGCACAACGTGACGCGCCGCCGCTGGAATGTGAACCTTCAGGCGGTGAAGGCGCTGGTCAACGGCATCCTCAAAGCGCATTCGCGTCTGCACCAGCTGCATCAAGAGCGGGCAAGATCGCCAAGGCGTAGACCCCGCGGGCGGCAAGAGCGCCAGCAATTCGTACCTTTCAGGCTTCCTGCAGACCCCGTCCTCCATGGACGGGGTTTTGTTGTGCCTGACCTTCGCGCGCAATCTACTGAGGTTTGGCGGCGAAGTGGAAGGAGCAGTTCACCTGGTGCGTCTCCGCATCGGGCTTCACGTCATAGGTGGTGAGTACGCCGCTCATCCACCGGACCAGCGTCTTGTCTTTCTTCTGCGCCAGGACGGCGAAGCCAGACACAAAGCTCTGATCGAAGACATCGCCCGGCGTCATCTTCCAGGCGGCCTTGAGCCGGGCGGCCATCGCTTCGGGCGCGCCCTCGAACTTCACGGAGCCGAACCGGTACTGCGTGCCCGGCGTAATCTCGAGGCTGTAGTTCACGATGTGCGCCCCCTCATTAAACGACGGGTGCGGAACTACGGCGCAATCCAGATAGCCCTTCGCATGGTAAGCATCGCCGACGGCCAGAAGAAACAGGTCGAACGGCCGGCCTGCGCCCTTTGGATTTTTCGCAACGATCTTCTCCACCTCACCGCGCGAAATGAGCGCGCCCGCCGGATAGTCGATGGTGCCGAGCTTGTAGACGCCACCCTCCTTGATCGTCACCGTGTAGGGGACGTCAATCGACTGAGCGCTTGCAGCGAGGGTCACGGCCTGCGCAACGTCGACCTGTACGGCTGCATAGCCTTCATCCTGATAAAGGTCTTCAAAGACACGCTTCAAGCCGCTTGCCGAGTTTTCGGTGTCGAAGCCGTTGCCGGTTTGCCCACCCGCCAGGAGGCTGACTTTGGCCTGCATGGCCGGCGACACACCGGCATATTGGATTTGTCCGATATGCACGGCGGGCGCAACCTCGAAGTTCATCGCCGTGGCTTTCTGCTTGCCGAGACCGCTGGTCAGCGTTGCCTTCACCGTGGCCTTCGCGCCCTCGGCGGCCAACATCTCCTCGAGCACGCGACAAACGCCGTCAACCATGGGACCCATCGCCGGCAGTTGCCCATGATAGAGCGGGAAGCGCTCGTGCAGTTTGGCATCGAGATCTTTGCCCGGTGTTAGGGGCACGTTCTCGAAGTGCATCGGATACAACGGAGCGATCGGCGTCAGCGTGAAGGTGATCGTCTTTGCGTCTGACGAGAAGCGAACTTCTTTGAAGACACCCGTATCGTTGAGCAGCTTGCCGTGCGCTTTGATTTCGACGGGGGCAAGACGCTGATCGGGCTTAAGCCCCGCCGCGGTGAGCAGCTCCTGCTGCGTGTATTGCGGTGCGCCCTGAAAGCGAACCGCCTTGCCCGCAGCCTTCTTCTGCGCAGGCAGCGAGACAGAAGAGACGAGAAGCAAAGCTAAACCGAATGCGCCAAACTTTCTGGTCATGTTGTGCAAGCTTAGCTCATTTGGGCTGGGTATTCGGTGATGCGGGCGGCGCAAGCGGGTTCGCCCAGTTGAACGATTTCGCATCGAGCCCATCCGGGGACCAGCTGGTCACGATCGCCTGCGCGAGCTTGCCCAGGGTCTTCTCGGCTTCGTTGTCGCCGGTCCACCGCTGATCTTCGTTGTCCCACGTGAATGCCGCAATCACTACAGGGCCGTTCTTCGTGGCGATGAGCGCGACATCGTTGCGCACCTGGTTGAGCGCGCCGGTCTTGTTGCCGATGGCGGGGCCGTTTTCGCTGGTATCGAGCGTTTCAATGTACCGCGGCAGGCTGTTGCGATCCTGCTGGTCGCGCAGCATGTGCAGGATCGCGCCGCACAGCGGGCCATCGCTTGCCTGCGAAGACGAACCATCAAGGCTAAAGCGGCATTCTGCGAAGCGCTCCATGATCGAAGCCATCTCGCGCGCCGTGGTCTTGCCCAGTCCGAACTTGGGCTGATCCGGCGGCATCGGCCCCTGTGCCGGCACAAAAACTTTCTTGTAGAGCACAGTCTGCGTCAGGCCCGCGGCGCGCAATGTTGCGTTGATATGTGCGATGCCAAGCCTGTCGATGGCCATGTTGGTCGCGGTGTTATCACTGAGCACAACCATCAAGTGCAGCGTGTCGCGGAGGGTCAGCGTGAGTGGCGCTGTCAGCTGGCCAATCACGCCGGAGCCCTCGACCTGGTTCTCGTGCGTCAGCGTCAGCTTTTCTTCGAGCGATGCCGAGCCGGCGCGGATTTGTTCCACCGCATCGAGCAGGATGCCCATCTTGATGACGGAGGCTGTCTTCACCGCCTCGTCGGGTTGCAGGGAGGCAGTCGCGCCGGTCTTCAGGTTGTGCGCGTAGAGCGCGACCTTGCCGTGATGTGCCGCGGCGATAACCTGCAACTGGCTGTCGAGCTGCGTGTCTTCGTGCAGAGCCGGCGGCTGCGCTGATGCAATTGCGAAGCTTCCGCACGCGAACAAAACCAGCGCAACGCGAGAGGGAGTGAGCCAGGAAAAAGCCATGCCGCCAGAGTATCGCGCCGGTGCGGCGCGAAGCTACTTCTCGTGCTCGAAGGTGAGCGACGCGGAGTTGATGCAGTAGCGCAATCCAGTAGGGCCAGGGCCATCGGGAAAGACGTGGCCCAGGTGGCCGCCGCAGCGCGCGCACGTGACTTCGATGCGGCGCATGCCGAAGCTTCGGTCTTCGTGTTCCGTGACGGATTGGCTGTCGGCGGGGATCACGAAGCTCGGCCATCCGCAGCCGGAATCGAACTTCGCTCCGCTCATGAAAAGCAACGCTCCGCACCCCGCGCAGTGATAGTTGCCGGTCTCGTGATTCTCAGTAAGCGCGCCGGTGTAAGGCCGCTCGGTGCCCTTCTCGCGCAGCACGTGGTATTGCTCTGGAGTAAGCAGCGAGCGCCACTCCGCCTCGCTGCGCACGATCTTGTCAGCCGATTCGCTCATAAGTACCTCGGGGAAGATTCAAGTTGAAGAGCCCGCACACATAGGATGCTGGTGCGCGCGATTCGGCGCGAAGATCAGACTTCTGCCACGAGCTCGATCTCGACAAGCACATCCTTGGGCAGGCGCGAGACTTCAACCGTCGTCCGCGCGGGCGGTGTGACGCCTTCCGGCGCAAGATACGCACCATAGACCGCATTCATGTCGGCGAAATCATTAAAGTCTTTGAGAAACACCGTAGCCTTGACCACACGATCGAGGCTCGATCCGGCAGCTTCAACAATGGCGCGAAGGTTCTCCATCACGCGCGTGGTTTGCTCTTTGATTCCCGGTGCGACCACCTGACCCGTCGCGGGGTCAAGCGCGACCTGACCGGCCGTGAAGATCAGGTTTCCGGTGCGAACTCCCTGTGAGTAGGGACCGATGGCCGCAGGCGCATCCTTTGTGGCGATGACAGCTTTGCTCATGCGTCGATTGTAATGCGGCGCTACCGCATCTACCGCCAGACGGCGAGCAGAGCGCCGACGATAATCAGGCCCACAAGCCAATAGCCCTGGTTGATGAGGAACAGCTTGAAAGGCCTTCCCTCATAAATCCCCTGCGGCAGCGCGGGGGCGGCAAAGAACCCAAGCCATACAAGGACGCCGATAAAGACGCCCCATCCGTAGGTAGTCGGCTCCTGACCAGTAGACGACGTGCGCCAACACGAGGGAGAGCACCAGATCGAGGATGAATGACGAGACCATGCCGGTCATCATGGCGGCGTTCTTTTGTTTCGTTTTGTCGGGCACGATGCCGAGCAGAGTCATCCACGGCTTGGCGAAGAGAGCCGGCGAATACCAGACGGCTCCAAGAAGCCACAAGATGATCGCGGACACGACAAGAGCCAGATGGTTGAGATGGAGATGGTGCATAAAGACCTCGCTGGAAAGGGTGAACACGAGAGTGACCGATGCGCGTTGCGCATGTCAACGAGAAAGAACGGGAACTGTGCAGATTCTACTTGCGCTTGAGCGCTTCCAGTTCATCGAGCGTGCGCGGCCAGTCGGCGCCAAGCAGCCGCGAGAGACTGCGGTCAGCGAGGACCTTGCCGCCGGTCTGGCAGCGGGCGCAGTAGTTGGTCTCGTTGTCGGCGTAGCGAATGCGCTGAATCTTCTCGCCGCAGCGCGGACAGGGCTGATCGAATTTGCCGTGCACGGCGAAGTCGGGACGGAAGGCCGTGACGCCTTCAGGAAAAGCCTTGCTGGCTTCAGCGTTGAGGCGCTGCATCCACAGCTCGAGAGTCGAGCGTGTCGCGGCAAAGAGCCGCTCCCATTCTTCGTCCTTGAGCTTGTGCGTCTGCGTAATCGGCGAGAGCTGCGCGGCATGCAGAATCTCGTCGGAGTACGCGTTGCCGATGCCGCTGATCAGACGCGGATCGGTAAGGGCGCGCTTGAGGGTGCGGTTCTCATACGTGAGCGCGTTGCGAAAGCCTTCGAGATTTGTGTCGAAGACTTCCACTCCACCAGGATCCAGCGCGGCCAGGCCGGCGTCTCCGCGCACAACATACAGGGAAGCGCGGCGCTTGCTGCCTGCTTCGGTAAGGGTGAGCGAGCCGGTGGGAAAGTCGAAGGCCGCAAGCGCATTGCGCCCGGCGATTTTCGCATTGGCCGGCTTCCAATGCAGGCGGCCGGCAATCATCAGGTGCAGCACCAGCCACAGGTCCGCTTCGACGCCGATGGCAATGCGCTTGCCGATGCGGCGCAGCGCGACGACCTTCTTGCCTTCGACTGCAGAGAGCGGAGGATCGACGGTGCGCAGCAGGAAGACGCTGATGAGGCGGACTTGCTCAAGCGGCTGGCCGAGGATGCGTGGCTCGAGCGCGGCGATGTACGACGAGATGTCGGGCAGTTCGGGCATGGGTACTAGCTTGCCGTGCGGATCACCGCAGGTGCAATGGTAATTCGCAAGTCAGCTCGACGTGCGAGCGATCGCGAGTGACATCATTTCCGGCTATTCGGAAGGCCATTCGGCTGGTGTTTCCGAAAACCTCAGTTCCTCGTAAGTTTGGGGATGTCGCAAGTACCCTTCACGGTCGCGTTCTTCCAGAGCCCGCTTATCCAACACCGTGTTGTCGATCAGCCGCGTTGCGCCGATATAGGCAGCGACAGCGAAGAGGCTTCCGGCAACAGCTTCTTCTATCGGCTCAAGCGTCGCCCAATCTACTAACGCGATGTAATCGACGCCAACTGGGGGCTGGGTCGCAAACACTTCGCGGGCCGCAGCGAGCAGGGACTCGGCTCGGCATTCGCCTGCTGCGAAGAGTTCCTCGACACGCCGAACAGCGCGGCTCAGCACCAGCGACTGCGCACGCTCTGCGGGGCTGAGATAGATATTCCGCGAACTGAGGGCGAGGCCGTCGGCTTCGCGGATGATGGGGCACACAACGATTTCTGTTGCGAAGCGAAGGTCTTGCGTCATGCGGCGCAGCACGGCGACTTGCGCCGCGTCTTTCTGGCCAAAGAAAGCCTTGTCCGCTTCGGCTGCTACGAAGAGTTTGCTTACAACGGTCGCGACACCGCGAAAGTGGCCGCGGCGCGATTTGCCATCCAGACGATCGCTCAGCCCCGGAACCTCGACGAACGTTGAATCGCTGCCGGCCGGATAAAGCTCTTCAACGGAAGGAGCGAACACCACATGCGCGCCTTCGGCCTCGGCAAGCGCACAGTCGGCGTCGAAGGTGCGTGGATAGCGTGCAAAGTCTTCGTGGGGGCCGAACTGCGTGGGGTTGACGAAGATGCTTACCGCGACAGCGCCGCACGACGCGGCTGCAGACTGAATCAGAGACGCGTGGCCGGCATGCAGCGCGCCCATGGTGGGCACCAGGCCCACGGTCTTCCGTTCCGAATGGGCACGACGCGACCACGCGCGCAGTTCCGCGACGGTGCGAATGACCCGCATCAGGCCTTCTTCAAAACCATGTCTTTTTCGCGTGCCGGCAGGTGGTAGCTCTCTTCGTCGGAAGGAAACGCGCGATGCTCCACGTCTTCGCGATAGTGTTCGATCGCACTGCGAATCATCCCGCCAACATCAGCGTAGCGGCGCACAAATTTCGCCGGCGGCGCGAAGGTCAGGCTGAGCAAATCGTGGAAGACGAGGATTTGCCCGTCACATCCTGGCCCGGCACCGATGCCAATAGTCGGAACCGGCAGGTCCGCAGTAATCTGTTCGGCCACCTCGCGCGGAACGCCTTCAAGCACGATGGCTCCGGCGCCGGCATCGGCAAGAGCCAGCGCATCGTCGCACAGTTGCTGTGCCGCGTCGGCGGTTCGACCCTGTACGCGGTAGCCGCCCATGCGATGCAGGCTTTGCGGTGTGAGTCCGAGATGGCCGATCACGGGAACCTCGGCGTCCGTGAGAGCGCGGACCAGCTCGGCGCGCGGACCTTCGATCTTGACCGCTTCCGCGCCCGCTTCCTTCACATAGCGGACAGCATTCGCGAGGCCCTCGGCGACCGGCCCGTGATAGCTGCCGAAGGGCATGTCGGCGACCACCAGTGCACGGCGCACGGCGCGACGGACAGCGCGCGTGTGGTGCAGCATCTCGTCTACGGTGACGGCGAGGGTGTTTTCGTGGCCCAGGACGACCATGGCCAGCGAATCGCCAACGAGAAGGAAGTCGATACCGGCTTCGTCGGCAAGGCGCGCGGAGGCGTAGTCGTAGGCGGTGAGCGCGGAAATAGGCTTGCCCTGGCGTTTCATCTCAGCCAGTGCGGGTACGGTGACTTTTGTGATGGGGAATCCGGTCGACGCGGAGTTCGACCCGGTGGGGAAGTTGGTAATGCTCATGGCTCTCTCCAGTGCCGCTCCGTGTGCGCAGGATGCGGCCCGAACAAAGAAGAGTATACGCCCGCCGCCCGGCACGGACGCAAACCACTGATGCGATTCACGCGAGGCCCCGCGACAAGCGGAGAGTTGCATGATTTTCCGTTATTCAAGTGTGGGACAGGTGGGTTAGAATCCTGCCTACTCTGTCCCCAAAATCACAAGGTGAGGTCGGTGCAAATGCCCAAGTTCGTGATCGAAAGAGAGATTCCCGGTGCCGGCAAGCTGACGCCGGACCAGCTGCAGGCGGTTTCGCAGACATCCTGCGGCGTACTCCGAGAGATGGGCCCAAAGATTCAGTGGCTTCACAGCTACGTGACCGATGACAAGATTTACTGCGTCTATATTGCGCCGGACGAAGCGACGGTGAGGGAGCACGCGACGAAGGGCGGCTTCCCGGCCAACAAGGTTTCCGCGGTGCGGACTATCATCGATCCAACGACTTCGGAGTAGACGCTCGCGCGGCGCTCAGGGAAAGGAACGATGACGTCGCAGGAAGCCATCGGAATCTACACGGGAATAAGCGCGTGTGCCGCGCTGGGGCTGGCCGCGGGCGGGTTTGCCTACTGCGCCATGAAGCCGGAATCGCAGCTCTTCGGCGAGACTCTGATCGCTCCCGAGAAGCCACGCGAGCTGGCGCTGACCTTCGACGACGGGCCCAATCCCGCGTGCACGCCGCGGCTTCTGGATCTCCTTGACGGTCACCGCGTACACGCTACGTTTTTCATGATCGGCAGCTTCGCGGAGCGGGAGCCGGGTCTGGTACGGCGCGTCGTGGCGGCGGGACACCGGATCGGCGATCACTCGTGGTCGCACCCCAATCTGGCGCTGACACGAGCTTCGCGCGTCGAAGACGAGTTGCGGCGGACCAAAGACATGCTCGAGCAGATCACCGGAGCAGCCATCCGATATTTCCGGCCCCCCTTTGGGGGTAGACGTCCCTATGTGCTGCGGACCGCGCGCCGGTTGGGACTCACGCCGGTGACCTGGAACGCGATGACGAATGATTGGGAGGAGCCGCAGGCCGAGGCGATCGCAAGCGGGCTGACGCGCATGATCGATCGGCTCACGCAACGCGGACGAGCCGCGAACATCGTGCTGCACGATGGCGGGCACCGGCTGTTGGGATCGAACCGCAATCCTTCAGTCGATGCGGCGGGACAACTGATAGCGAGGTACGCGAACACCCACAGGTTTGTGACACTCGATGCCTGGGAGGAACCCGCTGGGGATCAGCGCTAGGCTTCCGCGACAGCCTGGAACGCCTTGCGCGACGCTTCGACCGTAGCCGCGACTTCCCTATCGCCGTGCGCAGTGCTGAGGAATGCGGCTTCAAACTGAGAGGGCGGCAACCACACCCCCTGCTCCAACATGGCGCGATGAAACCGTGCGAACGAGGCGGTGTCGGACCTGGCGGCCTCCTCATAGTTCGTGACCGGGGCGGAGGTAAAGAACCACGTCCACATCGAGCCGACTCGATTCAACGTGATCGCAACCTCGGCGCTTTGCGCTTCGGCGGCGACGCCTTCTGCAACCGCGGCCGAAGCCGATTCGAGTTGCGCGTAGATCTTGGCGGAGTCCGCGATGAGCGCGTCGAGCGTGGCGGTGCCTGCGGCCATAGCGAGCGGATTTCCACTGAGGGTGCCGGCCTGGTAGACAGGGCCGAACGGCGCAAGCATATCCATCAAGCGCCGCTTGCCACCGAAGACACCCACGGGCAGCCCACCGCCGACAATCTTGCCGAGCGTAATCAGGTCCGGATCCAGCGAATACAGTTGGCAGGCGCCGCCGAGCGCGACCCGAAAGCCGGTCATGACTTCATCCACGATGAAGAGGGCGCCATGCTTGTGGGTGAGAGCGCGCAGACCTTCGAGGTAACCCGGCGCGGGAGGAATACAACCGGCATTGCCGACGACAGGCTCCACAATGAGGCCTGCTATCGCATCGGGGTGCGCGGCGAAGGCGGTTTCGACGGCCTCGAGATCGTTGAAGGGAAGCGCCAGGGTGAGGTGCGCAATCGGGTCGGGCACACCTGCCGAACCGGGAATTCCGAAAGTGGCGACACCGGAGCCGGCCTTGACGAGAAGTCCATCGGAATGACCGTGATAGCAGCCCTCAAACTTGACGATCAGGGTGCGGCCTGTGGCTGCGCGCGCGAGCCGGATGGCGGACATGGTCGCTTCCGTGCCGGAGCTGACGAAGCGCAGTTTCTCGATGGCGGGATAACAGGCAATGACCCGTTCTGCCAGGTCGGCCTCCGCCGCCGTGGAAGCTCCGAAGCTGGCGGAATTGCGTGCAGCGCGCTCGATGGCCGCGACTGCCGGCGCGAAGGCGTGCCCCAGGATCATCGGTCCCCAGGAGCCGAAGTAATCGATGTACCGGTTTCCGTCCGCATCCGTAAGCCACGCGCCTTCTGCACTTTGAATAAAGGGCGGTGCGCCGCCGACAGCGCGGAAGGCACGCACCGGCGAGTTGACGCCGCCGGGAAAGAAGCGCTCGGCGCGTTGCTGCAGGGATTCAGACTTGGTGTGCTTGGACGCTTGAACGGTCGACGCCATGGTGGCTTCAGTATAGAAGCCAGCCCAATCTGCCCTGCGTGATTTAGCTCACATGCGGAAGGCACCCGGCAGATCGCTGATCAGAACGGCGGCGCCCCGGCGGCGCAATTGAATCGCCAGGCCAATCCGCCTCATCATCCTAGTTGTGAACGATTTGCCACAGATGGGTGATCGCCTGCTCGTCATCTACGACGGTCAATGCGGGTTTTGCAATGCCGCCGTGCGCTGGTTTCTGCGTCGCGACCAGAAGGATCGGCTGCGCTTCGTCGCGTCGCAGTCGCCGCTTGCCGCGGAACTCATGATGCGCCACGCCGTCGTCCAGCCGGAGACGCAGGAAGGGCCCGGCTCCCTTCTCGTAGCGCGGAATGTCGGTGGACAGGACGAGGCGATTCTCACGCGCTCGACCGCAACGCTCGCACTTCTTGCAGAACTCCCCAGCCCATGGCCGGCGCTTGGTTCGCTGCTGCGGCTTGTCCCTCGATTCTTGCGGGATGCCGTGTATGGCGGAGTGGCCCGCAATCGATACCGGATCGCAGGCCGGCTGGCTTCTTGTCCAATCCCCACGGCCGCCGAGCGCGCGCACTTCCTCTAGCGCCATCGCCCTCATCGCCGAAAAACTAGAGCGGCCTGTCGCGCGACGGCAGATGCCTTGCCAGAATCGCCAGGGCTCCCAGTTCGAGCGTGAGCCCAAGCCCAATGCAGAATCCGCGTGCAAAGTCGTTCATGCCTGCGGAGAGGTGCAGCATCGGGGCGAATACGTGTTGCCACGCGGTGGAACACACAATCATCATCAGGCCCACAATAAGCAAAGCGAGACCTGTGGAGACGGGCTTCGGGGAATCTTTCGATAAAGCAAACATCACGATCCTTCCTTTCGGGGTGGGGTGGATGCAAAGCGGAGTTACGGTTGTATCTCTGCGCGCCGAATTACTCACGGCCCGCAGCAAGAGCACGACGCGCCAGGCCGCGCAGAATGCAGATGGCCACGACGACATCGAGCGATACGCCGAGACCCATGCAGATGCCGCGGCTGGTATCGTCGGTGACCGGTGTCAGGTGCAACAGCGAAAGCAAGGACATCGGCCAGGCGGCCGCGCTGGCCAGGTCGATCTGTGCGAGCACGAGAAGCAAGAGAAGAACGGGAAGCGATTTCTTCAGACTGCTGGAATCAATTAGAGACATGCGATTTCCTTTCCGGCGCGCACAGCGTTCAGTCGCGTGCGCTGTGATTCTTCATGCGGTAAAGCAGCCAAACAAAGAAAGCAACGGACAACAGAGCAAGCAGGCCGCGTATGTCATGCAACAGGGCGGGGTGGCTGATCTGCTTCGCATCGACGCAGACAGCGAGCGCGATCGAGGTGAAGAGACAGAAGTTGCCGCAGGCCCAGATGCGGCGAGTCTTCGGGTCGAGGGTGTGAATGTTGTATCGGGCAAGGCACATCGCCGTTCTCTCCTAGTTGTTGAAGCGGTACCACAGCATGAGAGCTATCTTGGTTGCGGCCATCGCGTAGATCACAAAGATGAGATCCCAGTCGATGTGGTGCTCCACCAGCAGCCGGTACTCGAGAAGAAGAAAAACCGTTATCGCCCCGGCCACTGCAGCCGTCGAAGTCGAGCGGCGGCTATGCTCTTTCGAGCGCTCGTCTTCGACATGGTCGAGTTGAAGGACGCGATGAAGAAACTGCGGAATCATGGCTTGCTCTCCAGTGTGAAGATTTCGTCGGTTGGGCAGGCAAAGACGCGGGCAAACGTGAGCGCGAGTTCGAGACTCGGGACGTAGCGATTGCGCTCGATGGAGTTAATGCTCTGGCGGGACACGCCGACCGAAGCTGCCAGTTGCTCCTGCGTCCACCCCCGGGCGGTACGAAGCTCTTTCACGCGATTGGTGATGGAGGAGGACATGTAAAGCTGACTTTCCATATCAGAGTAGGATGAGATGGCCCGAATGTCAAGCAGACTTTACGTAGCCTTCTCCGCCGGAACCGCGCCGACATTCCACCGTTTTCCTCTGAAAAACCACGGGGAGGGCGGCGCCGCACAAGCGCGGCCACCCCCAATCCGATAGAATCGACCTTTCGGGCATCTGATTCCGGCCTGATTCCATCCAGAAAGCCCCCTATCGTGGCAGAAGAATCCAAAGCAAAATCCGTAACTTACGCTGACGCGGGCGTGGACATCTCCAGCGGTGACCGAGCCAAGGAGCGCATCAAGTACCTGGCGCAGAAGACCTTCAATCGCAATGTGTTAGGCGGGATTGGGGGCTTTGGCGCCCTGTTCCGGCTCGATCTGCAGCGCTTCAAGAATCCGATTCTGGTGAGCTCGGCAGACGGGGTGGGCACCAAGCTCAAGATTGCCTTTGGGCTGGGAATGCACCACACCGTGGGCGCAGACCTGGTCAACCACTGCGTCAACGATATTGCGGTGCAAGGGGCGGTGCCGCTCTTCTTTCTCGACTACCTGGCAACGGGCCGGCTCGATCCTGAAGTGACCGAGAGCGTGGTCACCGGCCTTGCCGAGGCCTGCAAGGCAAATGGCTGTGCGCTCATCGGCGGCGAGACCGCGCAGATGCCGGGATTCTACTCCGATGGCGAGTACGATCTGGCGGGCTTCATTGTGGGCGCGGTCGACCGCGACAAGCTCGTCACCGGAGCAGGCATCAAAGCGGGCGATGTGCTGATCGGGCTGCCCTCCACGGGCTTGCATACGAACGGCTACTCGCTGGCGAGAAAGCTGATGTTCGAGGTGGCGGGGTACAAGCCGACACAGTTCGTCTCCGCGATCAAAGACAAGGCCGGCGCAGCACTGATGAAGACCCACCGCAGCTACTTGTCGGTGATTCAAAAGCTGATTGCGGGAGGACTGACTGCGGGGATCGCGCACATCACGGGCGGCGGAATTACTGAGAACCTCCCGCGCATCCTGCCCAAGAGCACCGCGGCACAGGTCGAAATTGGATCGTGGCCGGTGCTGCCCATCTTCGAGCACCTGCGCACCCTGGGTCAGGTTTCGCAGGAAGAGATGATGCGCACGTTCAATATGGGCATCGGGCTCATTGCGGTCATCCCCGCGGCAAAGTTCCCGCGCGCCAAGAGTCTGCTCGACCGCGCGGAAGAGAAGTTCTACGTGATCGGCCGCATTGTGAAGGGCGAGCGCCGAGTGCAGTACACGTAGAGTGTTGTCAGTGATCAGTGGTCAGCCCTTGGGGTATTTGTGACTTCCATCCATCCTGGTCCGCAAACACGCATCGGCATTCTGCTCTCGGGGCGGGGATCGAACTTCGTGGCCATTGCGGAGTCGATCCGGTCGGGGCGGTTGCGTGGTGTCGAGATCGCCGTCGTGATCTCGAATGTGGCGAACGCTCCGGGACTGGCCGCCGCGGAGCGGCTTGGCCTGCCGACCGCCGTTTTCGTATCTAAGGGCCGCAAGCGCGAAGAGCACGACGCGGAGATGCTTGCTTGCCTGCGCGGGCACAAGGTTAACCTGATCTGCCTTGCCGGTTACATGCGGCTACTGTCTCCGGCCTTCGTTGCAGCATTCCGCGACCGCATCCTGAACATCCACCCTTCCCTGCTTCCGGCATTCCCTGGGCTCGACGCGCAGGAGCAGGCCTTCAACTACGGGGTAAAAGTTGCCGGCTGTACCGTGCACTTTGTGGATGAAGAACTGGATCACGGCGCCATCGTTGTGCAGCGTGCGATTCCAGTGCTCGAAACCGACGATGCGCACACCCTGGCCGAGCGCATTCTGGCCGAGGAACACATCGCCTACTCCGAAGCAATTGCCCGCGTGGCGAGTGGCGAGTTCGAGATGCAGGGCCGGCGCTATGTGCGCCGCAACAGCTAACCGGTTCCAAATCTGACCCGTCCGCGACGAATCTCGACCGCGCGCGCCGGCGTGTCAAGAGGCGCGTCCAGGCGGCATCGCCTAAGTCCAGCCTCTGCATTCACTTATCGCCCTCGTCGGTTTGCAGGGTAATTACCTTCTTCTGCCTACCCTTGAGATGTCCAGCCTTGCGGTATTTTCCGAGACGTCTGCGTCAAGCAAAGCCACCCGTTCGGAGGCCCGCAACCTGCGCACAGAGGGAGTCTTCGCTTATGAGTTTTCTTGCCAATATCTGGAATCATCCCAAAACATCGGTCAGCGGTTTGCTTCTGGCTGTCGTCACCGTCTTCGGCGTCCTCGCACAAAACGGAATCAGCCTGGGTAAAGCCGGGACGGGAACCGTGGTGACGCTGGTCAGCGCCCTTGCCACCGCGTTGTTGGGGCTGCTGTCGCGCGATCCGTCGGAGTCTTCGCAGTCGACTTCGTCGACGAAGTTGGGTGCCTGGGCGCTTATCGCTCTTTTGCTTCCTCTACCGTTTCTGAGTGGATGCTCGGGAACTGTGGTCGCCCAGGATATTGTGAACTGGACACCTGCGCTGCAGAGCGCCGTCGCAACTGTGGATACCACAGCGGCGCTGCTGGTGCCTGTCGATGCGCCGATTTTTGCCGCAGCCACGGTCGGGTTCGACGCTGCGTCGAATCTGCTGGTCGATCAGGCGCGTGCCTATCTGGCCAATCCGTCAGCCGGCGTGCTGGCGCAGATTCAGGCGCAGATCGTGACCTTCCAGCAGCAGGTAAATGCGGCCTTGCTCCAGGTGGCCCGAATTACCGATCCGGCCAGTCAGAAACACGCGCTTTCGGCGATCCAGGCGACCGCAACAATCGTGAACGCGATCTTTTCGCTGGTGCAGTCCATATCGAGCAAGGCTGCGCTGGCGCAGATGGCGTCTCAGTCGACGATCAAGCTGGCAGCGGTGGAACCGTTGCTCGATTCCTCGGCCGCGGCACGGCTGATTGCTGCTCACTATGGCGAATCGCTGGCAGTCGCAAGCGAGCAGATCGCGCAGGCCGAGGCGCGTGAGCAAGCTGCTGGATTTTAGACTCGCGCAATCCGAACCTCGTGCAAAAACGATGGGGCCGCTCCCAGGAGAAGCGGCCCTGATCGATCCGACGGAAATAGATTATGTGTTCGCGTCGCGCGCTTCGCCCAGCATCAGCTTCAGCGTCATCTGCCTGCGGCCGCGATAGATGGTCACGGTAACCGTATCGCCGGCCTGATGCTTGTCCATGAGCACGTTGATATCCGCCGGGTCAGCCACCTGCTGGCCATCCACCGCGACAATCAGATCGCCGCCCAGCATGATCGGTGTGTTGCCGACGTATGCCTGTTCGTTGCCGCCGCGGAGACCGGCGCGTTCAGCGGCGCCGCCGGGCACAACCTTCTGAATCAGTACACCGGAGTCGACTGCGAGACCCATCTGTGCGGCGAGATCTGGACCGATCCCGAAGGACGAGATGCCCAGGGACGGGCGTTTCACGCGCCCATAGCGGGTAAGATCGGCCAGCACAGCCTTGGCGGTGTTGATGGGAATGGCGAAACCAATACCGGAGCTTTGTTCTGCACCGTTGGAGGCAATCATGGTGTTGATGCCGATGACCTCGCCGCGCGAGTTCAGCAGCGGACCGCCGGAATTTCCTGGATTGATGGCGGCATCGGTCTGGATCGCGTCGCCGATGGGAGCGCCCTCCGCGCCTCGGATATCGCGAATCGAGCTGATGATTCCGCGCGTCATGGTGCCGCTCAGTCCGAAAGGATTGCCGATGGCGTAGACCTTTTGCCCGACGTTGAGTTGCGTGGAGTCGGCGAGCGTTACCGGCTGAAGGTTGGGAGCGTCAATCTGCAGCAGGGCAAGATCGTGGGTTTTGTCGGAACCGACCACCTTCGCCGAATAGCGCCGTTTGTTGCTGAGCATGACCTCGACGCCACGATTGGCGCCTTCCACCACGTGATAGTTGGTGAGCACATGGCCGGCCTTGTCAAGAATGAAACCCGAGCCCTGGCCCTGTTGTGGCACCGTGCCGTAGAAGAAATTGAAAACAAGCGTCGTGGAGGTGATATTCACCACGGAGGGAAGCACGCGCTTGTAAACGGAGATGTTGTTCTGCTCCTCGGCGTCGTACTCGGGCGCCGCTTCCGCCTCGGTCAGGTCGAGCCCCCCCCTCCCCCCCCCCAGGATAGAAACATGATGCAGCGACAAATCGGAGAGGTGCCGCGGAAAGTGGGTGGTGAGAAGCCAAAATCCGCTCACCAGAATCACGACCAGAATGACTTGACGCATTTTCATGGCGAATCGACCTGAAAACCTTTCTCTTTTCAATACGGACAGGGCACGGTCCGGTTCCATACCGGAGGGGATGTGGCAGCGCAGCCTGCGAAGAGCCCTTCCCTATTCTAAAACTCGGGGATATGGATTTTGTTGCTTTCGGCCACCAGGCGCTGCCACACCGCAACCACCTTGGCGCGGAGTGCGCCGAGATCGCCTCCGTTTTCGAGGACATAGTCGGCGCGAGCGGCTTTTTCTGCATCTGGGATCTGATGGGTGAGCCGAACCCGAGCGTCGGCACCTGCGGCCTGGCGCGCGGGCTCGTCTTTGGCCACGCGTGCCGCATAGCGGGCGATTTTCAGCTCGTCGGGTGCGGTGACGACGATAACCCGATCGATACGGCGGCGCCAATCGGCCAGGATCGACTCGGTTTCGCCGCGCGCGCGTGCGTCGCGTTCGACCTCAAAGATCAGGGCGGACTCAATGACGGCTACGGCCGCCGGATCTCTATGAAACACTTGCTTCATCCACTGCTTTTGCGCGGCGATTACCGCGGGATGGACGATGGCGTTCAGCTCTTGCAGACGGCCGTTCTGGAAGGCAAGCGCGGCGAGGCGCACGCGATCAAGGCGTCCATCCGGCTGAACTACCTCGGGACCAAACGAGCTCACAATCCGGTCGAAGACGGCGTGGCCGGGCTCCATCAATTCGCGGCCCAGCGCATCGGCTTCGATGACGTGCGCTCCTAATTCGCGCAGATACCCTGCAACGGTGCTCTTGCCGCTGCCCAAGCCGCCGGTGAGTCCAACACGCAGCATCGTCTAGATGCTCCGCTGCGGCAGACCCCGACGCATCTTAGCCGCTCGGACTGTGTTGGCCATGAGCATTGCGATGGTGAGCGGGCCGACGCCCCCGGGGACTGGCGTATACGCACCGGACACTTCGAAGGCCTGGGGATGAACATCGCCCACAATGGTCGAACCGCGTTTGGCAAAGGCGGCTTCGCGTTTGGCATTGCCTGCGAAGAAGCGCTCAAACTCGGCCTGCGTGGTGATGCGGTTGATGCCAACGTCGATGACGATTGCACCCGGCTTGACCATGTCGGCGGTGATGAAGCCTGGGCGGCCGATGGCGGCGACAAGAATGTCGGCCTCGCGCGTGAGCTCTCCGCAGATTCCGAGTTTTAGAGTGAGCGATCGTCACTGTTGCGTTCTCGTGCAGCAGCAACATGGCCACGGGCTTACCGACGATGTCGCTGCGGCCGACCACGACAGCATGTCTGGCCCGCGATGGGCAGATTGCTGCGCTTGAGAATCTCGAGAATGCCGGCAGGCGTGCATGGAGCCAGCGCCGGGCGGCCTGCCTGGAGACGACCTGCGTTCACCGGGTGGAATCCGTCGACATCTTTATCAGGATCGACGGCGTCGAGGAGAGCCTTCGTGTCCACCTGTGAAGGAAGAGGCAGCTGAATGAGAATGCCGTCAATGTCTTCGCGATCGTTGAGTCCGTGCACCAGGTCGAGCATTGCCTCGGTCGTGGTATCGGCGGATGGAGTGATGAGCTCGCTGAAGAGGCCGAGATCGGCGCAGGTCTGCACCTTGCTGCGCACGTAAATTTCCGACGCGGGAACATTGCCGACCAGAACCGCAGCCAGCCCGGGACGGACATTTTGCGCGGCGAGCTTGCGAACCTCTTCCGCAACTTCCTCTTTGATTGCCGCCGCGATGGCCGCGCCGTCAAGAACTTTTGGCATCAATCTCTCCGCTTTTATCGTATCGTGTTCGGCCTATTGCATCGGCTGCCGCATGATGGTCTTGAGCTTCTCCGGCGCAGTCCGGCGCGGGTCATTCAAATAGATCTCGTGATGCTTGCCGCACAGCTCCTTGCCCGCGGCGCGGATGAAGTCGTGCATGCGCTGGATGGTTGGGCCTTCATTTGCAAAGGAGCCAACATATAGTATTTGCGCGGACGGCCCTTCTTCGAGCGCGTCGAAGCGCACACGATCGAGCGCCGCTGGGTTCTTCTTCTTACGCACTTCATCGAAAGCGGCTTCTACCTGGGCCTGCGAGATGAAATCGGGTTGGAGAATCATCGCCGTCCACTTCCATGCAGACTTGTCGGCGCGATAGAACGCGCGATGATCGTCAGCCCACCACAGCCCCTCGAGCGGCATCACGCCGTAATCGACCGGGCGCGGGCTCTTCTTGAGCGAAAACTTGAGGGTGTAGGAAAGCGAGTAGAGCGCTTCCACGGCCTGCTGGAACGCGGGCGCGGTGTTCGGGTCGCCCTCGCCATCGACCATGAGATACGTCAGGCGCGGAACCTTGACGACGACTATCTCTTGGTCTGAGGGCTGATAAAGGTACTTCCACTCTTTCTTCAGATCGAGCTTCTGCATGGGTCTACTCCCGAGGCGGTTTGCCGGCGGAAGTATAGAGCTGGCTCGAAGAAGGGCGCAGTGAGATCGTGGATCGTTGTCGGCTGGTTTCACGAAGTCTGCAGATGAAGGATCAGTGCCTGCATGTCCATATGGTTCCAGCCATAGACGATCTGGTCGCCTTTGACCTGGATGAACGACGACCCGTGCAGCTCGCCTTTTTTGCCGGTTGCCGGGAATCCGAGACCGTCGCCAAGATGCGTCATCGTTGCCTTCCAGCGAATGGCGACGTGGTCGCCTTCCGCAATGATGTCTTCGATGTCGACATGCAGATCCGGGAAAGCTGCAAGGAAGTTGCGATGCGCTTCTTTGAAGGCTTCTGGTCCGTCAAGCACGCCATCGGGGCCGCCGAATCCGTATGCTTTGCCGTGCGGGGCAAACATGCGGTCAATGGCTTCAGCACTTTTCTGATTCCAGACCTGCTCGAACCACGCCCTGGCGACGAATTCTGTTGGCTTGGGACATGGCGGAAAGAATATCCCGGCACGAATTTTTCAGGCAAGGAAATTCTTTGTGAATTCCACGGGGGCACTGTGAAATCCGTCGCCGCTCAGTCGCCTGCCGCTTCTTCGAGTTCCGAGCCGAGCCGATGCAGCTTCATCACGCGCCACTGCAGCCGGTCGAAGAAGAGGTAGACGACCGGCGTGGTGAAGAGCGTAAGCATCTGCGAGACGATCAGTCCGCCGACGATGGTGATGCCGAGCGGCTTGCGCAGCTCCGAACCGACGCCCATGCCGATGGCGAGCGGCAGTCCGCCGAACAAGGCCGCCATGGTCGTCATCATGATGGGGCGGAAGCGCAGCAGGCAGGCCTGATAGATGGCTTCAACCGGCGGCAGACCCTGCTCGCGCTCGGCCTGCAGCGCGAAGTCGATCATCATGATGGCGTTCTTCTTCACGATGCCGATGAGCAGAATGATGCCGATCAGCGCGATGATGCTGAGGTCTGTGCCCGTGAGCAGCAGCGCCAGAATGGCGCCCACTCCGGCCGGCGGCAGCGTGGAGAGAATGGTGAGCGGGTGAATCAGGCTCTCGTAGAGAATGCCGAGAACGATATAAACGGCGACCAGCGCGGCCAGAATCAGATACGGCTCGTTGCGTAGCGAATCCTGAAAGGCCTGCGCCGTCCCCTGGAAGGTTGCGTGCACTGAGGCAGGCATGCCCAGCGCGGCTTGCGCTTTCTCGAGGGCGGTGACCGCATCGCCGAGCGCCACGTTGGGCGCAAGATTGAAGGTGAGCGTGACCGCCGGGTATTGGCCCTGGTGATTGACCTGCAGCGAGGTGCGCCGCGATTCGTAGTGCGCGATGGTCGAAAGCGGAATCATCGCTCCGCCCGACGATGAAGCCGCAGCAGCCGGAGTCGTCGAGCCAGCAAGCAATGCCGCCGTCGGCGATGTAACCGCCGGAACCGTTGCCCCTGTCGCAATTGCAGGAACGACCGTGGTTGGCGCAGCCGCCGTGGCGCCTGATGCGGTTGCGTTCGGCGCCTTGATGTAGATCCCGTTCAGCGCGTCCGGCCCGAGTTGGTAGAGCGGGTCCACTTCCATGACCACGAAGTACTGATTGAGCGCCGTGTACATGGTGGAGACTTCCCGCTGGCCGAATGCATCGTAGAGCACGTTGTCGATGGCCGCAGCGGTGATGCCCAGACGCGCCGCGGTGTCGCGATCAATGACGAGGGTCGCGGAGAGGCCCTGGTCCTGCTGGTCGGTCGAAACGTCGCGCAGCTCCGGCATGGCCATCATGCGGTTGAGCAGTTGCGGCGCCCAGGTGTTGAGCTCATCGAGATTCTCATCCGACAGCGTGTACTGGTACTGCGCGGCGCTGCCACGGCCGCCGATCTGAAAGTCCTGCTGCACCTGCAGAAACGTCACTGCGCCGGGAATACCCGTGAGCTTATTGCGCAGGCGGTTGACGACATCGTCTGCGGAGACGCGGCCGGGGCGCTTATCGAGCGGCTTGAGCGCAATGAACATGCTGCCCACGTTGAAGCTGCCTCCGCCGGGACCGGAACCGCCCGCAAACGCAGTGACCGAGTGAATGGCGGGGTCTTCCAGCACCATCTGCGCGAGCATGCGCTGCTTGTCGCGCATGGCCGGAAAGCTGATGTCCTGCGCGGCCATGGTGCGACCGCCGAGCCGGCCCGTGTCCTGCTGCGGAAAGAAGCCCTTGGGCACGATCTTGAAGAGGTACGCATTGAGCGCCACGGTGCAGAGCACGATGAAGAGCATCAGGTATTGATGGCGCAGCACCCAGCGCAGGCCGTGCGCATACTCGGCGTGCAGCCATTGGAACGCCCGCTCCGTGGCGCGATAGATGCGCCCGTGCCGATGCGCATTGCGCGACTTGAGAAACTGCGCGCAGAGCATCGGCGTGGTGGTGAGCGAAACCAGCAGCGATGTGGCAATGGCGACCGAGAGCGTGACCGCGAATTCGCGGAAGAGCTTCCCGACCAGTCCGCCCATGAGCAGGATGGGGATGAAGACCGCGATCAGCGAGGTGCTCATGGAGAGCACGGTAAAGCTGATCTCGCGCGAGCCTTTCATCGCCGCTTCGAACGGGCTCATGCCCATCTCGAGATAGCGGGTAATGTTCTCGATGACCACGATCGCGTCGTCGACCACGAAGCCGGTAGAGATGGTGAGCGCCATCAGCGAGAGGTTATCGATGGTGTAGCCCACCATGTACATCACGCCGAACGTGCCCACCAGCGAAAGCGGCACGGCGATCGAGGGAATGATGGTGGCCCAGATCTCGCGCAGGAAGAGAAACACCACAAAGACGACGAGGAGGACGCTGATGAGCAGCGAGATCTCGACGTCGTGCACGCTGGAGCGGATGGTCGTGGTGCGGTCGACTTCCACGTCGAGCTGGATGGTGGGCGGAATCGCGGCCTGCAGGCGCGGCAATTCCGCCATCACCGCATCGACCGTGGAGATCACGTTGGCGCCCGGCGTTTTGAAAACGATGATGAGGATCGCGTCTTTGAGCTTCGACGGCGGTCCGACATCGGGATTGGTGCCCGAGACCCCGGTGGTGTGAATGTCGGCAACGCCGTCGACGACTTTCCCAAGATCGGCGAGCCGTACCGGCGCGCCTGTCTGCTGGTTGTAGCCGGCGATGATCGGCGCATAGTCGCGCGCTTTGAAGATCTGATCGTTGTCGTCGATCTGCCAGCGATGCATGCCGTCTTGAAATGCGCCTTTGGGCCGGTTGGCATTGGCTGCGCCGAGCGCGGTGCGCACTGCCTCAAGACCAATCCCGTTCGAACCAAGCTGCATGGGGTTGACTTCGACGCGCACGGCGGGCTGCGCGCTGCCGCCGACAAAGCAGTTGCCGACGCCCTGAATCTGCGAGATCTTCTGCGCCAGGATCGAGTCGGCGATGTCGTAGATCTGCGGCTTGGAGAGCACGTCGGAGGTGAGCGACGAGAATCAGGATCGGCGCTTCGGCCGGGTTGGCCTTGCGGTACCACGGGTTCTCCGGCAGATTCGCAGGGAGCTGATTGCGCGCGGCATTGATTGAGGCCTGCACATCGCGCGCGGCAGCGTCGATGTTGCGATCGACGTCGAATTGCAGAGTCAGCGAAGTCGAGCCAAGAGAGCTCGAGGAGGTCATCTGGTTCACGCCGGCGATGCGGCCGAACTGGCGTTCCAGCGGCGTGGCGACGGCGGAAGCCATCGTCGCGGGGCTCGCGCCCGGCAGACCTGCACTGACGCCGACAACGGGAAAGTCCACGTTCGGGAGCGAGGCCACCGGCAAATTGGAATAGGCCACCGAGCCGGCCATGAGCAGGGCCAGGGAGAGAAGCGTGGTGGCGACAGGGCGCCGGATGAAGAGCGCGGAAATGTGCATAGTAGATGCAGCTATCAGCTGTCAGCTTTCAGCTCTCAGCCTGGTATTGCTGCCTGATGAATCTGTTGGAACTGCTTTGAAAACAGCTTTCAGCTTTTAGCTGTCAGCTTTCAGCCTGGTATTGCTGCCTGATGAGTCTGCTGCGTCGCTTTGAAAAAGCTTCCTGGAGATCTCTGATGCTTGAGGTTGCGATGACTAGCTGAGAGCTCAAAGCTGACAGCTGACAGCTAAAAGCTCACCGCTTCTGGTTCATAGCTTTCACGAACAGCTTTCGGTTTCATGCGCGTTGCCAGCTTGTCGAAGTAGAGGTAGACCACGGGAATCGTGTACAGCGTTAGCAATTGCGACAGCAAAAGGCCGCCGACAATCGTGATGCCCAGCGGCTTGCGCAGCTCAGCGCCCACGCCACCGCCGAGCGCCAGCGGCAGACCGCCAAGCAGCGCGGCCATCGTCGTCATGATGATGGGGCGGAAACGCAGCAGGCATGCCTGGAAGATCGCGTCTTCGGCGCAGCTTGCCTTCCGTACGTTCGGCCTGGAGTGCGAAGTCGATGAGCATGATCGCGTTCTTCTGCACAATGCCGATGAGCAGGATGATCCCGATGAGCGCAATGACAGAAAAATCGATGCGCGTAATCATCAGTGCAAGCAATGCGCCCACGCCTGCCGACGGTAGCGACGAGATGATCGTGATGGGGTGGATGTAGCTCTCGTACAAAACGCCGAGCACGATGTAGACCGTCACCAGCGCGGCGAGAATCAGAATCGGCTCATTGGCGAGCGAAGTTTGAAATGCAGCGGCCGTGCCTTGGAAACTGGCGTTGATCGCCTTCGGCATCTGGATGCGCTGTTCAATGGTGTTCACCGCATTCACGGCGTCGCCCAGCGCTTTGCCGGGCGCGAGATTGAAGCTGATGACCGTGGAGGGGAACTGTCCCTGGTGGCCGATGGCGAGTTGCGCGCGCGTCTGCTCCCAATGCGCGAGCATGCTCAGCGGAACCTGCGTTCCATTCGACGATTTCACGAAGAGATTGTTCAGCGTCCCGGGATCGGTCTGGAAGTTCTGCCCCACTTCCATCACCACGTGGTACTGGTTGAGCTGCGTAAAGATCGTGGAAACCTGGCGCTGGCCGAAGGCGTCGTAGAGGGTGTTGTCCACGTCGGCCATGGCGATGCCCAGGCGCGCGGCGGTGTCGCGATCGATCACGAGCTTCGCGCCCAGGCCCTGGTCCTGCAGATCGCTGG
Organism: uncultured Acidobacteriaceae bacterium; assembly: GCA_963846095.1. GTDB lineage: Bacteria > Acidobacteriota > Terriglobia > Terriglobales > Acidobacteriaceae > Telmatobacter. The sequence continues at coordinate 168,737 of CAWJUW010000015.1, forward strand.
CTACATCGGTCACGACTTTTTCGTGGCTCAGTTCTTCAACCATCTTGCGGGTGTAGGTGGCCAGCTCTGCCTGATTGGGATCTTCGAGTGAGTACTGAAACTCGGTCCGGCTGACGCGGTCTTCGACGGTCAGATCCTGCAACGGCTGCAGGAAGAGCTGAATGCCTTCAACGTGCGCGACCCGCGGCATGCATGCGGCGAATCACTTCGGTTGCGGAGATGCCGCGCTCATCGAGCGGCTTGAGATTGATCTGGATGCGGCCGGAGTTGAGCGTGGTGTTGGTTCCGTCGACACCGATGAACGACGAGACGTTGTCGACCGCGGGATCCTGCAGGAGAATGTCGACCAGTTGCTGCTGGCGCTGCGCCATGCTCGTGAAGCTGACCGTCTGCGGCGCTTCGGAGATGCCGAGAATCACGCCCGTATCCTGCACCGGGAAGAAGCCCTTGGGCACAACGATGAAGAGCAGCACCGTCGCCACAAATGTGGAGATGGTGACCAGCAGCGTGATGAAGCGATAGCGCAGGACGACCCTGCAGCGTGCGCCCATAGGCGGCGATGATCGAATTGAAGACGTTCTCAGACCAGTGATAGAAGCGCGTCTGCCGCGCGGTCGCCTTGTCTTGCAGAATGCGCGAGCACATCATGGGCGTAAGCGTGAGCGAAACGAACGCCGAGACCAGAATGGTGACGGCGAGCGTGATGGCGAACTCGCGGAAGAGGCGCCCGACCACATCGCTCATGAAGAGCAGCGGAATGAGCACGGCGATCAGCGAGATGGTCAGCGACATGATGGTGAAGCCGATCTGCTCGCTGCCCTTGAGCGCGGCGCGCATGGGGCTCATCGCCTTCTTCAATGAAGCGCGAGATGTTCTCGATCATCACGATGGCGTCGTCGACAACGAAGCCCGTGGAGATGGTGAGCGCCATGAGCGTGAGGTTGTTGAGCGAGTAGCCCAGCAGGTACATCACGCCGAATGTGCCCACGATCGAGAGCGGCACAGCGACGGACGGAATGATGGTCGCGGCAAGGTTGCGCAGGAAGAGGAAGATGACCATCACCACCAGAGCAACGGTCAGCATCAGCTCGAATTCGACGTCTTTTACCGAGGCGCGAATGGTGATGGTGCGGTCGGTAAGAACCTTCACCTTGATCGCCGCGGGCAGGCTCGACTGCAAGCTGCGGCAACAGCTTCTTGATGCGGTCGACGACGGCGATGATGTTGGCGCCGGGCTGGCGCTGAATGTTGACGATGACCGCAGGCTGGCGGTCCATCCATGCGGCCTGCTGCGAATTCTCCGCCGCATCCACGATCGTCGCAACATCCGAAGCGCGGACGGCGGCGCCGTTGCGATAGGCGACGATGACCGGCTTGTAGTCGTTGCTGGAGAGAAGCTGGTCGTTGGCGTCGATGGTGAACGACTGGCGCACGCCGTTCAGCGTGCCCTTGGCCTGGTCGACGTTCGCCGCGGCAACGGCCGTGCGCAGATCTTCAAGGCTCAGGTTGTAGGCCGCAAGCTGCGCGGGATTCGCCTGGATGCGCACCGAGGGCTTTTGTCCGCCCGCGATCGAAACCAGGCCCAACGCCCGTGACCTGCGAGATCTTCTGCGCCAGGTTGGTGTCGGCGGCGTCTTCGATCTTGTCGAGCGGCAACGAATCGGAGGTCAGCGCCAGCGTCATGATGGGCGCGTCGGCCGGATTGACCTTGCTGTAGATGGGAGGGTTCGGCAGGTCAGTCGGCAGAAAGCTGTTGGCCGCGTTGATGGACGCCTGCACTTCCTGCTCGGCGACGTCGATGTTCTCGTCGAGGTTGAACTCGAGCGTGATGACCGACCCGCCGCCGGAGCTGACCGACGTCATCTGCTTCAAGCCGGGCATCTCGCCAAAATCGCGCTCGAGCGGCGCAGTCACTGCGGAGGCCATCACCTCCGGCCCGGCGCCGGGGTAAAACGTCAGCACCTGGATGATCGGGTAGTCGACCTCGGGCAGAGCCGAGACGGGCAGCTGCCGGAAGCCGATAAACCCCGTGAGCATGATCGCCACCATCAGCAGCGAGGTAGCCACCGGGCGCAGAATGAACGGCCGGGATGGGCTCAGGCTCACGACTGTGGCCTTGTTGCCGGCTGCGGCGGAGCTGACACCGGCGGGCGTTGTGGGGGTGGCCGCCGGCACAGCAGGCGGCTGATGCGTCAACGTCGCAATGATGGACTGACCGTTATGCAAGCGGTCGGCGCCGTCGACCACCACTCTCTGCCCTGGCTGCACACCGCTGTCGATGATGGTGTTCTGGCCTTCGGTCAGAGCAATCTTCACGGGCTGAATGCGCGCCGTGGCTGAGCCGCCGGTTCCCGCCGAATCGCTTACCCAGACAAACGACCCTTGAATCCCGCTCTGAATTGCGGCCGAGGGAACGACCAGCGCGCGCGGACGATCTTCCAGCACGAGGTGAATGTTGACGAACTGGTTGGGGAACAGCGACTGGTCGCGATTCTCGAAGACGGCCTTCAGTTTTTCTGTGCCGGTGGTCGTGTCGATCTGGTTATCGCCGGTAAGCAGGTAGCCGCTGGCCAGCTTCGTGGTGTCGTTGCGGTCGTAGGCGTCCACGAGCAGCCGACGGTCCGCGGCTAACTGGCGCATGACAGAAGGCAGCTGATTCTCAGGCAGTGTGAAGTACACCGCGATGGGCTGGAATTGGTTGATGATCACCAGATTGGTTGTGTTGGCGGTGATTACGTTTCCAGGGTCAACGAGGCGCAGCCCGATGCGGCCGTTAATCGGCGATTGGATCGAACACCAGTCGAGTTGCAATTGCGCCGTCTCGATGGCAGCCTTGTCGGCGGCAATCGCGCCCTGATACTGGCCCTGCGCGGCTTCGTCGGCATCGAGGGTTTCCTTCGAAACCACTCCCGCGGCAAACAGCGATTGATAGCGGGCGTACTCGGCCTGCGCGTTTTTGAGCAGCGCTTCATCATGCAGCAGATTGCCCTTGGCCTGGTCGAGCGCCGCCTGATAGGGCTTGGGGTCGATGACCATGATGGTCTGGCCCTGGCGTACCTGTTGACCCTCGGTGAACTTCACGGGCAGCAGTTCGCCGCTGACGCGCGCCTTCACCGTCACACTCATATAGGGTGTGACGGTGCCGAGCGCGGTCAAGTAAACCGGCATCGGCTTTTGCTCAACCTCGGAAACCTGCACAGGAATCGGCTGGCTGGCAAGCGCCGCCGCCTGGTCGGCGCTGAACTGCGCGCTGATCTGCTGATTCTTATGAATACGCCATACAACAAATCCGAGTCCGCATACCAGGACAAAGTACACAAGGAGGCGGACCCACGATCCGCCGCGTGCCTTGGGCTTCTCTGGAGGTTCGGTTATCGGCAGTTGTGGTTCCTGAGCAGTTTCACTGAGCATGGTTGCATTTTCCCGATCGAATTTTGTTTGATGCCGCTCGAGGGTGAGCTCGCGGCAGGGCTCGAAACAGCCCGGATGGAAGACACTTAGCTGCTACTACCGACGAACGGGTTCGAGTGGAAGTTTCGTCCTCGAAGACAAGCCCGCGCAGTCACAGCTCAACGCACTTTGCATCTTTTCGCCCGCCAGAACGTCCAAAGAAGGTGCAGGGATACCGATTTTGTTCGGACTTCGTATTCTATCCTTGTAAGGGCAGGACGCGTAGCAATTTTCATCTATCCTATTACTTCACATGCTGATTCAACCGGGCCGCGAGTCTGCCCTCAGACTCTGTAGCCCGATTGGGCCGGTAAGCCGGCACGACACTGAGGCTTCCTCCAGCCCGAGGGAGCGGCCAACCGACTCAGGAGCGAGAACTTACCCTATGATGTGGATTGTCCGGCTTGCGCTTCGGCGGCCGTATACCTTTGCCGTCTTCGCGTTCCTGATCCTGCTGCTGGGCGCCTTCAGCATCACGTCGATGCCGACGGACATCTTTCCGAATATCGATATTCCCGTCGTTACGGTGGTGTGGCAGTACACCGGACTTTCTGCGCAGGAGATGTCGACCCGCATCGTCTTCAACAGCGAACGCGGCATGACCACCACGGTCAACGACATCGAGCACATTGAGTCGCAGTCGCTCAACGGCATCGCCATCATCAAGATCTTCTTCCAGCCGCATGTGAATATCGGCAGCGCGGTGGCCCAGGTTACTTCCATCAGCCAGGTGCAGCTGCGTCAGCTGCCGCCGGGCACAACGCCGCCGTTCATCATCCAGTACAACGCTTCCAGCGTTCCGGTGCTGCAGCTGGGTCTCAGCGGCGAGGGCCTGAACGAGCAGCAGTTGAACGACCTCGGGCAGAACACCATCCGTACCCAGCTGGCCACGATTGAAGGCGCGCAGACGCCCTTTCCCTACGGCGGCAAGCAGCGTCAGATTCAGGTCGATCATCGATCTGCACGCCCTCGAGGCCAAGGGGCTTTCGCCGGTCGATGTGGTCAATGCCATCAACGCGCAGAACCTGATCGCTCCTTCGGGCACCATGAAGATCGACCGCTTCGAGTACGCGATCGAAACCAACTCCGCCCCGTCGGTGGTCGCCGATCTCAACAACCTGCCCATCAAAGCCGTGAACGGCGCGGTCATCTACATTCGCGACGTGGCCCACGTCCGCGACGGGTTTCCGCCGCAAACCAACATCGTGCGCGTCAACGGTCAGCGCGGCGTACTGATGAGCATCATGAAGACCGGCTCGTCGTCGACGCTCGACATCATCAAGGGCGTGCAGGGCGTGCTGGCGAGTATCAAAGGCCAGCTCCCGCCGCAACTGAAGATCAGTTCCCTCTCTGATCAGTCGATCTTTGTGCGCGGCGCCATCAACGGCGTGGTGCGCGAGGCACTGATCGCGGCCTGCCTGACGGCTGTCATGATCCTGGTGTTTCTCGGCAGCTGGCGGTCGACGCTGATCATCGCGGTGTCGATTCCGCTTTCGATTCTCTGTCAGCCTGACCATGCTCTACGCGCTGCGGCGAGACCATCAACATCATGACGCTCGGCGGCCTGGCGCTCGCGGTCGGCATCCTGGTCGACGACGCGACCGTCGAAATCGAGAACATCAACCGCAATCTTGAGTCCGGCAAAGAAATCGAGCAGGCCATCCTCGACGGCGCGGCGCAGATTGCGACACCCGCCCTGGTTTCAACGCTGGCCATCTGCATCGTGTTCGTGCCGATGTTCTTCCTCAGCGGCGTGGCGCGCTATCTGTTCGTCCCCATGGCCGAGGCCGTGGTCTTCGCCATGCTGGCCAGCTATCTGCTTGAGCCGAACCGTCGTGCCCACCATGGCCAAGTATCTGCTTCATGAGCACGACGATGCCGAGGCAGAAAAGAAGCGCGCCAGCCGCAATCCGCTCATCCGCTTTCAACTCGGCATTCGAGGCGGGCTTTTCGAAACTGCGTCTCGGCTATCTCCGCATCCTCACGCTGTGCGTCGATCACGCCAGGCTCTTTCTGATCCTGTTCACCGTTTTCGCCGTTGGCTCTGTGGGCTTGCTGACGCCGCCGCTCGGCCAGGACTTCTTTCCCAGCGTCGATGCGGGGCAGTTCAAGATCCACGTGCGCGCCCGCACCGGTACGCGCATTGAAGAGACCGCGCTGCTCTGCGATCACATCGATCGGAACCATCCGCGAACACATTCCCGCCAAAGAACTTGTCACCATCGTCGACAACATCGGCCTGCCCTACTCAGGCCTGAACCTCTCGTACTCGACCTCGGCGCCCATCGGCCCCGCGGACGCGGACATCCAGGTGCAGCTGACTGAAGATCACCATCCCACGGCGGACTACGTTGAGAAGCTGCGCGAGGTGCTCAATCGCGAGTATCCCGGGCGTGACGTTCTACGTACTGCCCGTCGACATCGTCACGCAGATTCTCAACTTCGGACTCTCCGCGCCCATCGATATTCAATCGTCGGACCCGAACTTGTACGGCAATCGCGCGCTGGCGGAAAAGATGCTCGAATGAAGTGCGCTATGTTCCCGGCGCGGCTGACGCGCGCATTCAGCAGCCCTTCGACTATCCCAACATGACCGTGGATGTCGACCGCACGCGCGCCGCAGACATCGGCCTCATCGCAGGCAAACGTGGCGCAGAGCGTGCTCGTGGCGCTCAGCGGCAGCTTCCAGACCACTCCGAACTTCTATCTCGACCCCAAAAGCGGCGTCACCTACAACGTCGCCGTCCAGGCTCCGCAATACCGGCTGGATTCGGTGGCGGACCTGAATAGCCTGCCCGTGACCGGAGCGGGCACGGCGACCCAGCAAGCCACGGCTGCGCAGTCAATGGGCACAGCCGACCACGCGGGTCCCCGGTGTGCCCACACCCATCGACGTGCTCGGCAACGTGGCGGCGATCGTTCCGGGAACGGAACTGGGCACGGTGAGCCACTACAACGTGCAGCCGGTGCTCGACATCTACACCAACGTCGACGGCACCGACCTTGGCACCGTGACGCGCGCCATGGAGTCGATCATCAACAAGCACCAGCACGACCTGCCGCGCGGCTCGCACTTCATTCTTGCGCGGGCAAAGCGAGACGATGCGCAAGTCGTATATCGGGCTGCTCGGCGGCCTGGCGTTCTCGATTCTGCTGGTCTACCTGCTGATCGTCGTCAACTTTCAATCGTGGCTCGATCCCTTCCTGATCATCTGCCGCATTGCCGGCTGCGCTGGCGGGCATTGCCTGGTTCCTCTTCATTACGCAATACGCGCCTGAGCGTTCCGGCTCTGACCGGCGCCATCATGTGCATGGGCGTGGCCACGTCGAACTCGATCCTGGTGGTCACCTTCGCTCGCGAACAATTGGAAGTGCTGGTGGGCGATGCGCGCCGCGCCGCGCTTGAATGCCGGGTTTGTGCGCCTGCGCCCGGTGGTGATGACGGCCCTGGCCATGATCATCGGCATGATTCCCATGTCTCTTGGGCTTGGCGATGGCGGCGAACAGAACGCGCCGCTGGGCCGCGCCGTGATTGGCGGCCTGCTTCTCGCCACCGTGGCCACGCTGTTCTTTGTTCCCGCATTCTTCTCTGTCGTCCATGGCTGGCTTGAGAAGCGGCATAAGGCCGCAGAGACAAATCGCGCGGCCGGCACGCTTGACGAGTTCGACGAACATTTCGGAGTAACGGATCTATGAGCAACTGAAAACGAGCGCAATACAAGCCAAGCCTCAGCGCCTGGTCATAGCGGCGGACACGACACGGAGACCGCGCCGGAACAGAAGCCGCTTCGCGGGCGCACAGCGATCGTCGGCATCGTGATCATCCTGATAGTGCTGTGCGTGCTGGCGGCCTGGGGATTATTCAGCCGCAGGCATGCCAGAATGAGGTGCTCGCAGACCGCACCAACGAACTGGCCGCGCCTTCGGTGATTGCCGAGGTGCCTAAACAGGGCGCGCCCAGCGACAGCATTCATTCTCCCCGGCAACGTGACTGCCTTCACCGATTCGCCGATCTATGCCCGCACCTCCGGCTACCTGACCAAGTGGTACTTCGATATCGGGGCGCGCGTGAAGAAGGGCGATCTGCTGGCGGAGATCTCCACTCCCGAACTCGACCAGCAACTGGCGCAGGCCCAGGCGGATCTTGGTGACCGCCCAATCCAGCGCCGGCAACGCCAAGATCCAGGCCGACCGCTACACCGGACTCGTCAGCTCCGATGCCGTCTCGCGGCAGGACACGGAAACCTTCGTCACCCAGGCCGCGACAACCTCATCCGCCGTGAAATCGGCCGAGGCCAATGTGCAGCGCATCAAGGAACTGCAATCGTTCGAAAAAGTGTATGCGCCCTTCGACGGCGTCGTGACCGCCCGCAACGTCGACACCGGCCAGCTGATCACGGAAGGCTCGGCCTCGCGAGCTGTTTCACATGCAGGCGCTCGCATACGCTGCGCGTCTACGCCAACGTTCCGCAGATCTATTCCGGCAACATGAAGCGCGGATCGAAGATCGATCTGACCTTCGTCGAGCATCCCGGCAAGACCTACCAGGGAACGCTGGTCGCGCACAGCCGATGCAATCGATCCCGTGAGCCGCACACTTGCTTGTGGAAGTCGATGTGGACAACCGCAGCGGAGAGTTGCTGCCGGGTTCGCTGGCACAGGTCCATTTCAAAACGCCGATCACCAACCCGACATTCATCGTGCCTTCGGCTGCGCTCATCTTCCGCCGCGAGGGATTGCGGCTTGGACCGTTGTGAATGGTGACAAGGCGCATCTGGTGCCAGTCAGCCATCGGTGAGGACGACGGCGCGACAGTGCAGATTGTCAGCGGACTCAACGCCGGAGACAAGGTGATTCAGGATCCGCCCGACTCGCTCATCGAAGGCGAGAAGGTTCACGTCGAGAATGCCAGCAAGAGCGACGCCGGCAGGAGGCAAGTAGGAATGGACTTTGCGCAAGCAAGCAATCCGCAAGCCTGCCGGTCGTTGTCGCGTGCGCGTCGGCGCGTCGCTGGCGCTGGGCTTCCTCGCGGGCTGCAAGCCGGTCGGGCCGAACTACACGCGCCCCAGCTACACCGCGCCGCCGGTCTACAAAGAGGCAGGCGCATCGCTGCAGTTGTGGCGCCGCCGCCCAATCCGCCCGGCGGTGGATGGCAGACCGCCAATCCTTCCGATGGAATGCTCAAGGGCAAGTGGTGGGAGGTCTACCAAGACCCGCAACTCAACCAGCTGGAAGAACGCATCGCCACTTACAACCAAGGTCTGCGCCAGGCCTACGAGACCTATCTCGCCGCGCAGGACCAGGCGCGCTCAGCACGTTCGGCGCTGTTCCCAACGCTATCTGCCGGCCCGTCCGTTGACGCACGACAAGGTCTCGCAACACCATCCGCTCACATCGCCCGGCACCGACATCAACTACAACGACCTGATTCTTTCCGGCGGCGGCAGCTGGGAGCCCGACTTCTGGGGACGCATCCGCCGCACCGTGGAGGCTGCGCACGAGAACGCGCAGGCCAGCGCTGCGGACATGGCCAACATGAATTTGAGCCTGCAAGCGACCATGGCCTCCGACTACTTCCAACTGCGCGGACTGGACGCACAAACGAAGCTGCTGCAGGAAACCATCAAGGTTCTCGAAGGCCAGCTCGACCTGACGCAGCGCCGGTTGAAGGGCGGCGTTGCCACCGAAGTCGATGTGGCCCAGGCGCAGACGCAGCTGGAAACAACCCGTGCGCAGCTTGTGGATGTGGGCGTAGCGCGCGCGCAGTATGAGCATGCCGTCGGCACCATCGCCGACTACAAGCTGCCCACCTTCAGCATTCCGTTCTCGCCGCTCGATCTCGATCTGCCCAAGATTCCGCTCGGTGTACCTTCGCAGTTGCTCGAGCGTCGACCCGACATCGCCGCCGCCGAGCGCCGCACGGCCGCTGCCAACGAGCAGATCGGCATCGCCGTCAGCGCGTTCTATCCCACCATCAACCTCACCGGCCAGGGCGGATTTGAAAGCACCCACATCGGCACCTGGATCCAGGGCCCCAGCGCACTGTGGTCGCTGGGGGCGCAGGCGACCCAACTGCTGTTTGACGCCGGCCAGCGCCGCGCACTCACCGAACAGGCCAGGCACTCCTACGAGGCGCAGGTTTCCAGCTACAAAGGCGTCATCTTCCTCGCCTTCGAAGATGTGGAGGATCAGCTCTCCGGTCTGCGCATTCTGGAGCAGGAGTCAACCGTGGAAGAAAAAGCCGTTGGCTCGGCGCAGCACTCCTACAATGTCTCAAGCCAGCGCTACAAAGGCGGCGTGACCAGCTACCTTGAAGTGCTCACGGCTGAAGCCACACTCATTCAAAATCAGCGCACGGCCATCGATCTGAAGACGCGCCAGTTTGTCGACAGCGTTGGGCTCATCAAGTCGCTCGGCGGCGGTTGGGATTCTTCGCAGCTGCCGAAATAGGGGTTTCAAGCCGGAATCGCTGTCGCGTAAGAAGCCGAGCAGATCGAAACTAGATCCCTTCGCCCATGGAGACGTACTCGCGCAGCCGCTGGAGTTCGGCGCGATAAGCGTTGCGTTCGGCTTCCTCTGCGGCGAAGGGCTCGGCCGCATGAGACGGCGGGACCCCGTCGACACACAGGCACTTCTCCAGCTCTTCCACGCGCGCAGAGAGCGCAATCAACGCGTCGGAGAGCGGGTCCTTCACGTCGTGCGGATCGGTGATGAGCACGCGCTCCCCATTGCGGTAAACAATATGCGCGGGCACTCCGACAACGGTCGAGTTGGGCGGGCACATCGGACAGCACCACGGAACCTGCGCCCACGCGCGAGTTTTCGCCCACGGTAATGTTGCCCAGGATATTCGCGTTGTTGCCGATGAAGACGCCATCGCAGATCGTCGGATGCCGTTTGCCGTGGCCTTTTCCGGTTCCGCCGAGCGTGACGCCCTGGTAGATGGTCACATCGCTGCCCACGATCGCGGTTTCGCCAATCACCACGCCTGTTGCATGGTCGATAAAAAGCCGCCGCCCCAGCAGCGCGCCGGGATGGATATCAACGCCGGTATAGAAGCGCGCGACCTGCGAGAGGATGCGCGCCGGCAGGCGTAACTTCGCCTTCCAGAGCCCATGCGACACTCGATGAATCCAGACCGCCCAAAGCCCTGGATAGCAGAGCAAGAACTTCAAGCCGCGAACGCGCAGCCGGATCGCGCTCCATTACGGAGTGGATGTCTTCGCGAACGCGTGCAAACAAAGCCATAGGCGAACAAGCAGGAGCTGTCAGCTTTCAGCCTTCAGCTGGATGAAGGGACTCGAAACTCCTCCCATCCTCGCATCCGCGATAGGAGCGAGAATGGGACCGATCCGCATCGCTAAACAGTAACGGCCTCAGTCGGCAACGCCAGCGCCTTCTGCCGCAGCGCATCGAACAGCACGCTCGACAGATAGCGCTCGCCAAAGTCGGGCAGCATCACCACGATGAGCTTGCCCTCGTTCTCCGGTCGGGCCGCAACCTTCAACGCCGCCGACACCGCCGCACCGGAGGAGATGCCCACGAACAGTCCCTCTTCCAGGGGCAGCTGCCGCGCCGCCGCGATGGACTCATCGTTGGTGACCTGCACGATTTCGTCAATGAGACTCACGTCGAGAACGCTGGGAACAAACCCGGCGCCAATGCCCTGAATCTTGTGCGGGCCCGGCTTGCCGCCGGAAAGCACCGGGCTGTCTGCCGGCTCAACCGCAATCGCCTTGAACTCCGGCTTGCGCTCCTTGATGTACCGCGCCACGCCGGTGATCGTGCCGCCCGTTCCGACACCGGAAATCAGGATGTCGACTTTGCCGTCGGTGTCTTCCCAGATCTCGGGGCCGGTCGTGGCGTAGTGAATCGCCGGGTTGGCCGGATTGTCGAACTGCTGCAGGATGAATCCGTTCGGCGTCTTGGCCAGAATCTCGTTCGCCTTGGCGATCGCGCCCTTCATCCCGTTCGGTCCGGGCGTCAGCACGATCTCCGCGCCAAAGGCCAGCAGCACCACGCGGCGCTCCAGGCTCATGGTCTCCGGCAGCGTCAGGATGAGCTTGTAGCCCTTGGCAGCGGCCACAAATGCCAGCGCAATGCCGGTGTTGCCGCTGGTGGGCTCAATCAGAATCGTCTCGCCGGGCGTGATCTTGCCGGCCTTCTCGGCGGCTTCAATCATGGCGAGGCCAATGCGGTCCTTCACGCTGGACAGCGGGTTTTGGCTTTCCAGCTTGGCGACCACAGTGCCGGGCAGGCCGGCGGCAACACGATTCAGCCGCACCAGCGGGGTGCGGCCAATGATCTCAGTTACATCCGCGGCAATACGCGCCATGATGAATCTCCTTCGTGGGGTAGAGTACCCCGGTCGTTGAATTGGATGTGTCTCTTGGGCTTGTGCTGCTCAGATTTTGAGAACGGGGGCGCGCAAACGCACGTCCGCGTCGGGCTTCACCGGAACGGTGCTAGCGACATCGACGCATGTGAGTAGCCTAGCTCCGAACCGCTCCCTCTGGCAAGTTCCGTTTATTGAGCGCCATGCAGGGGGCCGCTCCACCCGGGATGCGTTCTCTATCGTGGAAAGTAAATCGTGATCGTTCCCGCGTCGGCGTTGGCGGTCAGAATTGCGCTCCGTGGATCGGACGTGATCCGCGCCATCGCGACCGATCCCCATCCTCCGGCGATCGGGATACTCCTCGCGGAGAAGCTCCCTTCCTCTTGCCGGCTGATAAATGCGCAGTGTCCGGCTCTCCGCGCAGGCGACCACGATTGCGTGGGATTTTCCTCCGCCAAGGTCGCCGGCAGCAACGCTGTTGGGCCCGCGGCAATCGCCCAGCGAGAGCGGCGACCCAGGCAGGTGTTTGAAGCCGCCATGCCCATCGCCTAGAAGCACCGTCACGGCATCCTCCTCGGGCCTGGCGATGTCGCGCTGATAGGGAATGACGATGAGATCAGCATTGCCATCGCCGTTCAGGTCATCGATAGCCAATTCCCACGGTTTGGCGCCTGCCGGGAAGGGCGAACCGGGTGCGTTGTGAAAGCCTCCACGCCCATCGCCCAGCAGAATCGAGACCGTTGAATCGTCGAGGTTCGTCGTAACGATGTCCGGATGGCCGTCATGGTTGAAGTCCGCGGTGCGCAGCCGTTCATAAGGACGATGGCCTGTTGCGAAGAATGTGCCCGGCGTCTTCAAGCGGCCGGTCCCATCGCCCAGAAGCACTTCCAGTCTGGTTGTTCCCCCAACTGTCGGTGGCCGCGTCGAGTTTGCCATCCGAATTGAAGTCGGCAACCACCACGGCGTGTGGATGCGGATGAGACTGAACATCCACGGGAGAACCGGGCGCCAGATGGAATCCTCCACGGCCGTCGCCCAGAAATACGCGGAGATAAGGCGACTGGTGGTTGGCAGATCACAAGATCAGGATTGCCGTCGCCGTTCATGTCTCCGATGGCAATGTCATTCGGCAGGTGGCCTGCAGGAAAGGGCGAGCCCGGCGCAGCGTGGAAACTGCCGTGGCCGTCTCCAAGCAGAACCGCGATGGTGCCAGAGTCAGTTTTATCCGAGCCTCCGTTCGCAACCACAATATCCGCATTACCATCATGATTCAGATCCGCGACCGCGATCCATCGCGGACTTGGCCCGGTGGGAATGGTGACTTGCGCGGAACTCCTGCGCAGCCGCACACAGCGGGCAGGCCAGAAGGATCGGCGCGAGCTGGCGCAGGAAACGCATCGCGAATGTTAGCGAGCTTAACGCAAATTGCTGCTTCCGGGAAGTGGCGGATGAAGGCTCTGGCGACGATTGACAAAAATTCACATCGAGGTATATAGTCGTTTATCGATATATCGAGGATCGATAAACAGATGCCCAAGCGCAAACTGGATCCGCTCCCCGCTGCCGCGTTTCACATTCTTCTGGCGTTGGCTGACGACGACCTGCACGGCTATGGAATCATGCGCCATGTCGAGGAGCAGACCAGCGGCCGTATGCGACTCGGCCCGGGGACACTCTACAACTCCATCCATGCGTTGCTGGAAGAAGGCCTGATTCAAGAGGTCGAAGGCGAATCGGACGCCGATCCACATCATGAGCGGCGGCGCTACTACCGGCTGACAGGCTCCGGTCGCAAACTCGCCCGCAGCGAGGCGGAGCGGCTTGCCGAGTTGCTGCGCGTTGCCCGCACCAAAAAGATCCTTCGAGGTGAGTATGTCTGAGAAGCTGCTCGCTTTGCTCTTCCGCCTGTACCCGCCCGCTTTTCGCGAACGGTACCTCGACGAGGCAATCGTTCTTTGCCGGGATCGCCGCCGCAATGAGACTGGCATCTATCGCAGGCTTCGACTCGCCTGCGATCTGCTGATCGACTTCTCCGTCAGCCTTCCCAGGGCATGGCAGACGTCCTTCTCTGAGATTGCTTCGGCGCCAAGCCCCGTAACCAATGCGCAGGGCGCTCCTTCTTTTCCCTCGCTCCGCACCGAACACCTTCGCCCTTCCGTGATTCTGCTGGGCATCGTGTTCTCGATAGCCGCCCTGGGTGGCTTTGTCCTGTTCCTCAGAACAACGGCCCTCTATCCGCTGGAACGGCACGAGCCTTCTGCAATCGAAACGGTATTGCACCGGCTCAACCAGCCCGTCCGAGCGGCTTCGCAAGCTTACGCCGATTCTGATGCGATCGCTGCTCAAGCACCGACTGCGGCGCTCCCGCAGGATGCGACCCAGGCCATGATCGCGGCGATCCACGAGCATCCGATTGTGATGTTTGGCGAGACGCACGGCAACAAGCAGGAATACGAATGGCTGTGCCGCCTGGTCAAAACCCCTGCGTTCGCCAACCAGGTCGACGACATCGTGGTCGAGTTCGGCAATTCGCTCTATCAGAAGTCTGTAGACCGTTACATCGCGGGCGAAGACGTATCTTACGCGCAGGTCGAGAAGGCATGGCGGAACATGATCGGCTCCGTTGGGCCGGTCTCGCCTGTTTACGCTGATTTTTACCAGGCGGTGCGCGCATCGAACCTGCAACGGCGCGGCGGTCACCAGATCCGGCTGCTCCTTGGCGATCCCTATGGCGATTGGGAGAAAATCAACAACGCTGAAGATCTCGGCCCCTACCTCGCGCATCGCGATGAGTGGTATGCCACGGTGGTGAAGGATGAGGTGCTGGCCCATCATCACCGCGCTCTGCTGATCATGGGCGCTGGACACTTTCTCCGTCGCCAAGGCCCCGGTCAGGTCGAGCAGAAGGTGCGCGAAGCAGGCGTAAAGCCCTGGCTGGTGGTCCTGGGAACCAATGCGGTGGGCGGCTACGATGATCTCGATCATCGCTTCGATGCGTGGCCTTTGCCGGCCATCGCGGATCTCTCCAACAGCTGGGTCGCCGACTTGCCTGCGAATCCGGTGTTAACCGGCGGAGTGGCCGCGGCCAGTCCGCAGAAGATGAAAGACGTCGCCGACGCAATGCTGTACGTTGGATCCCGCGACTCGCTGACCCAACTTTCCCTTCCGCAGTCCGAACTTGCCAACACGCCCTACGGCAAAGAGATCCAGCGCCGTCTGCAGATCCAGATGGGCCGAACGATGGATTTCACTGGACCGTCCGAAGCTCCGCAGTATCAGAAACCTGCACAGCAAAGCGTGAGCAACGGCATCCATCGCCTTCCCCCCAACCCGCCCAAGAGCGCGAACGATCCACTGCCGCCCCGCCCGCCATCGCAATAATCCCTCGCGGAGGTCGCGCCCATTGCTGTCACAAATTGCTGTTGACACCGAAACTCTACATATGTAGAGTTAGTTCCGATGAAACTGCGCCTGTCCCCACAAACCCTGCTGGTTCTCGACGCATTCCTCATGCACGCCGAGGAATGGAAGTACGGTTACGACCTTAGCCGCGTCACGGGCCTGAGGTCCGGCACGCTTTACCCGATCCTGATGCGGCTCGCGGAACGCAACCTGCTCGAAACCCAGTGGGAGCCGGGCGACCCGGGCAAGCCGCCGCGGCACATGTATCGATTCACGCCTGAGGGGTTGCTCCATGCGCGCACGCATGCGAAGCGGCAGCGCGATTCGAGCCTGCGCGAGGTGGCGCTTGGTCTCTTGCTTCCGTGGTTGGGCCCGGCGTCGCGCGGAGCAACGCGCTAATGGGCACACGCCGCAAACTTGCGCAGAGAATCCTCGAGCTCGTTCAGCGCCTCGCGCCGGAAGAATGCCGGGAATGGGTGAACGCGATGCTCTGCGAGCTGGACTTTGTTGACGGAGAATGGTCCGCGCTTTTCTGGGCGACAGGGAGCTGCCTCGCCGTGGTCCGGCATGCCGCCTTCCACTGGCGGAATTGGGTTGGACGCAACACACAGAAACAGGAGGAAACAGTGAACGAATCAGGGAGACAAGCGGTGGGTATATTTTCTGGCGCGGGATTGGCCCTGGCACTGGCGCTGGCTATGTTCGGGCTGACACAAATCGCCAACACGCTCTTCCCGGGTCATGACGTGCACCTGGCGAATTTCATCGGCGCTATCGTCATCCCCGAGATCGCTTTCATTGTCGCCGCGGTGATGCTCTGGCGCAGACGGCCTCCCCTTGCCGCGGGGATCGTGCTGATGGCCGTGGCCATCGGCGTGCACGTGGTTGTGCACGTCACAACACGCTAGAGCGGGTGAAGCCCGGCGCCACGCCTGCACGATATCGACCAGGTTATTGGAGGTCCCGGTGGGAGAAGAAATGGCTCAGGCAACGGTTACGACGTCGATCCGGCCGTGGCTGTCGGTGCGCAATAGCGGCGAGGCGGTCGAGTTCTACAAGAAGGCCTTCGGCGCCACGGTTGTATTCAGCCTCGACGCCGGCGATGACACGATCGCGCGGCTTGCAGTCGATGGCGCCGAGTTCTGGGTCGGTCCGGGCTCGGCGGAGCACTTCAATCACAGCCCTGACTTGTTAGGCGGTTCGACGGTGCGCGTGATCCTCACTGTCAGCGACCCCGATGCCGTATTCGAGCGCGCTCTCAGCGCCGGCGCAACACGTATCTACGGCATGGTGGACGAGCATGGCTGGCGTATTGGCCGCGTCGTCGACCCCTACGGCCACCACTGGGAAATCGGCAGGCCCACAGACCCCGAATGAGATGCGTTGGCCGCTGCAACCCCATGCTTTGTCAGAAGTGAAAGATGAGATCGCTCGCAGCGGTGAACTGATTCTGTTTGCGTCCGTTGTCGTAGGCGGGCCGATCCCACGCGTGCTCGAAGCGCACCTCCGGCCGAATCTGCAGGGTGGTTCCGATCCAATGGCAGGCCATGATTGTGTTCTCGGTGTATTTCGTGGCGTAGCCGGTTCGCTGGCCTTTCTTGTCGTCGAGATAATCGGCACGGAACGAAAGAAAGTCATGCCCGGATAGCTGCTTTTGCAGAAACGAGACAACAGCATACTCCGGCGCAGTGCAGCGCTGCTCTCCAGGCAGGCAGTTGGCGCCGTTCGCCCCTTTTTCGGGAGTCAGCGTTCCATTCACCGACGGCACATCGCGCTCGTACATGTACCAGCTTTCGGTGGCCAGGTGCA
The DNA here is from genome assembly GCA_963846095.1 of uncultured Acidobacteriaceae bacterium. Lineage (GTDB taxonomy): Bacteria > Acidobacteriota > Terriglobia > Terriglobales > Acidobacteriaceae > Telmatobacter. The sequence continues at coordinate 185,733 of CAWJUW010000015.1, forward strand.
CTGATTGCGAAAACTTGTGGTACCACGTAGCGTCGTATTGCTGCAGGTTGTTATAGGCATAGCGCGCGTTGTTGATACCGTTCGCGCACGCGTAGATGTTGTCGTTGGCCGTGTGGGTTGTATAGCTCACACAAGCCGTGGCTGAAGGCTTGGCGTCCGAAGTCCACAAGGCCACATCGTGTCCACCAGTAACGCCGCCCTGCACCAGCCACTGGTCGGTCAGTTTGAGTGTAGCCATCAATCCCGTGTCCGTGAAAGGATCGATCGCGTAGAGCAGCGAGTGGCTGAAGATGTAATTGTTCGGCGCAAGTTGTGCTTCAATCCCGGGCACGGAGATGAACCGCCCCAGCCGCAAATTCGCTCCCTGAAACCATCTGGGGATATAGATGTCGAGATATTCGAGCGTTGGATCAAAGCCGTACTCGCGATGATGGTCGAGCCATTGCCCGCTGAAGTAGCCCTTGCCGAACGTGAAGCGATAATCCGTGCCATAGAGCGCGGTTAGATGAAATCCCCAGTCCACGTGATCGCGCTGCACAGAATCGGGAAGGCGCTCCGCGTAAAGTACGGCCTGGTTCAACTCGAAGCGGTTGGCATACACATCGTTTGCTTCCGGTGCATTGCTGGTCGACGACGTGCTGAAATTCAGCGTTGGGTCGAGCCACCCGTAGAGCTTCGTCCGCGTCGCCGCATTGTCGATTGCCGGTCATCAACGGATAGCTGTTCGAGTCAGGCTCGCCGATCACCGGCGACCCTCCATACGACCAGTCGGAGTTTGGGAATGGCGGCGAATCGAGCGGCGATTGAAGGCCGCGGCGTGGCGGCGCAGGCGCAGTGGACGGTGTCTCTTTCCAGTCGTCGCGGTAGAAGTGCGCCCACCGTACGAAGAAGTTTCCTGACACCGGAGAATTCGGCGTTGGCGCATCGGGAACAGCCGGAGCCGGCGTATTCTGCGCCAACACAGGGACGCACCACAAAGGAAAACGATAAACAGAGGAACGCAACCGATGCGGAATGGCGAACTTCGTGCATCAACTTTTTCACTTACACCCGGCCTGAACGCTTGGCCAGTATAGTTCGCGGGCCTCGGGGCTTCCGCGTGCTGCTACAAGGTTCCCCAACGTTCCAGCCGGCTGAGCGTACCGCGCATGCGCACCGCTTTTTGCACTTGTGCCGGATCCGCATCTTGCGTCGTGGCGTTCTGCACAAATTTATCGAGTTTTTTCTTTAACGTGGCGTCGCTCTGCAGGAATTCCGCGATCGAGTTCGTAGAATTGCGCAGAGCCTCGATCGTTTCCATTTGCTCCGCGAAAAACAAACTCATCTCGCGATTCACAGCCAGCAATTTCTCAATCTTCTCTTCCGTCTTGGAGACTCTATCGATCAGATCATCGATCTTCTTACCTTCGATGGAGACCACGGGCGTCGCCTGATCCTTTTTCAGCTCGCCTGTTTCGGTGGGCTCGCTCGGCTCATCGCTCTCTGAAGTGTTGGGGTGCGCCGGTCTCGCCCCCTCGCTCCGCGCATCCGCGTTCGGCCGAGCTTTCTCAGGCCCGTTGCGTTCCGGCTCATTACGGCGTTCACTCTGCCTGGAGTCGGCCTCCCTGGACTGCTTCTGCCGTTCTTCCTTTGTCTCTTCGCGCTGCTTTCCGCCGGACGCATCGACGCGCTTCGCGCTCGCCTGCCCGTTTGCGGGTTCCTCGTCCGCAGCAGTCCTGTTGGCTTCGTCCCGTTCCGTCATACCTTCTTCTCCGTACCTTTCGATGCGCACGGAAGGATGCGCGGCTACGGATCGTCAGCCCGTATTGCGCAGCCCCGCGGAAATCCCGCTGATGGTCGCGGCAATGGCGCGGTTCACATCGGGCGTATCTTCGCCTGCCCGCTTGCGCCGCAGCATGTCCACCTGGATCAGATGCATCGGGTCCACATAGGGGTTGCGCAGCCGGATCGAGTGCGCCAGCACCTGGTTCGTTTCCAGCAACTCTTTCTGCCCAAGGATCGCCAGCAGATGACGCACCGTGCGATGGAACTCGCCTTCGAAAAGATCGTAGACGCGCTCGCGCAGCTCCGTATCCGGCGACCAGGGTGCGAATAGAGCCGCGCCGTGCCCAGGTCGACTTTGCCCAGCGCCATCTCCACGTTGCGCAGCAGGTCGATGAAGAGCGGAAACTCGCGCGCCATGGTCTGCAACAGCTCGAGACGATCCCGGCTTCGCGCGAGGTATTGCTCGAGCGCGATACCCACGCCAAACCACGCCGGCACCAGCAGCCGCGACTGCGTCCACCCAAACACCCACGGAATCGCGCGCAGATCCGACAGCGAGCGCGATGCCTTGCGCCGTGCCGGCCGCGAACCGATCTTCGCATGTTCCAACTCGCCCACCGGCGTCGACTGCTCAAAGTAGTCGAGCACGTCCGGGATCATCGAGAATGTGCTCGCGATAGAAATCGAACGAAAGGCTCGAAAGCTGATCGAGCGCCGCTTCCCACTCCGGCTTCAGGACGCCGGTAAAGTGTCCGCGCGGGTCGCGCGCATTCGGCCGCGCCAGCGCATCCAGCGAGGCGGCAATCATCAACTCCAGATTGCGCTCGGCAAGCACTTCATCGGCATACTTGAAGTTCAGCACTTCGCCCTGCTCGGTGATGCGCAACTGGCCGTCGAACGAATCCATCGGCTGCGCGAAGATGGCGCGATGCGTAGGCCCGCCGCCACGCCCCACCGTCCCGCCGCGCCCATGAAACAGCCGCAGCTTCACGCCGCCTCGCGCGCCACCACATGCAGTTCGCGATGCGCGCGGAAGATCTCCCACGTGCTGGTCAGCATGCCGCCGTCTTTATTCGAGTCGGAGTAGCCCAGCATCACTTCCTGCCAGTTGATCCCAGGTCGCCATCAGCTTGCGGTAGTCTCGCCGGCTCCAAAGCTCGCGGCAAATCTCTGGCGCATTGCGCAGATCTTCAATCGACTCGAACAGCGGGACCGGCATCAGTCCCGGATCGCGCCCCGAGCCTTCGACGCGCACGCCGCCGAGCCGCGCCAGGCGCACCACGGTCAGCACATCTTCTACGCTGCCCGCGCCGCTGATCACGTATTGCCGAATCGCTTCGGGCGAGCATCCCTGCTTGATCTCCGCAACCACGCGAAACGTCTCCAGCACGCTGGCCGTCTCCTCCGACAGGCTGCCGGGCAAGGTCGACGCGACAGAGTCGGCGATCGCCTCCTGCAATGCAGCTGCGTGGACGCGCGCATGCTGGCGAATGTCGAGCGTATGCAGATGAAGCCCGAAGGTGCGCACCTGCAGAATCAGCGGATCGATCAGCGTGCGCGCAATGCGCAGCCCGCCGTTCTCAGCCAGCGACACACGCAAGGCATCCAGGTCGTCCAGGAATTCCTCAACGGAGCAATACGCCGGCAGCACCTGCGCAAGTTTTTCCTGCCCTTGCGCCAGCGTGTAGGAGGTCACTGGGAGCGGAGCTTCGGATGCGTCGTGGTGCGCCTTGCTTCCCTCTTCCAGTGTCCGCTGCACGCGCGCCTTCAGGCAGATCACGAAGCGCCGGTAATATTCAAACTCGTACTGCTCGCCGAAGACCTGCGCCTCCGGCGTGTGCAGCTGCGCCACGTAGGCCTGCAGCCGCTCTGTGCAGGGCCTTGCTGACCGGCCTTTGCTGCGCGCTCGTCGTGAGCAGGTCGATGATCTCCTGCAGTTGCCGCTGGTAATAAAGCAGCAGATGCCCGCGCGCCAGTTGAATCGCATCGCGCGTCACCTGCGGCGTCACAAACGGATTGCCGTCCCGATCGCCGCCGATCCACGATCCGAACGCCAGAACCTGCGGCAGCGCCAGGGCCTCAATCTCCAGCCCATACGAAGCACGCAACGCTTCTGAGATCTCGCGATAAAGACTGGGCAAGGTCTCGAAGATCGAGACGTCGTAGTAGTCGAGGCCCATCTTGATTTCGTCGTAGACCGTGGGACGCCGCGAGCGCACCTCATCGGTCTGCCACAGGCTGGTGATCTCGGCCAGCACCAGCTGCTCCAGCCGCGCCAGGTCTTCCTCGGGGACCGGAATGCGATCGAGCCGTGCCAGAAAATCGCCGATGCGGCGGCGCTTGAACATCACGGAGCGCCGCGCGACCTCCGTGGGATGCGCGGTGAACACCGGCACAATCAGCACGCGGCGGAGGAACTCCAGCGCCTCGTCGGCGCTGATGCCCACGCGCTGCATCTCCGACAGCGTGCCGGCCAGCGACCCGCGTTGCCGTCCCGCCTCGCCGGTCAGCCGCAGGGCAATGCGGCGGCGCTTGCGATGATTCGTCTCCGCCAGGTTGATCAGTTCAAAGTAGAACGCAAAGGCGCGCGTAAGCAGAATGGCGCGCTCGGGCGGCAGCGAATGCAGCAGATCCATGGCGACCGCATCTTGCCAGGCCGCGGCTTTCTCGTCGCCGCGCATCTCGGCGTCGCGGCGGCGGATGGTTCCCTGCCGCAGCGCTTCAACATGCGCAAACAGGTCGTCGCCCTCCTGCTCGCGCAAAACCTCGCCCAGCAGCGTGCCCAGGGAACGCACATCGCGCCGCAGCGGAGCCTCTTTCAAATCGCCAAATTGCGCCTCGAGTTCGGCAAGCCGCTGCGACCAGCTCTCAGGATTCCACAACAACGCCATCGTCTTTTGATTATGCCTGATGGGAATTGAGCGAACCCTGGCGGCGGAAGCAGTCGGGACTATGGTCGTTCACCATCCCCGCCGCCTGCATGAATGCGTACACGATGACCGGGCCCACAAACTTGAACCCGCGCTTCTTGAGAGCTTTTGAGATTTCGACCGCCAATGGCGTCTGCGCCGGTACGGGCCCTTGGTTCAGAATGGGCTTTCCGCCGGCCATACCCCAAAGCCACGCACCGAAGTCCTCACCCGTCTTTTTCATCTCCATATGGATACGGGCGCCCTGGATTGTCGCCTCGATCTTGGCCCGCGAGCGAATGATGCCGGGATCCTTGAGCAGCCGCTCCAAGTCCGCTTCCTTGAAGCGTGCTACCTTCGCCGGATCAAATCCCTTGAAAGCTTTGCGAAAGGCCTCCCGCTTGCGCAAGACGATGACCCAGGCCAGCCCGGCCTGAAATCCCTCCAGCATCAGCAACTCCCAGAGGGTGCGGCTGTCGCGCACGGGCCTGCCCCACTCTCTGTCGTGATAGGCACGCAGCAGCGGATCGCTTTCCGCCCACGTGCATCGCGTTTTCTGCAACTTGCCATTCATAATCGCCGATGTTAAACCAGCCCCATCACAGGATTTCACCGCGTTTAACCATGATTTTTGGGGCTTTCACTTGCGGGCGCTTGCTGCGAGGAGATACGGTTCGGGAGTTATGCGAGTTACCCCAAAGTTACCGTTGAGCTTTCGCAGGGTTAATCGGGAAATCTTAAGTTTTGACTCTTCTACAACGTCTCGATCCAGCATCTCACTGGAAATTAGTATTTCATTTGCCAGGATCAGGAAGACATCCGATACACTTCCTAGCGTGGCCGTTTCCTCCTAATAAGTCCCCGCAGTCAGTCAACCCAGGCGAACAGGTTTCATGGTTTCGCCCCAACTGAAGTCTCTTAGGAGGTCCACTCCTGCCCAGCACATTGAAGTTTCTTGCCTTGTCAATCACAGTATTCTCGGCAACATTAACCTACGCTCAAAGCGAAGACTCGACGACATCGACCGCCGCGGTTGCGCGCGTTTATGTCACCCGGCCTACGCACCTCGACGGCTTCGACGTTTCCTCGTCCGGCAAACTCACCCCGGTTCCCGGCTCACCCTTCTCCAGCATCGCCCTTTCGCACCTGTCGATTAAGAAGGGGTATCTCTTCGGCGCCAGCGATGATGGGCAGGATATTTACAGCTATTCGATCGCATCCAGCGGTGCGGTCAAGCAAGTCTCCGCGATCGATACCCATAACTACCACGACAACGCGTCGGCGTGTATCGGCGTAGGACCGACGCAGATCGATCCCACCGGGGAAACGCTCTACAACTTCCAGTCAAACTGCCAGGGCTGGCAATATGTTCAGTCGTACAAGATCGAAGACAGCGGCGCACTCGAATACATCAGTCAGGACGAGGCCAGCTATAACGTCCAATTTGGGCCGCCCGTTTTGCTTGGAAACAACAAGTACGGCTTTGTCTCTGGAGATTCCTCTGAATTCCCGGGCGACTACCTTGTGACCTACAAGCGTCAGAGTGATGGATTGCTGCAGATCGACTGGAACGCGACAGCGAACGTTCCTAACTCGAATGTGCAGGTGAAGGAAGAGAACGTCAGGTCGAATGACTGGAAGGGCTTCACAGCGCTGGCCGTCGATTCCACCAATCACCTGGCCGTCATCCTGCAGCCCATTGCCCCGGTCACGGGAGAGTCTCAGGGTTCCCCCGCGCTCGTCAGCTATACAGCCGACTCTGAGGGCGATGTGAAAACGACAAACACCTATCAAAAGTCAGCGGCCACCGATGCGCCGACGACCCAATTGACTGGAGCCATGAGCATCTCGCCCAGCGGTAAACTCCTCGCCGTTGGCGGTGGGACCGGGGCAAAGGGCTTCGAGGTATACCGCTTCAACGGAGCTAGCCCCATCACCAAATTCACCGGCCTGCTTCACTCCAGCGAAAATTTCCTTGAGTTTGGCTGGGACAAGAGCAACCATCTCTACGCCCTGAGCTCTGACGGCCTGCACATCTATTCGGCAACTTCAACCAGCATTAAAGAGGAGTCGGGATCCCCCATCTCCATTCCCGAAGCCTCAAGCTTGATCGTCCAGTCCCTCGAATAACAACGAACACAGCCATGGGCCGACCAATCGCGGCCCTGTCCCAGGAGGTTTTCTCGTGTTGAACACTTTGAAGGTCATTGCCTTGTCGGCCCTGCTGCTTCCCGCAGCTTCGATCTGCGCCCAAACCGAAGATTCCACGTCCTCGTCCACCGCTCCCGTCGCCCGCGTTTATGTGACCCGCCCGACCCACCTCGACGGATTCAATGTTTCCTCGGCGGGAAAACTCACCCCCGTGCCCGGCTCGCCGTTCTCGAATATCGACCTGTTTCACCTCTCGGTGAACAGCAAGTACCTCATCGGAGAAAGTGACGACCATAATCACATCATCAGCTATAGCATTGCATCCAATGGCGCGGTGAAGCAGGTTGCGTCGCTCGCTGCCGCAAACTTAAATTCTGACGGTGGCTGCTGCGACTACCCGCAAAAACTGGATGCTACCGGCACCACCTTGTACACGGTCATTTCCGGAGATAATTTTTACCTCGACAACTTCAAGATCGAGTCGAATGGGGATCTAAGCTATCTTGGCGATTCCTACTACTTTGGAGGCGGCGAAGAAGTGGGCCCGGGCAATCTCTCTGTCCTCGGCAACAACAAGTTTGCTTACCAGACCAGTTGCAATGATGATGTGCCGCAATACTCAAACTTGACCGGATATAAGCGTCAAAGCAACGGAATGCTCGAGATGGTTGATGTGAAATCCGAACTGCCCAAGCCGAAAGCGGGCGACGTATACTGCGCCTACAACCTCGCGACCGACGCGTCCAATCACCTCGTTATCTCCATGGCTCAGTGGAACATCAACGACAGCTCACCGGATGGCCCCACGTTGCTGGCCAGCTACACCGCCGACTCCGAAGGCAACCTGACCACCAAGAGCACCACCTCGACCATGCCCCAAACCAACGGCGGCACCTATATGAGCATCTCTCCCTCGGGCAAGCTGGTCGCCGTCGACGATGGCAACGGATTTCGCGTCTTCCACTTCGATGGCTCCGGGCCGATCACCAAGTTCACCGGCATCCTCCACTCCAGCGAGAGATTCATCCAGTTTGGCTGGGACAAGAGCAACCACCTCTATGCGCTGAGCGAAAACGCCCTGCACATCTACTCGGCAACTTCAACCAGCGTTAAGGAAGAGGCGGGATCGCCAATCTCCATCCCTGAAGCCTCGAGCGTGATCGTCCAGTCGCTGAACTAACCTGCCGCAGTCAAAAAGGGGCCAACGGTCTTCCGGCGGCCCTTCTTTTCTGCGCTCGCGCTGCAGTACGCCGAACAAACAAAGTGGTCACGATAAGCACCGCTTGAGAATCCAAGCAGTCACGCCGATTGGGCTTCAAGCTGCAACATCAGCTCTTCCCACTCCGCCGTCATCGCCGATAGCTGAGCGCGCAGGTCGGAAGCGAGCGCAGTAAGCCGTTCCGTCTCGGCGGCGGAAACATAGACGCCGAGTTGCTGCTCGGTGTGGGCAATGGCCGACTCGATGCGCGGCGTTTCTTCTTCGAGGAAAGCGACGCGGTCCTCCATCTGTTTCTGCTTGATGGGATTCAGCTTGCGCGCTCTTTCTTTGGGAGCGGGCTCAAAGCCGCCTTCGATGACAATCGTTGTCCCGTTCGCAGTTCCAACCGAGGCCTCGGTAGAGTGGGCAAGCGCTTCGGGCTTCGCCGGCGGTGGGTTCGGGTGAACCGCTGCAGGTTGCGGGCGTCCCTTTGTAGCCTCGGCCTCGCCGGCGGCGAGCGCTTCCTTGCGACGCCGGTAATCCTCGTAGTTGCCGGGGTAGCTGGTGACCGCTCCATTCTCCACTTCGAGAACACGCGTAGCCAGCCGGTCGATAAAGTAGCGGTCGTGCGAAACAAAAACAACAGTGCCTGAAAATGCTGCGATCGCTTCCAGCAGCACATCCTTGGCGCGCATGTCGAGATGGTTCGTCGGTTCGTCGAGAAGCAGGAAGTTCGAAGGCGAAACAAGAATCCGCGCCAGCGCGAAGCGATTGCGCTCACCGCCGGAAAGCACGCCCAGCGGCTTGAACACATCGTCGCCGGAGAAGAGGAAGCACCCAAGCAGCGAACGCAGCTGCACTTCAGGCACTTTCAAGGCCGCGCGGCTGATGTCGTCGAGCATGCGCGCATCGCCATTCAGCACCTTATACTGGTCCTGCGCAAAGTATTCGCTCACCACGTTGTGGCCGAGCTTGACCTGGCCGGACGTTGGAGCTTCATCGCCGGTAAGCAGCTTGATCAGCGTTGACTTGCCCGCCCCGTTCACGCCCACCAGCGCGACGCGATCGCCGCGCTCGATGGTGAAGTTGACGTTCTTGAGAACCTGCTTCTCGCCATAGCTCTTGAAGAGATCGACCGCCTCCACAACATTTCGGCCCGATGCCGGCGGCTGCGGAAACTTGAAATGAATGACCGGCTCTTCTTCAGGAATCTCGATGCGCTCGATCTTCTCGAGTTCCTTGATACGGCTCTGCACCTGCTTGGCTTTGGTGGCCTGGTAGCGGAAGCGGCCGATGAAGGCTTCCAGGTGCTCGATCTGCTCGCGCTGGTTGCGGTAGGCCGATTCCAGCTGCGTGCGGCGCTCGTCTTTCTGGCTCAGGTATTTGGTGTAGTTGCCCTGGTAAATATTGAGCCGCTTGTTCCAGATCTCGACGGTGCGGTCGATGGTGACATCGAGAAAGTAGCGATCGTGCGAGATGAGGATGTAGCCGAAGGGATAGTTCTTGAGATAGTCCTCGAGCCAGTTGCGCGTCTCAAGATCGAGATGGTTCGTCGGCTCATCGAGCAGGAGCAGATTGGGCTTGGCAAGCAGCAGTTTGGCCAGCGCGATGCGCATCTGCCAGCCGCCGCAGAACTCGTCGGTCTGGCGCGTCCAGTCTTCCTTGCCGAAACCGAGGCCGGTAAGCACGCTGCCCACCTGCGCATCGAGCGCATAGCCGTCCAGCGCATGGAACCGCTCCTGCAGCAGAGAGAATCGCTCGGCCGCAGATTCGTATTCAGGACTGGCGTGATCGAGAGTGCTAAGCTGTCCGGCGAGGTGCTCGATCTCCTGCTCCATGTCGCGCAGCTCGTCGAAGACGGACAGGCACTCCTCAAAGACGGTGCGCCCGGTGAGGCGAAGGCCCTCCTGCGGCAGATAGCCGATGCTCATGCCGCGGGTCTGCTGCAGCGTGCCGTAGTCGAGCGATTCGAGGCCGGCCAGCACCTTCATCAGCGTGGATTTGCCGGTCCCGTTGGCGCCCACCAGTGCGGTCTTCTCGCGCGCCGGATCAGCCAGTTGGCCTCGAGAAAGAGGATGCGCGGGCCAAACCGCTTGCCGGCATTTTGCAGAGAGAGCATGCATCTCTATTTTCTCAGACGGCCGAACGGCCGCCCCAAAAGGCTACTGATGAGCCAGGTTCGCCGCTTGCGCAGGGTCGATGAAGACGAGTTCCGAACTGTAGGGTCCGGCGAGATGAATCTTCAGTCCGGAATGCATGAGCGATGTGCCCGTCCGGGTGATATCAGGTGCACTCGCATCCTGAAAGTGCAACCTATAGCTGCGAGCAGGCTCAAGACCGGCAAGCGCAAATACGTGATCGGGCTGGTCCTCAATCGAACCGCGAAAGGCGTAAAGGACTCCATGCATCGCCGTCTTGTCGATGTACTCGATACCGTCCCACTGAATGCCATCGGGTCGCGCACTGACATGGTAGAGATTGGCATCGCGAAGAAGCGGCCGCAGCCTGGTCTTGTACAGCTCGATCGCCGCCTTAGCCGCAGCATGCTGTTCCGGAGTCCAGGCCGACGTATCCTGCATGATCGAGAGCCAGCCCATCATGCCGCTGCGCAGCATGTAGAGAAAGCCCGCAAGATCGCGAGCTTTCCACTTCTCAACATAGGTCTCCAGCATCGCAGGCGGCAACAGGTACGACGTGTCATAAAACGCGCGCCGATTTGAGAGCGGATCGTAGGTATCCGTAATGGAGAAATAATCGCCGTGCGCCGCGGAGCCGAAGTCGACCATGCGCCCGCCATCGTTGCAGATCTCGAACAGCAGCCCCGGATGCTTGCGTCGCAACTCCTCATAGAGGCTGTAGTAGGAGCGCACCGCATGGTAAGAAACGTCGGTTGAGTTATCGGCAATCACGAACTCCGATGCCCAGTCCCTCGCGATGCGCATGGTGCTGCGATTCGGCGGCGCGTGCGGATGGTCTTCGCGCACGCATCCCTGCGCAACGAGATATCCATCGTGTTCCAGCATGTCGAGATGATTCGTGCTCACAATCGACTCGAGCGCGTGGGCGGCCCAGTCGTGAGCCGCGGGAACACCGATGTCGACCGTCTGGCCCTTGTATTCCTCAGGTTTCCACGTCGACGGCATATCCGTGACCAGCCAGTCGTGCACAACGGGATCATGGACATTCAGTGCTCCGGGAGCGCTCGAAAGCGCGGCCTGCGTCCAGTCCGTCCACAACCCAAACCGAAGGCCCCTGGCGTGCGCAGCATCGGCGACCGCAGTCAGGCCACGCGGAAATTTCTTCGCATCGGCCACCCAGTCGCCGACATCCCGGAACCATCCCGCATCGAGATGAAACATCTCCATGCCCAGCTCGCTCGATTCGTCGATCATGCGCAAGGCAAGCGCTTCGTCCACCGCGACCCCGCTGCCCCAGCTGTTGTTGACCACCAGCGGATAGTGCGGATCGCGCCAGGTATTCGGATTTCCAAGAACAGACCGGACCCACGGGCGCAGCCGGTTGCCCGCGCCGTCGGGCCCGCCGGAAAACGCGCCGAGAAACACGGCTGGCGTAGAAAACGATTCGCCCGGTGCAAGGCGCGTGCGAAACGGCCCGGGCTCCGGATCGAGCCCAAGACGCGAAATAACCGTGGAACCGTCCCGCGCGAGAGAAATGCGCGTGCGCCCGCTGAACTCAATGCCCGCGTACCATCCCGCATGCGGCTCGGTAGAGCTGTACACCACCTCTGCGGGAATGATCTCGCGCGGTTCGCCTTTGCGCGGAAATGCGTATGTGGTCGAATGCCCCGTCCAGCGATAACCGTTCGCGACTGTCTCGACGTGAACTCCCTGCGGCGACGGCGTGTCCGCGCCCTTCTCGACGTAGAGATTATTCAGGGATTGCGCCGGGCCCGCAGAAATACGCAAAGCGAGCGAGTCAATCATCGGCAGCCAGAGCTCGCGATTTGCGAGGTTACGCACAACCATCGTGTGCTCGATCGCGCCAAATGGTGCACGCGCCTGCCACTGCCATTCAAGATGGAGATGCGGCTCCGCAGACTCGTAGACAAAGGAGATATGATGCGCGTCGACATGATCCTGCCCCGCGACGTGCGACCAATGAACAGGCATGGCATGGGCGTCCACTTCGACAGAAGACGGAAACTCTTCGACGCCCGCGTTCCTCCACTGCACTTTGTTGGCACCTGCGAAGGTGAGCAGATGCGGAGACGCAGGTCCCGCCTCGAAGCGAAGCACGACATCCTGTGTGCGCAAGGCGACGACTCTCGGCGACTGAGCGCGAGTCAACACACCCGCGAGCGCAATCAGGGTCGAACAAACGAGCAGGCGATTCATCATTTCTGAATTCCGAATTCCAGATGCACGCGATGATAGCTCCCCGCAGCGCACGAGGATACGGGGATGGTTGCTGCAAATGTGTTCGCGGCGAGCGGCTGAAGATGCGCGTCAGCCGGCGAAGCCAGCTTCCTGGGACTGCTGAGGCGGATGCGGGAAGCGCGATCGCACGGTGCATCGGCATCGATCATGAAGTTCGAGTTCGCGATGCGCGCGGTGAGGATACGCAAGCCCGAGCTCGCATCCCCGGCAAGGAGCGGTGCGTGAGGTAAAGAGATAGAAATGCCGCCTGAATAGGTGAGACTTAAATCGGAATGGCCGTGAGGCAGCGCCAACTCAATGCGCGCACGCGTCTCCTGCGGATGATTCTCAAGCGAAGAGGCTGTCGACGCCCCATTGAACTGAGCATGTCCGAGCGATGCGCCGAGAGGCAGGAGCGGCTCGAACTCGAGCTTGATGGGTTCGCCCTGGCTTTCGAGCGCGAGCGACTGACCGTCGGAAGTGCGATGCCAGGCAAGTGAGACCAACGAAGGTCCCAAGCGAATGTTCTTGATGTCGGCGTGATCCCAATCGTCGGGAAATGCCGGTGCGAAGCGAAGCCGGCGGGCAAGTGAGTCGGTTTGCAGGCCGAGCAGGCCCTGGACGGTCGACGATACAACCCCGGCGGAAGACCACGTTTGTTCCGGAACCGACTCCGATTGCGGCGTGAAGAAGGAACCGGACAGCACCTCGTGCAGATGGCCGGGCGCGTCCAGTTCGGCGACGTTCAGCAAGCGAGCTCCACATCTCGAACGCGGCCGCCGGACGGTGATGCTGCCAAAAAGCTGTGGCCAAATCGGCAGTGGCAACGGGCCAGACACTTCCCTTCGCATACGACTCCGGATCGTACTCGTTCGAATTTGCGGAGAGACTGCGAATGCCCCAGTCGGTGAGGAAGTCCGCGGAAGACAGCTTGTCGAGCACGATGCCGGATCGTTCCGCACCGAGGAGATCGAGTGCCTCCGGTGGGCCGCTGCGCAATTGGTCAATGGCCTTGCCATCGGCAGCATGTCCATTGATCCAGAATTGCCGATCCGGATTCCAGTACCGATGCGCTGCGATGGATTTGCGCGCCGATTCTGCGGCGTGCGCGGCCTCGCGCGCCAGGGCATACTCGCCCTTCTGTTCAGCGAACGGACGCGAAGGCCTGCGCTGCCTGTACCCAAAGGACGGAAAGACCGAGATCATCCGCCATCCGATCCTGCTCGTTTCCGCCTTCTTTATCGGCAGGAATGCGCGGCAGAGCCCGTCGCGGCATCAATGAGTCCCGAGCAATATCGGTATGCGGCCAGCAGAGCATCCCAGTTTGCCCGTACGAAATCTCGGTCGCCCGAGGCCTGCACATAACGCGCGACGAAATCCAGGAACTGAAAGGTCACGTCGACATGGACAAACATGTAGGGGTACTTGCCCCTCCAGTCGATGAGGCCGGCGCTCTGCGACATTTCGTGCCAGATCATGCCCGTCTTCGCATCGCGATAGCGAAGAATGAACTCGAGTTCCTGGCGCGCGTGCTGCCAGTCGCCTGCGTCGAGTGCACCCCGTGCAGCGATGAGACCGTCCCCGGCGAAGAACCAGTCATACTGCGGCCTGCGCGTCGCATGCGAAGGACCGTAGCCGCCGACAAAGCCGCAACCGAGATCCGCATTGCAGACCCACGCCTGCTCGACGGCAGTCTCAGCCCATGCAAACGCCGCGTTGACCCGCGGGTCCGGCGTGGTGAGCTGCAGTTGCGCGTTCTCGATCCCTTCCCAATGCGTCGAAGCCCCGCTCGAAGGGATCCGGCTTCGCTCTCGAGCGCTTTGAGCGCGGGCTCGACGGGCTCGCCTCGCTTCTCATTGAGCGTGATGAAGAGCTGTGCTCGGTGATCGTTGATCCGGGCGTGAGTGTGAAGGCAATGCCGCCACTGGCGGCTCTCCGGTCGTTGCCGAGGCTGTCGTGCGAAGAGATTTGCGACGAGGCAATGGCCGCGGAATACCCGTTGCGGCTCGGACAGGATGAAGGCGCCCAGCGTCTCGTTCCAAGCGGTGCTCTGACCACCCATGCCTGCGGGCCACATGAGATCGAGAACCGGCGTGGCGCGAACTTCGATGTCGACGGTGGAGTCGCCGAAGACCTGATAGGTGAGAATTGCCGCAGGCCGATCAATCGGCACGAAAAGAGTCTCGCGGACCTTGAGCCCCGAGCCCGTATAGATGCGTGTGGTCTGCGAAGGCGTAGTTTCAACCGTGTTCAGCAGTTCGCGGCCGTCAAGGAAAGTGGTAGCTCCCGCCGGCCGAAACGCCACGCGGTAGTTGCACAAGACCTGGACGGGATAAGCCCAGAACTCAAGCCCGTCATTCCCGTAGCCGCCGATGAAGGCACGCTGGCCAGCGGCGGACACGAATCGCAAAGGCGAGCCAGCTGCTTCGCGCAGCACGAAGGCTTGCGGGTCGGGTTGCGCAAGCAGAGAGGTGGTCAACGAAAAAGCAGCGAAGAGAAAGCGCCAGCGTGCACCCAGTCGACCGCGGTTCATGCTCCTAGAATGCCTTAGAGCGCTTACGAACGGCACGCGTTCGCAGGATATCTCTTGCCGGACTCCTTATCCCAGCAGGAGCGTGGTCGGCTTCTGTTCGCCGGTCGCCTTGCTTTACTCTGGTCAGAGCGACGCAAGCAATTCCCGCGGATGGGGATGCCGACAATCCGGGGCCTGTAGCTCAATGGTTAGAGCAGGGGACTCATAATCCCTTGGTTGGGGGTTCGAATCCCTCCGGGCCCACCACCATCCGGATGGCGGCTCGGAAGATGGCTCCAGCGCTAAGCGGTTTTGCGCTGTTCCGGTCATCTTCACGGATATGGGACTCGCGAAAAATGGGCCGCGGCGGGTTTGGCTTTCTGCGAAAAAGTGCGTCCAAGACATCCGCTAGCGACATGGGGAGATTCGACGTTCGTTTAAGGGTCTTGGGTCGAACATTGCCGGATTCTATCGAATCTTAGCCCGGAATCGTGACGGATCCGTTGTGATTCCATGAACCTTTGATGAATCGGCATGAACACCCCGCAATTGAGGGCTCCGTACTCCCGCGAACTGAACGAAGATACGGGCCTTCAATCTCAAACACGCAGGAAGATCTTTCTCCGGTACATCCAGTAGAGAATGAGCCAGTAGATGATCATGACGGCCACGCCGAGCATGAACGGTTCGAGGCCAGCGCCGAAGATGCGGAAGGGCGCCTCCCCTAGATGGATGTGGAGGCTTGAAATGATGAAGTCTTCCCACAGATGCGCCATCAGGTAGGCGGCGATGGAGTTCATGCCGACGACCACAAGTGGGAAGGCCCACTTCCGGTAGCCCTTCACGTCAATCACCCAGGAGAATGCCGCGAGGAAGAAGAAGCAGACTCCGCCGCTGAACAGCGTCCAGGCGGGCGTCCAGATGCGCTTCACAATGGGGCAGATGCCGGTAAAGTGCAGCAGCAGCCCCGCAGCCGCCAGGCAGACGCCGGCCAGGAAGAAGCGCTTGATCGGGATTTTCGGCTCGGCAGGCGCGGAACCAGCGGCCTGCCTGCAGGCCCAGCAGGATGGTGCCGAGGGTCGGAATGAAGCTGAGCGTCAGGTAGCCGCCCCGTTGTAGACAAAGCGCGAGGCGCGCGGCAGGAGTTCAGAAACCAGACGTCAAATGCCTGGCCGAGGTTGCTGTTCTTGTTCCAATGGGAGGCAAAGCCGGTGAAGTTGTGCGGCCAGTTGTAGGGAACGCCGACGGCCGGCCAGTTGAAACCCGGACCCGGGGCCGGATAGAGCGCCCACGCCAGCCAGTAGCTGAAGAGGATGGCCGCCGATCGCAATCCATTGCCACTTGGGCCGGCAATGCGCTAACAAGAAACGCAAAGGTAAAGCCGAGGCCGATCTGGGTCAGCGTGTCTTCAAAGGTGAAGTACGTCTGCGTGGACTGGATCGAGCGAAGAAAGATTCCCAGAAAGATCAGGACAAAGCTGCGCCAGATGGTGTGCAGCAGTTGGTGCTGAAAGCTTTCGCCCCTTGTTGGTGCGGCTGGCGATGGAGTAGGGCAAGCGCGACCCCCACCAGGAAGCTGAAGCCGGGCTGAATGGTGTCGTGCAGGCTCATGCCGAACCACTCGGTGTGGGTCTGGTTCCAAGCCAGGATGTGCCAGAAGGTGCTGTTGGGATAGGCGCGCGCGACCTTCGAGAAGCTCATCACCTCGCCCATCATCAGCAGCATCACGAGGCCGCGATAGGCATCGACGGCGATGTTGCGCGGCGGAACGGCGACGGCGGAAGGATTGACGGACTTCGTCCGCGGGGGTGCGGTGTGCAACGCGTTGATGGTGGCCTGGGCCATGCCTTCCTCCAATTGAGTTGTCGTGCGGTTTGGGCTCGGCGTCGACTTCGCCCCTGCTCAAAAATTAAAGTGAACGGTAACACATCGGCAACACAAGGGCAAAACAAGTTTCGATCGGGCGCAATGGGTCAAGCCTGGCAACCAGGAAGCGCACGTTGACGCAGCCCCGGCGCTGATCTAGACTCGGCACAACTCAAGCCGCCAAAGCTTATACTCCTTCTTTCAATCAGGAATCCATGAACAAGCCGATCAAAGACATAGCTCCACGACGTTTCGCGCCGCGAGTTCCTTCGCCTCGGCGGCATTACCGCGGTCGGCATCAGCATGCCGGAACTCTACGCAGACGAGGCAAAGCCGGCTGCCGAAACCATGATGGGCGTGCCCTTCACCGCGGTCACTCCGAAGATTGGCATCATCGGCACCGGCGGCCGCGGAACAAGTCTTCTCGAGAACCTTCTTGCGGCCGACGTCAAGGTTCACGCGCTTTGCGACGTGGTGCAAGAGAAGGCGGAGCATGCGCAATCGCTGGTGACCAAGGCAGGTCAGCCATCTCCGGAGCTCTACACGAAGGGTATCATGCCTTCGAAAAGCTCGTGAGCCGGGACGACCTGGATCTGGTGATCATCGCCACGCCGTGGAACTGGCATGTGGAGATGGCCGTGGCCGCGATGAAGCATGGCAAGCACGCGGCGGTGGAAGTGCCCGCGGCGACCACGATCGAAGACTGCTGGAAGCTGGTCAACACATCGGAAGAGACGCGCCGGCATTGCATGATGCTGGAGAACTGCTGCTACGGCTACAACGAAACGCTGATCCTGCGCCTGATTCACGAGGGCCTGTTCGGCGATCTGCTCTACGGCGAGGGCGCTTATCTTCACGACCTTCGCGAAGAGCTCTTCTCCGACAAGGGCGAAGGCTTGTGGCGGCGGACCTTCCACACCGAGCTTAACGGCAATCTGTATCCGACACATGGACTGGGGCCGGTGGCCAATTACATGGGCATCCAGCGCGGCGACCGGTTCGATTACATCGTTTCGGTGAGCACGCCGCAGCGGGGGCTCGATCTCTATCGGCAAGCCCACGTGCCCGAAAGCGATCCGCGCTGGGCGGAGAGCTACGTCTGCGGCGACATGAATACGTCGATCATCAAGACGGCGAAGGGCCTTTCCATCACGCTCAAGCACGACACGTCGAATCCGCATCCCTACGACCGCATCAACATGATCGCCGGCACCAAGGGCGCATTTGCGGACTACCCGCCGCGCATCTATTTCGACGGGCAGAGCAGGCGGCGAAGAGTGGGCCACGATCGACGCGTGGAAGGAGCATCAGCACCCGCTTTGGAAGCAGGAAGGCGAGATCGCGAAGAAGCTGGGCGGTCACGGCGGCATGGACTTCATCATGCTCTACCGACTGGTGCAGTGCATGCGCGAAGGGTTGGCGCCCGATATCGATGTGTACGATGCGGCCACCTGGTCGGCGCCTGGACCTTTGAGCCAACTGTCGGTCGCGATGGGCAGCGCGCCGGTGAAGTTTCCCGACTTCACGCGAGGGTCGCTGGCAGGACAACGCAGCGATTGCGATCTGCCGATGGCGCTACGCGAAGCGTAGGCCGGCGCGCGTAAACCCATAGATAAAACACTGCCATCCCCAGGAGTGCCAGCGGCACGGGAACGACCTGCAAGCGCCATGTCCATTGGGCCGGAGAATCCCGTGGCAGGTGCGGGAGCGACAGCAAGGAAAACGGTCCAGGTCAGATCACC
This sequence comes from uncultured Acidobacteriaceae bacterium, assembly GCA_963846095.1. Taxonomy (GTDB): domain Bacteria; phylum Acidobacteriota; class Terriglobia; order Terriglobales; family Acidobacteriaceae; genus Telmatobacter. The sequence continues at coordinate 204,250 of CAWJUW010000015.1, forward strand.
GGTCAGCAGAATCCCCGCAAGACTCACGGCGATCGCCAACCATTTCAGCGGCCCCCTTCGGAGCAAAGCAGTGCGCAGGCCGGCACAGTCAGAAGGATAAGTTTGGCGTCGTACTGGCGGTGATACACCGGCAACAGGGTTAATGCCGAAATCGAGGCCAGGGCAAGCCAGGCCCGTGCCTGCGTCGGCGGCGCGCCGCAAGTGCAAAAACGGCCCACAGCAGAAATGGGCGCGCAAATCAAATACGCTACGGGGTTATAGAAACTGACGGTTGTCGCGAAGCAAGCTGACGCCGATCTGCAGACTGACGATCATCGCCAGCCTATGGGCGCCAGCGATGCGGGCCGGGATCGTTGAGATCACCGCGCGCCGCTGTTGCGGCGAGATTGGCGTCGCAGTTCGGGCGGCCAATGCGGGAATTCGGAGGAAACCCAGAGAACGCGGGGACCAGGTCAGGAATGGTCAGGAGCAACGTCAGCAGGGCGCGCTTGCGATAGTGCTCCGCCGGCCAGCAAGAAATAGAGCCACACCAGTCCTGCATCATGAGGCTTGAGCGCAGGCGATTGCCATGCAAACAACGCCGGCGAGCCACGAATCGACCTCGCAGAAAACACCAGACCGCAACGACGCAGAGGCTGATTACGATTCCTGCGGCGTTGCGATGATGGCATGCAGAACCTCGCTATTGGCCATGAGCAGGCCGATGAGCGCGCCGGCCGGCGAGTGGCGAAACATCTGCGAGCGAGCTGAAATGTAGAAATGCGGCGAACAGGAAGCGAGGACGATCAGGCCAGCCATAGAAGATGGGCAGGGCCCACGCGCAGAAGCGCAAAGGGCGCGGTGAAGAGGACGCGCTGGGCAGGTTGATCAGACCCGGAGGCCAGGCGGACGGAGTAGCGCTCCGGGTCGGTCGGCGAAAGGTTCCCCCCTCGGCGCGGTAGAGCGCGCAGGATCTGGCTCGTATCGTATGGATCGATGTGTGCAGCAAGCAACGCGCCGGATAGTACACGACACTGAAAATCCACGTCCCGGCTCGGGAACGGAACTCCTCATCGCCAGTCCCAGGAGCACAAACACGACGCCACCGAGCAGGATGAGGAGTAGGCCATCGCGCTGCGCCCTCGCAGCTGGGGGTATCCCCTGCCATGGGCGGGACAGCGCTCATGCCATGCCGCCGAAGGGGTCTTCGAGGGACGGGCTTTGCGGGGTGAGTAGCTCGGCGCCCGATTCGGTGATGAGCATGTCGTCTTCAAGGCGCACGCCGAACTCGCCGTGAATGTAGACGCCGGGCTCATCGCTGAAGACGATTGCCTGGCCTGCAGGCGTGGGCGTCAGATCGTAGCCGAACATGTCGTTCTTCACGAGGTAGGGCCATTCATGCCCGTCCATGCCCGATGCCATGGCCGACGCGATGCGTGAAGTAAGTGAAGCCCGGACCATAGCCGCCGTCGATGATGACTTTGCGCGCCGCCGCATCCACTTCGCTATTGGGAACACCGGGGCGTGCCGCAGCCAGTGCAGCGGACTGTGCGCGATGGACGAGGTCAAAGACCGATTTCATCTTGTCCGTGGCCTTCCCGAAAACGAAAGTTCGCGTGATGTCGGACGCATAGCCCTCGACGTCGCAGCCGTCGTCGAGCATCAGGATGCTGCCTTCGCGCAATGTCTGCGGCTGTCGCGAACCGTGAGGCAGGGCCGTGAACTCATCGATATTCAGGCTGGCCTCGCCGGCAAAACCAACGCGCTTGTAGGCTGCGGCGATAAGGTTACGGACGTCGACGGATGTCATTCCCGGATGAAGCGCCTGCGCAACGGCGCGATAGACGAGCAGCGTGGCGTGGTTTGCCAGGCGCAGGCACTCGATCTCGTGCGCGTCTTTGATCATGCGGCAACCAGCGGTGACCGGGCTGGCCGAGACGATGGTCAGGTGCGGGTTTGCGGAACGGATGCCTTCAGAAAAGACAAAGGCCATGTTCTCGTCGAGGCCGACCGTACCACTGGAGAGACCGCGATCGGCGAGGCCCTTTCCGAGCGCAACGAAGGGACTTTCGTCTTCCTGCCAGGTGACGACGTCGGCATCTTTGCCGAACGGCCCGCTGGTGAGGATTTCGCGAGCGCGTCCTTCTTCAAACGCAGGGCAGACCAGAAATGGCTTGGCTTTGGCGGGAATCACAAGGGCCCAGAGACGCTCGCCGCCATAGAGGTGCATATTGGCGAAGTAGACCGACGATGTGGTGGAATTCGCGAGCACGATGGCATCGATCTTATGGGCGGCCATCCGTTCGTGGGCGCGTTCGATGCGGGTCAGCCGCTCGCCATTGGTGATGGGACGCGCTTGTCCTGTGAGATCGGGAAGCGCCTGAATCGACGCGCGGGAGCGTTTCGGCGGGCTCGGCGTACGCAGTTTGCCGTCGCGGCAGCAGCGCGGTTGCGGCCAGTGCGCTGGATGCGCCGAGCAGACGGCGGCGCGAGATGAGGCGTTTCGCGAACATGACTCTCCGTGGGAAGGACGAATTGTGATGTCTATCAGAGTAAAGGGTGACGCCGATTTCCCCGGCGTGAATCTGATGACGTCCGAGGTTTCATTGAATTCGCCCAGCCTCGGCCCAGGCTCGGTGCGAAAATAGCGCCATGGCTTTGGACTTCACGACTTCGTATCTCGACGATTCGCTGGCGGTGTTTCACTATTACAAACGGCTTGCCGAACGAGCCATGGAGCAAGTGAGCGACGAGCAACTGGCGGAGATTCTGGACGCCGAATCCAACTCGATCGCAGTGATCGTGAAACACATGGCAGGAAACATGCGTTCGCGATTCACCGACTTTCTGACCACGGACGGGGAAAAGCCGGACCGGAGGCGGGACCAGGAGTTTGAGGATCCGCCCGCGACGCGCGAATCTCTGATCGCGATGTGGGATGCCGGCTGGGCCTGTCTGTTCGCGGCACTGGAAGGCCTGAACGACAACGACCTGACGCGCACCGTTTCGATTCGCGGAGAAGCGCACTCGGTGATGCAGGCGATCAATCGCCAGGTTGCGCACTATAGCTACCATTGCGGACAGATCGTGCTGCTGGCCAAGCATTTTTCCGCGCCAACGTGGAAATCGCTGTCGGTGCCGCGCGGCAAGTCAGAGGAATTCAACCAGCGCGTGCGGGCGGGAGCGGCAAGCCAGAGGTAGGATGCAGCGGGTCAGCGGGTCAGCGGGTCAGCAAAGATAGCCCACGTCGCTGGCGTGGGCTATCTCGTTTCTCGCTGACTCAGCGACTCGCTGCCGCTACCCGTTGAGCAGCTCCTGAAGCTTGTTCAGGGTGCGATGCAGGTCCTTGTCGGCGCGGCGCTGTTCGTCGATCTTGGCAATCGAGTGCATCACCGTGGTGTGGTGCTTGTTGCCGAACTGGCGGCCGATTTCCGGCAGGCTGGCCTCGGTCATCTGCTTGGCCAGATACATGGCGATCTGGCGAGGCACAACGACGTTGCGGGAGTTGTTCTTTTGCTTCAGGTCGATCACGCGCATGCCGAACTGTTCCGCAACAGCTCGCTGAATTGCCTCGATGGTGATTTTGCGTACCTGCATATCGATGAACTGCTTGAGGCATTGCTGGGTTGAGGCGAGAGTGATCTCCATGCGGTTGAGCTGGCACCAGGCAATCAGGCGGACCAGTGCGCCTTCGAGCTCGCGAACGTTTGTCCGCACATTGGAGGCAACGAAAAGCGCAACGTCTGTCGGAAGCAGAACCTGCTCGCTCTCCGCCTTCTTCTGCAGGATGGCGACCTTGGTTTCGAGATCCGGCGGCTGAATGTCGGCGATGAGGCCCCACTCAAAGCGCGAACGCAGACGGTCTTCAATCTCGGTGAGTTCCTTGGGCGGACGATCGGAGGCGATGACGATCTGCTTCATGCTCTCGTGCAGAGCATTGAAGGTGTGGAAGAACTCTTCCTGCGTGCGCTCTTTCTGCGCGATGAACTGAATGTCGTCGATGAGAAGCACGTCGACGGTGCGGAAGCGATCACGAAAACTCGTCATGCGATCGTTGCGGATCGACGTGATCATCTCGTTGGTGAATTTTTCCGCGGAAACATAGGAGATGCTCGCCATAGGCTGGCGGCGTTTCACCTCGTGGCCAATGGCGTGCATCAGGTGCGTCTTGCCCATGCCGACGCCGCCATACAGGAACAAGCGGATTGTAGGCACGCGAAGGACGCTCAGCGACGGCAAGGGCTGCGGCGCGCGCAAACTGATTGCCGTTGCCGATGACGAATGCATCGAACGTGTAGCGCTGATTGAGTTGCGCCGCGGTCGACCAGTCGAAGCGCTCCTGTTGCGGAGCGCGTGCCGGAGCCGGCGGCGCGGTGGGCGCATGCGCAGGCAGGGGAGGAAAGCCGCCGTCTTTGCGCGGCGGCGGAACCGAAGGATCTTCTTCAGCTGTGACAAAGCTCACTTCGTCGAAGTGAAGCGACTGTGCATCGATCGCTTCCTGGATCAAGTCGCCGTACTTATCCCCAATATGCTGGAACTCCGGGGACGGCACGCGGACGTAGAGGATTTTTCCGGTGGCATGACTGTAGCGGGTGGGTTTGAGCCAAGTCTCGAAAGACTGACGGATCACTTTTTTTTCGAGGGCTGCCAGGATCTGAATCCAGGGATTAAGAACGGTTGCCGGGGAGGTTGTTGCAAATGCCATCGATCAATTCCTTACCTGCGCCACCTAATGAACTGCCGTAACTGTTCAACTACCGCAATTTAGGCAAAAGAGCCCTGACGGCGCATCGTGATTGCTGTGCGCCCAGGAGCTCCTATCGGTGTGCCTGGTTGCTGCTGATCTGCCCCTGAATATGCTTTCCCGGGGCGTAGATGAACCGTTCCGTGAGACGCTGGGAAACTTTTCTGAACGGTCCCGATAGTAGCACATTTACGGATCGTTGCAATGCCTCATTCACAGAAGTTTTTGACTTGCACCAAGGCTGGTGAAACTCGCGACTTCGGAGTTCGCGAAGCTTCGATCAGGCCGAGTGAAAAATTACCGGAGTCACATGCAAATCGACGCGGGTTGAGCGCAAAAAGTTCGCGGATCAAATCGCGCTGCAGGGCTTGAGAAACTCCTCATGGTCGAAGGACCGCGAATCGCAGGCAATCGGGCCTTCGCCACGGATCGAACTGGATTCTGAGTCAAACCTGCGTTATACTTAGAAACTGCCGTCGAGGCACAGATTTTCAGTCAAGGAACAGGAGCGCATTTTCATGCCAAAGCGCACATTTCAACCTAACCGCCGCAAGCGCGTTAAGACGCACGGTTTTCGTGCGCGGATGAAGACCAAGAGCGGCGCAGCCGTACTGAGCCGTCGCCGTGCGATCGGCCGCAAGCGCGTCTCCGTCAGCGCCGGGTATCGCGACTAGCTCGTTGCTCGCATCAGCATTGCAAGCCTGTGAGCGCTGCGAGCACGCCGGAACAGACTTCCTGAGAACGAGATGAGAAGCATTCCTCACAAGGCTTCGCCGAATACTGCCTGTTTCGCAGAACGTCGAGCGCCTCCTCTCAAGTTCAACCCGCGACTCCCCCCTCAAAGCAATCGCTCCGCCATGCACGGCTGCAAAAGCATGCGGACTACCAGCGCGCCTATGCGCGCAGCCGGAAGCGGCAATCGGCCTCAATGAGCTGGTTTCTGCGCCGGGAATGCTGCGTCTCCGGCCCTGCAAGCTCGATTCGGTGAAGCCGCGGGTCGGCCTTACTGTAGGCAAGCCGCTCGGCAAAGCGCATGAGCGCAATCGGATCAAGCGGCGCATGCGCGAGGCGCTACGGCGCCATGTTGAGTTGCTTCCGCAGGGATGCGACTTGATCCTGCACCCGCGGCGCAGTGTGCTGACCATGGAGTTTGCGAAACTTGAGGCGGAGGTTGTGCGTATCTTGCAGCAGGCTCGGATTGAAGCAGGACGCATGCCTCAGAAAGCCGTCTGCGCCATGACGCGGTTTCTGCTGGCCATTCTCGCACTCTACAAGCGCTGGCTTTCGCCCGCGATCCATTCTCTGTCTCCCGGACGATGCAAGTATCTGCCCACCTGCTCGGAATACGCGGCGCAGGCAATTGCTGCCCATGGGCCACTGCGCGGGACGGGCCTGGCTCTCCGGCGGCTCCTGCGATGCCATCCTTTTGCGCGAGGGGGTCTCGATCTGGTTCCTCCCGCGCCTGCTGCAAGACCATTTCCGCAACAACCGTTACCATAAGATACAGGCTGGCCTTGCAGGTTCAGGGCTCCATAAGAATCTCTGTGCCGGTCAAACGATAGGACGTTTCCTTTGGCAGAAATTCGCAATCCCAATCTACAAACGCAGGGCGGACCCAATGCCGGTGGCGGTGGGGGTGGCGGCGACATGCGCACCACCATCGGCTTTTTGTCTTTTGCTCTGGTGGTATGCTCGGCTACCAGTATTTCTTCAAGCCCAAGCAGCCGGCGGCCCCGACCAGCACCCACGAGTCAATCACAATCTGCCGCCACGCCGAGTGAACAAGCGAGATGCCACGCCTGCTGCGATGGATGCCGCAGGCACCGGCTTCGACTGCGACGCCCGCGGTCTCAGCAGCGATGGAGACGGAGACTACGGTCGAGAACGAGCAATTTCAGGATCGTCTTCACCAATCGCGGCGCGCAGGTCAAGCACTGGATCCTGAAGAAGTACAAGGACACCGGCGGAAAGCCGCTCGACATGGTGCAGCCGCAGGCGTCGGCCCAGTTTGGCTTGCCGCTCTCGCTCTTCACCTACGAGCCGGCGCTCACCACGCAGGTGAATCAGGCGCTGTACCAGGTCACGCCGGTGGAACGCAGCCGGCCTCCGGGAGTCGGTCGTTCTTGCTCCCGCGGTGCTTACCTTTCATTACGCGGCGAATGGTCTCGACGTGCTGAAGACGTTCCGCTTCGATTCGTCCTATGTGGTCGACATCGAAGCGCAGGTCCTGCGCAATGGCGTGCCGGTTCGTGCGCTGGTCGAGTGGCCGGCAGGGCTGGGCGACATGGAGGAGTTTGGTGCCTCTACATCGCTGTTATCGCGCAGCCAGGTGCGTACGCCCTCCTACTTCTCATGGTCGCTCGATGGCAAAGCGGATTATCAGGCGGCCTCGAAAGTAAGCGGCAACGCGACGCTCGATCAGCCCTATGGCTATGCGGCGATCACCGATCTTTACTTTGCCGCCGCATTCCTGCCCGACGATCCCGCGCACACATCGCTGGTCACGCTGCACAACACCATCAATCTGCCGACCGACCTGAGCGATCCCAACAGCCAGAAGAAGCCGGCCGATGTGCTGGGCTTGGCCGTTGGCGATACGAGCGGCGATACCAAGCTGCGGCTGTTCGCCGGGCCGAAAGCGATGGACGTGCTGGCATCGATCCACACGACCGGAGCCGACGGCAAACCTACGGGGCCGATCGTTGCAGCCGCTCATTCAGTTTGGCTGGATGACCATTCTGGCCACGCCGCTCTACTGGATCCTTCGCTTCCTCAACGAGCATGGCGTTCCCAACTGGGGTTGGGACATCATCATCGTCACCGTCGTCTTCAACCTGCTGATGTTGCCCACGCGGTTGATGATGATGAAGTCGTCGCTGAAGATGATGCGCATCCAGCCCAAGGTGGACGCGCTCAAGAAGCGCTATGCGCACCTGAAGGTAAGCGACCCCAAGCGCGCCGAGATGAACACGGAGATGATGGCGCTCTACAAGCAGGAGAACGTCAACATGTACGGCGGCTGCTTGCCGCTCCTCATCCAGATGCCGCTGTTCTTCGCCTACTACCGTGTGCTCGCCAACGTGATCGAGCTGCGCCAGGCGCACTGGTACTGGCTCACCGATCTGTCGGTCGCGGACCCGCTGCACATTCTGCCGATCTTGATCATTGCCAGCATGTTTGCCGTGCAGTTGATCACGCCGTCGCCTGGCATGGATCCCAACCAGCGCCGCATGATGGCCATCATGATGCCGGTCATCTTCGGCTTCTCGATGTGGCACTTCGCTTCAGGGCTGGCGCTCTACTGGGGCACCGGCAACCTGATCAATCTCGGGATTCAGATCGCGATCAACAATTCGAGCATCGGGCGCGAGATGCATGAGATCGCGGCCAAGCGCGCCGCCAAGAAACTGGGCGGCAACGGTGGTGCGAAGACAATCCAGGGCAAGCGCTAAGCAGCGCCGTTGATCTGGGCAGCATAAAAGGGGACGAGCCTGGCTCGTCCCCTTTGCTTCTGGGTGCAATCGCCTGATCCGCTATGCTCCGACGGTGCTGAGCGGCTTCCAGTGGCTGCTTGATCGAAGGTTCGCTGTAGCCCTTCTCGGCGAGATGCTTGGCCCATCTGCGCATACATGCCGGGGTCCTGGGCTGCAAGGTGCCGAGACCGTCGACGTAGCGGTTGTACATGCAAAACGCGGCGGCAATCAGCACTGTGTCGTGGATCTCGAGGTCGGTCGCGCCCTGCTTCTTCGCGGCCTCCACGTCGGCCGCGGTCACAAGCTTTCCATCCTGCTGGACCTTTGCCGGCGATCACCAGCAGAGCCTTGAGTTTGTCGCTGATGGGCGCCTGTGTGAAGTCGGTCTTCACCTGTTTGACAATTGCTTCGTCGCCCAGATGACTGGCTGCGGCGGCGCCATGGCTCAGCTGGCAAAACTGGCAGTTGTTTTGCGAAGAAACATAGGTGGCGATCAGCTCCCGCTCTCCGGGGGTCAGCGAGCTGGGCTCAAAGAGCAGGATGTGCGCCAGCTGGCGCATGGGCTTGGCGGTTTCGGGGCGGAAGGCGAAGCCGGCGCTGATGCCGGGAAGGCCTTCGGGCAGCTCGATATGGGGCATGGACTTCTCCTTGACATGAGCGCTGTGCGATCTAAGCGTGAGCGGTGGGATCGCGAGATACTCTTCGCTCACGGTGACGTAGCCGTCGCGGGCAACGCGGCGGCCGCGTTCGCGATACAAAGCTTCATCGTCGGGTTGAATCGTGTCGAGACCGTCAACGTAGCGGTTGTACATGCAGAAGGCGGCGGCGATCAGCACGGTGTCATGGATCTCGAGATCGGTTGCGCCGAGTTTCCGCGCGGCCTCGACGTCCGCCGCGGTGACCAGCTTGCCGTCCTTCTGCACCTTGCCCGCGATGGTGAGAAGCGCTTTGAGCTTGGGGCTGATGGAGGCCTGCGTGAAGTCGGTCTTGACCTGCTTGACGGTCGCCTCATCGCCGCCGAGGTGAGCCGCGGCGATGGCGCCGTGAATGCTGTGGCAGTAGCGCGTGCAGTTGAGACTCGAAACATAGGTGGCGATCAGTTCGCGCTCGCCGCGGGTGAGGGTGCTGGGGCCGGTGAGCAGAATTTCAACCAGTGCGTTCAGCGGCCGCGCTGTCTCGGGCCGAAAAGCCATGGCGCCGCGAATGCCGGGAAGATCGGGGGGAAGAGCGATGTGAGGCATGGATCTCTCCTGGGTGGACGTGCTCGTTCGTGGGGCAATGGTACGAAGCGCACGGGCAAGCACGCATCCTCCCTTGGATGGAGAATGAGTCTCAGCGGAGCCGGCCTCTGGGGGTCTCGAACCATCCAACCCGATTGTTGTATCGTCCAATGGGTATGGCTACTACCGCAACTCCTGCCGGCAATATTCCACGCCCAGCGCCTGAAGCCGAAGAACTGTATCGCCGATGGCTTCAGTTTCTCGACGAGGAGTTCGTGCGCCACAGCTCGCCCGAGCGCCGCGCCGAGATCGTCCGCGATCAGCTCTACCAGCTTTACCTGGGGCGTCCCCATGGCGGCAAGGCGAACCTCACGCTCACCAGCGAGCTTCCCGGCAATATTCTCGGATTGAGCCTGGACTCGGCGAACGTGACCCTGGAGCCGGAGTATTTCGCGGACATCGACCGGGAGAAGTTCGCCGTACGCAAACCTCTTCTTTGGTTCTGGCAATGTTCGACCGCTCGCCGATCGGGCTGAATGCCTGGCTGGGCATCCGCTTCCGCTGCATGCTGGGCCGGCACATCTTCAAGCAGATGGGCTCGGGGGTCAAGATCTATCACGGCGTCGATCTCACCTATGGATACAACCTGAGCATTGGCGACGGCGCGGTCATCCGGCAGAGGGTACTTGTTGAACGATCGAGGCGGCATCACGATCGGGAAACAAGCGGTGATCGGCTCGTTTGCCCGCGTATACTCGCACACACACGGTCCGGACAATTTCGAAAAGGTGACTCTGGTCCGCAACCGAGATCGGCGACGGTGCGCGCATCGCCAGCCACGCGATCGTTCTCGCCGGGCAAAAGGTCGGCGCCGGGAGAGTCGATAGGCAGCTTCCCTTCGGACCACGCCTGATTTGCAGGGACTTACATGCTAACCTGAGCTTTCCGGTACTTGGGAGAGTGGTTTGCAATCTGTTCGATTTCTGATTGCTGTTTTCGAGTTCGTTCTGCTGATTTTTTCGCTCAGCGTGCATGAGTGCGCGCATGCGTGGACGGCATCGTATTTCGGAGATCAAACGGCCCGTTTGCAGGGACGGGTGACATTGAATCCGATGTATCACATCGACCCCGTGGGCACACTGCTGTTCCCGGCCTTGATCATCTTCGGCCCGTTCATCGGCTTTACCTTTTTCAGCGGCCTTCTCGTCGGCTGGGCCAAGCCTACGCCTGTGATCACACGCAACTTCACCAAGATTCGGCGGGACGACAACCTCACGACCCTCGCCGGTCCCGGCCTCCAATCTATTGATGGCGTTTCTTGCGCTTTCGCCGTTCTTACCGTGATTTCGCTGGTGATTCCCGGCGGCCACGAGCTGGTGATGAGCACGATCGGCGGCGGTATTGCCATTGGAATGCCGACTGCGCTTCCCGCGCTGGTGCTGCTGGCGATTCTGGCTATCCAGATCAATCTAAGCCTCTTTATCTTCAACCTGCTTCCGATTCCGCCGCTGGACGGAAGCCGCCTGCTGCGGAACATCCTGCCTTACAACGCTATGCAGGTCTACGACAGGATTCCCATCTGGCTGAGCTACCTGTTCATGATCCTCGTGGGCGGGTACATCATGATGTTGTTCCTCAGCCCGGCTATCACCCTCGTTATTTACAAGATCCTCGGGCTTCTGTAACGGCCGAGGGACGGCTCGCTCCCGGTACAATGGAGTGGGCCTGCTTCGAGGCATCGGCCGCGGTCAACGCAAGCCGCCAGTACGATTCCGGAAACGACACGAAACCATGTCAGAAACTGCTTCGTCCTCTTCACGACCGCGCGTTTTAAGCGGCATGCGCCCCACGGGCAAGCTGCACCTGGGCAACTACATGGGCGCGCTGGCCAACTGGGTCAAACTGCAGGATCAGTACGAGTGTTATTTCTTCATCGCCGACTGGCATGCGCTGACAACGGACTACGCCGACACGTCGTCGATCCTCGCGAACGTTAAGGACGTCCTGCTGGACTACCTCGCCGCCGGGTCTGGATCCGAAGAGGAGTGTTCTCTTCCTGCAGAGCAAGGTCCTGCAGCATGCCGAGCTGACGCTTGCTGCTCGGGATGATCACCCCGCTTGGCTGGCTGGAACGCGTCCCGACCTATAAGGAGCAGCAGGAGAATCTCGCCAACAAGGATCTGTCGAACCTGGGCTTCCTCGGATACCCACTGCTGATGGCGTCGGACATCCTGATCTATCAGCCGCAATTCGTCCCGGTTGGGAACGACCAGACGGCCCACGTCGAACTCACGCGCGAAGTGGCGCGGCGGTTCAACCAGTTCTACAAGCTCGACGGCAAGGAAGTGTTGCCGGAACCAAAGGTGTTGCTGACGCCTTCGCCCAAGCTTCCCGGGAACCGACGGCCGCAAGATGTCGAAGAGCTATGGCAACACGATCCTGATCACGGATACCGAGCCGGTGGTGCGGCAGAAGCTCAAGACCATGGTGACGGATCCGGCGCGGATCCGGCGGACCGACCCGGGCGACCCGGACAAATGTCCCGTGGGCGATCTGCATAAGGTCTTTTCGACGCCCGAAACGCTGTCCAAGGTCTACGAAGGCTGCCGGTCAGCGGGAATCGGGTGCATCGAATGCAAAGGCTGGGCGGCCGATGCTGCTGGTCCAAGTGCTGGCACCGATACAGCAACGGCGTGCGAGCTTTACCGATGCCCAGGTCGAGGAAATCCTGGAAGATGGTTCGAACCGCGCGCGGATCCGAGCCGAGCAGACCATGCACGAGGTGCGTGCGGCTATGCAGTTGATGCCCAAGGATTCGAGGGCGAATTGACCGAGCAAGGGACAAAACCCGAGAATTCAACTCCGGTCCAGCCCGCTCTCGCCGGGCCAGGCGCAGAAGCGGCTGCCAAGGCGCGACAGCAGAAAAACCGCGACGACGCCTCGGAGGAGTCGCCTTTCTCTGTCAGCGTGGGACAGCTGTACGAGGGACCGCTCGACTCTGCTGCTGGACCTGATCCGGAAGCAGGACATCGATATCTACGACATCCCAATCGCCGGATCACGGCGCAGTTTCTCGCCTATGTGGACCAGTTGAAGGCCACGGATGTCGATGTAGCCGGGCGAGTTTATCTACACCGCTTCGCTGCTGATCCACATCAAGAGCAAGATGCTGCTTCCGCGGGCGCCGACTGGCCCCGATGAAGTCGCCGAGGACCCGCGCCGCGAGCTGGTGGAACGGCTCCTGGAGCACGAACGCTTCAAGAGCGCGGCCCAGATGCTGCACCAGAAGCAGGTTCTCGAAGCAGCCACGTGGACGCAATCCCGGAATCAAGGATTTCAAGGACGATGCGGAGGCGGAACCGGAGATTGCCGCCGACACCATGGACCTGGTACGCATCTTCCGCGACATTCTCGAGCGCGCGCGCAATCGTCCCGTGCTCGACGTGGAGGATGACAGCGTCACGGTGGGGCAGATGATCCGGTTTCTCGGCCGCCGCCTGGCGATCGAAGATAAGCCCGTTTCGTTGAGCCGGTTACTGAGCCATACCCATTCCGAACGCGCCTTGATCGCCACTTTCCTTGCGCTTCTCGAGCTGGTGCGGCTTCAGGCGATCCTTCTGCGCCAGGATCGGGCATTCAGCGAATTTTCATCAAGAAGTACACCGCATTCGAAGCCGTTATGAATGAAGGACTGGCAGGCGCCCGGGACGACTGGCGTTAAGCAGGCTGCAAAGCGGCACTTGCTGAAAATCGGTCGTCGTCTTACTTGAATTCATCGCTCTTTCATCTCCGTCGTATATCCATGGGTAGTCCAGCCATCGCTCCCCCAAGCATCGCCGGCGGATTAGTTCAGACCCAACCACTGGAGTTTCTCCATGTCCGACCTCGCAACTGTTGCCCCGGGGCATCCCACCGCGGGCCTTCTTGACAAAAAAATGAAGAAGTCCCACGCCCTGATCAGCGGGGGCGTGGTGCTCATTGCCCTGGTGATCGGCCTGGGATACATCGGGTTCCACATCAGTCAGGACTTCCAGAATGTGACTCTGGGCAGCCTGTGGCCCTATTTGCTGCTGATCATGGCGTTGGCCATTGCCCTCGGGTTTGAATTCGTCAACGGATTTCACGACACGGCGAACGCCGTAGCTACCGTGATTTACACCCATTCGCTGGAGCCAAACATTGCAGTCGTTTGGTCGGGCCTTTGCAACCTGCTCGGCGTGCTCACTTCACCGGGCACCGTCGCTTTCACCGTCATCACTCTCTTGCCGGTGGAGCTGATTCTGCAGGTAAGCGCCGGCGCCGGATTCGCCATGGTGTTTGCGCTGTTGATTGCGGCGATCCTCTGGAACCTGAGCACCTGGTGGTTTGGACTGCCGGCGTCGAGCTCGCACACCATGGTCGGGTCGATCATCGGCGTGGGCGTTGCGAACCAGTTGATGAGCGTCCACTCGGGAACCTCGGGTGTCGATTGGGAGCAGGCCACAAAGGTCTTCAAGGTGCTTCTGATTTCGCCGCTGGTTGGATTTGGCGCGGCGGCGCTCTTGTTCCTCGCTGCGAAGGCCTTCATCAAGTATCCGGAGCTTTATGAAGCGCCGAAAGACAACACGCCTCCACCGTGGCCGATTCGCCTGCTGCTGGTGCTGACCTGCACGGGCGTGAGCTTCTTCCACGGGTCGAACGACGGGCAAAAGGGCATGGGATTGATCATGCTCATTCTCATCGGCACGGTTCCGACGGCCTATGCATTGAACCACGCCGTCAGCCCGCAGGATGTGCAGGACTTCATTGCTGCGTCGGAACGGGCCGGACACATCCTGGATGGGCACGTCGACAAGACGGGCATTCTCGGAGCCGATCCGCGCGCCGAGGTAACGGACTACATCCGCACCAAGCAGTTGCAGCCGGACACCATCCTGGCGCTTCGCGAACTGGTCGAGGACCTTAGCCACGAAGTGGGTCTCTACACGGAGTTCAAAGATGTCCCGGGAAATCAGCAGACCAACGTGCGCAACGACATGTATGTGGCCAGCGAAGCCATTCGGCTGATGCAGAAGGCCAAGAAGCCGGCCTTCAGCGCCGGACGAGAACGCGGCGCTGACCAATTACAAAGGCAAAGTCGACAAGGCTACCAAGTTCATTCCGACCTGGGTGAAGGTTGCGGTGGCACTGGCGCTGGGCATGGGCACGATGGTGGGCTGGAAGCGCATCGTCGTGACGGTTGGCGAAAAGATCGGCAAGGAGCACCTGACCTACGCGCAGGGCGCTACCGCCGAACTTGTCGCGATGGCCACCATCTTTGCCGCGGACAACTTTGGATTGCCTGTCAGTACCACGCACGTGCTGAGTTCGGGCGTCGCAGGCACCATGGCGGCGAACCGAAGCGGACTGCAGATTTCCACGATCCGCAATATCGCTGCGGCGTGGGTGTTCACGCTGCCCGCGGCGGCTTTGCTGTCGGGCACGCTGTTCTGGCTGTTCCGTCAGTTCGGAAGCTAAATCGATCGCACGTAACCTCTTCAGCGCCGCGCTGGAGGAGCCGAAAGGCTTCCCTTCAGCGCGGCGCAAGTGTTTTGGGACGAGAACACCTTGTCTCCAAAAAAAACCGCCAGAAATTATGGGTTTTCCAAGCTGCCTGCTTTTCTCTCAACCGGTTGCGCCAAAACCGGGGGGGAGGGGGGTGGGGGGTACCTGGGTTCCCGGAGTTCCGAGTTGCGTGCTCTCCCACCCTTCGCTAGAAAAAAGCGAAGAATGGGGCACCCGGCCCTTTTCTCTGGATAGAGAAAAGGGGGGGGGAGGGGGGAGGGGGGTACCTGGGTTCCCAGGAGTTCCGAGTTTCGTGCTCTCCCACCCTTCGCTAGAAAAAAGCGAAGGATGGGGCACCCGGCAGAATAGACCGGGCGGATCTCCGACATGGGAGCAACTCTCATGCTTCCATTGTGCGCCGATCGACACGAATTGCCTGCAAAGTTGACTCGTTTCCGAGCCGACGGGATTACTGCTTTCTGAGTAGCTCTTCGAGATCGGCGGCAATCAGCGGCTTGCTGAAGATATATCCCTGTATCTCATCGCATCCGTGGTCGCGCAGGAATTGCAGCTGGCCTTCCTCTTCAACGCCTTCCGCGATAATGCGCAGGTTCAGGTTCTTGCCCATATCGATAATCGCGGTGGCAATTGCGGCATCGTCGGCATTGGTAATGACGTTGCGGACGAAGGAGCGATCAATCTTCAGCTTCTGAACCCGGAACTGTGTCAGGTAGCTGAGACTCGAGTACCCGGTCCCAAAATCGTCGATGGCCAGGCTGATGCCCATGTCCCGCAAGCGTTGCAGGACGGAGAGCATCGAATCTCGATTCGACAACAGAACGCTTTCGGTGAGCTCAAGCTCAAGGAGCTGCGGAGGCAGGCCCGTCTCGTTAAGCACCTGCACGACGAGGTCGCAGAAGTTGTTCTGGCGGAACTGCACGGCGGAGATGTTGATTGCGACGGGGGCGCGCAGGAGGCCCATGTCGAGCCATTGCTTCGCCTGAAGGCACGCGGTTCTGAGCACCATCCAGCTGATGGGAAGAATGAGTCCGGTGCTCTCGGCGATCTCGATGAAACGGTCGGGTGGAATCATGCCTTTCACAGGGTGGCGCCATCGCACCAACGCCTCGAATCCTGCCAGTGCGCCGGACTCCAACATCATTTGCGGCTGATACATCAGAAAGAATTCATTGCGCTCCAGCGCACTGCGCAGATCGTTCTCCACCGTAAGGCGGTTCTGAATCTGTTCGTTCAACTCCGCGCTGAAGAAGCGAAATGTATTTCGCCCATTCTCTTTGGCCGCGTACATTGCCTGGTCGGCATAGCGAATGAGCGTTTCTCTCTCCGATCCATTTTCCGGAAAGAGGCTGATCCCGATACTGCAGGAGACGTGGAGCGAGTATCCGTAGATGGCGAATGTCGGGGAAAGAGCCTGGAGAACGCGTGCCGCTTCCACCTCGACATCGCGGGGAGTGTGGATGTCCTCCATCACGATGATGAATTCATCGCCGCCGATGCGCGCAACCGTATCGGATCGTCTGACACATTGCTTCAGTCTGCCCGCGATCTCCTGCAAGAGCCGGTCGCCGACTGTGTGGCCGAGGGAATCGTTGATGAACTTGAAGTGGTCCAGGTCAACGAAGAGGACGGCGACCTTTTTTCCCATCCTCTCTGCGAGCGCGAGGGCTTGGGTCAGGCGATCCTGAAGGAGCGAGCGGTTGGGCAAGTCAGTGAGCGTATCGAAGTACGCCATAGTCTCCACGCGCTGTTCGGCAAGTTTCTGGTCGGTGATGTCTTCGGTTGTCCCGTCGACGTAGAGCAACGTGCCCTCGGCATCGCGAATGGGCTGGCAGCTGACGCGCATCCATCGCCGGGCGCGGGTCCTGGTGAAGATCTCCACCTCAACACCCTGGGCCTCTTTCCCCGCGGCTGCTGCAGCTACGAGATTGCGCATGTCGTCAGGGTTTACAAAAAGCTGGGCGCCTGCATTTGAGATTTCGGTCAACAGATCTTCGGGAGAATCGAATCCGTGAATCCGCGCTAACGCTCGATTGACGGTGATAGGACGGCCGTCGGGTGTCGCCCGAAAGATGCCGATCACCGCATTCTCGAAGATCGTGCGATATTTCTGTTCCGCGTCGCGCAGCGAGACCTCAACCCTTCTGCGGTCGGTTATGTCGCGGAAATACCATATCCTTCCGCGATAGCATTGGTCCGCGTCTTTCAGCGGAGCGGAATAGCGCTCAAACGTCTTTCCGCTTTTCAGTTGGACTTCGTCCATGCTGCGCTGCTCTGGGTGACTGTACAGATAGTCGATTCGTTCGAGGAACGTTTGCGAATCCTGGATCTGTTCCGTCACAAATTGGCGGACTGCGAGGTCTTCTTTTGCATCCAGCAACTCTTGGGGAACGCCGAATTGCAGGCCGAACTGTCGATTGGTAAGGACAATCCGGTTCCGTTCATCGACGACGAGGATGCCATCGATTGTGGTTTCCGATTCGGCCTCGAGGAGTGCGGTCTTGAAGCGCAGAGCATCTTCACGATCTTTGCGTTCGGTAATGTCGCGCACAGTCGCCATGATGAGAGGGCGGCCGCCAAGTTCCAACGCAGTCAACTTGACCTCTGCCAGGAACACTTCCCCGTTTTTGCGGTGATGCAGCCATTCGAAGGCATCGCTGCCGTGGGCCAGGGTGTGGGCAATGCGCGCATCGACAGCCTGTCGCGAGGAGGTTCCGTCGGGCTGAAAGGGCGGAGAGATGTCGGCTGGGTGGGTGAACTCGCTGCGGTCGGAGAAACCGAACAATTTGAGGGCTGCGGCATTGCAGTCGACGAACCCATCTATGCTCAGGAGCAGGTACGCATCCGAGGAGTCTTCAAACAATACCCGGTATTTCGCTTCTCCATCACGGAGGAGGCCTTGTGCACGCAGCCGCTCGGTCACGTCGTAGGCGGCAACGAGCTCTCCTTCGTGGCCCTCGTAGGCGACGTCATGCGCAACGATTTCGACGTCGATGAGGGTGCCATCTTTGCGACGATGTTTCCACAGGTGAACGTCCTGCAATCCGGATGGAAGTTGCTTCAGGTTTTCGAGCAGATTAGGAATGTCTTCGGGAGGTCGTATTTCCTGGATGCTCATCGACAGGAATTCATCTTCGGTGTAACCGTACTGGCAAACCGCCGCATCGTTCACTGCCAGAAAGCGGAGCGAGCTGCGGTCAAACACCCACATCGGAACGGGATTGCTCTGAAACAGAAGACGATATTGATCTGCGGAAGAGCGCAACGACTCCTGCGCCTGTTTCCACTCGGTGATATCGCGCGCGACGGCGGAGGCCCCGACGATGGTTCCTTTTCCGTCCCGAATTGGGGATACGGTCAGGTCGACACTGACGCGATGGCCGTTCTTCTTTAAACGGGTGGTTTCGAAATGCTTGACCTCGCGGCCCCTGCTGATTTCGTCGAGAATGGCGCGATGCAAACCACGCTCGCTCTCCGGTTCCAGGATGTCGATTGACTTGCCTACAACTTCGGCCGCGGTGTAGCCGTAAATCCGTTCCGCGCCCTTGTTCCAGGTTTGAATCTCGCCGTTGAGCGACTTGGAGATGATGGCATCGTTTGAGGAGCGGACAATGGCCGCGAGACGGCAGAGAAACGGTACGGTCGTGAGCAATGCCGTATCGGAGGCGATGGCGCTTCTCTCGTCGTCGCATTGATACGAGAGCGCATGACTCGGGTGTAGCAGTAGCGGTGTGCGGCTATTTCGTCTCGAAGACGGCGGGCATTTCGACATCTCGGCCCCTTGCTGGAGACACCGGGGGTTTGCTGCTCTGCTTGAGGTATATCGCTAACGTAGCGCGGATGGCGGTTAACGGAAATCGCACGATTGTTGCACAACGCTATGTGACATACATCACTGCGGGGCGGAAAATGCGCGCGTTCGTTTCCCGGCGACCTGCTGCGGGCGTGGCAGACCTTTGTGCTGGAGAGCCTCGGTAGAGATGCCTCTCAAGGTGTCGGAGGCAGTGTGCTGAGGTAATGCACGAGGGTCCGCAGGTCTTCGCCGGTGATCAACTTCTCGTAGGAAGGCATAGGAGCTTTGGCTCCGGCGGGGGTTGTGGGTGGAGGATTGACGATGGCCTCTTGAATCTGAGCCGGGGTGAGGCGCGCGCTGACTCCATTGAGAGAGGGGGCCAGGTCGCCGCCATCCGGCCCGATGCGATGGCAGGAGAGGCAGTTGTTGTTGCGAATGATGCTTTGCACGTCGCCGCCCGTACTCTTCGCTGGGCCGGCTGAAGGATTGGCAGACGTGGATGGAGCGCCGGGCGTTGCAACCGCCATGCCGATCGGCGTAAGACGGAAGACACCGCCGGGATTCGCGTCTTCAATCATCCACAGGGCGCCATCGGGAGCGACTTCGATGTCGCGCACGCGGTGGCCGACGTCCCAGCGATCGACCGCCTTGGCGCCGCCGTTGCCGTCGAACACGATGCGGATGAGGGCCTGCGATGCCAGACCGCTGGCGATGGCTGAGCCCTTCCACTGCGGGAAAAGGTCGCCCGCGTAGAACATGAGGTTGCCGGGTGCGATGACGGGAACCCAGTAGATGACGGGCTTGGCGAGGTCGGGGCGCGTATCGGGGCTGGGGATGGGAACTCCGTTGTAGTTCTTTCCATAGGAGACCAGCGGCCAGCCGTAGTTTTTGCCGGGCTCGATGAGGTTGAGCTCATCGCCGCCGCGCGGGCCGTGCTCCAGCTCCCAGAGGCGTCCGTCGGGAGCGAAGGCTAATCCATAGGGGGTGCGGAAGCCCATTGCCCAGGTTTCAGAGGGCGTCAGGTTCGGGCCGGGAAACGAGTAGGTGCGCACGACGGGGGCGGTCTTTGCCTTCTCGGTGTCGCCGGGCGGATCGATGACGGGCACGGTTGGCGCGCCGATCTTGCCGGCCATGGGATTTCCCGGGGCGGGCTTGCCGTCGAGGGTAAGGCGCAGAATCTTGCCGAGGGGCTGGTTCGGATCCTGCGCCGGCGTCATGCGCTGGCGTTCGCCGACGGCGAGGTAGAGATACTTGTTGTCTGGCGAGAAGGCGATGGCCGCGCCGAACTGTCCGCCACGGCCGCGTTCGCCGTCGCGCCAGATCACCTTGAGGTCTTCAAGACTTGCCGTGTTGCCGGCGATCTTCAATTGCGCACGGGCGAGCGCGAGGCTCGAACCGCCGTCTCCCGGCTCGGAGTAGGTGAGGTAGATGCTGTGGTCTTTGGCGTAGAACGGCGAGGTGTAGACGCCGAGCATGCCGCCCTGGCCCTGCCAGAGAACGTCGGGAACGTTGGCCACCGGCGTCTTCTCTCCCTGCTGCGTGAGAAGCACCAGGCCGCCGACTTTTTCCGTGATGAGCATGCGGCCGTCGGGAAGAAAGGCAATACGCCAGGGCAGCCGCAACGACGCGACCTGCGTGACGGTGAAGGGCAGGTTCTTGTCGGATTTCTGTTCCCCGGCGTTGACCTGTGCGAAGGTGGAATGGGAAAGAAGGGCAAGAGAGAAAGCCGCAACAGCGAGATACTTCATTCAACATTTCCTTATCGAGAAGAGGAATAGAAGAGCAGAGACCGGATCGCCTGGCGCAATCTGACCTCAGGATACCTTGCTTAGATGCAGCTACTGGCTTGCCGTGCGATGTGAAAGCTGCAAGACGAGTGCGTCCTGGCATGCTAACCTCCGCGGAGATGGGGATGACGCGGAACAACACAGACGAAGGAAAAGGAGAATCGATGATGCGCACATGGCAAGGCCGGCTGCTCCTCGGGATCGCAATAACATTGCTTGCCGTTACTACCCGCGCTCAGGCGTCCGGCAACGACGACGATCTGCTGAAGGTTCGCGAATCCGTGTGGCGCGCGTGGTTTGCGGGTGATCAAAAAGCCCTGCAGCAGTTGGTTCCCGCTGAGACGCTTGTGATCAGCGCAGGGGATAAGGAATGGAAGGGCCAGAGCGAGGTGTTGCGCGAGTCTGCGGATTTCCACGCGTCGGGCGCGAAGCTGACGCGGCTCGAGTTTCCGAAGACGCGCGTCCAGCACTTTGGCGACGTGGCGATTGTGTGGAGTGAGTATTTGCTGGAGATTGAGTCGAACGGGAAGAAGACAACAAGCGGCGGGCGTGCCACTGAGATTTTCGTGTGGCGGGATGGCGCGTGGTTGAATCCCGGGTGGCATACGGATGCCGAAAAGTGAGAAGCGGCGGCACGACAAAGGGCGCGTTCCGAGTTCCCTGTTGGCGAGTTATGCAGCGGTATGCCACTATGGCGGAGCCATGTTTCGCCAGACTGTGACGCGGTCGATAGAAGCGTTTTTCTTCCTGATACTCTTCGTGGCTGCCTACACGGCGCAAGGCCAGCCCTTCGACTTTGCCCACGCGCGCGCGCAGATGCTGAGCCTGGAAGGCGAGGCGCAATTCCATGTGGGCGACGATCCCGATGGAAAGCTGGGCTGGGCGGATCCGGGCTTTGACGATTCCGGCTGGCAATCGTTGCGCACCGATCTTCCCTGGGGCGCGCAAGACTATGCAGGCCTGAGCGGATTTGCGTGGTATCGATTCAAGGTGATTCTGCCGAGCAGCTCGGAGCCTCTGGGGATTCTGATTCCGCGCTTACGCACCAGCTATGAAGTCTTTGTGGACGGCAAGAGCGTGGGCCAGTTCGGCGGACTTCCGCCGCAGGGGCGCTACATCATCGGCGCAAACCAGATCTTCGCGATTCCGGCGGGCAGTTTTTCCGGGCAACATCTGGTCACGATTGCAATTCGGGTGTGGAACATGGAGTGGCTGGCTCGCCTGGGCGGCGGCCTGGAGGGCGCGCCGACGATTGGCTCCATCGACGCCTTGAACGCGTTGAAGACGCGCGATGACCGGCAGCGATCGTGGACTCTGACTGCGGGCAATGCACTGATGTTGATGAACCTGGTGGCGGCATTCGCCGGGTTCTTCCTGTTCTGGATGCGGCCCAGCGATCGCGAGTTTTTGTGGTTCGCTCTGTACGAGCTGCTTACCGGCGCGCAGCACCTGGTGGGGGACTGGGCGAATTTCTATCCGGCTGATTGGGCTACGGGGTGGGTGCTCGACGACTGCCTGGCTTCGTCGAGCTGGCTCTTCTTCCTGCTCTTCGTCTTCAGGATTCTCAATGGCCGCAGGAACTGGCTCTTCTGGGCGGCGGTAGGTACTCCACTGGCCACCACAACCGGCGCACTGATTGCACTTGCGGGATCGGTCAGCTGGGATCTGTGGCGCATCTTTTCTGTTCTCTGCTTGATTCCCTACTTTGCGTGCATTCTGTTGCTGCTGTTTCACAGAGCGCGCCAGGGCGTCGCCGATGCGCGGTTGATGCTGGCGCCGGTTGCGCTGTGCTATTGCACATGGTTTGGAACGCTTGTGCTGGGCCTCTTGAACGTGCACGGACAGGCGTGGGTGCGCAGAGATTTTGGATGGTTGTTTCAACTGTCGGTGTGGCCGTTTCCGTTCTCGTTTCTCGATATCGCCGACATGCTGATGCTGCTCGCTGTTCTCGCGGTGCTACCGCTTCGGTTTGCGCGGTCTCGGCGCGATGAGGAGCGGTTCTCGGCTGAGTTGGAGTCGGCGCGCGCTGTACAACAGGTGCTCATCCCTGCAGAGATTCCCACGGTGCCCGGATACAAGATCGAATGCGTCTACAGGCCTGCGGGACATGTGGGCGGCGACTTCTTTCAGATCATCCCGACTGCGCAGGGAGAACTGTTGATCGCGATTGGCGACGTGAGCGGTAAGGGAATGCCGGCGGCCATGACCGTTTCCCTGCTGGTGGGCACGCTGCGTACGCTCGCGCATTACACAAGCAGTCCAGCGGAAATTCTGGATGCAATGAATCGCCGCATGCTTTCCCGGAGCCAGGGTGGTTTCACAACCTGCCTGGTGGTACGTGCGGCGCCGGATGCGACGATGACGATTGCGAATGCGGGCCATCTTTCTCCGTATCTCGACGGGAAAGAAGTGGCGACGATGAATGGTCTGCCGCTGGGGCTCGCCGAACAGTCGACTTATGTGGAGAGCACCTTCAAGTTGTCGCCGGGCGCGCAGGTCACTTTCATGACCGATGGGGTTGTGGAAGCGCGGAACCGTGCGGGCGAGTTACTGGGATTCGAGCGAACGGCGGCCATGTCGACGGAAAACGCGGGGGCGATCATGCAGGCAGCACAGGCGTTCGGACAAGAAGATGACATCACGGTGTTGACACTGGCGCGCGCATCGTAAGCAAGAGGAGTCCAGCTCATTCCTCGCGAAGGGCAATGACGGGATCGACGCGGGCGGAGCGGCGGGCGGGAAGATAGCAGGCCGACAGGCCAACGAGCACGAGAACACCGAGCGCGCCGGCAGCGATGCGCAGGTCAGCGCGGCTGTGCTGAATGCTCTGGGCCACGGGATCCATGCTGGCGGCCATAGCGTGCATGGCGAGGTTGAACGATCCGGAGGGATTGAATGGAGTGCGGCACATAGGGGTTCGTGCTTTCCCAAATCCACCCAGGATCTAGCGGCGATTGGATGCTATTGGCCAAAATACTATTTTACAAATAGGTATTCGTGGCATAGACTTCTGCCATGGCTAAGAACCCTTTGCAACGCGACCTCTTTCCCGGGGCGCTGGAGATCATGATCTTGCAATCACTTCGCCGCAAGCCGATGCATGGCTACGCGCTGGTGAAGCACATCAAGCTGGTTTCGGATGACCTGCTCCAGGTGGAAGAAGGCTCTCTCTACCCTGCCCTGCAGCGCATGCTGCGGGAAGGCTTGCTGGAGGCGGACACGGGTGTGTCGGCGAAGGGCAGGCCGACGCGCATTTACCGGCTTACCGAGGCAGGCCATCGTCACCTCGACCGGGAGGTTGCGAGCTTCGAAAGGATGTTTGCCGGGTTTACCCGTGTGCTGGCCGCCGCAACGGCGTAGGAGATACGAATGTCCTGGTTCAGTCCGCTGTTTTCGAGAAAACGCCGGTACGACGACCTCTCTGTTTCGATCCAGGAGCACCTGGATGAGCGGATCGACGAGCTTGTGGCAGAGGGCATGCCGCACGAGGAGGCGGAACGCAAAGCCCGACGCGAATTCGGGAATGTGACGCTGCTCCGGGAGCGCAGCCGCGAGGCGTGGCAATGGCAGAGGCTCGAGTCACTGCTTGCCGACATCAAGCATGTCTTCCGCAGACTGGGCCGGTCGCCGGGGTTCGCGATCACCGTGGTGCTGACGATGGCGATTGGAATCGGGGCGAATACCGCGGTGTTCAGCGTATTGAACAGCGTGTTGTTGCGGCCGCTTGCGTATCCACAACCGGAGCAAGTGGTCGCACTACACCTGAACGCACCGGGAGCGCCGGGGCTGGCGGAGTTTCGCAGCGAGCTGCGCATGTCGGCGTCGATGTACCTGACGTTCGCGGCGCATAACCGCGCTTTTCAGTCGATCGGTGTGTGGATTCCGGCGACGGCGAGCATTACCAAATTAGCCCGGCCGGAGCAGATCAACGTGGCCGCCATCTCCGGCGGGGTTCTTGAGACGCTGAAGGTGCCGGCGCTTGACGGCCAATGGCTCACCGCAGCGGATCAGGACGCGCATAGCCTTGGCCGCGTGATGCTGGGCTACGGCTACTGGCAGCGGCGATTCGGCGGCGACCCGGGTGTGGTGGGGCGCAGCATCACGGTCGACTGCGCAGACGCGCGTGATTGCCGGCGTGATGCCGCGCGGCTTCAAGATTGCGAACTACGACTTCGATCTGCTGGTTCCGCTGGCATTCGATCCGACGCGACGAGGTGCTGGCGGGCTTTGCCTACCGGGGCATTGCGCGGCTACGGCCGGGGGTTGGCCTTGCCACCGCGAATGCCGACGTGGCGCGGCTGCTGAACGTGTGGATGGATTCCTGGTCGAACGGGCCGGGGAGCGATCCGCACTGGTATCGTGCGCTGGAAGATTGCCCCCGCTCTGGAACCGCTGAAGGACACGGTGGTGGGCAGCATCAGG
The DNA here is from genome assembly GCA_963846095.1 of uncultured Acidobacteriaceae bacterium. Classification (GTDB taxonomy): domain Bacteria; phylum Acidobacteriota; class Terriglobia; order Terriglobales; family Acidobacteriaceae; genus Telmatobacter. The sequence goes on from CAWJUW010000015.1 coordinate 229,209, forward strand.
ACCATCCTGTGGGTGGTGATGGCGACCATCGGCGTGGTGATGCTGATTGCGTGCACCAACGTGGCCAACCTGTTGCTGGTGCGCGCCGATGCGCGGCAGCAGGAGCTTGCGGTGCGCTCGGCGCTGGGCGCGGGACGCTGGCGGATTGCGCGCGAACTTCTGCTGGAGAGTGTGATGCTGGGTCTGCTGGGCGGCGCCGCGGGCGTGGCTGTGGCTTACGGCGGGCTGCGTTTGTTGACGGCGATCGGGCCGGGAGATCTGCCGCGGCTGAGCGAGATCTCGCTGGATGGCTGGTCGATCGCTTTCACGCTGCTTCTTTCCCTGCTGTCCGGCCTGTTCTTCGGCGCGATTCCGGCACTGCGCTATGCGCCGTCGCGCCATCGCATCACCTTGCTGGGTCCGGCGCGGACGGCGAGCGCCAGCCGCGAGCGTCAGCAGGGGCGCAATCTGCTGGTGGTGGCGCAGGTGGCCATGGCGCTGGTGCTGTTGATTGGCGCGGTGCTGATGATCCGCACGTTTGTGGCGATGCGCAGCGTGGAGACGGGCGTCTTCGATCCTCGCTCTCTGCAGTTGATGCGTCTCTCTATCCCAAGTGCGGTAGTTCAAGACCCGCCGACCGTGCTGCGCATGCAGAACAACATTCTCGACAAGCTGGCCTCGATTCAGGGGGTCTCGTCGGTGGGCTTCGCTGCCGCCGTGCCGATGAGCGGCGGTGAACCAAACTGGAACCAGATCTTTCCCGAAGGCAAGAGCGATCCGAACGACAACCTCCCGATGCGCCTGTTCAACTACGTTTCGCCGGGTTACTTCCAAACCGCCGGGACGCGGTTTCTGGCCGGGCGCGATTTTACGTGGACGGAGGTTTATGAGATGAGACCGGTCGGCATCCTGTCGGAAGGATTGGCGCGCGAGATTTGGGGATCGCCGCAGGCCGCGATTGGCAAGCACTTTCGAGAATTCGGAAACCAGCCTTGGCACGAGGTTGTGGGCGTGGTGCAGGATGTGCGCGAGAATGGCGTGGATCAGGTTTCGCCGGCGACTGTGTATTGGCCGTCGATGCTCCATGACATTTACGGACCGGGATCCTTCGATGCCCGGCGCGACGTTTTCTTCGCGCTGCGCACTCCGCGAGCCGGGGCGCAATCGCTCCTCGCGGACATGCAGCGCGCGGTGTGGTCGGTGAATGGAGACCTGCCGATCGCGAAGGTGATCACGATGCAGGAGATTTGCGGCGACTCGATGGCGCGGACCTCGTTCACGCTGGTGATGCTGGCCATTGCGGGAAGCATGGCGCTGGCACTGGGCATTCTTGGCATCTACGGCGTCTTGTCGTATGCGGTGGCGCAGCGACGGCGTGAAATCGGGATCCGCATGGCGCTGGGGGCGAAGAAGAGTGAGTTGTCGTGGATGTTTGTGCGCTCCGCCCTGGTGCTTACCGGGGTTGGGATGGCGGCCGGGCTGGGCGCTGCGGCGCTGCTCATGCGCCTGATGCGGTCTTTGCTCTTTGGTATCAGCCCGCTTGATCCGGTCACGTTCACGGCGGTGCCGATTCTGCTGCTCGCAGCCGCGGCGCTGGCCAGCTATCTTCCGGCAAGGCGCACCGCGGCGGTGAATCCCGTAGAAGCGCTACGCGTCGAGTAATTCGGCTGGCCCCCTCCGTTCGTCTGCAGGGAGGGGGCGGTCGACCACCTCCTTTTTCCACTCATTTGTGCCTTGCGATTGGCTCCGACGGCTGGGGCGGCTTCCGGTACGATACTGGAGGTGCCTTTTACGGAATGAGTCTCAAAGCCAAGCTCGAAGCAGTTGTTTATGCAGCGGAGGAGCCAGTGACCCTGGCGCAGCTCTCCGCTTTGTTTGCCGCCGAAGCGCTGGAATGGAAGGCGGCGCAGGAGGCTGCTACCGCCAAGGAAGCCGGCGCAGAGCCGAACGCGGAAGAAGCGCCGCTGCTCAACGCGGAACTGCCGTATGCGGAACTGGAACCATCCCCGGCGGAAGAAGCCGTTGGCGGCACAGAAGGCGCTGCGCCGGCGGAGTCCGCCGTGCCGGAGACGACGGCAGGTACGGAGCCGGAGCCGAGCGCCGCAGCAGAAGAAGCGGCCGAGCCGGTCGATGCGGAAGCGGAAGCCAAGCGGCTGGCGCGCCAGCGAGATCGCGAAGTCAAGGCTGTCCTGAGGCAGTTGATGGATGAGCTGATCGCGTCCTATGCAAACGATGACCGCGGCATCGAGATCAAGGAGATCGCCGGCGGATACCGCATGGCGACCAAGCCCGAGTGTCACGACGCGGCGCGGCAGTTTGTGAAGAGCCTGAAGCCGGCCATGAAGTTGAGTCTTCCCGCACTCGAAACGCTGGCGGTGATTGCCTACAAGCAGCCGGTGACGGCGCCGGAGGTGAACGAGATCCGTGGCGTGGATTCGTCGGGCGTGTTCGGGAGCCTGCTCTCGCGCAAGCTGATCGCCACCGCCGGGCGCAAGCAGGTGATCGGACGGCCGATTCTCTATAAGACGACCAAGGAGTTCCTGCTGCGCTTTGGGCTGAAGGATGTGACCGAACTGCCGTCGATGGAAGAGTTTGAGAAGATGGCGGAACTGGAGTTCGAGGCTGAAGCGGCAGAGACGTCAAGTGCGGAGCCGGAGTACGACGAGCTTCCGGATGCGGATGCCGAAGAGAACATCGAAACCCTGGCGACGAACGCATCCGAAGCGGCGACGGACAAGGAAGCGACTGCAGGCGCGGCGGTTTCCGCGGAAGAACCTGCGGCGGAGACTGCCAGCGAAGCGAAAGCAGAACAGGTTTCCGAAGCAGAGCCTTCCGGAGACTCGGGCATCAAAGAAGGCTCGGAAGAAGATGAGGCAGTAGCCCATGAATAGTCCGGACGAGCGACCCGAAGAGAAGGCTCTCAAAATACCGAGCGATCACGAGCTGGATGACCCAATCGGAGACGAGACCGACGGGGAGGCGACATGCGTCGACGACGCCCGTGGCGGAACGGGAGATTGCGGCTGCGGAAGAGACGGCGCTTGGCGAGGCCGAGATCGATCCCAAGGTGGGCTGGGCTTCGCAGGCGGATGAAGCCGGGCACGTTCGGAGACGCCTGAGCCAAAGCCCGCCGGCAAGCAGGAGCGGCTGCAGAAGATTCTGGCGCAGTCGGGGGTGGCGAGCCGGCGCAAGGCCGAGGAGATGATTGAGCAGGGCCGGGTGCAGGTGAACGGCAAGGTCGTGACCACGCCTGGCACCAAGGCCGACGCCGAAGCGCGACCACATCCGCGTCGATGGCAAGCTGCTGCAAGGTGCGGAACGGCTCCGGTACTTCGTGCTGAACAAGCCCAGAGGGTTTGTGACCACGGTCAAGGATCCCGAGGGCCGACCGACGGTGATGCAGTTCTTTGAGAAGATGCGCGAGCGGCTTTACCCGGTGGGGCGGCTCGACTACATGAGCGAGGGGCTGCTGCTGGTGACCAACGACGGCGAGCTGGCCAACAAGCTGACCCGCGCAGCCGTCGGGCGTGGAGAAGACCTACCTGGTGAAGGTGGCCGGGAAAGCCTACGGAAGACGAGCTGGATATTCTGCGAGCGGGCGTGGCCATTGAACAAGGGCAAGCCGGGCGAGGGGAAGGTGCGGACTTCGCCGGCACGGATTCGGCAGGTGCGGCAGGGCGACAATCCCTGGTACGAAGTGGTGCTGATCGAGGGGCGCAACCGCGAGCTGCGCAAGATGTTCGAGGAGATCGGGCATTTTGTGGAGAAGATTCGGCGAGTGGGGTATGGTCCGCTGATCCTGGACCAGGAACCGGGCAAGATGCGCGAGCTCGACGCGCAGGAACTCGAGCTGCTGCGCAAGGCGGCGGACGGCAAGCTGAAGACGCCAAAGGCCAAGGAAGTTCGCCGGCGCAATCGAGAGGACGCGACTGGACCGGAGAAGCCGGCGTTCCGGAAAGAGCGCGGCGCGGGGCCGGTCAAGCGAAGGGCTCCGGCAAACGAGTCTTTTGATCGCAAGATGGCAGGCGGGCAGCGCGGGAAGTTTGAGCGCGGGCCGGCGAAGTTTGGGCGGGGACCGGCTGCGGATGCGCCGAAAGCCGACGGTGGCTTCCGAAAGAAAGAGGACGGCTGGAAGGTTGTCGAGGGCCGAGGGCGGCCAGCGGGCAAGGGGTTCGGGGCAAGGCCTGCTGGGGCACGGCCGCCGGCGGCGCGGCCCTTTGGAGAGAGACCTGCCACCGGCCGGAGTTTTCCGCCGAAGCCGACAGGAGGTCGTCCCTTTGGGACAAAGCCGGCAGCGGGCCGGAGTTTCCCTCCCAAGCCGGCGTGGAAGCGCGGCGAGGAGCGGCCGCAGCGGGACTTCAAGCGGCCCTTTACGCCGCGACCGGAAACTCCGCGGCCTCCGGTAGAGGCGTCGGACGAGCAGGCGCCGAAACGGCCCTTCCGGCTACACATTGAGCCGGTGCAGGGTTTTGAGCGGGGCGACAGGCCCGCAGCAAGACCCGATCGGCCGAGACAGGACCGGCCGCAACAGGACAGGGGGACGGGATCGGGGCGGCCTTCCTTTGGCCGCACGGGCGCCGGACGCTCGGAAGGTTCCAGGCCGCAGGGACGGCAGTCGAGCACGGGGAGGCCGTTTCGTCCGCAGGGAGGGACGAGCAGACCCTTTACTACCAGCTCCGGAAAGCCGCGCGCTGGCGGGGCTCGGCCGAGCAGCAAACCAGCAGGGCGGCCCGGTGCGCAAAGACCGGAGGGCGAGGCGCGGCCCGAACGCCGGACAGGAACGGGCTGGAAGCCGAAGCCGGCGTTCGGAGGCAAGAGCAAGCCCGCGGGCCGGACCGGTGCAAAGCCGGGAGGGTTTTCGCGGCCTGGGTCGAAGGGTGCGCCCAGCCGGGGTGGCGGATCCAAGCGGTCGGGGCCAAGGCCGGGTGGCAAAGGGCCTGGGAGAGGCGGGAAGCGCGGGTAAAAGAGCCGGGGCTCGATTGAGAGCTTGAGGCGGCCCACTCATCCGCGAAAAGACCGCGGATGAATGGGGCACAGATTCCCGCATTCCCTCGGGCCGTCGGGGGTGCGAGAGCCGTTCGGTGCTCACGAAATGGCGCGTCAAGCGTCTCTTTGGCAGCGGTTTACTCAAATTTCCGGAGCACAACGGCATGGCGACGGACACGGTTAGCCGAACCTTCTTTCGGGCGGCAGGGTCCGCCGGGTTCTCATGGCCAAAAGCAAGAAGGGTACAATCCATGGCAGGCATGGCTGCGACCACTGCAATGGACGGACCGAAGGGCGCGCAGGATAAGCTGCAGGCGCGCGCGCCGGAGATGGACCTGATCCGCGAGGCGCAGGCTGGATCGCGCGCGGCGTTCGACGCGCTGGTGCGGCAGTATGAGCACCAGGTACTGCGGCTGGCGCTGCATCTGACGGGATCGGAACACGATGCCGAGGACATTTATCAGGAAGCCTTCCTGAAGGCCTACCGGTACATCGGCAACTTCCGCTTCGAATGCTCGTTCTACACGTGGATCTACCGGATCGTGACCAATCTGTGTCTCGATCAGTTGCGGCGCAAGAAGACGCGGCGCGAAGACCATGCGGTCGTGGTGGACCACTCCGGCGATGAGATCGATGTGCTGGCTTCGGTATCGGACGAGCGGGCGTTTTCGAACCCGGGAAGCGAGTTGGACCGGAAGGTCCTGGGCCTGAAGATTCAGGAAGCGCTGGGCAAGCTGACGCCGCGGGAGCGGATCGTTTTTGAGTTGAAGCACTACCAGGGATTACGGCTCCGGACGATCGGAGAGATGTTGAACACAACGGAAGAGACCGCCAAGAATACGCTGTTCCGGGCGACCAAGAAGCTCCGGACGCAGTTGGCAGAGTTGCGATAAACGGGTCCAGGCAATTCCGGAAAGGAATGCGGATTTTGGACGCGTTAGCAGTTTTTGAGGCTAAGAGGACGTAGGGATGAATTGCGAACTGGCACACGAGAGGATCGCGGCGGCGGCGTACGGAGAGTTATCCGACGAGCATCTGCATGAGCTGGAGCGGCACATGACGGGCTGCCCGGATTGTCACCGGGAGCGGGAGCAGTTGGCGGCACTGAAGATCCTGGCCGACGCGTATCCCGTAACCGATCCGCCGGCCAACCTGGTTGCGCGATCGCGCCTTCGGCTGGAAGAAGCGCTGGACGCGCTTCCGCCCAAGCGCTGGTACGAGCGCCTGACCCAACGCATGATGAACAATGTGGCGAGCCTGCAGGCCGCACCGTTCGCGGCATGCCTGTTGCTCGTGGTGGGCGCGGGAGCTGGCAGCCTGGGCAGCTTTGTCTACACGCAGAACCACGCGGCGCGCCGGGCGGCCCAGGGCCCGACGATCGCGCAACCGATTGCGCAGCCCGCCGCGGAGATCGGCAGCATCTCGAGCATCGTGCGCGAACCCAATAGCGAGATGGTCGAAGTGCGGTACAACCAGGTGGTTCCCGAGCAGGTGGAGGGATCGCTGGATGACCCGAAGATTCGCGCGCTGCTGATGGTGGCGTCGGAGAATTCCGCATCGGCCGGGGTGCGCGATGACTCGATCGAACTGCTGGCTGCAGAGTGCCGCGCCGGCCACGGGTGCCAGGGGTCGGGGATTCGCGATGCCTTGCTGGTGGCGCTGCGTTACGACCGCAACGCCGGCGTGCGGCTGAAGGCCCTGGACGGCCTGCAGCCCTATGTGGCGACAGATGTGGGCGTTCGGGACGTGGTACTGGAGGCGCTGTTGAACGACAACGACCCCCAGGTGCGCACCGAAGCTATTAATATTCTGGAACCTGTCGAGGCGGATACCACGGTGCAGCAGGTACTTCACACCGTAGCGAATTCGGATCAGAATTCCCATATTCGCACCGTATCAAGACAAGTCTTGAGCCGGGTACCAGAGATTCAGTAAGCTTGCTAACGCTTCCGGCAACTGCATCGTCAGGAAAGAAGAGTGCGGGCCGGTCCAGTAACAGACTTGGGAGAGCAGAAAAAATGAAACACCTTTTGAGGCCATATCGCAGTTTTGGAATCGGAATTTCCTTGGTAGTTGCGGGAATGACTGGCATAGCCGACCGCGCGGCTGCACAATCCACACAAATCAACGATCTTTGGCAGGGGACTTCGCCGGTGGTGCACGCCAGCGCGCAAGGCTACCTGGGCGTGTGGGTCGACGACATCGATAACGACAAGGCGCAGACCTTGAAGCTGAAGGAAGTGCGTGGAGCGGTGATTACACTCATCGACCACGACGCACCCGCAGGGCAGATCGGCCTGCGCGTGAACGATGTGATTGTGCAATTGAATGGACAGGATGTGGAAGGCGCCGAGCAATTGCGCCGCATGCTGCGCGAGGTTCCGCCGGGACGCAAGGTGAGCCTGGAGTTCAGCCGCGACGGCAACGTGCAGACCACTTCGGTGGAACTGGTGGATCACCGGCAGATGGCGCACGACGTCTGGAATAAGCTGGGCACACACAGCGACACCACCTCGCAGGCGCCGGGCATGGGAGTTCTGCCGGGCGGCGGCGATGCTCCGCTGCCGGGCATGTTCCACATGCCGATCTTCGGCAGCTCGTTGAACGTGGGTGCGATGGTTGAGCCGCTGACGGGACAGATGGCCGATTACCTGGGCGTGCAGAACGGCCTGATGGTGAAGCAGGTGGCGAAGAAGAGCGAGGCAGCCTCGGCAGGACTGAAGGCTTTCGACGTGATCCTGAAGGTTGGCCCCGATGCGATCACCACTCTTTCGGACTGGGACCGCTCGCTGCGCGCGAACCAGGGCAAGCCGGTGCAGGTGACCATTCTGCGCGACAAGAAACAGCAGACGCTGACGCTGCAGGTCGATTCGAAGCGCAAGACAAGCGAACTGGAGATGGAGGAGCTGTTCCCCTTAACGGATGGCGACCTGGTGGCGGAGTTGAATGGGGAAGACACGCCGTTGTTCGATTCGGATCTGACGGCGCAGGCTGAGATTCTGCGGGACCAGGCGGAGGGGATGAAGGACAAGATCGGCAGCATGCAGCCGTTTCAACTCAACCAGGAGCAGGCGGAGGAGTTGCGCAAGCAGGCCGAGCAGCTGCGCGACCAGATGAAGTCCTTCAAGATGGATCCGCAGCAGATGAACGATTTGCGCGAGCAGATGAAGCAGTTCCAGCAGGATTTCAAGATCGATCCGAAGCAACAGGAAGAACTGCGCAAGCAGATGGAGCAGTTCCGCGAGAACTTCAAGCCGGAGGATTTCAATTTCAAGTCGGAAGACTTCAAGATCGATCCAAAGACCATGGATGCGCTGCGCGGGCAGATGAAAGACTTCCAGCAGAATTTCAAGATGGATCCGAAGCAAGAGGAAGAGCTGCGCAAGCAGATGGAGGAGTTCCAAAAGAACTTCAAGTTCGATCCGCAGCAGATGAATGAGTTCAAAGAGCAGATGAAGCAGTTTGGTGAGGGGATTGGGCCGATCAGTTTCGAGATCAGGCCGAATTAGCGGCGAGACGGTTCAGGGTAAAGCGGGCGTCCCGATGGGGACGCCCGTTTTGTTTGCGGGAGGGGAGACCGTCCCTCTGTGGCTAAAGCCATTTCAGTCCAGTTCGCACTTTTGCGGCACGACTGAAGTCGTGCCCTTTCAAAGAGCGAAGTTAGCAACTGCTTACTTTGCGCTGAAGGGAACGACCGTTGCTTGGATTTCGACCTTGCGGCCGGAGATGCCATCTGTCGCCGAATAGACGACGGTCGGCTTGCCGGGCAAAAGGACGGCGGAGACCCGGATGCGCCATTGGCTGATCTGCGGAAGGTTTCCAGGGTTGAAGTTGGGCGTCGCCACCAGCGAAGTGCTGTCCACACCAATGGTCACTGCGAGGGAATTTCCTATGCTCGCTACCTGCTGGATATCAATGTCTGTGCCGACGTTCTCATATTGCTGTCCATCTTTGGATGCGTAGGGGATGCGATCGCCGTCGCGCAGGTTTTGCGACGAGTGAATTCTGTCATCCGCGACAATGGTGATCCGGTAGTCCTTCTCCTGAACAGACTTTCCAGAGCTGGATTCTTTGACTGCAAGGGTAAGAGTGTAGGGCGTAGGTTGAGGCGGTGTGTCGGCCGAGTTCTCGGGCCGTGCCGGTTTGTCGCCCTGGGCAAGGGCAAAGCTCGGCACAAGGACAAGTGCGAGTACGGCGGCGAGGGTGAAGCGAGTCGATGCGTGCATGGGTTCTCCTTATTTGCCGCCGGTCGGGGCGGGGTTTTCATCGAGTGGTTTGATTTGGATGGGTTTGATCTCGAGAGCTTTGTCTTCGAGCGGGCGGATGTCGATTGCCTTGTCAGGGTCGCTGCGAGCGGGATCCTCATCGCGCGCCATGATGGCGATGGCTCCGGGATTGTTGGCCAGGAGTTGAGCGATGAGCTGTTGCTGGCTTGGCCCGCGCTGGGGCGTATTCGGCGTCCGCGCGGAAACATGGTGAATCCCGGTGTGCGGTTTCGCGATCTGCGCCGCGGCGAGTTGCGGGATGCGTTGACTTGCTGCGGTGCCCGAGGCGCGGGAGCGGTGTGCGCGGTGGTGGGCGGCGAAGGCCTGCGATGCGGCGTGAACCGTAGAACTCCAAGAAGAAGAGGCGCGGCGGCAAGCACGATGCCACCGGCCCAGGCCCATCGCCAGGAAAACACAGCAGGCTTGAGATCGGTCTCTTGCTCGGCGGCGGCGAGGCGCGCGCGGATGCGGTTTTCGAGGCCGGGACGCGCCTGCATCGGCGTGTACGAGGCTAGTGCGCGGTCGATGAGACTGTCGACGTTTTCCTGCTCGTTGCCGGACGTGGACGTATTCCTCATCCTTGCCTCCTTTCCATTTGCTTCCTGAGAATCTGGCGTGCGCTATGAATGCGCCGGCGCACGCTGCCTTCCGGGATGCCGAGGACCGTGGCGATCTGCGGCGAAGTCAATTCGCCCATGGCGGCCAGGGCCAGCGGCTGGCGCAGTTTGGGCGGCAGCGCGTCGATCTGGCGGTGCAGCCACGACTCGAGATTGCGGTCGAGCGCGGCCTGTTCCGGAGTTCTGTCGCTGGAGGGCGGATCCGGCGGCGTTTCCCGCTGCGAAAATTCGTGCGGCAAGTCCTCCAGCATCGGCCTCTGCCTGCGCCTTGCCGCGAGCCGCCACGCGATCCGGGCGAGATAAGCGCATTCATCTTCGATCACTCCTTCGGCCAGGCGTTCCGGCGCGGTGCGCAGCAGTTGCAGAAACGTCTCCTGCACCACATCTTCCGCATCGGCCCAGTTGCGCAATGCCGAAAAAGCCACTCGAAATACCAGACGGGAGTGCTCGTCGATCATGCGCTGGACGGTCTTGTGCGCCGCTGCCTGCAACCGCTCTTGCCTTTCTGCCGGACCGATTCTTGAGGCATCCGACGATGCGGCCAGGCTGGCGGCGGTCGTGCAATCGATCTGCTGCGAAGCATGCATCGGCGGGTGGCTCGTCTCTCGTGGCTGCTAACTATAAAGAGCGCGCGGCGGTGACGTTCGTTCGCAGGTTTTTGAATTTGTTTCGCGGCGGGGAGGCGGAGGCGGGGTTACACTGGCTGAATCCAGCTGGGGATAATCGGCACAAGTTCGAGCGAAAGAGGACGCCTATGAGCGTGAACGAGACGATTGCCGTGAACGACAGCAAGCTGCGGGTGAAGGCGGAGAATGCCGACCTGTCGGGATCGAGTTTTCTGGACGTCGACCTTTCCGGAGCGACGTTCAAGAATGTGAATTTTGCCAGGGCGCAATTTGAAGATGTGAATCTATCCGGATGGAAGATACGCAACGCCAACGTCGCGGGCATTGAGATCGAGCAGGCGGACCTGCGCGGCGCCGCCATTCGCGACAGCCTTGTGGTGGGAATGACGATCGATGGGATTCCCGTGACTGAGCTGATGGCGGCTTATCTGACGTTGGTCGCGGCGCCCAAGTAGACCGTTTACTTGACTCCCTTGGCCGGATCCCACACACCCTGAAGCTTGCGCACGTACAGAATCTGACCGATGTGATAGGCATTGTGCGCGCCCACGTGGGCGATCAGCGACGCATGTTTGGCCAGTGTTGCATCGTCGGCTGAGGCCACCGCGTTATCCCAATCGGTCATCACCTGGTTGAGCTTTTTCACCAGATCGTCCCATTGCGCGGCGGTGAATTTGTCGAAGGTATCGTTGTTGTTTCCGTCGAAGGGCGGGAGCTTCTCGCCTTTGAAGTCGGCGAGTTCGCGGTTATTCCAGTACCAGATGTGGTAGGCGAGCTGGCCCACGGAGTGGTTGCCCTTGCCCGGGCTCCACATGGCCTGTTCGGCAGTCAGGCCCTGCACCGCGATGTTCGCCGGAACGAACCAGTCTTCCTGATCGTGCGTGGTGTGGAGTTGCTCGAGAAGAACGCCGCGCAACGTGGTGGGCGGCTTCTTGTCCTGGGCTGACAGCGTGAAGGGCAGAGCGAAGGCGAGTGGCGACGATGAGTGCTTTCATGGGTGACCTCATGTCCTGGGGGATTTAGATTTTGGATCGCGGCTTCGCAGGAAGGTTAGCTTGCGCGCGTCCGGTTTGTCGACTACCCGGCGGGGCAGATGCAGGATGTCTGCCCCTCGCGGCGTTGCTGGCCAGGCGCTTCCGGTTGCGATCAGGCGATCTCCATTTTTTCCAGGCGCGCGTAGCTGATCTCCATGCCGCGTTCCATTCCGGAGGCGAGCATCTGCGCGCGTGTTGCGGCGTCGGGCAAGGTCATGCGCATGGTCATGTGCGTGCCATCTCCATCGGCCTCGAAGACTGTTTCCACGTGGTTATCCGGCGTGGGATCGGGGAGGTGCATGCGCTCAATGTGGACGATGCGGTGGACCGGCTCCAGCGCAACGAGTTCGCCGGTGATGAAGAAGCTGTGGCCTTTGCCGTTGGACCACTCATAGCGGAACTTCCCGCCGGGGTGGTTCTCATGAATGCAGACGGGCATGGTCCAGCCGTCGGGGCCGAGTAACCACTTCTGGATGATTTTGGGGTCGGTGTGGGCGCGGTAGACGGCTGCTGGGCTGGCGTTGAAGCGGCGGGTCACGACGACGTGCGTGTCGCCCTCGGTCGTAAGGGTCATAGGCGGATTGGTGGGGATCTGGGTGCTGTTCATCTTGAATTACCTCCTTGATCGGGATTTGATTGAGGCTCGAGGCTCATTTCAGCGAGGACCTGGTCGAGCCGGTCGTAGTTGCGCGCCAGGGCTTTGCGCAGCATCTCGAGCCATTCATCGATGGCCGCGAGAGCCGGTTTGGCGAGACGGGCGGGGCGTTTGGAGCCTTCGACGCGGCGAAGAATCAGGCCAGCGTCCTCGAGCACTTTGAGATGGCGGGAGACGGCGGGCTGGGTCATGGCGAAGGGTTTCGCCAGCTCCATGACCGTGGTTTCGCCGAGGGCGAGCCGAGCCAGGATGGCGCGGCGGGTAGGATCGGCGAGTGCGGCGAAGGCAGAGTCGAGGTTTTCCATATCGACCTCAATATAATTAATATGTTATATAACTCAGTTGTTATGTCAAGCATTAAATCATTGGGCTAGTGGCAGTCAGCCGTAAGCGGTTTTGATTCTTAGGATTGGCGAACTCAGAAATTACGGCTGCCGGAGAGCTAAAGGCGCGCTTTGGCATCGAGAACGCGCTGGAGCGCTTCTTCAGCAGTGGCGCCCACACTGGAGAGGTGGCCCATTTTGCGGCCGCGGCGGGCGCTGTGCTTCTCGTACAGATGCAGGCGGACGCCGGGAACCTCGAAGAGCAGCGGCAAAGTTGGGCTGGTGGGCGGGTGCGTCGAGCCAGACTTCACCGAGCAGATTTGCGATGGCACAGGGCGCGATCAGCTCCGTTGAGCCGAGGGGCAGATTCGCGGTGGTGCGGACGAGTTGCTCGAACTGGCTGGTGCTGCAGCCGCGCTCGCTCTGGTGATAGCTGTTGTGCGGGCGCGGGGCAAGCTCGTTGACGAGAAGCTGGCCCTGGCGGGTGACAAACATCTCCACGCAGAGCAGGCCTTCGAGGTTGAGTTTGGCGATGATCGAGGCGGCAAGCGCTTCGGCCTTGGCTTCGAGGTCGGCGGGGATGCCGGCGGGAAGCACGCTCCAGGCGAGAATCTGATTCTCGTGGTGGTTGCGTGCGGCGGGATAGCTGAGGACCTGGCCGGCAGGGTTGCGCGCGGCCATGACGCTGATTTCGAAGTCAAGATCGAGGGCCTGCTCAGCAACGGCGGGCTGGGCGCCGATGGCGTTCCAGGCGTTCGCGACCGAGAGTTCATCCGGCTCGGAATCAAGGCCGATGCGCGCCTGACCGCGGCCGTCGTAACCGCCGCGACCGATTTTGAGGAAGACGCGGCCGCCGAGGGCAGGCACCGCTTCATGCAGTTCGGCCTCGCTGCGGATCACCTTGAAAGGGCCGACGGGGAAGCCGTTTTCGGCGAGCCAGGTTTTCTGGAGAGTCTTGTCCTGGATGATGCGAATGGGCTCGACGGCAGGGCGGAGCGGCGCGAGCTTCGCCACTTCGGCGAGCGCGTCAACGCCGATTTGTTCAATCTCGAGGGTCACGGCATCGGCTCCGGTTGCGAGGCGCTGGGCGGCGGCGACGTCGTCCCAGCGGCCGACGATGGTTTCATCCGCAATAAAACTCGCTGGACACGCAGGTTCCGGGTCCATGACGCGCACGCGATAGCCCATGGTGCGCGCGGCCATGGCGGTCATGCGTCCCAGCTGGCCGCCGCCGAGAATGGCGATGAGGCCGCCGGGCTGGACAATTGGATACGATGCAGACAAGCTTATGAGCCCGCCTCGAGCTTCTGGTCGAGCACTTCCTGCGTGCGCGCGGCGCGCCAGGCGGCGAGGCGCTCATGGAGCGCGGCATCGGTCGTCGCGAGTATTTCCGCCGCGAGCAGGGCTGCGTTGGCTGCGCCGGGCTTGCCGATGGCGAGGGTTCCCACGGGGACGCCCTTGGGCATTTGCACGATGGAAAGAAGCGCGTCGAGGCCGTTGAGTTGCGTTGCTGCCACGGGAACGCCGAGCACGGGCACCAGTGTCTTGGCTGCAAGCATGCCGGGCAGATGCGCTGCGCCGCCGGCACCGGCAATGATGACGCGCAGGCCGCGATCGCGCGCGGTGGCGGCGTATTCGAAGAGCAGGTCGGGGGTACGATGCGCGCTGACGACCCGTGCTTCATGCGGAATGTCGAGGGTGCGCAGAATTTCGACCGCGGCGCTGAGCACCTCGTAATCGCTCTTACTGCCCATGACAACGCCGACCAACGGCTGCGCGCTCATGTGTCCATTATATGTTTGAGCTCTCAGCTCTCAGCTTTCAGCTTTCAGCTTTCAGCTTTCAGCTTTCAGCGGACGAAAGCATCCGAGGAGAATTTGGGTTCGTGCTTTCCCACCCTTCGATAGAAAGAATCGAAGGATGGGGCACCCGCATTCTGCGGAGGGAATGGCTGACCACTGATCCCGGATCTCTGATCTCTGACCCCTGACCCACCTGACCCTGATCCTGATCCCTGATCCCTGATCCCTGATCCCTGATCCCTGACCACTAACCACTGACCACTGATCACTGACCACTAATCACTAATGGTGATGCCAGGCTTCTACGGCTACTTCGATTACGGCGAAGAGGACGCTGACTGCGGCGAGAAAGCCTTTGGCGCGCTGCCAGTTTTGTTCGTGGCGATCGAGGCGGCGCTCGAGTTCGGCGATGCGGCCGCCATTGCCGTCGCCGGTCAGGCTGGCCATCTGCGTTTTGAGCACGCTCAGGTCGCTGAGGACCTGGGCTTCGAATTCATTCATCATGCGCATGCTTACGGTTCCGTTCCCTCTTGTAGCTTCTCGGTGCGGATCACGATCCGAGAGGCAGATTGATGAATAACGCCACGGAAAACTCGGAGTAATTCGGCGGTGTCGATGCATCGAACATCCGGATGTAGAAGCGATCGTTGGCGGTTTCGCGCGAGAAGGTGATGTTCGGCAAAGAGGCGCGCGCGACAAGGCCCGGATCGTTGCCGGGCATGAAGTTGAAGTCGCGGCGGCGAATCTCGAAACCGCCTCCGGCAGGCGGATTGATGCCGGTGTTGAGGGTGACCGTGCTTCCGTTCAGCGCGGTCACGGTGAGCGCGGTGAGATTGGCGAGACAGGTGGGCGCGATGGGCGCGGGCAGCCACGCATCGGCGGGCACGGTCTTGCTGGTCTTGATGGCGAGATCGTCGGCCCAGTCGTTGGCAAAATGAATTGCATAGTGCACGAGGTCGGGCACGCTCGCTGCGTAGGTGATCTTCACGGTGCGCACAACCACCTGCGCATCGAGATGGGTCGAGGGAGCGGTGAGTTGAAGCGCGTCGCCCGGCCACACATCGGCGGCGAAGCTCAAGCGGGTTGCCGTGTAGGCGCCGCTCCAGAGCGCGCTGACTCCAGCAGACGCCTGCTCGATGGCCGATGCGGCGTTGCGACAATCGGCGGAACTGCGCGCTGCGGGGCTGATGACGGAGCCGATCCACGCGGAGACAGCCGGCGATCCGGCGGACGCCAGCGCAGCCTGGCTGGCTTGATTCACGGAGCGGCCTATCGCACGGCCAATGGTGCGATAGGTGACGGCGACCTGTTCTCCGGCGATGGGCGCGGAGCCTGTGTAGAAGACGAGTTTGCCGCTGCGATCGATATGGCACTCGGCGGATTGTGCGGTGCTGCCGATGCGGCGCGTGTATGGACCGCCGCTGGGTGGCGTGCTGACGACCCAACCGGAACCAAGGCTGGTGAGCATGAGCGAGCGCATTGTGCCGATGAGGTTGATGCTGCTGGCGGCCACCAATGTGCAGGTGGCGGGAAGACTGGGGACGGCGCCGTCGTACAGCGTGACCGGCATTCCTGCGACTCCGTTGACGAACTCCTGCACTTCCAATTGCAGTTTGCCGCCGCACGTGTCGATCGTGCCGCCGGTCGCAATCGGGCCGTTGTCGCCGAAGGAGCGGTAGAACGACTGTGCGCGTTCCATCTCAGCGCAGTGGATGCGCGCCCGCAGCGTGTACTGATTCGCGGGATTGATGGGATACGACGGGCCGGCGACGGTTCCTTCAATCAGCGGTTGGATCGAGACGGCGCCACCGCCTTGCTGCGCAGCGACCTGAAATCCCGCAACGCAGGTGGATTGTGTCAGCAGGCCGGTAAAGAAGCCTGCGATCACCCCCGTGCTGCCGGGAGAGAGCATGACGCCTGCAGCTTCAAGCAGAAGTGTGCCGCCCATCTCGACGGGATCGATCCAACTGAGCGTAATCTGCCCGTCCCTGCCAGTTCCGCCGTTCATCACGAGGCCGCTGGCGCCGAGGCCGAGGTATCCCTGCAGTCCCGTGTTCGACCACAGCGACTCGTTGATAGCGGCCTCATTGAAGCATTCGTTGATGATCGTGGACTTGGAGGCGGAGAGGAAGAATGGCTCAGCGGCGAGAAAGAATTGCGTCGTGGTGCCGTCGCCGAGAAAGTATTCCGTGACGTAAGCAACCGGCTCGTGTTCGCCGCAGACGGTCACGTCGTTCGCAAGGGCCCGCTCGACAGCTGCGGTGAGGGAGAGAGCCGCAAGGTTGAGACTTCCGTCGGTCTCATTCAGCGGATGCACAGTGGTTCCTGCACTCGTAAGCGTGAGCGCGCCGTTGACCGCACGGTAGGCGGCGCGGGACTGATTAGCCAGCTGCGCGGCGCGCTCGCTCCAGGGAGAACCGGGCTCGGGAATCACGTTATTCACCGGCACATTCAATGAGACAGACTGCGTGGCAAGGGCGGAGGATCCTGTATGGGTAATCAGGTTGGCGAGGAGAGCGCCCACGGTTGCGTTGGACGCGCCGGCGGAGGGCGGCATCAGGAGTTGATCGAGCAGGATTTCGTCGCTCACGGCCTGAATGGCGATGCGATAGCGCGGGCCTTCGAGGGCCATGCCGGCGAACTCCGGAAGCGGCGACACGGCGATATAGCCGGTGAAGTAAACTGTCGCATCATCGCCGATGATCGCGACGGACTCGTTGCGCACGGGCTGGGGGAGGGCCGAGTTCAAGGGAAGGCTCAGCCAGAGCTTGCAGACGGAGGGTGCATTGAGTTTGCGCTGGATGGTTAGCGGATGCTCACCATCCAGCGCTGCTGTGTAGTCCTGGCCTTGGATTGTGATTTTCATCGATACTTACACCTTCCGTCGTGGTTGCTGCGCCCCGTTCGGCGTTGCGCGGACGCTCTCAGAGCATGCCGCAGCCTTGGCTAAGCATTCCCTCGGGGGCTAAAGCCCCAGATCCTTTGACCTGTGTTGTACGTACGGGCTGAAGCCCGTACCCTTCAAAAACGAACCCCGCGAGAGTTCCACACCAAGCTGCGTACGGCTAAAGCCCGTGCCCTTCAAGACGAAACCGCGCGAGAGTTCTACTGCTAAAGCCCGTACCCTTCAGACAAAACCAAGCGCCTTTCAGATCAATGCATGTGGCGCGGGGAGAAAGCTGCGATAGCAGAGCACGCGCTCGCCATCGAGTGCGTCAGTGACCGGCAAGGCGACGAAACGCGCTTTCAAAGCAATCCGCGCTTGTCCCGCATTCTGCGCGGCGCTGAAGGGAAGCGAGGCTTCTTCCGCGCCGGCCATGCTTTGCAGGCGCGGATAGTGAAAGAAGACGCGTTCGCCCTGGCTGCCTTGCAGCACGAAGAGCGCCGACCACTCCTGAAAGAAGCAGCCGCCTTCGCGATCGACGAAGCCGGTAATGGCCTGCAAGTTTTGCACCCGCGGCTGGAGCGCCCGCCGCCAGGGGCTCGGCGAGTGTGAGAGCCCGTCGGGCTCGACCTGCGATACGAGAGCGACGTTGAAGGTGATGCGCCGGATGTAATCGATGTCGGTCAGCGGCTGGCGTACGTAGGCGCCGGCGACGGGCGTGCCTACGTAGCCGGTCTGGCCCGTGTAGTCGGCGTCGATCGCGATCATGGAGCCGGGAGCGAATTTCGCTGCGTCGGTTGCCGCGAGCGCTATGAAGGACGCAGTCGAGCCGGCCTGGACTGCAATCGCCGCGCCTGCCGGCGCTCCATCTGCAGCGATCGGCGCGCCGTTGGCTGCGGCGAGCAGATTCATGTGCTGGCCTCCAGTCGCGAGCGCCATGGTGAGCTTGGTCCAACTGAGAAACTGGAGGCTGACCTCAGCCTGCAGGGTTTCGCGCACCTGTTCGAGAGCTGCGGACGGAATGCCGGTGTTTACCGCGGTGGTCTTGCCGACCGATTTGCGCGCGAAGTCCTGAATCCATCCGAGACTGATCCATGGGGCAGGCGGGTTGTCGAGAGGGAAGTTGCCTTGCTGCGATGGGTCGAAGAGCGTGGGCGTCGGGCCGCGCGATTCACGGGCGCGAAATAGGCGCGTACCCGCCGCGCTACGGGAGCGGGAGCCGCGAAAGATGTTGTTGCCATTTACTCCCCCTGCTCCTGATAGCTGTAGACCGTGACTTTCGCGGAACGGGACAACTGATCGCGCCCGGTGACAATGGGCGTGAAGGCGGGTTCGTCCCAGAAGATATTCGTGAGCATGGCCGCGGGCGGAGTGGCGGTGTAATTGAGCTTGGGTGTAAAGTGCGGCTGCAGCATCGCGCTGAGATCTTCATCCATGGCGGTGAGGCTGCGGCCACGATCGAGCCCGCCAAAGCTCTGCGTCCCGCAGGTCTGGTAGCAGATCTCGCACTGCTCCGCGAGCATCGGCGAAGCAAGGTCCAGCTCCGCGGCCAGGCCCAGCCAGCGCAGCGTGAACACATCGTTGGGCAGCTGGCTGAAGGGCGCTTCGGCTTCTTCGACGAGGATGCCGGGGCGCACCGAACCGCGCAACAGGATGGTGCGCGACGGATTGATGGTCGCGAGCCGATTGCGCAGCGCCATGTAGAACGAGTCTTTTGCGTTTTGCATAACGAGAGCAGGGATCAGGGGTCAGGGATCAGGGATCAGAACTGCTGCTTCCCCAATCGTGGCCGGCTTCTTCCCGCTTCCTTTCCGAAGGTAGTCAATAGTGGGTAGTGAGTAGTGGGTGGGCAAGATCAGCTGATCCCTGATACCCTGTTCTTACACCGCTTGTTGTCGCGCTTCTCTGAACAGCAGGCGGTAAAGGTAGACCTGGCCGAAGGCTTCGTTGCTGGCGATGGAATCGATGAGGAAGTCTTGCCCGCTGACGGTGACGGCAAGCGTCAGCGCAAAAAGTGCTTGCGCGGAGGCGAGAGGTCGAGAGCATTCACCTGCTGTTCGACGGCGGTCGCGGAGAGGAGCAGTTCCCATTGCGACTGGTCGCCGTCTTTCCACGCTGGGCGCAGCTTGCGCAGGACGGCGGGCGCAACGACGACATCGGTAAACGTGGTGGCGACGAGTCCGAGCTCGGACATGCCGGTGTCGGTGTTTGTTCCGGTGACGCGCAACGTGGCTGTGGTTCCGGTGAGACTGCGCAGCAGCGCATCGGCCATGCGCTGCGGCGCGCTCACGGGATTGCGAGGCGTGGTATCGCTCATCGCTCACCCCAGCCTGCTCGCCACGTAGGGACGAAGCCAGGCCTGCACGGTTTCGTCGACGAGCGAGCTTGAGAAGTACTGAATCTGCATGGTGTCGATCTTGGTCTTGCTTGCATTCAGCGCCGGCGTGGATTGGGCGTTGCGCACGATCTGCGCGCAGGCCGATTTGACGTCGTCGCCAAGAACGGCGAGGCCGGCCGTGTAGGTTATGGCGACTTCGTTGTACGGCAGGCCAAGCACGTTCCCGGGCAAGGTGAGTTCGCCGGTGTTCGGATCAAAGTCCACGGTGCGCGGGATCGATGGCCGCCCACTGGCCGGGAAGGGAGAACGCTTGCGCAATCTCGAAGAGCGGGTCGGCAAGCATTTCTCCGCGACGCGGCTGGCCGTAGCGGCCCTCGAGGCTGACGATGGGCGATGTGGCTGCTCCCAACGGCGCGAGCGGAAGATAGCTCAGCATCACCGTGCGCGCGCCGCTGGGGATGCGCAGCCGTTCGGTGTATTGAATCACGTTGAGATCCGGCCGCCGGCAGAAGCTGTTGATCAGCGCCGTGGCCGCGGTGATCCAATCCGCGGTTGTTGCGGCGGGCAAGCCGTAGTTCGGATAGTCCGCCGGCTCCAGGTAAGGCATGGTAAGTTCCTCCAGGTGAAAACAGTTGTGAGGGGTTGGCTATCAGCTGTCAGCGATCAGCTTTCAGTTGATCGTGCTCATTACAGGCGCTGAGGCCTCGGAACTCGCAATTCGCGAGAGGCATGGAGGCACAATGCGGCACTTCAAAGCTGAAGGCTGATAGCTGAAGGCTGACAGCTGCTTTTTCTTACCGGTCGACGAGCACCTGATAGTGCGCGAAGTTGGCGCCCTTGACGACGGGGGCTCCGAACTTGACGGCGACGTACTGGTAGGCGAGCGAGTTGGGCAGGCCGAGCTGGAAGATGCGCGGAGCGGGATCGCCCAGCCAGTGATACTCGATCAGGTTTTCGGTGACGATGTAGGCCGGGAGCACGGCGTTGCCCGAGCCCGGCGTGCCGGTGTAAGGCAGGCTCCAGTCGGGGATGAGCGGCAGATCGCCGGCTTGCGTGGAGAGCATCTTCACGCGGAAGCCCGCGGTGATCTGGTCGGTGTTGAGCACCACGTTGTACTCGGACTTCATCTCCTGGTCGATGAGGTCGAGGAGCACGGGGTTGGCGTAGATGGCGGTGGGGCGCACGTAGTAGCCGGTGTTGGCGACCATCTGCGCGACCGTGGTCTTGATGGTGTCGACGATCTTCATCGACGTGGTGACGGTGACGGTGTTGCCGCCGGCGGCGATCTGCGCGGCGCAGCCCATGTACTGCGTGGTGGTGGGCGCGCTCAGGCTGGTGTCGTTGCCCTGCCACAGAGCCACGTCGTGCGCAATCATCACGCCGCCGACGGTGTCGACGAGATCTTTGGCCTGAAGGTAAGCGAATTGCTTTTGCTGATCCCCGAGCTCGATGTCGAACAGGTTGTAATTAATCTGCGCGACGATGGCCTTGAGCGGGACGCTCAGCTCGATGCGTGTGGGGCTGACGACTGGAGGATTGATGCTGCGCGGATTGACGAAACCACCCGTGCCCGGGTTCGGGATCGCAGTCTCTTCAAAGAAGCGCGAAGGATGGCCGGTGGCCGGGACCTGCTTGATGCGTTGTCCGAATGCGCTCGAGCGCCGACAAATGTCGAAGATCTCTGTCTGGTAAAGAGGAACTTCGATGGCGCCCGGCCCGATGTAATCGGCCGCGGCGTGGATATCTGCAAACGTTGCGTTCATAGGCTCTTTCCGCCGCGTGGTGCGCGGCTTGAGTGGTGGAGTGAGTAGTGGTGAGTGGGTAGTGAGTCGTGAGTGCAGGGATCAGCAACGTCTACTGATCACTGGCCACTGATCACTAATCACTGTCTTTATGCGATTGCTCCGGCGCGGAGGAGCTGGGTCTTGACGGCGATGCGCTGCTCGAGGCTGAGGCCCGACAGTGCGGCGTCGAGCGCCTGCACGTTCACGGGACCTTCGCCGATGCCGTGTTTGGCGAGCATCTCCTGCGTAGTTGCGGGTACGGTTCGCCGCAGCGGAGTGACGACGTTGGCCGAAGAGGCCGCTGCCTTCAGATCGGCGAGCTGCTTTTCGGCCGCATCGAGTTTCTCCTGCAGTTCGGTTTCGCGCCGGCTTTGCTCGACGGTTGCTGTGATCTTCTCCACATCGCCGCTCAGGGCCTGGCGGCGCTCCTCAAGCCAGGTGAGGGTTCGCTCGAGGAGCGTCGTCGCAGCTTCAAGGCGCTCGGTGATTTCGGTTGTGTCCATTGGTTTTCCTTTCTGTAGCGGAGGTCTTGGATGAAAGCGGTAAGTTTTGGTATTCGGCTTGAGGTGACTCGTTAGCGGTTGCGTACCATGGGTGAGAACGTTTCAGCGCGGCCCCTCCGGGACGCGGGTGGTCGCGGGCGAACCTGGCCCACGGGTTCACCCGTGGCTACATTCGCTTCATCCCTCCGGGATGTTGGCCGGGGACCTCGGCCGAGGTTAGGGCGTGTGCTTGGTAAGCGGATGCTAACCGGTCATGCGGAAGCTGGTGTTGCGGTAGGCGGCTTTTTCGCGTAACAGGACGGCGGCGCCAGTGAAGAGCACGCGCGTCAGCTTCCATACATCGGCGCGCATGTCCTCGACCCGCGCATTCGCCAACTCGTAGCTCATGCCCATCGCCTCCGGCCTTTGCTGGATGGCCTGCGCGGCCTCGGGAAAGTCGCGGGCATACAGATAGCCGCGCACCAGCAGACGTTGTCCGATCACGTCGGCCTCGGTGAGAAGGCCGATCTTGCGCTGCGCATCGTGCCCGTCCCATCCCGGCTTGTAGTCAACGGCCATGCCCAACAAGGACGGGAACGCTTTTCTGGCTGCTTCGCTTGTCAGCATCACGCGATGCCCACGCGCACCGGCGGGGGCCTTATCGCTGGCCGCGTTGACAAGCGTCAGTACTCCTTCAAAGGGAACCCGGTTGGGGTGGCCCTCGACGTGCGGGAACTTTACAGACATGGCTTGGAATTGCATCTTGATTGCTCCGCAGTACAGCTGTCAGCTATCAGCTTTCAGCTGTTAGCTTTTTGTGGCGCTTCGAGGTCAACAACCTTTCGATAGCAGCGTGAGTTCTCGGGAGGCTCGGGAATTTCGTGCGGCAGGGCTCAACTGAGAGCTGATGGCTGAAAGCTGACAGCTGTCTTCTGATCACCCGCATCGAGCGGCGCCAGACCCGCGCATGGCGCGGACTTCGTTCACGGTGAGAGTGAGGAGCTGGACCTGCACGGCGAGCTCGGTTTCCTCGTCGCGCGCATTCAGCTCGTTGAAGACAAATTCGAACTCATGCCAGCCGATGCATTTGCCGAAGAGGTCGCGGGTGATGTGGCCGGCAAGCAGCACGGCGAGCGGCGAGATGGCGCCGCGAAAGGCTTCATCGGCCATCTCTGACGCGGTGGACTGGTTGACGTGGCTTCGAGCCCGAGCATCAGGGGCGGCAATCCGAATGCGTTGGCGACCATGCGGATGAGAAACTCCTGCCAGGCGAGGCGCAGGTCGGCGTCGGTGCCTTGCGCGAAACGCAGAACCTCCGGCTTCTGTGGGCCGCCAGGAGCGGCACGCGGCCGGTGCCCTCGATCTCGTCCTGCCACCAGCGAATGAGGCGGTCGTGCTGCGTCGGCGTGGCCTCGTTGAGCCAGAGCGCATACTGCGCCACCGAATTGGCTGCGAGCTTGCCGGCAAAGCGATGCGCGCTGAGAAACTGATTGACGGTTTCGAAGGCGACTTCCAGGGGCCCGAGACCGAAGGGCGTGAAGCTGCGCGGGTTCATGCGGATATACATGAGCTGGCTGTCGAAAAGCTCGACGGCGCTCGACTCCAGTTGTCCGGGTGTGGCCTGCGCGTAGCGCGGCGTGTCGGCATGACCGTCCCAGCGTGCATTGATGCGGATTGAAGCGCCGTCGACCGGCCACAGCATGGCAGGACGGTGCGCATCGCCGGTCGGCTCCATCTCGATGGCGCCGAAGCCGCCGGTCAGCGCGTCTTCGATGGCCTGCTCGATGAGGGTGCGGAAGCTGTCGGTGTCGTTGGGCTCTTCGAGGGTGCGCCGCAGGGCGCGGAGCTTGCGATCGGCGTAAGCGACGTCTTGCGCGCGAACGCCGCGCCGCACGCGCACCTGCCAATCCATGGCGGCGATGCGGTCTTTGATCACGTTGATGGACCGCCGCACCAGAGGTGTTTCCGCGAACCGGCGCAGGTTGGCAGGGGTCGGCTTGGGCAGATGGCGGCCCGGAAATTGAAGCGGACTGAGGATGGAAGGCATCACGAGCGTCCTTCGATCGGCTCCGGATTGGGCATCGACGGTGAGAGTTGTTCGAGCCGAGTCATCGTGCCGCGTTGCCTGTCGCCACAGTTCCCGTATTTGTTTGCGTACACCCACACGCACCTTCCTTTGGTCGCACAAAAGCAAAAGGCGCAACCTGTGTCAGGCTGCGCCTTGCATTTTTTTGAAAATCGAAGAAACTCGTGCGAACCGCGGCACGATCCCTTACAAAAACAATGCTACTCGTTTCTCACATAATTCCATGCAAATTGCAGGAAATATTTCTGAGAATGTTTTGGCGCCACGTTGAAGAGAACGCAGATCGCTGAAGAGCGCTTCTAAACTTTCAAATCTTCGTAAGCTGTGGCAGCCAGAGGTTCCAGCAGCGATGTTGGGAGCACACGAATCAACTTGGTCTTTTCCATGAGGCCCTTGCAAAACTCGTACTGCTGCGAGCGATGAGTATCTCCCGACGACTCATCCGGCTCAACAATTGCGGCAAGGTCCAGTTTTGCTTTCGCGACACGCCAGACCCCATCGTGCAGTGCCGGCGCGGAAAACGCCAGCACCTTGGCCATCTCCGGGCCGGCCTCAAGACTCACTGCGTGGAACATCTTCATGGTGCCGTTGGTCCGGTATCCACAGTCGATCTTCAACGGGTCGCCAAGATCCGTGTAGACCGATGCTGCAATCTCTTTGACCATTAAGCTCCACACGTTCCTGTTTTCGAACTCGGTGCGCATCCTCGCATGGATCGCGGCGCGGCCGCTGAGCTTTGGCCCACGAGCTCTTGCGGGCGGATTGATGTAGATGCGCATGAGTTCTTCCATGCCGGCGGGAATGCTTTCGGCGAGGTATCCCTTCGCATCGGATATCTGCACACAGAGGGAAGACGAGTCCCGCAGGATAGAGAGCAACTCGCCGTCGGGTTCGGCTCGGAGCCTGGCAATCAGGTCGTTTTCCAGCTCCTCGAGCAATTCGAGATCGGCATCGGGATCGAGACATCGTACCTGACGCCAATCGCGGGTGAAGCGCACCTGGGGAGCCTTGGAGCTCGCGGTGGCCGCATCGCCCGTTTCGCGCAGAATCACGCCGATCGGCAAAGAAACATTACGCACAGGATCGGGAACGTAGCGCAGCAGGTGAAACTCACATTGGAGCCGTTCATTCATGATCGTCCTTCTCTTTATCGCCTGTTGACAGGTCTCTCATTACTGCACGCGCACCGTGCCGTCGAACACCCCGAACATCGTATCTTCCCAGCGTGGCTGCCTTCTTCGATTTTCAGCCTTGGAGGGAGAACCACCTAACCAATTCGGAAAGGGATGCCGCTCGGATCTCCCAAACTGCTCGATGAGTTCCCGAATGCGGCTCCTTCTCGTTAAGAGCTTCTCAACCAGGGCTTCCATCTCGCCGAGATCGCCGCCGTACCACTCAGGCGGAATCTCATTGGCCGCAGACCAGACCGTCTCCGCGGGCATGGTTTCAAGCCGCGTCAGCCAGGGTTCGAACGAGTCCCACCCTTTGACGTCGCGATAGACATCGTTGCGATGATAGACGCCGCGCAGGGGGCTGTCTTCGAATCTCCACTCGCCGGCGTGGAAGCAATAACCAAAATCGATGAAGTTTGCCTTGTATCGTTTCTCTCTGGGCGCCCGCTCAAAGACAACCTGACGCCCATCGGCGTTGGCGGTCCACTTGTCGAGCGCCAGGATGCCGGCGAACTCCCTGAGGTTTCGTACCGATGCCAGTTTCTGTTCGGGAAGGTAATCCACCACGAGTCCCGGCCAAATCCCGTCTCGGAATCGTGAACCGAATTGCAACCCGGGCTTGCACTTTGCACGCGACCGGCCCAGATCCATCTCCAATTCCTGCGTGGAGTGAATCAGCCACTCGGACACCTCAATCAGTTCGACCGCAGGAACATTCAGTCCGGCGGCCTCACCGAGACGGGATCCGAGAAAGTCGTTGGCAAGGACGCGGACGTGCTGGGGATTGTTCTGGAATTTCACGACGTAGTATTCGCCGTCGGCACACTGCATCAGGTGCCCTTGCGCGCCGCCACGCATCCGCCGGATATGTTGCACCGCCAGAACCGCCAAGAGTGCCTCGTTGGGAAACGCAAGACATTTTAAACTCCATTCGGGAAGGCCTTCGAGGACGGCGGTCACAGGCGATTCTCGAGGATATCCTGGCGCGCGCCCAGGCCCACGGCCATGGCCATCACCAAGTCGTCGTGCGAACCGGCCATGGCTGCGGCGCGGCCGTCGGCATGGCGGACGAAACTTCGGCACTCGATGAGGAAGCGCCGGCTCATGAAGCATTCCGGGTGCTCGACCAGCGCGGCGCCAAGCTGGCCCAGGGTCGCGGGGCGGGAAAGGGAGGTGGTGAGCCACCCGGGCTGGCCGCCGTGGCGATAGATCCTGGGGTAGTGGCAGACGGTCTCGGCATATGCGAGGACGCCGTTGCCGTGGTTGTTGCGTTCGACGACCAGCCACGCGTCGTTGTACCGGGCCGCGAGGCCGGTGACCAGATGGGCGAGTTCGAGGTTGCCGACGTGGCCGGCGAACTCGGCGCACTGCAGGCCGGAGTCGAGATCGAGAACATGGGCGGCGGAGAAATCGCCTTCGCTGCCGCCGCCGGCAGGATCGACGGATACGAGGTAGCGGCGGCCCGGTACAGGCGGCAGCCATTCCTGCATGGCGCCGTTCTGGCTTTCGATGGGCTCCGGCGCGCTCTTCAGGCGCTCTTCGATTGCGGTGATTTCGAAGACGCATTCGCCGCTGGCCAGGAAGCAGCCCTGTTCGTCTTCGGCAAATTCCTGTGCGGCCAGGCCGCGGAAGTTGGCGCGCATGCCGCGGCGATAGCCGATCTGCGCGCGATCGAGACCGTGGCGGCGGATGAGATCGCGCTCCTCGTCGCTCAGGTCCGCTTCCGGAATGGCCTCGGCGCGATTGTGCTTTTCCATCCACCACGGAAAGAAGTGCCGCACGGTTCCGGTCGCGTGGGCATTCTGCCACTCCTCGTAAAAACACCCACCCACGCCTTGCGGAGTGGACTCGAGAATCACTTCACCCTGCGGGGGCATCGCTGCGCGCAGGCCCGCGAGAATGTCGGCGGGATAGCCGGGCCAGCGCGCCAGTTCAGAGCAATGCAGATTCTGCACGGTCATGCCGCGCCCGGCGTTGCGTTCGCCGGCGGAGACCACGCAGTACTGCGAGTCGAGGAACGGAAACACAATCTGGCGCACGTTTTCCCGCGATGTCTGCAAGGGGCCGGCGCGCAGCTCCTGGGGCAGCTCATCGAGGAAGCGGTGCACAATGCGGAAGATTTCTTCCGCCGACTCCTGCGTGTGCGCCACCTGCAGCGTGAGGGTGCCGGGCTGCGTGATGGTCCTCAGAAAAAAGCGCGCCGCCGTCCAGGTGGTCATTCCCAGCTGCCGCGCCTTGAGCACGATGTTGCGCTGCCCGCGGCGCCGCTCAAACCATTGCTGCGCTGGGTTGGCGCACAGTGGTTCGGTGTTGCCGTCGCGGCCGCGGACACGGAGAAGCGCCTCGATGAGAGCCATCGCGATGGTTCGTCCGCCCAGGCTCACGGGGCGCCAGTCGAGTATGTCTCCGAAGCGAATCAGTTCGGCACGGTCGAGGTAGGTGTACGGGAGTGTCCACACGCCTGTAAGGGCAAATTCTTCCTGAATATTCATCAAAGAGATTCCATCGAGGTAAGCGTTTGCTAACTACTGGCCGAGATACTCGAGCACCACGCGCACCGCGTAGGCCATGGGTGTTGCGCCGCTGGCTGGCGTAGTTGACGGTGGCCCACTTGATGGCGGTCGCCGCCTTGGCGTGCAGCTCATAGCGGCCCTGGCTCACCACGCCGGCGGCGTTCGACGTGCTGCCGTTGGTGAGCTGCTCGTACGAGGGGCTCACGCCGGAGTCGGAGTCAGTGAAGTACGCGTCGCACGAGGGCAGCGTCGAAGAGGTGGTGGCCGGCGTGGTGATCACGGTGTAGCACGATGCGCGGTACCAGCCGTTGGCGCTGGGCGTGGTGAGTGTGTATGTGCCGATGCCCGCGGACTGGCTGGTGTACGCCTGGTCGGCAACAACGCAGGGCGTGTGATCGTAGCCATCCAGGCACCCGTAGGTGTTGGTCGCCTTCACGGGGCTGCCGCCACTGAGACCGACCTGCGCGGTATAGGTGGGCGCGCCGCCAGTGAATACGGGCACGCCGTTGACGGAGCCGATGTTGAGCGAGCCAACATTCATGGAGCCGTTGCCGAGGTTCATTGTGTAGGCGCCGAGCGATGCACCGTCGAGAGCCATGTGCCCGCTTTGGTCCCATTGCATGCCGTATTGCGCGGCCACGGTCTGCGTGCCGGGGGTTGCGCCGGAGAGGACGGAGAGGGTTTGATTGCCGTTGCCGTACCACGTGACCGTGACCCAATAGCCGCTGGCGGTGACGTTCTGCAGGTTCACCACAAACTGCGGCAGGCTGTTGGCATCGAGCAGGCAGGCAGGCGCTGTCTGCACCGGCAGCGTGGGCTGATATTCGTAGGCGCTGAGCACATTGATCGAGGAACGCCACTGATCGTACTGGCTGCACGAAACTTCATAGGTCCAATCGCTCTGCTGGCCGCTGCCGCCTTTGATGAAGACTTTGAAGATGCCGGAGAGCTGCTGCGTGGTGCTGCTCGCGCCGGGCATGGAGGCAATTACGATTTGTCCGTTGCTCATCACCGCACCGGCCGAGGTTTTGGAATTCGCAAACATCGAACCATTGAAGGAGTAGTTGGAGCCGTTCACCGGCGCGGCCGCGGCCACGCTGGTGCTGGTTGTGCCTTCGGCAACGTTGGGAAAGAGAAACGCCGCTGTGCTGTTCGAAGAGCCGACCGAGTAGGGCGGCGTATCGGAGTACGCCACTGCGGAGAGCGTACCGGAAGTGGCATTCACGGTGACCACCAACTGTGGGCGATAGTTGGCATCGAGCACGATGCGCGGGTTGGTAAGGATCGCTGTGCCGGGTGTAATGCTGGCGAGCGTAGCTACCGTCGAGGAGAGTTGATACTGCTGGCCGCCGGCGTAGATGAGCATGTCCTGCGCCGTGGAACCGTTGTAATGGAGCGCGAAGGTGCCGTAGAGGTAATAGCCCACGGCGACCACCACGTCGCCGCTCGCGGTAATTGTCTTGGTGGCCGTGGCCGGGGTGTCGAGCGGAATCGGCGGGTTGCCGTTGGGGTTGGTGGTGTACGTGGCGCTGGTGTTGAAGCCGAACTGCGAGCCCGGCCCGTGGTACGTGACCGCGCATGTCGCGCAGATATCCCAGATGTACTGGAAGCCGCCGTTATTCTCGCCGGAGAGATAGAGCTCGCTGGTCAGCCACTGGGCGTAATCGGAAAGGTGATAGAGCGAGCCGACGCCGGAGTTGAAGTCGTTGTTGGACGTGATGAAGTATTTGCCGTTGTAGAGCAGCGATTGATCTTCAAGCGAGATGCCGAAGGTGTTGCCGGGCAGCGTGCGCAGGCCCAGCTTGGCGACATCGTTATACCCGAAGCTGTTGTTGCCGGCTTCCGTCGTGGTGCGCCACAGGATCGATGAGCCGTCGATGCGTACGTCGTCGAACTCATCGCGCTCGGTCCAGGTGTTGGGGTTGTAATTGTCCCACCACATGCCGGCGCCTGCGGTCACTACGGGAACCAGAACGGGCGACGTGGTGCAGGTGAGACCACTGATTGTGGCCGTGGTTGCGCCGGAGGCGAAGCCATAACCGGAGCCACTTGCGGTGAGAACGGGCTGGGTGATGGAGCCATTCGAGAGCGAGGTTGTCGCCGCAGCGCCGGAGCCCGCGCCGCTGAGGACGATGGCCGGCGTCCCCGTGCAGCCTGCGCCTGCATTGCGAACGTAGAAGCCGTAGAGCGAGCCGCCCGCACCGGTGAAGTTGGAAAGAAAAACGTCGGTGAACTTTGCGCCGACGATCTCGCCGAGATGCAGGCCTACACCGTTGGTCGCGCCTGTGCCGATCAGCGTGAATCCCTTGAAGGTTCCGGCGTTGTTGATGGTGAAGGGCGACGTGAGAATGCGCAGGCAATCGCCGTTGACGGTGCACGAGAATGTGCTTTGCGATGAGCCCTGGCCAACGATGGAGACGTACGGCGACGTCACCGTGACTGTGCTGGCCCAGATGGCCGATTGCGCATACGGCAGGTTGAGGACGCAATGCTGATAGCCATTCGCGTCTGTCGGGCAGATCGAGGAGTTTGCAAGCGCCGCATTGATCTGCGCGCCGATGTCGGCGCCGCCAGCCGCGATGGTCACCGGAGGCTGATTCAGCACCGCGGTGGTTGCCGAGACAGCACCGTTGAACTGCGCACTCCCATTGCTCTCGAGGTTGGCAGCGAACGCCGCGTTGGCGACCAGTGCCGGATAGGTTCCGCCGCCTGGCAGATTCCCGCCGCCGGCCCATTGGGTTCCATTGGCTTGCGAGTTTGCCGCGTTCCAGACCGTATAGCCGCCGTTGCCTTTGAGCAGGTTGCCGGCAAAGAACATCATGTTCGCGCCGCCGACCAGATTCACCGGAGCCGCGGTGTCCCACGTGCCTGCAACATGCAGGCTCGCTGTGGTTGTTGACGAGCAGCCAACACCGCCCGAAGTGACCGAGACCGAACTGACCGATCCCGTTGCCCCAATGGTTGCGTTTGCCTGCGCTGTACAGCTTCCACTAAAGGTCAGGGGAACCTGCGCGCCATACGGATCGAAGCCGAGACCGTGCTCCGCTCCCAGCGTTACGCCGGTGATCGCGCCGCCAGAGGCTGCGACGATCAGCTGCGGCGGTACGGTGGTCCACGTCGGCATCACGACCGCGTTGCGCACCGTCCATCCTTGTTGCGGCCCGCTCAGGTCGAGCACCAGCCCAGTCGGCGTCTCCCCGGTAGCTGCAGAGCTAGAGGCGATCGCTACCACGTTGTCGAGCACGTTGTTGGAGCCGGCAGCGGCGGTGAAGGCGTGCGTGGCCTGGATGGTGATGTCTTGCCAGCGATTCGAATCTGCGTTCAAACCGGAGGGGGTGTTAACCGGCAGAGCCGGCACGACAATGCCGGTATTCAAACCACGCATGTCGATGTGGCGAAACTCGCTCCACTGCGGCCATTGCGCCAGATAGAAGCCGCACGTATGCGTCGAGTGCGCGCCTGGATACTGTGCAGCCAGAGGATCTGTGCCGGTTGCCGCGATCTCAAGGTTCTCGATGTCGGCCACGCGCAGGCCGTTGCCGCCGAGCCCCGTTGCCGCGGGCATCGCGATCGCGCAGTTGCCAACGGACCAGCCGGCACCGGAACCCAAGGCTCCCGTCAGCCCGTTGCCCCCGGGCGAGAAGATCGAGTTCGATTCGATGGGACGCCCCAGCATGCAGTTGCCCGCCGCGGCGCGGCCTCTCGCCGCTGAGCACGATGCATCGACGCTTTGATCCACATAGATGGTCAGATCGTGAAGGTGCGTGTAGTGCAGCAGGCTCATGCTGTCGGTTACGCTGGCGAGTACATCCTGGCCGGGGAATCCCATGAGCGCAGAAACCTGTTTGCCCAGGCCGCCAATCGATTCGCCATGCCAGTTCAGGGTGCGGGTCTTGCAGATTCCCTGCGGGACCGTGAGCGCCACGGAGTGCGCATTCGCGTAATTCAAAGCTGCCTGCAGCGCGTTGGTATCGTCGCTGACGCCATCGCACACCGCGCCAAACTCCTTCACGCTGCGTTCCTGCTGCTGCGCGTTGGCCGTGCGCCAATCCTTGACGAAAACGCCATTCGGGTTGGTGAATGTATCCGCGCCCGCATAGCCTGGCGGAATCTGCATCGCACCGGTGTTGCCAGCCGCATTCATTGCCGTCTGCAGCGTGGCTTGCGCGCTGCCGATGACTGGAGACTCGACACCGTTGACGGCGGGTGTCTGCAATGCGCCCGTCATGTTTCCGCCCGCGAGGGGAACGGCAGCGGCAAAATCCTGGTCGACATAGTGCTTGTCGGCGGCCTGCAACGGCTGCGTCGGATCGGCATTCAGGTAGAGCGGACCGCTCAGGTTCCCGCCTGAGGCCGTGAGCAGGCTTCCCTGCAATTCGGCGATTGCCTGATCGACATACGTCTTGCTGACGGCCTGTGCGGCCTGCGCTGCGGGCATGACCTGCGCCTGGACCTGCGCGAGGCTGGCCTGCGTTGTGTTTGGCACGATCCAATACTGCGTGGATGTTGTGCCGTCGCTCATGTCGAAGACGGCGGTATAGTAGAGGCCCGCCGGCGTGGCGCCCTGGTTCGGAGCGAGGTTGACACTGACAGCGCCATTGGAGGGGATGGGCACGGTGATTCTGTCGGCAGCGATGGATTGGCCGTTGGCTGTCGTGAATGCCGGCCAGTTCAACAGGAGCGTCCCCGTGCCGGTTCGCCCATTCGCCAGGTAGACGGTGCCCTGAACGGTTGTGGTGGCGATGTTCTGAGCGGTGAGGTTAGCAGATGCTAACCAGAAGAGCGCAAAGGCTAAAGCAAGGAAGAGCGCGAGGCGACGCATGGTGTCGCAGGGTCGTGCTGAAAAAGCAAGAGAAGTGCAGGCCCATCGCCTTACCCATTCGAGGTTGAAAAACCCCTGGGGCTCCCTTCGCTCGAAATGATTGCCTTCCTGATTGATTGGCCGGGGATGATTGCCGGTTGTGTGGATCATGGCACTCTCTTCTCTTTCTGCGATGACGCGGCGGCGCAGAGATGCGTCCGCGCCTGAGGCCGCGTTGGCTTGCATTCGGGATTTGTTATGGGGTGGTTAGGGAGTGGGTTCGATGGGCATGCTGCTGAGCGCTTCCGGAGGCAGTTGCGGCTGGGCCGCCAGGCGCAGGGCCAGGGAGCGCAGAGGGTTTGTCTTGATTGCCTCTTCGATATCCACATCCTTCTGTGCGAGATCGATCATCAACCTGGCAGCCATGGGACGGCCTTTCTTGGCGCTTTTGGCGAGCCCTTTGGCGATCAATAGCGCCTCACTGATGATTACGGCGCGGACGGCCTCAATGAGCGGCTTGATTCTTTCGTTGTTGAGTGGTGCTGTTTCTCTTCGAGTTAACATTTTTTCCACTTTCCGGCCTCACGTTGCGCACGGTTGGTTCCCGGCGGAGCCCCGTGAAGGGGATATCCGCATCCCAATTCCCGTGCTCAGTCCGGTAACCGAACCGTGCGAAAGGGGCCCGATGAGTTTGGCGATCCCGGCCTTCCGCACGCGGCGCGGTTACGCGCAGGCGCTGGTAAAAGCGGCCGAGCCCTTTGCTGGTCCTGATTCTGCTTTGAGTGTTTTCAGGGTAGCGAAATTCGACGTAATTCCGTGCAATCCCGCGGCGCCAGTCTTCCTGCTTGAAATGAATCGGTTACAGCCGCATGCGGGCCCGTTGGGTTTGACAGACTTCAGCTCACGCGCCGATGCTCTACCATGAATCCGGTGACCACCTCTGTTACGCACGACCCGACTCTCCTCGTCCATGGCGGCGCCTGGGCCATCCCTGAGGATGCCCGCGCCGCGCATGAGACCGGCGTACGCGCCGCTCTTGAAGCGGGCTATCGCATTCTCGGCCTGGGCGGCTCGGCACTCGATGCGGTGGAGACCGCGGTCGCCATGCTCGAAGACGACCCCACGTTCGACGCGGGGCGCGGCAGCTTTTTGACCAGCGAAGGCTGTGTGCAGCTCGATGCCTTACTGATGGATGGAGGCCAAATGAAGGCCGGCGGCGTTGCCTGCGTGGAGAGGCTGCGCAATCCCATCCATGCCGCGCGGCTGGTGCTGGATCGATCGCCGCACGTCTACTTTGTGGGCGAGGGCGCGGAGCGCTTTGCCGCGGCGCACGGCATGCCGCTGATCGACAATGCGGAGCTGGTGCTGGAACGCGAGCGCGAGCGGCTGGCCCATGCCAAAGCTCGCCAGTCGGCGGGGCTGGAAGACGAGACGTTTTCCGGACCCGAAGCAGCGAACCCGCTACTGCAGGATGACAAGAGCCCCGAGACGGCTTTCCGGCTCGATGCGTCGGAGCCGGGAGAGAATGCAAACCGAAAGCGGCCTGCAGCGCCCCCGGATGCAATGGACTCCCACGATACGGTCGGTGCAGTGGCGCTGGATGGCCACGGCAATCTGGCCGCGGCGACCTCTACCGGCGGAACCCTCAACAAGACGCCGGGCCGTGTCGGCGACTCCTCGCTGATCGGGTGCGGCTGCTATGCAGACAACCTGGCCGCCGCTGTCTCGCTGACCGGGTGGGGCGAGCCGATCATGAAGCTCGTCCTAGGCAAGTGGGCTACCGACCGCGTGGCCGCGGGCACGGCGCCCGAGATCGCGGCGCGGGAGGCGATCTCGTACCTGTACAACCGGCTCGGCGGGCACGGCGGCATCATTTTGCTGGGGCCGGATGGCCGCTTCGGCCTCGCGCACAACACACCGGCCATGGCGTGGGGATTGGCTACGCCGGGCGGGCTGCAGACCGGGCTGAGCGTCTGAACGAACCAATGCTGATCCTCGCCTCTGCATCGCCGCGTCGTCGCGAACTGCTCACGCAGGTGGGGTTCACATTCGAGGTGCGGCCGGCGCATATCCCTGAAGACCCACATCTCGACGAAGATCCGGTTTCCTATGTCACCCGCCTCGCCCGCGAAAAAGCCGAGACCGTCTATCGCGAAGTGCTTGCGAGCGAAGAGCGAGCGTCCGCCCCTCCGCCGGTGGTTCTGGGGGCGGATACGACGGTGACGCTCGACGACCACATCCTCGAGAAGCCCAGAGACGTGGCGGACGCGGCACGCATGCTGCGGCTGCTTTCTGGACGCACACATCGCGTCATCACAGGGGTCGCCGTCGTCAGCGCGTCGGGCACGCGGGCCGCCTCAGAAACTACCGAAGTCGAGGTTCTTCCGTTGACCGATGAAGAGATCGCTGCCTACATCGCTACCGGCGAACCGATGGATAAAGCCGGGGCCTACGCGATCCAGGGGCGCGCGGCGCGCTGGATTCCGCGCATTGTGGGCGACTACAGCAATGTGGTCGGACTGCCGCTGGCCCTGGTCTGTACCATGTTGCACAACCAGCCTCGCTGAATCCTCAGGCGGCGCTCGCTCATCGGACTGCTATCCTTTCTGCTCGTCGCAAAGCAGGACCGTCTTTCCGGCATGCATCTCGATTGATTTCCTGGAGGGGATTCCATGAAGGTTGTGTCTACGATCGCGCGCTATCTGCTCGGTGCTGTATTCCTGTTCGCAGGGATCACCAAGTTTCATGACTTCTTCCATCAGCCTCCGCAGCCTGGAGTGGCCGGCCAGTTCATGTTGTTGATGATGAGCACCAAGTACATCATGCTGGTTGGCTTCTTTGAAGGCGTCGGCGGAATCCTGCTCCTGTTCAATCGCTATGTTCCCCTGGGGCTGGCGCTGCTCGCGCCGGTCATCGTGAACATTCTGGCCGTGAATGCGCTGATGGCCCCAAGCGCGCTTCCTTTCGGGCTTGCAATCGCCGTGCTGTGGATCCTGGTTTACATTCGGGTACGGTCAGCATTCCAGGGGCTGTACCAGGCGCGCGTCGAAGGTTGAGATCGCCGCACGATCTCTACAATGGAAGCAGCGATGATTCAGTCTCTCTATCTCGGCCGAGTCGAGTATGACGAGGCCCTGCGCATTCAGGCGGAGGTTGCCGAGCACGTCGTGGCCGGAAGGCTGCGCAACGTCCTGCTGCTGCTCGAGCATCCGCCGGTGCTCACCCTGGGCCGCAATGCGGACCGATCGAATGTTTTGGCGAGTGAGACCTTTCTTGCCGCACGCGGCGTGACCCTGCACCACATCAACCGCGGCGGGGATGTGACCTATCACGGGCCGGGGCAGCTGGTGGGTTACCCGATCTTCGATCTGCGCACACTGAAGAATACGAGTGGGCGGCGGATGGGGCCTGTCGACTTTGTCCGCGGGATGGAAGAGGCCCTGATTCGGGCTTGTGCAGCCTATGGTGTCGCGGCGGGACGGGTGAAGGGGCTCACCGGCGTCTGGTGCGGCATCGAGTCGAACGCGCCCGGCCAGGAGCGAAAGATCGCGGCGATCGGCATTCATGTTTCCCGGGGCGTGACTTCGCACGGGTTCGCCATGAACCTGACCACCAACCTCAGCGACTTCAACCTGATTGTGCCGTGCGGAATTCCTGACCATGCGGTCACGAGCCTGGAGAAGGAGCTGGGGCCTTCGGTTGAGGTGCCTTCCCTGGAGACGCTGGCTTACCAGGCTTCGCGGCAGTTTGGGCTGGTGTTCGACCAGCCTGTCCTGGCCTTCGAGGATCTTGAGGCTTTGCGCGAGGCGGCGGCCGCTGCGGCGCGCGAATACTCTGCTGAAGACACGCCGTTGCAGGTGCCTGCCGAAGTCCTGCGTTTGAGCGGGACGGACGGCGGCCCCACCAAGGCCTGAGAGGCGCCGTGCAATTTATAATCCGGCGAGTGGTCGGCCCGCCGTGGCCGGGCCATGCCGTGACGGAGATACGCGATCGATGCCAACCGAAGTCGTGATGCCGCAGATGGGCGAGTCCATCTTTGAGGGGACGATCACCAAATGGCTGAAGAAGGCCGGGGACGCCGTTGAGAAGGACGAGCCTCTCTTCGAGATCTCCACGGACAAGGTGGATGCGGAGATTCCGTCGCCGGTGTCCGGCGTCCTGCACGAGGTCAAGATCGCGGAAGGCGCGACGGTCACAGTGAATACGGTGGTCGCGGTGATTGCGGAGAAGGGCGAGGCCGTCGCGGAGGCAAAGCTGCATGAGGCTCCCGACGGAAGTGCCGAGCCGCTTGCTGCGGAGACGTCGACATCTCAAACGGCGCCCGCTTCGAAGTCGGCAACTCCCGCAAAGACTGCGGCTGCATCAGGGCCCGCGACTGCGGGAGGCACCGACGTGGTGATGCCGCAGATGGGCGAGTCGATCTTTGAGGGCACGATCACGCGCTGGCTGAAGAAGACGGGCGAAGCGGTGCAGAAGGACGAGCCGCTGTTTGAGATTTCGACCGACAAGGTGGATGCGGAGATTCCGTCGCCGGTGGCCGGCGTGCTGGGCGCGATCAGGATTCCTGAAGGTGCGACAGTCGAGGTGAACACCGTTGTCGCCGTCATTTATTCGTCGAGCGGCCGGCGCTGCTGAAGCGGCCACGGCGGTTCCTGAGCCGGTGATCCAGCCGAAGACAGCTGCGCACGCTGAGCCGGAGCCCGAAACACCAGAAGAAACCGACCCTTCGCAACGGCTGCGTTATTCGCCGCTGGTGCGGCGCATTGCGCGCGAACACAATCTCGACCTGCGGCGGGTGAGCGGAACTGGCTCGGCAGGGCGCATCACCAAGGACGATGTGCTGAAGCACATGGCGAACCGCGGCGCTGAGCCTGCCGCCGCTGCCAAAGCGAAGCCCGCGCCGGCTGCGGTGGTTTCGAATCTGCCCGGCCAGGTGGTGCCGTTGAGCCGGATGCGCTCGATCATTGCGGACCGCATGCGCGAAAGCGTGGACACCAGCCCGCATGCGTACTCGGTCTACAAAGTGGATATGACTCGCGTGGTGCGAGCGCGCGACCGCGAGCGAGCCGGCTTTGAGCAGAAACATGGCGTGAAGCTTACCTACATGCCGTTTATTGCTGCTGCGGCGATCGATGCGGCGCGGCAATATCCGATTGTGAACTCATCGCTGATCGATGTCGCGATTCACTACCATGCCAACATTCATCTCGGCATTGCGGTGGCGCTGGAATGGGGCTTGATTGTGCCGGTGGTGCGGCAGGCGGAGACGCTGAGCTTCGTCGATCTGGCGCGCACCATGGCCGATTTGGCCCAGCGCGCTCGAAGCAAGAAGCTCAAGCCCGAAGAGGCATCCGGATCAACCTTCACGCTCACCAACCCCGGGGTCTTCGGCGGGGAGTTTGGCACGCCGATTCTGAATCAGCCGGAGGCAGCGATTCTGGCGATTGGTGGATTGAAGAAGGAGCCGGTTGTGGTCTCCGATGGAGAAGGTGGCGACACAATTGCGATCCGGTCAATGCAGACGTACTGCCTGGGATTCGATCATCGGCTGGTCGACGGAGCGGATGCGGGCAAGTTTATGACGGCTTTCAAGCAGGCGCTGGAAAGCTGGGATCGGGAGATCGGCTAGCCGGTTGCGGAAGAGTCCTCGCAGGATCGAAGCTTTCGAGGGTACGAGAAGTCGCGAGGCTGTAGCAGTTCATTCAGGAGAATCTTCGTGCCCGAATCGCGGATCACAGTCCCAATCGATGACTTTACCCAGACCATGCGGTCGATGTTCCCCCGGTACGCCTCGCTTTCCAACGAGCAGCTGATCGAGCTCTTCGCCGCGGAGAACCCTCAATGCCGATTGCTGCGCGAAGGCACCGACGTCACCCTGGAGAATCTGTCTTCGATCTTCGCTGCCGAAGCGGAGCGCCAGGCGCAACAGGCGGCTCCGAAATCCGAGCCTGCCCCGGCTGCGATTCCGAGCCCGGAACCCGCGCACGCATCGACCGAGAGCGAAGAGTCCAGGCAACAGGACACAGAACCGATGCAGACGACTGTGGCGAGCCGTGCGATCTACGAGGATCGAGAACTGGCCGCTGCGAGCGACCGCAAACCAAGAATGTTCAGTCTGGAGCCTGAGGAGGAGAAAAAGAGGCGTATTCTTCCCTGGGTCTTTTCCGTCGTGGCTGCTTTGGCTCTGGGTGCGTCGGTTATCTACTACGCGCAGCACCATACGGCCGATGAGCGGAACCATGCGCCGATCACGCAGGTTGCTCCCGCCCCTGAGGCAGCTACACCGGCTCCGCCCGCAACCGAGCCGGCGTCAGAAGCAAGCGCACCGGCGACTGCGTCCCCTTCGACCGTGCCTCCAGCAACCGAGCCGAAAGAAACCGCACCTGCTTCGCCCCCGACTCTACCGGAGAAACACGCGGAGGTTGCGCCGGCACCTGCTCCGGCAGAAGCTAAGGCCGACCCCTTCGATGCATCGCCGGCCTTGAGCGTCGACAAGCTCTTCCAGCGTTTCCATGCGGGGAATGGGGAAGGCGCTTTCATCGATAAAAAGATTCGCATACGAGCCAAGATCGAGAAGCTCGCACCGAATGGCGTTTCGTTCATGAGCCAGGACGGACCTCTGACCTACTGGTTCGACGTGCGCGGATTCGGGGAGGGCGAACTCAAGTCGCTGCAGGAAGGCGAGGATGTCGAAGCGATCTGTGCATTCACGGGGAACCGCGTCAGCATTGGCGATACCGAGGTCCGGTGGTCCTTCCACGGTTTCAAGATTCGCAAGGTGGCACGATAGCGAGAAGTTTAGAGGGTAGAACTGCTTGACGCGGTGGTATGACACTCCGCATCGGAAGTGAATCGGCCGCTGTCAGCTTTACGCTTCGCAAGCCATCGCATATCGTGCTCAAGGCGAAAGTAGCGAGCCTTCTATTTTCCATTGGTCAGTTCGTCTGACCTCGTCCGATCAGGAGCCCTGTCCCAGAGGACGAACGCGACGGCAAAGACAAACACAACCAGGAAAATGTAGACAAATCGGAGATCCTTGCGGCTTTGTTCAGAGAAGTCTTCGAGAGCACTGACCGAGGGGTCTCGGCTGTCGTAATAGACGGTCACCTTCGTTCAGGATGACACTGGAGTGAGTGCAGGAGAATGGCGTGTTCGCGGGAATCGCTGTTGCGCTGCCTGGGATGGCATTTAAGCTGAAGCCAGCAAGTGGGGAACGAAAGATCGGCTAGAGCGAATTCACCCAGGGAGGTCACCGTGGGCATGAAGAATCTTGCGATTGCGGCCAGGATTTTGTTGCGGCATCCGGCATTTACCATCACTGCGGTGCTCACCATCGCACTGGGAGTGGGCGCCAGCACGGCCATCTTCAGCGTGACCAATGCAGTGCTGCTGCGGCCGCTTCCGTATAAAGATCCCGGCAAGCTGGTATTGGCGGGCATGGACCTGCAGCGGCGCAACGTCCACAACCTGCCCTTTTCGAACGCCGACTACATCGACCTGAAAGACGGAACGAAGTCGTTGTTTTCCGACATGGCCGGGGTGTTTACCGGGCGCTTGCTGGCTTCGCGCGAAGACGGATCGCCGGAGCAGATTCGCTTCGCGATTGCGACCACGAATTTCTTCCAGGTGACGGGCGGAAAGATTCTCTACGGCCGCGACTTCAACGACCAGGACGGAGTGCCGCAGCCCGCTCCGCCCGCCAACGCGCAGAATGCGCCGCCGCCTCCGCAACTGCCACAGTTCGCAATCCTCAGTTACGAGTATTTCCAACGCCGGTTCGGAGGCAATCAGGCGATCATCGGCCGCCCCATGACCTTCGCAGGCGGCCCCGGGCCGATTGTCGTTGGCGTGTTGACGCCGGGCTTCCGGCTCTACTTTCCGCCCTCCGCCGATGTGGAGGCGGCGCCGGATCTCTGGATCGCCAACCGCCTCGGCTATGACGCCGCCAACCGGAAGAGCTTCAGCATCCTGCCGATCGGCAGGCTCAAAGACGGCGCAACTTTAGTGAGCGCGCAGAGC
Organism: uncultured Acidobacteriaceae bacterium; assembly: GCA_963846095.1. Taxonomy (GTDB): domain Bacteria; phylum Acidobacteriota; class Terriglobia; order Terriglobales; family Acidobacteriaceae; genus Telmatobacter. The sequence goes on from CAWJUW010000015.1 coordinate 269,575, forward strand.
GCCGCGGACGCCGTTGCTGCGCAAGCCCGACGAGACTTCCCCATCTCCGGCACGGCTGGCTATGCGATTACGCTGGAGCCCATTCGCAAGCACCTGACGGCTGAGGTGCGCCCGGCAATTCTGACGCTGATGGGCTCGGTGACGTTTCTGCTGCTGATCGCATGCGCCAACGTGGCCAACCTGCTGCTGGTGCGTGCGTCGTTTCGCGAGCACGAGTTCGCCATCCGCGCGGCCATGGGCGCCAACCGCCGGCGGTTGATTTTCCCGCTGCTGACCGAGGCCTGCCTGCTGGCGGCCATGGGCACAGTTCTCGGGCTGGCTCTGGGGTGGGCGGGGATTTACGAATTGCGCGCGCTGGCCCCTGCCAACCTGCCACTGCTGAATGAGATTCGCATCGATGGCGTAGTGCTTGCGTACACCGCGCTGGCAGGCTTGGTGGCTGCGGCGCTCTTCGGTATTGTGCCTGCCCTGCGCGCCTCGCAGCCGGCGCTGATGAATGTGCTGCGCGGCACCAGCCGCACCGCCGGCCTGGCCAGCGGCGCGGGATTGCGCAACATTGTCGTGATGGCCGAGGTCGCGCTCTCGTTTGTGCTGCTGATCGGGTCGGGATTGATGTTCCGCAGCTTTCTCGATTTGCAGCGCATCGATCCGGGCTTCGATCCGCACAACATGCTGAAGTTCCAGTTGCTCGGCGCGCGGCTCGCTGCGCCAACGCCCGAGGCGCGCGCGGCGATGATCAGCCAGATCGAGCAACGCCTGCGCGGGATTCCCGGGGTCCAGAGCGTGACCGCATCGTTCCCGTTCCCGCTCACCGGCCAATTCAGCCCCATCCGCTGGGGAACGGAAGAGGCGCTGAAAGATCCCAGCCGCTTTCAGGCGACGGAGTTCCAGGTAGTGCTGCCCGGCTACTTTGAGGCCATGCGCACGCCGGTGAAAGAGGGCCGCGCCTTCACCAACGAAGACAATCTGCCCGGCCGCAATCGCGTGCTCATCGACGAGTCTTTGGCGAGGAAGGCGTTTCCCGGCGAATCGGCAGTGGGCAAGCGCATCCTGATCCGCATTCGCACGCCTGAACCGGAGTGGGTTGAGGTGATCGGCGTGGTGGCACACCAGCGGACGACGTCGCTCTCGGAGCCGGGACGCGAGCAGGTCTACTTCACCGACGCCTTCCTGGGTGGGGGCGCGGTGCAGACGTGGGCGCTCCGCTTCGGCAGCGATCCAGCCGGGAACGTCCTGGAGGTGCGGAATGCCGTCAAGAGCATCGACGCACATCTGCTCGTCTCCGAAGAGGAGACAGCCGAGTCGGTAGTGCATCGTGCGCAGGCGGGAACGCGTTTCTCGCTGCTGTTGATTGGCGTGTTTGCGGGCATCGCGGTTGCGCTGGCGGCGGTGGGCCTTTACGGAGTGCTCTCTACCGTGGTGCGGCAACGCACGGCGGAGATCGGCGTACGCATGGCGCTGGGCGCTGAGCGCAGCGACATTCTGCGCTGGATCGTGATGCAGGGGTTGCGGCTGAGCGTGATCGGCATCGCCATTGGCTTTGTGGCCGCGCTGGTGCTGGGACGCGTGATCACGGCGATGCTGGTGGAAGTGAAGCCTACCGATCCGGCGACCTTTGCGGCGGTGACGGTGGTCTTTCTCGTCGTGACCACGCTGGCATCCTGGATTCCGGCGCACCGAGCTTCGATCCTTGACCCGACCAAGGCACTGCGCGAGCAATAGCGTGGCGGCATCCGCACCGTCAGGCTCTGAAGCCCGTACCCTCCAGATTCAAACAGGGCCCGTAGCGCAAGGACTCGTTATTGGCCGGCGGCCCATGCCAGGCCGTCGGTGGCTTTGCCGGTGTTGATCAGGCCGGCGAGTTTCCAGGTGCTCAGATCGATCTGCGCCACCTGGTTGCTCGTCATGCAGGAGACGTAGGCCATCTTGCCGTCGGGGCGCACGACAATCTCCTGCGGATTCACACCGGTGGGGACGGACTTTACTACCTGCATGGTGGTTAGGTCGACGACGGCGATCTTGTTCTGGTCGGGCAGCGTAACCAGAAGCCAGTGGCCGTCGGGAGTGGGCGCTGTTCCGTAGGCCACGCCTTCGAGCGGAATCCACTTGCTGACCGAGTCGGTCTTGGTGTCGATGACGGCGAGTTGGGGCTTGGTCTGGTCGGCGGTGAAGACCCAGCGATCGTCGGGCGAAATCGCGATGCGCTGCGTGTTCCTGGAGATCGGGAGGATCTTGATTACTTTACGCGCCGCGATGTCGAGCACGGAGACGGTTCCGGGGCCGACATTGGCGGTGTAGCCGCGCTTGCCATCGTGCGAGAGCACAAGCATATGGCTCTCCGGCTGGCCGGTGGGAATGGTGCCGAGAATCTTGAGTGTTTTGGGGTCGATGATCGAGATGGTCTTGTCGAGCTCGGTGGTGACGTAGAGCAGGCCGTCTTTGGGGCCGATCAGCGGGCAATGCGGACGCACGCCGCGACCGAAGTCGAGCGTGTTGACGATCTTCTGCGAGGCGATGTCGATGGCGACGATCTTCTGGCCGTCGGTGCCGGGCTTGCCGACGCCGGAGTTGCCGTAGATGGGAACGAAGGCGGTGCGGCCGTCGGCGGAAGCGATCACTTCATGGCCGGTAATCCCGCCTTCCGGCACCGTTCCCAGCACCTTGCCCGCCTGGGTATCGACGATAGCCAGGCTGGCCTCGCCTTTTTGGGCGACCAGCAGACGGCCATCCTGTGCTGAAACTGCCATGACCGAAACTAGCGCAAATGCGAGCCACGAGGGAAGAGAAACCGACCGCATGAACGAGCCTCCAAACACGGAATGAGTGTACAGCACCTGCGGTGCGGCAGACGCTCGCGGTTGGCTCGCATGCGGTTCGTGCTTGCCCCGGTCGCCCGAGTGCGAGGGACCGGGGGCGCTCGCAGGATCTGGAACCTAGTGCGTTGCCCAGGGGTCGTAGGTTCCTACGCTCCAGGAGTGGCCTTCGGGATCGCGCAGCGCAAACTCGGTGCTGCCGTACGATGTCTTCTGAACGGGGCGCACGATCGTCGCGCCCGCCGCCACCGCGCGCGCATGCACGGCATCCACATCGGAGACAACGATGTAGGCGCTCATGGTTTCTGTGTCTCCGTGTTCGTCGGGCGACTGAAACCGGCGGCCGTGTTCATCGTCTTTCGCGGAGCCGAGCATGATCATGCCGCCATGCGAGCTTCAGCTCCGCGTGCCCGACCGTTCCGTCGTTGTTTTCATACACCACATGGCGCTCGAAGCCGATCACGTTGCAGAACCAATCGATCGCCGCGTGGGCATTGCGGTAGCGCAGGGCGGGCATCACCGTACTCCTCGTTTCACTCATACGACCTCCGTCGGATTTCTATCCTACGGTCTGAGCATGACAGTCCCGGTGATGAGACTTCTTGGAAAAATCGGAAGTCCGCCGTTATTGCACCCGAATGTGATTGGTGAAGCGCGTGCGCAGGGCCGAGTACGTTGTCGCGTCGATGCCCGAGAAGGCGCGAAACTCGTTGGCGAAGTGCGATTGATCGTAGTATCCGCAGTCGAGCGCCAGCTCTGCCCAGCGAATGTCTTCCCCGCTGTGCAATCGCTTCACGACCCGCTGAAAGCGCCGGATCCGGCACCAGGCCTTCGGCGAAAAGCCTACCTGTTCGCGAAAGACCTGCGAGAAGCGCCGCGCGCTCCAGCCAAGATTGCGCGCAACGTCTTCAATCGTCGCCACCCGAGAGTCGCGTCCAAATTCCTTCAGGGCAAACTCGACCGCCGGATGTTGCGGCTGCGGGCTTTTCAGAATGTTCAGCAGATGCCGCTCAAGAAAGCGGAGCTTTTCCGGCGCTCCCTCGATCTCGCGCAATGCATCGCGCAGAGAGCGAACCGAATTTCCCCAAAGCTCTTCAAGAGGCAGACTTCTGTTCGAGAAGTCGTCGGCGCGGTTGCGCACGAAGGGCGCAAAGCCGCCGGGGTGAAAGTGAATGCCGATCAGCGAGGCCATGTCGGCTGTGTCCACGATCTCGTAGACCGACCGGGCCCCCACCACAAGCGCCGGGGCGTCGCGGCGGTCGGGCTGGTCTTCCCCGCAGTCCATCAGGAAATCGCGGCTCAGGCTGAGAATCACTTCGACACAGCCGCTAGGCAAAATGCGCTCGCGTGTATAGCCGACGTCGGGCGCACTTGCGTACCATAGCGCGCGGATGAACTGCGACAGCGGCGGGGCGGGTTGGTGTTCGAGGTAGAGCACATGCGGCCTTAGGTTATGGAACACCGGTGGGATCGAAGAAATCAAGTGGGTGCCCCCGGTCCGGCTCTTTTCACTCGCAGTGAATTCAATGCTCTCCCCGGTCCCCAACTGCGAGGGACCGGGGGCACCCATTATTCTTGTGCGGTGGAATTGCCGCATCGAGACGCAGAGTTGGTGCAGATTGTGGACGCTTCGTTTGCGGACGCGGCTGCGCGATCGGGGCCGTGGCTGCTTTGCGGCACGGGATGCAACCAATGCTGTTATGGAGCTTTCGCGATCAATGCGCTCGATGCAGTGCGTCTCCGCGTTGGGATGGAGGCCTTGCACGTCGACAAACCTGATCTGGCCGAGCGGATCGAGGGACGGGCGCGGGCGTGGATTGAGCAGTACGGCGCGAATTTCCCTGGCGATCTCCTTTCAGGCGTTCTCGGGAAATCGGACGAGGAGCTGGAGCGCTTTGAGGAGTTTGCCAATGACGCTCCGTGCCCGGCACTCGATCCTGCGACCGGTTTGTGCGATGTCTATCCCTGGCGACCCATGACCTGCCGCGTCTTCGGACCACCCGTCCGTATGGGGGATGGGGATGCGCTCGGGCATTGCGAGTTGTGTTTCAAGGGTGCGACTGATGCCGAAGTGGCCGCCTGCGAAATGACGGTGCCGCACGATCTGGAAGAATCGCTGGTCGAAGCGTTGGAAGACCGCAGCGATACCCTCGTCGCCTTTGCGCTACTGCGTGCGGCAATTCGCGAGAAGTCCCTCATTCCGCCGCGATAAACTGGGCCTTGGTCATCCCCATGCCAATACGCCCCTGCTGGGTTGAGATTTCGAACCAGGCCTTCCAGTCCAACTATCGCTACCTCAAGAGCCTTGTTCCGGCCGGGGTCGAGTTGATGGCGGTCGTCAAGAGTGACGCGTACGGCCACTCGCTGGCGTTCTGTGCGCCCGCTGCGGTGGCTGCCGGAGCGCAATGGCTTGGGGTCACCAGCGTGGATGAGGCGGTGACGGCGCGGCCGCACTGCCCCAGGTCGCGCCTGCTGGTCATGAGCGGCGCCTTTCCGGGCCAGGGGTCTGCCGTCATCGAACATAAGCTCACGCCGGTAGTCTGGGAGCTTTGGCAGCTCAACGAGCTGGATAAGGCTGCGCGCATTGCCGGGGTTCCAGCGCAGGCGCTCTCGGTGCATCTGGAGATCGACACCGGCATGAGTCGGCAGGGCGTTGGCCCCGATCGTTTTATTGAAGTCCTGTCCCGCCTCGACCCGCGCGGGCCGATTCGCCTGGAAGGCATCATGACGCACCTGCTGGCCGCAGATGAGACCGACGGCGAGGTGACCCACAAGCAGATGCAGCAGCTCGACGAGGCGCTGGGAGCCATTCGCAGTGTGACTGCCGATCGGCTGAAGCCCAACCTGCTCAGCGTCGGCAGTTCCGCGGCAATGCTGGGCGGCGAGGTGGATGCGATTGTTGCGCTGGCGAAGCGCTGGGGCATGCAGGCGATGATCCGGCCGGGGCTGGCGCTTTATGGCGTGGTTCCGCAGTTTCATCCCGATGAGCCTGCGGCGGCGGTTGCTGCGCGCAAGGCGCTGCAACCGGTTCTCAGCTGGAAGACGAAGGTCGTGGGCGTGCGCAAAGTGCCGGCCGGGGCTGTCGTAGGCTATAACGGGACGTTTGTGGCCACGGAGCCCATGTCGCTGGCGCTGCTGCCGGTTGGGTATGCGGATGGACTGGACCGGCTGCTCGGCAATCACTTCAGCCTGCTGGTGCGTGGGGAACTCGCTCCGCTGGTCGGCCGCATCAGTATGGACCTGGCGGTGATGGATGTGACCGATATCGATGGCGTTCAGGCCGGCGATGAGGTGGTCATCCTCGGCAGGCAAGGGCAGGCGGTGATCGATGCGTTCGACCACGCCGATGCGACCCAGACGATTCCGTGGGAAGTCTTCACCCGCATCGGGGCGCGGGTGCCGCGGATCGCGGTTTAGAAACCGGCTACCTTCGAAAACGGAATCGGCGGTAAACTTAGGCTGACCGAGATACCACGCCATGCGACCATCTGAAGCTCTACCTCAGCATCGGGAGACGATTCGGCGCCTTGTTGCGGAAGCCGGCATGGCGAACCCGCGCGTATTCGGGTCGGTGCTCCACGGCCAGGATGAGGAGGGTAGCGACCTGGACCTGCTGGTGGATCCAGCGCCCCGGGCGAGCCTTTTGGACATGGCGGGCCTGCAAATCGAGTTGGAGAGGGCCCTTGGTATCAAGGTTGACGTCCGGACACCGGGGGAGCTTCATCCCAGATTCCGCGAAAAAGTCCTCGCCGAGGCCGCTGCGCTTTGAACAAGCACGAATTCCGCGCCAAGGATTACCTTTGCCACATGCTGGAAGCCGCGGATCGTGCACTGGAATACACCGCCGGAGTGAGCGAGGCGGATTTTTATGCCAATCAGATGCTGCAGGATGCCGTGGTTCGCAACATCGAGATCATCGGCGAGGCAGCCAATAATCTACTCGAAGTCAGGCCCGAATTCGCTGCGAAGTATCCCTCGATCCCGTTAGCCCAAATCTATGGAATGAGAAATCGGGTTGCGCATGGATATTTTGCCGTGAGCACGGCAATGATCTGGGATTCCGTGCAAGTCGACCTGCCTGACCTGCGCAAAGAGATTGTGAAGGTGCTCGGAGAATTGGAATCGGGGACGTGAAGATGGAAGGGCAAGAGCGCCCAGAATCTTCGAGCCCTCGTTTCGCGGTAAACTAGCAACTGGCAGGAGGACCGGGCGGTCGCTGCCGGGGCATCGGCGCAAGCGTGGATTGCCGGGGGAGGAAAGTCCGAACTCCGCAGGGCAGTGTGCCGGATAACGTCCGGGATGCGGGCTTCAAGGCCCGCAGACGGCCAGTGCCACAGAAAAGATACCGCCTCGGCTACCCCTCTCCTTCGGTGAGGGCTTCCCCGGAACAGCTCATGGCTGGCCCGGAGGCTGGTCCGCGCCGGGGTAAGGGTGAAATGGTGCGGTAAGAGCGCACCGCTCCGGCGGTAACGCCGGGGGCAGGGTAAACCCCACACGGAGCAAGACCAAATAGGGAGGGAAGCGTCCGCGAGGAGCCAGGCGGCGCTGCGCATCGGCCCGATGCGTTCAGGCGGCTCAATTGCATCCGCGGCGCTTTTTCAAGGCTGCTGCATGCAATGCCGAAACCTCCGGGTAGGTCGCTGATGAGTGTCCGCGGCAACGCGGCGCCTAGAGGAATGACCGCACACGACAGAATTCGGCTTACAGGTCCTCTTGCCGAATCTTCCATCCATGACAGCCCCGGCTGGGAAAGCCTCCCGCCGGGGCTGACCACGTTTTGCTGACTCGCTGGCTTGCCGGCCCGCTAACTCGCCGACTGCTACCATCACGTCATGCTCCGCGTAAAGCTACTCGATCCAGCTGCCCGCGCGCCCATGGTCGCGCATCCCGGGGAAGACCTCGGCTATGACGTCTTCGCCCTGGAGCCCGCCGAACTGCACCCGCATGCGACCGTGCGCGTCCGCACCGGAATCGCCGTGGAGGCGCGCCATCCTTCGACCGGCGAGCCGCTCGGGCTGCTGGTTCGCGACCGGTCCTCGATGGCTGCCAAAGGGTCTGCGCGACCACAGCGGGTGTGATCGATGCCGGGTATCGTGGCGAGATCCTGATCCTGATGACCAACCTCGGCGACAAGACCATTCCTATCGCTGCCGGCGAGAAGATTGCCCAGATGATTCCCGTGCCGATCCTGACCGGTCCCGTCCAGTCAGTCGAAAGCCTTGAAGACTCCTCCCGGGCCGAAAAGGGCTTCGGCAGCTCGGGGCGCTGAAGCCAGATTGCCCGCCCACAACCCGCGAAGGGAACCGCCCCGCAGCGGTTCGCGTACCAGATTTGGGGAGAAACTGCCCTGTTCCGTTCACGTTTCGCAGTTTTGCGCGACCTGGATGGAGTTTGCTTCGTCAGTATGACTACCGGAGCACGGTTCAATCTCATGTGACCTTCCGCACCGGCGGGGAGGCCGAATGGCCTTTTCTCGGGCAACTGCCGTTTGTTGCCCGGGACCCCGGCTTTTCCTGGGGTGTTGTTACTGGTCATTCAAATCCGGCGGTCCGCCGCAAAAGGGTTTTGCTCTTTAGAACCTTGGGTACACTGGATGGGCAAGCTGCGGCGCCGACCGGGCTGTGCTGCCGGCCGGAGCGCCTGCTGTTTTCGCTCCCATCCTGGCCAACGAAAGAGGGACTATGCACTACACAGAGGCCTTCAAACTCGCACTGCAATCCCTCTGGGCCAATAAGCTCCGCTCCATCCTCACCCTGATCGGTGTGGTCATGGGCGTTGCCTCGGTGATCATGGTCATCACCCTGGTGAACGGCGCCAACAAGTACGTGAGCACCAAGCTCTCCGGATACGGAGCCGACGTCTTCACCGTCAGCCGGGAATCTGCCGTGATCTTCTCTGCCGAAGATTATTTCCGCTATCAAAAGCGCAAGATTGTCCGCTTCGAAGATTATCAGGCCATCCGCGACGAGTGTGCTTTCCTGCGCTGAAGTCGGCACCTCGCTCTCGAAGTCGACCAACGTCGTCTACAACGGCCACTCCAGCAACAACACTGAAGTACGCGGCTATACCTGGACCATGCTGGGCCTCAACAATATCGACATCGCCATTGGCCGCGGTTTCACCCCCGCCGATGAGGACAAGGGCACGCACGACGCCATCGTCGGCTACGACATTGTCGACAACCTGATGCCCGACGGCGACCCGATCGGCAAGGAGATTCGCGTCGATGGCATTCCCTACACGGTGGTCGGCGTCGGCGACCGCCAGGGCAAGACGCTCGGCCAGTCGCAGGACAACTGGGTGGCCGTTCCCATCACGACCTATCAGCAGACCTACGGGTTTAACGACTCGCTGACCATCTATGCGCGCGCCAACGGCAACGCCGAGGTGATGTCGCAAGCCGAAGATGAAGTCCGGGTGATCATGCGCTCGCGCCGCCACGACGCGGTGGGCGCGCCCGACGATTTCGAGATTTCGACCAACGACACCTTTCTCGACATCTGGAAGCAGATCAGCTCGCTCTTCACCTGGGTCGTCCTCGGCATCGCCTCCATCTCGCTGGTGGTGGGCGGCATCGTCATCATGAACATCATGCTGGTGTCGGTCACGGAGCGCACGCGCGAGATCGGCGTGCGCAAGGCGCTGGGCGCCAAGCAGCGCGATGTGCTTCTGCAATTCCTGATTGAAAGCGCCACCATGGCCACCACCGGCGGCGCGATCGGGGTCATGTTCGGCGTCCTGGTGGCCAAGATCATCACGGTTGTTGTCGGATTCCCTACGAGCGTGCAGCTGTGGAGTGTTCTGCTGGGACTGTTTGTGGCCGGCGCGACCGGCATCTTCTTCGGCGTGTATCCCGCAAGCAAAGCAGCCAAGCTGGACCCGGTGGTTGCGCTGCGGGCAGAAATGTAAAGGCAGCTTTCAGCTATCAGCTTTCAGCTCTTAGCTGCGTGAGTGCAACGCCAAGACGAATTCGTCGGATGAAAGACAGAGCAAGAACGGATCAACCGAGATGGCGCTCTTAACTGAAGGCTGAGAGCTGAAGGCTAAAAGCTGAAAGCTGAGAGCTGAAGGCTGAGAGCTGAAGGCTAAAAGCTGAAAGCTGAAAGCTGAGAGCTGAAGGCTGAAAGCTGAAGCAGGAACGGATCTATCGAAATGGCGCTCTTGGCTGCAGGCTGAGAGCTGAAGGCTAAAAGCTGAAAGCTGAGAGCTGAAGGCTGAGAGCTGAGAGCTGAAGGCTGAGAGCTGAAAGCTGAAGCATGAACGGATCTACCGAAATGGCGCTCTTGGCTGAAGGCTGAGAGCTGAAAGCTGAGAGCTGATTTATGGCCCAGGGACAAACTCGCGAATCCGTGAAGATGGCGCTGGATACTTTGCGCACCAACAAGCTCCGGTCTGGATTGACGGTGCTGGGTATCGTGATCGGCGTGACCACCGTCATCACGATCTCGTCCGTCATCAACGGTCTCAACAACCGCGTCTCCGACTGGGTCAGCTCTCTCGGCTCCAATGTGTTCTGGGTATTTCATATGCCCGTGATCGGCGTGCGCCCGACGACGGAGATGCTTGCCCGCAAAAAGCTCAATATCGGCGACGTCATGGCCCTGCGCGAACTGCCTCATGTGGTCGCCGCGGATGGTGGTCATCAGCATGTGAAGGCGCAGTTTCGCGTGGGCGACGTAGCCCTCAAGTACAACGGGAAGAAAGTCGCCGGCACCATTCTTCAGGGCTCGACGGCGGAGGTCTCTGAGGTCTCCGACTTTACGCTGATTCAAGGCCGCATGTTCACCGACGAGGAAGATCAGCGAGGCGCGCACGTCGTCGTCCTCGGGCACGACGCCTGGGAAGAGCTCTTTGGCGCCGAGAACGCCATCGGCAAAGAAGTCGCGATCGAGAGCGGCCTCTACACCGTGATTGGCGTGCTCGACAAGCGCAAGCAGCCCTTCGGCGGCGGCAAGAATCCGCAGGACAACGCCGCCTTTTTCCCGCTTGGCACCTTCCATAATCTCCATCCCGAAGACCTGGATATGTGGGTCAGCGTGAAGTACGACGACCCCAAGAACAAGGCGCTTGTCGAAGAGGAGATTCGCGAACTGCTGCGCATTCGCCGCAAGGTGAAAGTCCAGGCCGAAGATGATTTTGAAATCTTTGGCCCCGACTCGCTCTCCAAGCTTTGGAACCAGCTCACGGGGGGCCTGGTGATCTTCATGATTGCTGTCTCTTCCGTGGGGTTGATGGTGGGCGGCGTCGGCGTGATGAACATCATGCTCGTCTCCGTCACCGAGCGAACGCGCGAGATCGGCGTCCGCAAGGCGATCGGCGCCACTAAGCGGACCATCCTTACCCAGTTCACCACCGAGGCGGTGACGCTCTGCGCCATCGGGGGCATCATCGGCATTGTTGCCGGTGCGATCATTACGTGGATCGTGTACTTCCTTCCCATCGGGCTGCCGGCCACGCTCTCCACGCTATGGGTATGCATCGGCTTCGGCGTCTCATGCGCCATCGGTCTGGTGTTCGGCATTTATCCCGCATGGAAGGCGGCTACGCTCGACCCGATTGAAGCTTTGCGCTACGAGTGACAACTGCCGGCCCCTGCCTGTTACCTGCTGGAAATCGGTAACCCATCATAAATTCCCACCAGCAGCTGACCTGCTGTAAGCTGTTCGCTACCAATCATGGCAAAGGGCCAGACTCGCGAATCCGTCAAGATGGCGCTGGATACGCTCCGCGCCAACAAGCTGCGCTCGGGGCTGACGATTCTGGGCATCGTCATCGGCGTCACCACGGTCATCACCATCTCGTCGATCATCAACGGCATCAACAATCGCGTGGCCGATTGGGTCAGCTCCCTGGGCTCCAATGTTCTTTGGGTCACCCGCATGCCGTTCATCAACGTCAATCCGACGACGGAGATGCTCACCCGCAAATACCTCACCATCGATGATGCCATTGCGTTGCGTGAGCTCCCGCACGTTGTCGCCAGCTCGGGCGAACTCGACTATTCAAGGCCTTCGAGGTCGGCCAGGTCAGCGCCAAGTACAACGGCAAGAAAGTCTCGGGCACCATTCTCGAAGGCAATACCTCCCAATGGCAGGATGTCGTCGATCTTGCGCTGATTGAGGGCCGCGCCTTCAGTGACGATGAATACCAGCGCGGCGCGCACGTGTGCGTCCTCGGCCACGACACCTGGGATTCCCTGTTCGACGGCCAGCCCGCCGTCGGCAAGGAAATCAGCGTGGAGAACGGCGTCTACATCGTAATCGGCGTGGAAGATAAGGAAAAGCAGGCCTTCGGAAGCGGCAAGAATCCCGACGATAATGAAATTCACTTCCCGATAAACACCTTCCGCCACCTCCATCCCGAGGTCAGGGACCTGCAAATCGCCGTCAAGTACGACGACCCGAAGAACCGTAACCTGGTTGAAGATGAAGTCCGCGAGACGTTGCGGATTCGCCGCCGCGTGAAGGTGCAGGCCGACGATAACTTCAACATTAGTAGCCCCGATGCAATCTCCAAGTTGTGGGGCCAGCTCACCGGAGGCCTGGTTGCCTTCATGATTGCCGTGTCGTCCGTCGGCCTGATGGTGGGCGGCGTGGGCGTGATGAACATCATGCTGGTTTCCGTCACCGAACGAACTCGCGAGATCGGCGTGCGCAAGGCCATCGGCGCCACCAAGCGCACCATCATGACCCAGTTCACCACCGAAGCTGTCACCCTGTGCGCCATTGGCGGGGTCATCGGCGTGCTGGTCGGCGCGGTCATCACGTGGATCGTCTACTTCCTGCCCATCGGCTTGCCGGCCACGCTCTCCACCGTATGGGTGTGCATCGGGTTTGGAGTCTCCTGCGGAATCGGGCTGCTTTTCGGCATCTACCCTGCCTGGAAAGCCGCCACCCTCGACCCAATCGAGGCCCTGCGATACGAGTAAGGCCTGCGACCTGCGGTCCGGCCGATCGGTGCGTCAGCCGTCACAGACTGATTCCATTTCCTGCCCTACGATGATGCCGAGAATTTCTGTCTCGAAGGCTGGTATGCCCATGCTCCACGGGCACAATCGCGAGTCCGTCCACCTGGCCCTGCAAACGCTGCGCGAGAACAAGCTGCGTTCCGGGCTCACGATTCTCGGCATCGTTATCGGCGTCACGACGGTCATTACCATCTCATCCGTCATCAATGGTTTGAACAACCGCATTTCCGACTGGGTTTCCCAGATGGGCCGAATGTCTTCTGGGTCTTCCACATGCCCATCATCGGCGTTCAGCCGACGACCGAGATGCTCACCCGCAAGAAGCTGGTGATCGAGGATGCTCTGTCTCTTCGCGACACTGCCGCATGTGGTCGCCTCTGACCCTGGAACCAGCGGCACTGAACGAGCAATTCCACGTGGGCGACGTCAGCGTCAAGTACAACGGCAAAAAGGTCGCCGGTGCCTACATGTTCGGGTCCACTCACAGACAGCAGGTGGACTCAGAACCTGACTTATGCAAGCGGGGCGCTTCTGGACCGAAGAGGAAGATGAGCGCCGAGCCCACGTTTGCGTGATCGCTCACGATACGGCGGAGCCGCTATTCGGCGCGGAGGACCCCATCGGTAAAGATGTCACGGTAGCGACTCGGGCTTTATACCGTGATCGGCGTTCTCGATAAGCGCAAGCAGCCCTTCGGCTCCGGCAAAAACCCTGCTGACAACGGCGTCTTCTTCCCCTTCGGAGCTTTTCACAACCTGTACCCCGAGGTCAAAGACCTGTTTATCGCCCTCAAGTATGACGACCCGCAGATACAAGGACCTGGTGGAGGAGGAAATTCGCGAACGCTTGCGCATCCGGCGACAAGGTCAAGATGCAGGCTGACGACAACTTCGAAATCATGAGTCCCGACGCCATCACCACGCCTCTGGAATCAGCTCACCGGCGGCCTGGTCGCCTTCATGATCGCCGTCTCCTCGGTCGGACTCCTGGTGGGCGGGATCGGTGTGATGAACATCATGCTCGTCTCCGTGACGGAGCGAACCCGTGAAATCGGTGTGCGCAAGGCCGTGGGCGCGACCAGGACCAACATCATGGCTCAGTTCACCACGGAAGCTGTCACTCTCTGTGCCGTGGGCGGCGCTTTCGGCATCCTGGCCGGAGCGGTCATCACCTGGATCGTCTACTTTCTCCCCATCGGCCTGCCTGCCACGCTCTCCGTTGTCTGGGTGTGCACCGGATTCGGCGTCTCCTGCGCCATCGGCTTGATCTTCGGCATCTACCCCGCGTGGAAGGCGGCCAACCTCGACCCCATTGAGGCGCTGCGCTACGAGTAAAGCAGAGATCAGGGGTCAGGGATCAGGTAGAGCTGAGCGGTTGACCCAGGTAAAATCCTGCGGCAGAGCCACGCGGGGGCGTTGTATCGTTTCTACCAGAACGGTTTTCGCGATGGCTCCTGCCTTTATGAATCGGCTCCTCATTGCCGTCTTCGCCGTGTTGCCGGTAACTTTCGCGCAGGCTCTTTCCGCGCAGGCGGAGCCTCAGCAAGGCCCACCCGCTCCCTGTGTTTTGAGTCAAAGCGAAAACTCAGCCGCCTCTTACGTCGATGAGCCCCTCCCGGAGTTGAAGAAGCAGGTCCCCTCCTTGCGCACCTTGAGCTTTGAAACATCACAGGAGCAGCTCGGCGCCACGCTCGACAAGACCGCCGACGTTCTGGCGGACCTGTATCGCCGCATTCCGAATCTGATGGCCCGCGAAGAGGTGCGGCGCCCGCTCCGATCCGCAGTATCCTCGGCGATTCCTCTAGCTCGCCGCGGCGGAAACCTCGACGCCACGCTGGACGATTCCCCCACGGGCCGTTACCACAGCAAGGTCTATGTCTATCGAATCGTTCGCAACGACAGTACAGCCGGCGTCGAAACCCTCAATGAGTTCCGCACAGACGAACACGACCACCCCATCGACGACAGCGGCCAGAATCCCGACAGCCCCCGGAACGTCGGCTTCGCCACGTCGTGGCTCTTCTTCTTTCGCGCCAATCAGGCCGAATCGCGCTTTCGATTCCTCGGCGAGCAGAAGATCGATAAGCACGACACATTCGTGATCGCTTTCGCCCAAAATCCGGGCCGCGACCGGCTGAACACGATCGTGGATTCGCCCACGGGTCCGTGTTCTGTTCCCAGCCAGGGCGTCGCGTGGATCGATCAATCGAACGGACAGATTCTCCGCATGGAAACGGATTTGCTTTTTCCGGTGCCGTCCATTCACCTTACGCAGCTTCGTACTGTCCTCGCATACAGCGAGGTCCTCATCCCCGAGCGCGACCTTCGGCTCTGGCTTCCCTCTTTTGTCGAGAACTCCTGGCAAACCCCCGGCATCTCCGGCGAAGAACTGCACCTCTACTCGCACTACCGCCTCTTCGGCTCAACCGTGCGCGTTCTCCCCGAGCCCGAAGGCGCGCCTCCCGCGAGATCCCCGCCGGGCCGTTAAATCCTGCGCCGCATCCTTTTTCGGCGTGCGCCGGCGGCAATTCACGCTCTTGTAAACTAGTCCAGGCATGCCGCACGTTCTAGCCCAATCCGTGGAGATACTCACCACGGTTTTTACCCTTGCCGGCATGGGCTATTTCTGCGCTGCTCTGATCGCTGCGCTGGCCTTTCTTCGCGCACGCCGGGCAGCCCCAACCAGCTTCGCCCCCGGCGTCACCCTTCTCAAATCGCTCAAGGGCCTCGATCCCTCAATGCTCGATGCCTTCCGCAGCCATTGCCGCCAAACCTATGCGGGCCCCTACGAGATGCTCTTTGGAGTCTCGTCGCTCGACGACCCCGCCGCCTCGGCGGTCCTCGAGCTCCAGCAGGAGTTTCCCCATCCTCGCCATCCAGCTGATCAAGTGCCCGGCAAGCCTTGGCTCCAATGGCAAGGTCAGCACGCTGGTTCAGCTCGCGGCGCATGCGCGCTACGACTACCTGCTGATCAACGACTCCGACATCACCGTGGCGCCGAACTATCTTGAGCGCGTGATGGCTCACTTCGCTCCCGAACCCGCAAGTGCCGCACCAGAGAGAAGTGGGCATGGTCACGGCTCTCTATCGCGGCCGCGCGCAGGCCACTCTGCCTTCGCGCCTTGAAGCTCTCGGGATCGCGACCGACTTCCAGGCGGGGTTCTGCTTTCGCGCATGCTCGAAGGCGGTCTGCACTATGGGCTCGGCTCAACGCTGGCCGTAAGCCGGCCTGCGCTCGAAAAGATTGGCGGCCTCGAAACGCTCGTCGATCATCTCGCCGACGACTACGAGCTCGGCGCGCGCATCGACAAGGCCGGCTTCCGCATTGCGCTCAGCTCGACCGTTGTGGAGACCGCGGTCCCTGCATACACGTGGCAAAGCTTCATCGATCACCAACTGCGTTGGGCACGCACGGTACGCGATGCACGCCCGTGGGGCTACGCAGGCTTGATCTTCACCCACGGGCTCGCCTGGGCGATTCTGAACGTCATCGCCAGCGGCCTGAGCCCACTCAGCCTCTGGCTGCTGGCTCTCAGCTTCTTTTTGCGTCTCTCGCTGGCAATGACGGTGGGCGCGACTGTGCTGGGCGATCACCATGTGTTGCCCAATCTTTGGTTGCTCCCCTTGCGCGATGTGGTGGCCATGGGCATCTGGGCCTTTGGCTTGGCCGGCAACACCATCGTCTGGCGCGGCCAGAGCTTCCGGCTCAAGAACGGAAAACTCGAGCGAATTCCCAGCTCCACTCCCTGAGGCGCCGGCGATGGAACCATTTCAATCCATCGACGTATGATTCTCTATGCCCACTCCTGCGTCTATGAGTGGCGGGTGTGGAATCGCGGAAAGAGCCATGCGATGGAGCTGCCCACCAAATCTGTACGCGAGCGCAACCGGACGAGAGCAGGCACTCGACCCCGCGCCGCACGCGAATCATCCCACGGCCTAACGAGCGCGGAGTTCGTTTACGACCTGCGCGGGCCAGACGGTTCCTCCGACCGCTACTACGATGAGATCGCTGCATTCTCGAATCGGCTCCTGGCGGAGATGGATCGCCGAGCCGGGGCGCTCATCGATGCCTATGCCGGCTTTCTTCATACCATCCTGTGTGAAGCTCCGCGCAGCCGAGGCGACTATGCCCTCGAATTTCTGACCCTGGGACTGCTGCGGGCGCGATACAGCAAGGCCTCGGAGCAATCGCCGCGATGGGCGGTTTCGCTGGCAAGGTGGCTCCTGAAATTACGAGGGCGCTACCCACACGCCAGGCTCTTAGCCGATTGGTTTCGTGCGCCGTTGACACGATTCTTCCTGATTCCGGGGATAAACGAGCGGAGGCCTTCGCCGTCCCACCCCTTGGCGCGGTTGCCGCGTCTGATCGCCTGGCTCAAGGCAACCGGCGAGTTTACTCACGAAGCGGCCCGGATCGAAAACTGGAGGCAATTTCTCCGTCACCTGCCTGTCGCCGATTCGGAAAAACATCTCAATACGGCGATGGAGCTCGGCCGGTGGTTCGAGCAAGAGGCGCAATCGGCATTGGGAACCTACACGCAGGGCACGACGAAATTCCTGGCAGAAACGTATCGACACCGCGGTTGTCGCGAAGACCAGATCTTCTGTGGCCGCAGCGCGGTGGAATACCACTTGAACATGGTGGCCGGCGAAATCATGAGCCGCGGCCTTCGCAGGGACTTTGAGCGGCAGCCGCGGCGCATCGCGCTCGTCCCCACCTGCATGCGAAGTCCTGAAGGCAAGCATTGCCGCGCGCGATCGACCCCGAAGGGCATGATCTGCACCGGTTGCAGCCCGTCATGCGCGGTTCACCAACTCACGAGGAAGATGAAGGGACTGCGGGCGGCGGTCTATCTGATCCCGCACGCCACGGGATTCAGCCGCTGGTTGCAAATCTGGCAGAACGAAACTGGGCAGGGAGTGACTGCCGCCGCCTGCCTCTTGAACATCGCGTCGGGTGGTTTGGAGATGCGTGCCCGCGGCATTGCCTCGCAGTGCATCCCGCTCGATTTTCCGGGCTGCCGGAAACACTGGTCCACCAAAGGATGTCCGACAGCCCTGAACCAGGATCGGCTGGTTCAACTCGCAGGCCTCGGCGAACCCTCGACGGCACCGCAACGCGGCATGCCCGGGTAGCGCCCGTCTTGCCTGCGGTGCTATGGTGAGTCCCAAATGCCGTTGGTAACGACGACCGAAACCGGCGCCACCATTCAGGGTCCCACTGCGACGCTGCTTTACGACGACTGGTATCCGGCGCTGCGCACCGACCAGCTTCGTCGCAACAAGCTCACGACCGCCATGCTGCTCGACATCCCCCTCGTGTTGGGGCGCCTGAGCAACGGCAAAGTCTTCGCCATGCGCGACAGCTGCCCGCACCGCGGCATTCCGCTGAGCCATGGCTGGTTTGACGGCAACCGCGTCACCTGCAAGTACCACGGCTGGGAGTTCGAACCGTGCAGCGGCCAATGTGCTCTCATCCCTTCGCTGTCGAGCCACGACCATCTGGATGCCACGCGCATTTATGCGGCTGCGTATCCCTGCGAGGAGCGGGATGGCCACGCGTGGGTCTTCATCCCCAGCCCCGGCGCCGGCAAGAAGGGCGTCAATGCGGAGCACCGCCCGGTGCCGGACCTCGCGAAGTTCGGGCCGCGCTATCGCACCGCCTTCCTTACCGCCGACCTGCCCTGCAACGTCGATCACGGCATCATCGGCCTCATGGATCCCGCGCATGGGCCGTTCGTGCACCAGGCCTGGTGGTGGCGCACGCGCGGATCCATTCGCGAAAAGACCAAGCGCTTCGAGCCCATTCCCGAAGGCTTTCGCATGGCGGCGCACGCGCCCAGCGGCAACTCTGCGCCCTACAAGCTGCTCGGTGTCTACGGCGCGCCGATCGAAACCACCATCGACTTCACGTTGCCCAATCGCCGCACCGAAGTGATTCGCGCCGGCGACAAATGGTTCTCATCGCTCACCACGGTCACGCCTGTCACCGCATCCACGTCGCGCATCGACGTGATCGCCGCGTGGAATGTCTTCTACCACGTTCCGTTCGTTACGCCGATTGCGAAGTTCTTCGGCGCGAAGTTTGTGCGGCAGGATCAGGTCACGATGATTCAGCAGGCCGAGGGATTGCGGCACAATCCGAGCCTGATGCTCATCGACGACGCCGACAAGCCGGCCAAGTGGTACTTCGCGCTGAAGCAGGCGCGGCTCGACGCAGCGCAGAGCGGCGTGGCAGCGAAACATCCGATGGATGGCCCCGTGGAGCTGCATTGGCGCAGCTAAGTACGCCACGATTCCGGTGGCCAGGTAGCCATTGCGAACGGCCCAGCAGATTGCACCTGCAAGCTGACAACTGAGAGCTGAAAGCTGAAGGCTAATAGCTGCCTTCCTCAGTCTCCCGGCGCCAGCACGGCCATGTCATCGGTGGTGATGCTGGCGCAATCGATGGAGAGGCACTCGCCCAGCTGGCTGAACTGCTTGTCCCACTGCGGGCGGTCTTCTTCCGTGAGGGCCGTCAACGCATAGTCCGAGGTGTTCAGAATTTCGTACCAGATGTTCTGCGCCTGCCACAGGTTCAGCTCAAACGGCAGCTCGACCAGGTTGCGCGCCAGGGTCAGCGCGCGCTCCAGCACCTCCAGCGAACCCGCGGACATCTGCAACTCCACCATCGCCCGCTTCATGCGCTGATCGGCGATGTAGGAAAGATTCGTTGTTTCCAGCGGGACCTGGTCGGCCTTCGCCAGCGCCAGCGAGGACCGCATCTGCGCGATGTCGACCGGATCGGTTTCGAGCGCGCGGCGCAGGCCCGCGTTGATGGCGAAACCCGCGGCCAGTGTCAGCGCGGGAGGCTTCGGCAATCCCGCTTGCGACAGGTAGTGCAGCAGGCTTGCATGATCTTCGTAGATCGTCGTAAGCGAGTTCTCGATGTCCCACAGAGTCGAGTTCAGAATCAGCTGCACAATGCGCCGCTGCTCGTCGGTGAAGAGCGAAGTCAGCGAGTAGTCGACGCGTCCGTATTCCTTATCGAGCAGCCGGATCACTTCAGGGAAGAGCGCGCGCTGCACCTGCTCGGTCGCGCGTGCGGCGAATGCTTCGAATTCTGCTGCCTGCTTCTCGTCGTACGGCTTTACCGCGGCGGTGATGTTCTGATCGCCGAAGTGCAGAACCGCGAATGAAAAGCTTTGCTGCTGCCCGGTGACGGTGCTGGCGATGTGCGCGCGTCCCAACGCCAGGCGTCCTCGGCCCGATGTGTGAATGTCGTAGGAGATGCGCCGTACGCGATAACAGAAAAGCTCGGTCTCTTCGGCGAACGAAGAAAACACAGAGCTGATGGCGTAGTGTGCCGCAACCTGCTCCAGCCCCAGCTCCATCGTCGCCACGCACAGTTTGTAGATCTCCGCGCCGTCGACTGCGCTTGCCACGTTCGATTTGGCTTCAGCCATGCGCGCAAGAAACGCAGGCTCGAGGCTCTCCGCTTTTTCGCCGAAACTCATCTTCGCCAGCTGCAGCACGCGCGCGGCATAGGCGATGATCTGCACGGTCTCAATTCCGGAAATGTCGTCGAAGAACCATCCGCAACTCGTGTACATCAACTGTGCGTTGCGCTGCAGTTCCATCAGCTCCAGAGCGCACACCCGCTCCGCCGGCTTGAGTTTGCGGATCGCGTGCTTGTCAAAGAATCGATCTTGCGTTTCCACGCTGCGGTCGAGAACTACGTCGATGTAGCCATCGCGCGCGGCCCACACATCGTGGAAAATCTTGTTCCCGGCTTCTTCGGTCAGCGGCGCAACCGCATCGCGGAGTTCGTCCAGCGCCTGCCGCAACGGCGCGCGCCAAAGCTGGTTGTACGGCTTGCCGCCGTTGCATCCGCAATTCGAACGCCAGCGTTCCACGCCGTGCGCGCAGCTCCACGAGGTATCGTCGACGATCTCAGCCTCATACTCCGGCGGAAACTGTTCGAGGAAGCGGCCATAGTTGGTCAGCTTCACAACGCGGTCGCGCTCCAGCAGCCGCAGCGCGTACGCCAGCGCCATCTCGCCATGTTTGTGATGATGCCCGTACGACTCGCCGTCGGTGGCCACGTGCATGAGCTGTGCTGCCGGCGCGTCCTTGAACCCAGCCTTCAGGCGCGCTGCAAAATTCTCGCCGGAGTTGAGCAGTCCTTCGAACGCGATCGCCCGCGATGCGGGGCCGTTGTAAAAGAACACCGCCAGCGAAACGCCCGAATCGAATTGCATCAGGTAGGGCCGCGTCGTATCGACGGAAGCACCGGGTGTATCGGTCCACGCGGCGTCGCCCTTGATGGCACGGAACCGTTTGCACTGGTGCGGCGCCAGCACGCGTGAACTTCAGGCCATGCTGCGCCAGCAGCTCCAGCGTTTCGGTATCCGCGGCTGTCTCTGCAAGCCACATGCCCTCCGGCATGGTGCCGTAATGGCTTTTGTAGTCGGCAATGCCCCAGCGAATCTGGGTGATGCGATCGCGCTCGCTGGCCAGCGGCATGATGATGTGGTTGTAGACCTGCGCCATCGCCGAGCTGTGGCCGCCGTAGTTCCTGCGGCTGCGCCGTTCGCCGTCGAGAATCATCCGGTAGGTGCGCGGCGCATTTTCCTTGAGCCAGCTCAGGAGCGTGGGGCCGAAGTTGAAGCTGATGCGCGCGTAGTTGTTCACGATGCGCGTGATCTGGTTCTTGATGTTCTGCACGCGCGCCGCTCCGTTGGTGGCATAGCACTCGGCGCAGATGCGTTCGTTCCAGTCGTGATACGGAGCAGCCGAGTCCTGCGTCTCCACCGTCTCCAGCCAGGGATTCTCCCGCGGCGGCTGATAGAAATGTCCATGAATACAGATGAAACGTTTACCTGAAGCCATCAATCATCCATTCCCGCACGGGCCCTCTGCGCATTCGCTCTTCAGATTCTTCTCTCGCGCGACCGTCGCGCAATGACACTTTAGTTAATGCGTCCGTCTCATCATGTGCGCGCCGATCGCCCAGCCGGCAAGGTTCCCTTGGCAAGATCGCACGCCCGCCACATGTACCAGCTCGCCACCGATCGATACGGCGACCACTTCTTGCCTCGCCGCAGCAGCACATCCGCCTTGGGCAAATCGGCCGCGGCAAGTGCTCGCATCTTGGGAACTTTCTGGAACGTCAGCGCAAAGCCTTTCCGCACGCCGTAGTCCGAAACGGGCAGTACGTCCGGCCTGCCCAGCCGGAAGATCAGCAGCATCTCCACGGTCCAGGAGCCGATGCCGCGCACCGCCGTGAGCCGCTCGATGATCTCCGCATCCGGGAGCTTGTTCATCGTCGCGTGCGAGGGGACAGTCCCGTCGAGGGTCTTCGCGGCCAGGTCCTTGAATGATTTGATTTTATTGCCTGAAACTCCCAGCGAGCGCGAGCTGCTCGTCGGGTGTTTCGATCAGCAGCTGCGGGGTTGGATCGCCGCCATAAAACTCGCGCACGCGCCCGTGGATGGCTGCGGCCGCCTTGCCGTGCAACTGCTGATAGAGGATCGACTCCAGCAGCGACTCGAACGGCGAAGGCGATCGATCGAGCCGCATGGTGAACGGACCGGCGCGGTCGATAAGCGCTCCCAGCTTCGGATCGTTCGCCTTCAAATGCCGGACCGCTTCCTCCGCATCAAAGGGCAGCTTCCGGCTCTTCCCGTCATGAATCATAGGGAGCAGTTTAAAGCACGGGGGCGCGAACGAATTGGCGGTGCTCTCCCAGGTCTGAGCATCCAGACCTGGGGCGACCCCCACAATCTCGTTACCGGCTACTTGGCTTCTGACGTCACGTGCTGAATGTGAATCTGCGTCTTGCCATTGTCCTGGTTTTCCCGCTGCGCAACCGTCACCGTCACCTGGTCGTGCTCGCTTTTCTTCCAGGTCAGGATCGCGTTGCTGCCGAAATCCATCGATGTGGCATCGCTCCCAAACTTGTCCTTGTAGAAGGCCAGCACCTTGTCCTTTGAATCAGTCGTCAGATAGGTCGCGCTCAGCATCGACCCCGTCGGCAGGTGCATCTTGACGTTTCCATTCTTCGCCGGCTCGGCGCCCGGATAAATCTCCGTCCCCAGTTCATCGGCCGTAAAGGTTTGTCCTGTGCTGGCAGAAAATCGGGCCGCCCGCGGTGGTGAATGGTGATCGAATTGTTGGCAATGCTTGTGGATGGCGTGCGAAACGCGATAGATCCCATAGCCGACAACGCCCAGCGCCAGCACGCCAAGACAGACGAAGACCGCCACGATAATCAGGATGATCTTCACGTGCGCTCGTTCCGCCGGATTTCGCGGCGACCGGCTGGGTTCCGATTGGCGGCGGAGGCGGGGACTGGTAAGCCGATGCGACCGGCTGGGCTCCGGCAGGCGGCGGAGGCGGCGATTGGTAAGCTGATGCAACCGGTTGATACTGCGGCGTCGCCAAAGTTTCGAATGGCGGTGGTTCTGTGGGGCTCGGCTGGTCGGGGACACCTGGAATTCCAGTATCTTCAGGCACGATCTTCTCCTTGTCGGTGCTTCCTTTTCAAGGCTGCACGTTCTTCCGAATCCGGATTGCAGCCACTATACCGCATCGTCGGCAGTTGAGAATGCCTTAAGTTGGTGCACCCCTCTCGATGCTCGTTTCGACTTCGAAGACGGTCGAGCTCTTCGGTTAACTGATTGACTAACCCCGCCTGCGATAGACTTCCTTGTTCGGCTCTCTCAAGGACGCACATCATGAAACGTCGGGATTTCGTCAAAACACTCTCCGCGGCTACGACAGCCGCCCTGCTTCCGGCCCATGCTGCGCGCGCGCTGCAGATCGCAGGATGTTCCGCCCGATCCCGCCGTCAATCGCGTCCTGGTGATGTTCAAGTGCCACTTCGACGCCGGGATTCATCGACACGCAGGCCAATGTCGTGCACAAGTACTTCAGCGAGTACTTTCCCGCACGCCATCGAGATAGCGCGCAGCCGCCAACGCCGAGGGCAACCGCCGCTACGTGTGGACGACAGGCTCGTGGCTTCTTTTTGAATATCTTGAACAGGCCTCCGCCGCCGAGCGCGCCACCATGGAGCAGGCCATCCGCCGCGGCGATATCGCCTGGCACGCGCTGCCCTTCACATGGCAGACCGAGCTGCTCGGGCCTTCGATGATTGAAGGAGCACTGGCTTTGTCGCAATCACTCGATCGCCGCTTCGGGGTAACCACCACCGGGGCCAAGATGACCGATGTGCCTGGCCATACCCGCGGCCTGATTGCACCGCTGGCCAAGCATAACGTCACTTTTCTCGACATCGGCGTCAACGATGCTTCGACGCCGGCACAACTTCCGCCTCTCTTTCTCTGGAAGGACCCATCGGGCGCTGGTCTCGCCGTGATGTATCACCACGGGTATGGCGGCGTGAACCGCGTGCCGGGTTCCGACGTGGCCATCGCCGTCGTTGTCCGCGACGACAATAGCGGGCCGCACACGCCCGACGAAATCGCGAAGACTCACGACGATCTCGCCAGGCGCTTCCCCAGCGCGAAGATCGAGGCGGCGAACCTCTCTGAGATTGCGAACGCGGTCGCACCGCACAAGGGCAGCCTGCCGGTCGTCACCCAGGAGATTGGCGATACCTGGATCTATCGGCTGCGCCAGCGATCCGCTCAAGGTCGCGCGGTTCCGCGAGCTGTCACGCCTGCGCGAAGCCTGGATCGCCGACGGCTCATTGCACGCCGGCGACGCCACCGATCTCGCACTGCTGCGCCGCGCTCTGCTCGAAGCCGAGCACACCTGGGGCACCGACACCAAAACCTGGCTCGACTACGACAACCAGAAACCCGCCGACCTGGCGCGCATGCTCGACACCAAGAATTACAAGGTCGTCCAGTTCAGCTGGGCCGAGAAACGCAAGGACCTGTTCGACGGCATCGACACGCTGCCCGCGCCGCTGCGCGAGAAGGCTCAGCATGCGATGGAGAGCCTGAAGCCGGAGCTGCCCGCGCCTGCCGCGCCCACGGCCAGGAAAATCACCGTCGAGCCTGTAGAGACAGCGCATTTCGTCCTCGGCATCGATCCAACCACGGGAGCCATCAACCGGCTGCGTTCAAAAGCCACCAACCGCGAGTGGGCCGCGCCCGACCATCCACTTGCGCAGTTCACCTACCAGACGCTGTCCAAGAAGGACTACGACCGCTACTGGGCGGCCTATCTGAAATCGAATGCGGACTGGGCCTTCAAAGACTTCGGCAAACCCAACTGCGACAAGTACGGAGCCGAAACCCAGGAATGGCGCCCCACACCGACATCCATCTCTTTCGAAGAGACGGCCGATGGACACCGCCTGCTGGTCGCGCTTGAGTTTCAGGATAAGGATGCCGCCGAAAGTGGCCGTGCTGCATTCCCGGCGAAGTCGTTCCTCGAAGTGTTGCTGCCCAGGGCCGAGCCTGTCGTGCACATTCACCTGTCGTGCTTCCAGAAACCCGCCACTCGCTTGCCGGAGGCGCTGTGGCTCACCTTTCGATCCTGTCGTTGACGATCCTTCGGGCTGGTCTCTTGATAAGTCCGGCCAGCGTGTCGCTCCCGACGATGTGGTGTCTGCCGGCAATCGCCAGATGCACGCTCTTTCCACCGGCTTCGACTATCGCCACAACGGCCAGACGTTCTCGGTGGAAACAATCGACGCTCCGGTTGTGGCTCTCGGCGTTCGCAATCCCATCGGTTTTTCGACAGATCAGCCAGATCTGAGCGGAGGCATCCACTCCTGCCTCTTCAACAATGCGTGGGGCACCAACTACATCATGTGGTACGGCGAAGACATGCGGTTTCGGTATGCCATGCGCGCGTAGATCGAATCGTCATGAAGGATTGTGCTTTCCCACCCATTCCGCGATGAAGCCGCGGAATGGATGGGGCACCCGACCGCTACAGGAGACGAGTAAAATCACTGTAGCGAACTCCACTTAGGAGCAAGACGATGAAGATGCGGCCCGGCACGCCTACGGGATTTCTGCTCTGCGGCAAAGAATGGACCGACGGCGAATCGTTCGAAGTCCGCTCGCCCTGGGATCAGGGCCTTGTGGGCAAAGTGACGATCGCCTCGCGTGCCGACGCGCGCCAGGCCGTAAGTCACGCTGTCGCCAGCCTGCGCCGCACACGCGCCCTGCCGCGCTGGAAGAGGCGCGAAATCCTCGAAGAAGTCGCGGCCTCGCTCACCGCGCAGCACGAGCGCTTCGTCCAACTCATTGTCGCTGAAGCGGGCAAGCCACTGCGCCTCGCACGCGCTGAAGTCGATCGCGCCATTCTCACGTTCAAGACCGCTGCGGAAGAAGTGGCGCGGCTTGGCGGCGAGAGCCTGCCGCTGGATCTGACCGAAGGCAATGAAGGCCGCTGGGGCCTGCTGCAGCGTTTCCCGATCGGTCCTGTCCTCGCGATTACGCCGTTCAATTTTCCGCTCAACCTGGTCGCGCACAAACTCGCCCCTGCCATCGCTGCCGGATGTCCGATTCTGCTCAAACCCGCGCCGCAAACGCCCTTCACGGCTCTCGCCCTCGGCGAGGTGATTCTCAAAGCGGGCTGGCCTGCGGAAGCCCTTGCCGTTCTCACGCTCTCCAATGCCGACACCACGTGGCTGGCCGAAAAGGAAGACCGCATCAAGCTGGTGAGCTTCACGGGCTCCGCGAAGGTCGGTTGGGATTTGAAAGCGCGCTCCGGCCGCAAGCGCGTGCTGCTTGAACTCGGCGGCAACGCAGCGCTGATCATTCACGGCGACTGGCACGATCTCGATTCCGCAGCGGTACGCACGGCGCATGCGGCATTCGGTTACGCCGGCCAGTCCTGCATTTCAGTACAGCGCATCTTTGTGGAGCGCAAAATCTTCCAGACGTTTGTCTGGAAGCTGGTGGACATTACTGAGAAGCTTGTCTCCGGCGACCCTGCCAAGGAAGCGACCGACGTTGGCCCGATGATTCGCGCCAGCGACGCGGACCGCATCGAAGCGTGGATTCAGGAAGCAGTCAAAGCCGGCGCCAAGCTCGTCACCGGCGGCGAGCGCAATGGGCCACTCGTCACGCCCGCCATTCTTTCCGCCACCAAGCCCGGTATGAAGATTCGCGATGAAGAAGTCTTCGGTCCCGTGGTGGTGATTGAACCTTACGAAGAGTTCGACGAGGCACTGGCCGAAGTGAACCATTCGAAGTATGGCCTCCAGGCGGGCCTGCTCACACGCGACGCGGGGCGGATCCTCACTGCCTATCGCGAGCTCGAAGTCGGCGCGGTCATCGTGGGAGACACACCCGCATGGCGGCTCGATCCGATGCCTTATGGCGGCGTGAAAGAAAGCGGCATGGGCCGCGAGGGCATTCGCTCCGCGATTGAAGAGATGACCGAGCCGCGCCTGCTCGTGATGTCCGGGTTGAGCTAGCGCGTCCGTTGCTGGGATTCATCCCCAGCCGTTTTGAAAGACGACTGCAGATCCTTCGACTCACCACCCCCGAGCTGAAAGACGCTCGGGGCCCCTCTCGCTCAGGATGACGGCATCATTTATGGGTGCAATTCAGGATGTTGGCTTCAGGCGCTTATAGAAGGGCGTCGGCACCTGTTTGGCGCGCGCGGTCTGATTGGGACGCACCTGCACCAGCACATCTTCGCCGCTCTTCGCCACTTCCGCGGGAACCAGCGCATTCGCAATATTCGTCTTGAGGAACGGCGCCGGCGAGCCCGAGGTGATCACGCCGATCTCCTTGCCTTCAAGACTCAGCACGGGATATCCGTCGCGCGCGATGCCGCGCTCGACCATCTCGAGGCCGATCACTTTGCGTGCGGGGCCGCCCGCTTCCTGAATCGCCTGCAGTGCTTTGCGCCCGAGGAACTCGCCCTTGTCGAGCTTCAGCCAGCGATCGAGACCGCCTTCGAAGACATTGATCGAGTCGGAGATTTCATGCCCGTAGAGCGCCATGCCTGCTTCGAGCCGCAGCGTGTTGCGCGCGCCCAGCCCGCAGGGACGCACGCCGAACTCCGCGCCCGCCGCGAGGATTTCGTTCCACACCTTCACGGTCGTCGCTTCGTCCGCAGGCAGATAAACTTCGAATCCGTCTTCACCCGAATAGCCTGTGCGCGCGATCAGCACATTGGGAACGCCTGCAACCGTTCCCCACGTGAACCAATAGTTCTTGATGGCCGCAAGATCGGTCTTGGTCAGCTTCTGCAGCGTGGCCAGCGCGCGCGGGCCCTGCAGGGCGAGTTGCGAATAATACGACGAGTAATCCGAGATGTGAACGGAAGGGAAGCCGCCCACCTGCTGGCGAATCCACGCGTAGTCCTTGTCCTTGGTGCCGGCGTTCACCACGAGCAGGTAGTCGTTCGCGCCCAGTCGATGCACAAGAATGTCGTCGACAAACGTGCCTTCCGGCGTGAGCAGTGCCGAATAATGCGCCTGCCCGTCCTTGAGCTTCGAGGCATCGTTCATGGTGATGTGCTGCACCGCCGCAAGCGCGCCGGGCCCGCGAAACTGAATCTCGCCCATGTGCGACACATCGAAGAGACCCGCCGCCGTGCGCACGGCCATATGCTCCGCAATCAATCCACCGCCCGGCCCGGGATATTCAACCGGCATGTCCCATCCACCGAAGTCGACCATCTTGGCTTTCAGCGCGCGATGGGTTGCGTTCAGCGGTGTTTTCTTTAGTTGCGTCGCGGTGGTCGGCTGTTCGGCGGTTGGGTTCATGCGGCAATCCTCACGTTCTTTGCTTACGATAGGGGATAGTCTCGGCATCGGTCCAGCGCGGCGGTGAATTCGTTTCGAGGCGAAGAAAGGCAGTCGAAATGAACCAGGTGCGTGGTTTTCTCATGCTCGTCGCCGCGGGCGTCGCGTTTTGGCGCGGATGGAAGATTCATACCGGGCCGCACGCGCTGCTGGGCTACGGATTAGGTGTCGTCGCGCTCGGTTTAGCTGCCTGGCATCTGACGCGGAAAAGCGAATCCCACCGGGTATGATTCATGGTGCCCGAACCCATGTTCGCGCGGTGAACAGCGGCTGTCGCTCCGCGCGGAACCGCAACAAGTACGCCTAATCCACAGGGCCGCGCCGCCGCGCTTCGCGCTACACTTTGTCCTGCCATGGTTTCGAAAGCCAAGCCCACTGCCGCCGCTGCACATCTCAGTCCCGAAGCATTGAAGTTTTTGCGTGGCCTGGAAAAGAACAATAATCGCGACTGGTTCAACCAGCGCAAGGCTCTCTACGAAGCCGAGCTCAAAGAGCCCATGCTCGCCATCGTCCGCAAGATCACCGACGCGATGATGGAGTTTGCGCCGCACCACGTGCGCCCCGCGGAGAAGAGCGTGTTCCGCATCTATCGCGACACGCGCTTCTCGAACAACAAGCTGCCCTACAAAACGCACGTGGCCGCGTGGTGGTCGCACATGGGCATGGGAAAGACTTCGGGCGCGGGCTACTACTTCCAGGTCAGCCCGAAAGGCGTGGTGATTGCCGCCGGCGCCTACATGCCGGAGAAGGAACAACTGGCCGCGATCCGCCACTGGCTGCTGGAGAATCACGCCGAATTTCGCAAGATTCTTGCGAAGCCCGCTGTCCGCAAGACATTCGCGGAGTTTGAAGGCGAAGCGCTCACGCGTCCACCCAAGGGATTTCCGCCGGAGCATCCGGCCATCGATCTGATCAAGTGCAAGCAGTGGGGATTGAGCACGACGCTGCCTGCGGACACAGCGCTCGAGCCCAACTTCGCCGCCGTGCTCATCAAGCATTTCAAGCTGCTCGCGCCGCTCGTGGACGCACTGAATACGCCGCTCGAAGCCGCTGCGGCGCCGCGGAAAAAGGTGCTTTTCGGCTTGCATTGACGCGGCGGTCTCATGCGGCGATCGCGCCGCTGCAAACCCCTGATTTTGGCGCGGTATCAAGAGCCGGAAAGGCGTAAAACCGGTAAAAATCAGGCCAAATCACCATAAAAACCTAAGAAAATCGCTAAAAACCTGTGGAAATCGGCCTTTTTCCATTGACTTTACCCTCTGGAAAGTCGCATTGTAACGAACGACAGGGTTCTCGGGAACCCGCATGAATACAGGGGAAACGTGCAAGCGTTGCCTCGGTCGCACTCCCTCCATGCGGTACGCCACAAGCGACGGAAGCCCAGGCAACAATGGCCATCCCAAGGGTTGGCTCAGAAGGAGAAAACCAATATGGCAACTGGATTGACCAAGACCGCTCTGACGCGGCACCTGGCCGAGAAGCTCGAATTGACCAACAAGCAGAGCGCTGCGTTTCTTGACCTGCTGGCGGAAACCGCCATCAAGGAAACCAAGAAGAACGGCGTCTTCGTAATTCCCGGCATCGGCCGCCTCGTGAAAGCAGAGCGGAAGGCCCGCATCGGCCGCAATCCGCAGACCGGCGCCGCCATCAAGATCAAGGCGAAGACCGTTGTGAAGTTCCGCGTGGCCAAGGCCGCGAAGGACGTCATCGCCCCCGCAAAGAAGTAGCTATCTTTCCCCGGACTGCGCGACACAAAAAGGGAAGGGCCTCGTGCTCTTCCCTTTTGTGTTTCTGGTTGATGCGGTGCGCGGCGGTTGTTACGCTGTCTTCGCCTCGGAGCGCATTCCCGGCATCAATGCCCGCGCGACAAGCGAGAGCCCGAAGCCGATAAGAAGCCCGCGCCACATCAGCTTCTCGTCATATGTCCAGGAGAGAAATGCGATGGTGACGAAGACGCCGAGAGGATGAATCTCCGAGAGCACAGCCTGCTTCCAGTGCGGTTGATTGCCGCTGGCGAGCGAGCGTAGTACGTAATCGCGGAATGATGCGCGGAACCGAAGCGAGATAGAGCCAGTAAGGCTCACCCATGCTTGCTGAGAGAAACTTCTCTTCCCCCGCGATCAGAAGAGCAATCAGGATCGGCACGGTGACGAGCACGAAGAGCGCGCCCGACGCGGGCATCACCAGGCTCATTGCCGCTACCCACAAAAACATTCCGAGATAGAGGGGATTGCGCACGTAGCGGAAAGGGCCCATCGGCCATGAGCTGCGCGGCCTGCATGTTTGCGTTGATCACAATGCCGTGACCCAGCCACGCAGATCCCCAGATGCGCAGAAGGGCGCCCAGAGCCGCCACCAGAGCACCGCACACGATCACGACCGCCGTAGCGCTGGAGAAACTGAGCAAGCCCAGGCGGCTGATGTGCAGCCCGAGCCACTCCAGCAGCGACATGCGGTTGCCGATACCCCACAGCTCGATCCATGGCGACCAGAAGCCAAGAACGATCAGAATCGCCATGAGGAGCATGCGAAAACGAAAGATGATCTGAGCTGGCATTCATGCAGGCGAAGCGATCCCTCTTTGCCTAGTTTACTTGCCGAACGAGTGGCACCGAGGCCAAAGAGGAATACGCACGATCAACGCGCGTGGTTCAGCGCTATTCGTTGCGCAGCGCTTCCATGGGATCGATAGAAGCCGCGCGGCGTGCGGGGATGAGGCACGCCACCATCGCCACAACGAACAACAGCAGAGTTGCGCCGAGATAGGTGATGCGGTCGAGCCAGGAGATGCCGAAGAGCATGGTGCTGAGCGCGCGGCCCGCGGCCAACGCGGCCGTGAGCCCGACGACGAGCCCGATCGCCGGTCATGGTCATGCCCTGGCGCAGCACTAGAGCCAGCAGGTCGCCGCGCGTCGCGCCCAGTGCAGCACGGACGCCAATCTCGCGCGTGCGCTCCGCCACGCTGCCGGCGAGGATGCCGTAGATGCCGATCGCGGCAAGCACCAGCGCCACCACGCCGAACGCTTCGAAGAGAATGAGCACGAAGCGGCGCTGTACTTCCGTCGCCGCAACCAGTGCATCCATGGTGGCAACCCGATCGACAGGCCTGTCTCTGTCTACCGACCAAATGGCCTGCTGAATCGCGGGCGCGAGGCTCGCCGGGGCAATGCCGTCGCGGGTGCGCACCACGACGGATTGCACCGCGTCACTCCAGGCCCATTGTTCGGTCGTGACATAAAACGCGTCCTGGTCCACGACCGCGAGCGACTCCTGCCGGACATTGCCAACCACGCCGACGATGGTTGCCCACGGACGATCCTCATGACCGGCGTCTGGCCCCAGCCGTACATGCTGGCCGATCGGGTCCTTCCCCGCAAACTTGCGGTCGGCAAGCGACTGCGAGATGAGCACGGCAACCGGCGCGCCTGCGCTGTCCTGCTCGTTCAGCACGCGTCCGCGACGCAGAGGAATGCGCATGGCTTCAAGGTATCCGGGCCGGACGGCGTAGCGATACGCAGAATCGCCGAGCGGATTGTTGTCGTTTTCAAACTGAATGCCGTACACATCCTGATCGCCACCGCCCAGCGGCAGTTGGCTCGTGAGGCCCGCGGATACGACGCCGGGCAGGTTGCGCACGTTGTCGAGCACCTGGCGGAAGAACTGGATGCGCGCAGCGTCGGTCTGGTAACGAAGACCTGACTCCTGCACCTGCATGGTGATCAGGTTCGATGGATCGAAGCCAGGGTCGACCGCGAAGAGGCGCTGCATGCTGCGCAACAGCAGGCCCGCGCTCACCAGCAGCACCACGGCCAGCGAGACTTCCGTCACCACCAGCGTGCGGCGGGTCCATTGCCGGCCGCTGGTGGAGCGGCCCGAGCCTTGGCGAATGCCGCTGTGCAGGTCGCTGCGCGAAGCCTGCCAGTTCGACACCATTCCCACCGCGATGCCGATAAACGTTGTGAGCACGAATGCGAACACGAAGACGCCACGATCGACGGAGATCGCATGCAGCCGCGGCAGTCCGGGCGGGCTTAACAAGACCAGTGCGCGCGCACCGGCTTCTGCCACAAACACACCCAGCACGCCGCCAAGCATCGACAGCAGCAGGCTCTCGGTAAGCAGTTGACGCGCCAGCCTGCCCCGTTCGGCGCGCCCAGCGCCGAACGCATCGCGAACTCCGGGCTGCGCTGCGATCCGCGCGCCAGCAGCAGGTTCGCCACGTTGACGCAGGCAATCAGCAGCACCAGCAACACTGCGCCCAGAACAGCCAGCAACGCGGGCCGTACGGCTTTCGTCAGATCGCGTTGCAGCGGATGCACGAGGATGAAGTCCGGAGGGCCGCCGGAGTTGTTGTAGCCATTCACATAGGTCTGCGCGAGCGCGTGCAGAATGATGTTCAAGTCATTGCCGCCTTGTTGTGCGCTCACGGCTGCCTTGAGCCTGCCGATCATGCGCAGGTGATGGCCCCACTCGCGCCCGTCGAACGGCAGCGCGGGGTTGTATTGCAGCGGCGCCCAGATCTCCGCCGAGGTACTCAGCACATTTTCGAATCCCGCCGGCAGGACGCCGATGACGGTAAAGAGCGTGTCGTCGAGACGCACTTGCTGGCCGACAATGGCGGCATCTGCGCCAAATCGCCGGCGCCAAAGCCGGTCGCTGAGCATTGCAACATTGGGTCCACGAAAAACATCGTCGGAGGCCTGAAAGTTACGTCCCAGTTGCGGCGATACACCTAAGACGCGAAAAAAATCGGCACTCACGCGCTGGCCCGGAATGCGCTCCGGATGATCTGCCTGGCTGGTTGAAGTAATCGCCGGCTGCCACGCCTTGTAGACGGCGAGCGCTTCAAACGAGTGGTTCCGCTCTGAAAGCCCGTGAAAGGAGCCGAAGGTCACCGCCATCGGCGCGCCCTCTTTGCGCGCCTCCCAAAGCATCATGAGGCGGCTCGCCTGCGGATAAGGCAGCGCATCGATCAGGATTGGCTTCACCGCGCTGAAGATCGCTGTGCTGGCGCCGATGCCGATGGCCAGCGTGAGCACGGCGACCGCGGTAAAGCCGGCGTTGTTGCCCATCATGCGCAGCCCGTAGTGCGTGTCCTGAATCAGGCATTCAACCCATGGCAAAGTCCGGCGCTCGCGATGCTGCTGGCGCGTCTGCTCCGCGCCGCCCAGGCGAATCAGCGCCTGCCTGCGCGCTTCTTCAGGGCTCAGGCCCGCGCGCAGTCCCTCGTCCACATGGATCGCGACGTGACTCTCGATCTCTGCCGCGAATTCGTCTTCTCGTTGTCTCTGGGTGCGGACGATTCCGCCCAATCGCAGAAAGAAGGCTCGGAGCTTTCCCATCGTGACCTCGATTCGAATTTCTTGCCTATTCAATGCGCAGCGCCTGCATGGGATCGATGGCCGCCGCGCGGCGCGCCGGCAACATGCAGGCGATCGTTGCAATCACGCAGAGAAACGCCGCAGCAGCAATATAGATGAGCGGATGGTTCGCACCGCCGCCAAGCAGTGTGGCGCTCGAACCCATGGCTGAATTCGTGAACGAAACACTCGCCACGACGCGCGCCAGTGCGATGGCCAGGACCGCGCCCACGATAAGGCCGCCGGCTGTGAGGGCAAGCCCCTGCTTGATGACCATGCCGAGCACATGCGCCGGGCGCGCGCCCAGCGCCATACGCACGCCAATCTCCTGCGTGCGTTGCGCCACGGAGTACGCCATCACGCTGTAAAGGCCAAGAGCGGCGAGCAACAACGCAATCGAACCCATCGCGCCCATCAGGCTCGCGGCCATCTTTTGCGGATAGAGTGATGCGCCGATGTATTCCTTCAGCGGTGCGGCGTCGAAGACAGTCACGTTCGGATCGAGTTCGTGCACCTGCGCGCGCAACGTGGAGAGCACGCTATCGGGTTCGCCCTTCGTGCGCACATAGAAGGCGAGATTCATGTCTTCGCGATAGATCTGGCGGAAAGGCACATAGAAGTACGCAGGCGTGGATTCGCCCAGGTAGTGATACTTCGAATCTTTAGCCACACCCACAACGCGGAACCAGCTTCCCCAGCCGTGAATGCGCGCGCCAATGGGATTGCGCCCATGGAAGAAACGGCGCACAAACGCCTCGTTCACGATCATGACGGCGGGTGAGGTCTTGTCTTCGTTATCGGCCTCAGTAAAGTTGCGGCCCTCGACAATGGGAATGTGCATCAGCGGCAGGTAGCCCGGAGAGATGACGTTCCGGAAGATGCTCATATTCTCGTTGGGCCGCGGCGCGTAGCCTTCGATCTTGAGCTCCTCCCACCAACTGGGCTCAAAGTTGAGCGGCACACCGTCGGAGTAGGCCACGTCCGTAACGCCCGGCGCGGACTGCATGCGCTCCGCAAGGCGGCGGCAAAACTCCTTGCGCTGGGCGAGCGGATATCCGTTGGTATTCAGATAGAACTGGTTCAGCAGCACGTGATCGGGACTGAAGCCAGGATCGATGTGCATGGTCTCGAGAAAGCCGCGACCGAAGAGCCCTGCGCCGACCAGCGTGACCAGCGCAAGAGCAACCTCCGCGCCGACGAGAACGGAACGCAGGCGATTGCGGCTGCGGCTCGCGATGCCGGTACGGCCGCCTGCGTTGAGCCGCGCATTCAGATTCAGGCGGCCCACCTGCAGGGCCGGAACAAGCCCGGCAGTGACAGCAGCGAAGATGCACATTCCCGCCGTAAAGGCCAGCACGGCGAAGTCGGGGCGCGTGTCCATCGCGACCAGTTGCGTCATGGGGCCCGGCGGCATGAGCATACGCAACGCGTGGCTCATCCACGGAGTAACCGCGAGGCCCAGCAGTGCGCCGGAGCCAGTAAGTAACAGGCTTTCAGCGAGCACCTGGCGTGCGAGTCGCGAACGGCCTGCGCCCAGCGCGAGGCGCGCGGTAAATTCTTTTTCGCGTACCGTGGCGCGGGCAAGCAGCAGATTAGCGACGTTCGCGCAAACAATGAGCAGTACCAGAACGCAAACGCCCATAAGAATGCGCAATGGCCCGGCAAGCAGGCCCTGCGGCCCATGCGGCGATTCCGATAAAGGAAGCAGCGTCGCGCTCATGCCTTCGCTCACATTCGAATTGGCAATGGCCATGGAGTCGGCAAGCGATTTGAGCTCCCCACGCGCGCGATCAATGGGGATGCCCTGCTTCAGGCGCGCGATGCCGAGCATGTTGCGGTTGTGACGATCGCGCAGCATCCACTCCTGCACGCTGTTGAGCGCCGGCTGCTCCATGTAGGGAATCCAAAGATCGAATGCGGTCACAGGAAGCGAACCATGGAACGCCGGCGAGGCTACGCCCACCACCGTGAGTTCATGCTGGTTGATCGGAATCGTTCTGCCGACGATCGATGGATCGGCATGAAAGTGGGCGCGCCAGTAACGATCGCTGAGGACGACGATGGGAAACTTTCCCGGAGCATCGGCAAATTCTGCAGGGCAGAAAGAGCCGGCCAACCTCGGGTGCAACCCCGAGCACCTGGAAGAAATTGCCGCTGACGAGCTCGCCCCATACGCGATCGGCGTGATCGTCTCTGCCGACGCTGAGAGCCGTGGGGCGTGTGACCGCGATGCCGTCGAGAAGTTTGAGGCGGTCGCGGAAGTCAATGAAGTCCGGATAGGAGTTCGGCACCAGCTCGCCGTTCGGCGTTACGGTTTCAAGAACGACAAGACGGCTGGGATCGGTGACGCCGCCCAGGGGCCGCAGCAGAACCCCGTTAATCCAGGTGAAAGCGGTAGCGGTGGCCCCGATGCCGATGGCCATGGTGAGCACCGCGACCGCCGTGAACGAAGGATTGCGCGCCATCATGCGCAGTCCATAACGGAGGTCGTGGATCAGATCTTCAACCCAGGGCAGCGTGCGGCGATCGCGATGCGCCTGCCTTGCTTGTTCCGCACCGCCAAGGCGAATCAGCGCCTGGCGCCGGGCTTCTGCGGGATCGAGCCCGGTACGAATGCCTGCGTCTGTATCCAGCGCGATGTGGCTCTCCAACTCTGCGCCGAAATCCGCTTCCGCTCGATTACGCCGCACAAGATTGCCAAGACGGTTAGCAAATGCTCTCAATTGACGCATGATGACCTCTCTTTCGCGGATCGAGTTTATTCAGTGCGCAAAGCCTGCATCGGTTCGACGGAAGCCGCGCGGCGCGCAGGGAAGTAACACGCCGCCAATGCGACCAGGGCAAGGAAGGGTGGAACGAGAGGTAAACGTCAAGGCATCGTGCGGCCGGATTCCGTAGAGAAAGCTGGAAGCCATCTTCGCCAGCATCCATGCGGCCGGCCATCCCAATGCGATGGCAATCAATGTGAGCACCAGGCCCTGGCGCAGCACCAGCCGCTCCACGGAACCGGGCTTCGCACCCAGCGCCATGCGGATGCCGATCTCACGCACGCGGCGGCTGACCGAGAAGCTCATCACGCCATACAGGCCAACAGCAGCCAGCACCAGGCCCATGGCGCCGAAAGTGCCGAACAGCGTGGCGGCGAGCGCGGGGCAGAAAGAACGCCGTGCGCACATGTTCTTCCATCGTCTCCTCGTTGTAGATGGCCATGGCCGGGTCAAGTGCATGCACTTCGCGTCGAACCGATTCGGCGATCGCAGCGGGATCTCCGAGCGTGCGCACAATGAGCGTGTAGCCCAGGAAGGACGGATCGCAGGCGACGCTTTGTTTCAGCGAGCGATAGAGCACGGCGACGCGTCTTCTCACCCAGAGTGCGGGACTTGACGTTGCCGGCGACGCCGATGATTCGGTAGGTAACGCCGCCGCCCGTGACTTGCTGGCCGATTGGGTTCTCGCCGGCAAAGAGACCATTCACGAACGCCTGATTGACGATTGCCACTTCGGGCCCGGTTGCCGTTTCTGCACCGAAGTCCGCGCCGGCGATGCGCGGCGTGCCCACGGTTTCAAAGTAGCCTGGCGTGACCATGTAGAGTTCGGTGATGCTCATTCGATTTCTTGTTGCCGGGGTTTCCGACACTGTGAATCCGTCACTGCGGTTGCCGCCGTTGAGAGGCGGAGCGTCCGTCGCGACGGCGGATTGCACGCCCGGAAGGCCGGCAACGCGCTGTTGCAATTGAGTGAGGAAGTCGACAGTGCGCTCAGCGGAATAGCCGTGAATTCGCGGATCGACGGACATCAGCAGCAGATTTGCGTACGGAAAGCCGATGTCGATA
The DNA here is from genome assembly GCA_963846095.1 of uncultured Acidobacteriaceae bacterium. GTDB lineage: Bacteria > Acidobacteriota > Terriglobia > Terriglobales > Acidobacteriaceae > Telmatobacter. The sequence goes on from CAWJUW010000015.1 coordinate 307,280, forward strand.
TTGGCGGCGCTCTGCAGGCTGCGCAAGAAAAAGCCTGTGACGGACAGAAGCACGACCGACATGGCGATCTGCGCGACGACGAGGACATTGCGCAGGGTGAAGCGGCGACCGCGTCGCGACAGCGATCTTCTCCCTTGAGCGCATTGGCAAGACGCGGACTCGAAGCAGCCCATGCGGGGCAAGGCCCAGCAGCACGCCGCTCAGCGCTGAGCGCGAACGAGTAGAGGAGCACGCGCCAGTCGACCCGCAGAGTCACATCGATGGGAACGGGCGCGGGCAGATGGAGCATCGAAAGCGCGTGCGTCGACCAGAGAGACAGCAGCACGCCGAACACTCCGCCACCGAGACCGAGGAGCAGACTCTCGATCAGCAGTTGCCGGCGCAGACGGGCCGCGTCGCACCAAGGGCGAGTCGAACCGCCATATCCCGCTGCCGGCTGGCGGCCTGCGCGAAGAGCAGGTTGGCCACGTTGGCGCCGGCGATGGAGAGCACCAGCAGCACCACCACCGACAGCGCGGTGAGAAACATCAGGAACGGTGTCGCGGTCACTGGGGGGCAGCGAGCCGGCCTGCTCGAAGACGAAGCGCACCCTTTGTCGGTCTTCGGATAGCTCGCGCGAAGCTGCGCGAGACCTTGAGTTCAGCCGCGGCCTGCTCGCGCGTGACGCCGGGCTTCAGCCGAGCAGAACCTGGAGCCAATGGTTGTCGCGGCCTGTCGTGTCTGGCGGGTTCGCCGGAGTTCGCCGATGGTCCCGAGCGGCACCCAGAATTGTGCATCAAGGATCTGATCGATGCTGTGAAACGCCGGCGTCACGACACCAACGACCGTGTAGGCATGACCCGACAGGGAGATCGTTTGCCGACAATCGCGGGGTCGGCATTGAAGCGGCGCGCCAGAGGCGCGCGCTGAGGACGACCTCCTGGGCATTTCCTGTCCAGCGATGAAGCCGCGGCCAAGCACCATGGGAAGCTGCGTCACTGCAAAAAAGTTGCTGGTGACCGCCTGGCCATAGACGCGTTCCGGTTCGCCATTGCCGCCGATGGAGGCGGGAATCAGATCGTGATAGGCGGCCACGCCGGAGAACGATTTCGCCTGATCGCGCACATCGGCGTACATGGGATAGGGAAAGTTGTTGCAGCACTCTCGCCTTCCTGGGAGGTATGCAGCGCAAGCAGCGTGGTGGGATCGCCGACCGGCGCGGGACGCAGCACAAAGCGGCTGACCATGGAGAAGATGGTCGCATTGGCGCCGATGCCGAGGCCGATGGAGAGAATCGCGATGGCCGTAGCGCCGCGATGCTTGCGCAGCGTGCGCAGCGCATACGGCGTATCGCGGTAAAGCGATTCAAGCCACGGCAGTGTGCGCCGTTCGCGATGAGCCTGCCGCGTTTGCTCCACGCCGCCAAGGCGAATCAGAGCCTGGCGGCGCGCCTCCGCCGGGTCGAGCCCGGCGCGGATGCCGGCGTCGGTATGAAGGGCGATGTGGCTTTCGAGCTCGGCGGGGAAATCGGCGTCGTGCGACGTGGAGCGGAAGAGGCCGACGATTCGAACAGCAAGGCTCGCAACATGCGCATGGCGTCTCCTTAGGCCTCTTCTGCGGGGGTGAGAAAGCGCGCGAGGATCGCGGTGGTCTGTTCCCACTCGGCGGCGGCCTTTTCAGCTGGCGATGGCCGGCCTTGGTGAGCTCATAGAATTTGGCTTTGCGATTGTTCTCCGAGATTCCCCAGCTCGGACTGATGTAGCCTTCCTGCTCCAGCTTGAGCAGCGCGGGATAGAGCGTGCCGTAGTTGAGCTGCAGCAGGTCGCCGCTGGTTTGCTCAATGCGCCGGGCCAGGCCATAGCCGTGCTGCGGGCCCATGGTTTCGAGCGTGCGCAGAACCATCAGCGCCAGCGTTCCCTGCCAGACATCGGTTTTGTCGCCCATTGTCTCGTCTCCGCTTTCTATTGCCAACCAATAGGAGGACTATACACCAACTTCTATGGGAATGCAATACGAACAAGGCGTTCGAGTTCCTTGTGAGTTTTCACAAGTTGGCGTGGTAGGCTGGCGCGTAGATTTACCTTCATTTTTCATTGGAGATTCCCTTGCTGCTCCGGACCTTTGCCTTCCTTCCGTCCTGGCGCTTCTCTGCACTCCTGGCTGCGCAGAAGCTCCGGCGACCTGGCGGACTCTGCGGCAAAGCAGCTCCCCGCGCTGACCGAGCCGTACAAGCACCTTCATGAAAATCCTGAGCTGTCGGGCCACGAGGTGCAGACGGCGACTTATATTGCTGAAGCTGCGCAAGCTGGGGTACACGGTGACGGCGCATGTAGGCAAATATGAGGACGGGACGCAGGCCGAGGGCATGGTCGCGGTTCTCGAAAATGGCGCGGCCCGCGCCTTCTGCTGCGTACAGAGCTGGACGCGCTGCCGGTGGAAGAGAAGACCGGCCTCGACTATGCCAGCCACGTGAAGACGACCAATGCCCAGGGGCAGACGATCAGCGTGATGCATGCCTGCGGACACGACCTGCACATGACGGTGATGCTGGGCGTGGCGAAGGAGTTGTGGATCGCAAGGCCCAATGGCACGGGACTCTGATCATCATCGGGCAGCCGGCGGAGGAGACGATCGGTGGCGCCAAGGCGATGCTGGCGGATCATCTCTATGAGAGGTTCGGCAAGCCGGATTTTGTCCTTTCGGAACACGACTCGAACGATATGGCGGCGGGCACGATTGGGGTCAAGGGCGGTCCGCTGGCGGCCAGCGCGACCTCGATCAATGTGACGGTGCGCGGCATCGGCGGGCATGGGTCGGCACCGCAGGCTGGCAAGGATCCGATCGTGCTGGCGGCGGAGTTTGTGATGACGGCGCAGACCATCGTGAGCCGGCAGATCGATCCGCAGGAGCCGGCGGTGCTGACGGTCGGCATGATTCACGGCGGAACGAAGAACAACATCATTCCCGACGAGGTCACGATGGGGCTGACGCTGCGGGCCTATTCGCCCGAGGTGCGGGACCAGGTGATCGCCGCCATCAAGCGCGAGGCCAAGGGGCTTGCGGAGGGCTATGGCATTCCCGAGGACCGCATGCCGACGGTGACGATCGTCGAGGGCACGCCGGCGACGTATAACGATCCGGCGCTGGCGGAGAGGGTCGCGCGGCAGCGACGGCGTGCTTGGTGGGAACCGGGTGCTGGATGCGCGGGCGATCATGGCCAGCGAAGATGTGGGCTACTTCACGTTAGACGGGAAGATTCCGGGCGTCATGTATTGGCTGGGCGCGGCGGACCCGGAGAAGCTGCAGAGAGCCGCAAGACGGGCGTGCCGCTGCCCAGCCCGCACTCCGCGCTTTCTCGCCGGTGTACGCGCCGGCCATCCCGACGGGAGTGACGGCGATGACCGCGGTGGCGATGGGCTTCTTGAAATAGCCACCCGCGGCTGTTCGATGTAGTGCTCTATCCATGAATCGTCTTTTCGATTCATGGGTGGGAAAGCACGATCCTCAATGCGCTCGTCGTAGGTTGGTTATTTCGAGGGAATCGACGAGCGCCTGATCAACCACTGCGTGGGCCCGATACTCGAGCGCATGGTTGTCGCTTCCGCCTCTCCGCTGAATCATGGAAACGAAGACAATGTAGTTCGTCGGATCGACGAAGAACCACGTTCCCGCCGCGCCATCCCAGAAGAACGTACCCGCGCCATCTGAGAGGTTCGCTTTCACCGGGTCGAAGATCACCGCGCAGTCGTAGCCCCACGCAAATCCTGGGCGAATCACCGACATGCCAATGCCGAACTCGCCCGTCAACAGGGCATCGGGCACGTGTTCTGACGTCATCAACTTCACCGTCGATGGCGCTAGCACACGTTTGCCGTCCAGCTCCCCGTCATTCGCAAGCATCGAGGCGAAGCGGAAGTAGTCTTCCGCCGTCGACACCATGCCCCCGCCGCCGGACGCCATCGTCGGCTCGGTCGCGTAGTCGCCCGGCTCGCCTGCAACCAGTTCGCCCTGCGGATTGACATTGTAGAGTGTTGCAAAACGTTGCCGCTTCTCCTCGGGAACATAGAATCCCGCATCGCGCATGCCCAGCGGCTCAGACGTGTTCGCGCATGAACGCCGGCAACGACTTGCCTGAGAGCTTCTCGACGATGTACCCCTGAATATCCATGGAGCTGCTGTAGAGCCAGCCCTGGCCCGGCTGATAGAGCAGCGGAATTTGCGCGAGCTTGTCGATCATCTCCTGAAGGTTCTTTGTGACTGCATCACCTTCAGGTCGCGGTACATCGCATCGGCAGGGGTCTTGCCGCTGCCGTAGCTGAACCCCGCGGTATGCGTCAGCAGTTCGCGCATGGTGGGCGCGTGGTCGGGATCGACGAGAAGCGCTTTTCGCCGTCCGCGTCCACGCCCTTCTGATTACCTTGAGGTGCGTGAATTTTGGAATGTACTTCGAAATGGGATCAGACGGGAAGCCACTTGCCCTGCTCGTAGAGAATCATCATCGCCACACCCGTGACCGGCTTGGTCATCGAAGAAATCGCGGTAGATTGTGTCTTTGGTGATCCGCGAGGGTTGCTGGCTATGTCTTTCTGGCCGTAGGTGCGATACTCAACCACCTTGCCGTGCCGAGCGAGAATCGTCACCGCGCCTGCCAGACGCT